>NZ_JBTJEN010000002.1:0-609075 GCF_054456575.1 Pseudomonas sp. Eth.TT006 | reverse complement strand
TTGCCCCGGCGTACGGCCCGCTCGCTGGGGCTCGGGGTTCCCGAGCTACGGTGTCCATCAGGGGGCATCGCCTACGGTTTGCTTCGCTGCACCTCCTCTCGATGTATGCGGCTTCGCCGCACGGCGCTGCGCGCCTCCCCCCCTGATGGACACCTACGCTCGGCCTGCCGAAGGGCAGAAAGTCAAAAGCAAGATCAAGAGCCAGATCAAGAGCCAAAGCCAAAGCCAAAGCAGATCAAAAGATCGCAGCCTTCGGCAGCTCCTACAGGGGATGCGTTCAACCTGAAGAATCAGGTCGGCTGTCAGGCCGCCTTCGCGAGCAAGCCCGCTCCCACAGAAAAGCCAAAGCGGACCGCATCGCTTTTCACCACTCAGCAGGATGAGCGTTAGCTCGGCTGCAGCTTTTGATCTGCAGGCGACGTCGGGAGGCTGAGTGGAGGGATTGATCCGGGGGTGGGAGCGCAGCGACCGTTTGGCGAAGCCAAACACAGCGAGAGGAGGTGCAGCGAAGCAAACCGTAGGCGCTGCCCCCGGATCAATCCCGGAGCGAAGGGACCCCGAGCGTTAGCGAGCGGGCCGGACGCAGGAGCAAGCGTTTTTTGCTTACTTTTTTAGGCGCTTGTAAAAAAGTGAGTCGCCGTAAGGGCGAAACCGCCAGCCGCAGCCCCCGAAGAAACGGATATTCACACAAAACAACCCAAAGCATGGTCGGCCCAAAGGCCGCCAAGACACAAAAAAAAAGGGCAACCGAAGTCGCCCAAAATGCCTTGCGTGCTCATCAAACCCGGAAAGACCTACTTCTTGCGCTTATTCGCATCCTTCCAGATAAAAAATCCAAACCCTGCAAAAAACAGAACCATGAGCCCAACGGTCAGAACCCCGGCAAACACCACGTTATCGAAAAACATGACTGTGGCCTCCTGGCCTCTGCTTTGCTGCGATGGAGCTAAGTTAACCAATCACGCAGGCGCAGAAATTGACCAGGATCAAGTCCGGTCAACACAGGAGGCAAAGGCGGGAAAATAACTGACCTGCATCAACGGATGCGGCGGGAGTTCAACGCTTTTTCGGTTTCTTTTTCGGCTTTTTCTGGGTTTTTCCCAGCGGCATGGCCTGTTCGAAGGCCTTGCGCACTTCGTTCAGGCGTTTCTCGTTGAGGTCATGCACACGCTTGGCGCGTTCGGTGCTGAGGTCGATCAGTTTGTCGTCTTGGCTCATGGCGTTCGGCGCATCGCTTGAAGAAATCACAACTGCCGCATCGCCGGCAGGACTGCGCCAATCATGCCGCCTGACGCCAGCGCTGACCAGTCACCGCAGTACAACAATTCATGACACGGACGGATCAGATCTCGATATCGACCCACAAGCCCTGACGCGGCTGATCGTCGATCAGCGGCACCACCGGCACGGTGTTGTCGGCATTCAGCTCGGTGCCAGGCACGGCGAGGTGCTCTTCCGGGTCTTCATCGGCTTCTCGACGGCGCCGGTCACGTTCCTGTTGGCGGCGCTGTTCTTCGCGCGCCAGCAGTCGATCTTCTTCCGGATCGCGTTTTTGCAGGTCGATCGTGCTTTCGTTGGAGCTTTCCTGCACCGGCACCACCGGAGGAATATCCGGCCGCTGGCGAATCGGATCCTGCTGGGAAGTGATCGGCACAGCGCTCAGGGGGAGCATCGGTGGCAGCATATATAGGTCTCCTGTCAGCAGGCTATCGGCCGCGGCAAGGGCGCCTTGAGCCACCCGTCGCAAATCTGTGACGCACCTGGCACCTGTAGGAGCTGCCGCAGGCTGCGATCTTTTACTCGGACACCACAAATGCCAAGTGTTTCCAAAGATCAAAAGATCGTCCGAACGCGGCCCGAGCCTGCGGCAGCTCCTACGCCAGTAATCTTTGGCCCTGAGGCCGGCGATCCGCTAAGATAGCCCGCTTTTTCAAGGTGGGAGTCAGGCAGCATGGCGCAGCAGTATCAACCGGGGCAACGCTGGATCAGTGACAGCGAAGCAGAGCTTGGTTTAGGCACCGTTCTGGCACAGGACGGCCGCTTGTTGACCGTGCTTTACCCGGCCACTGGCGAAACCCGCCAGTACGCGCTACGGAATGCGCCCCTGACCCGCGTGCGGTTCTCGCCGGGTGACAGCATCACCCACTTCGAAGGCTGGAAGATGACCGTGCAGCAAGTCGACGACGTCGACGGGCTGATGGTCTATCACGGCCTCAACGGGCAGAACGAAGCCGTTACCCTGCCGGAAACCCAGCTGTCGAACTTCATTCAGTTCCGTCTGGCCAGCGACCGCCTGTTCGCCGGGCAGATCGACCCGCTGCCTTGGTTCTCCCTGCGTTACAACACCCTGGAACACACCAGCCGCCAGTTGCAATCCTCGCTCTGGGGCCTGGGCGGCGTTCGCGCTCAGCCGATCGCGCACCAGTTGCACATCGCCCGTGAAGTCGCCGACCGCATTGCGCCGCGCGTATTGCTGGCGGACGAAGTAGGTCTGGGTAAAACCATCGAAGCCGGTCTGGTGATCCACCGCCAACTGCTCTCGGGTCGCGCCAATCGCGTGCTGATCCTGGTCCCGGAAAACCTCCAGCACCAGTGGCTGGTGGAAATGCGCCGCCGCTTCAACCTGCAGGTCGCGCTGTTCGACGAAGAACGCTTCATCGAAAGCGATGCCACCAACCCGTTCGAAGACACGCAACTGGCGCTGGTGGCGCTGGAGTGGCTGGTCGAAGACGAAAAGGCCCAGGACGCACTGTTCGCCGCCGGTTGGGATCTGCTGGTGGTCGACGAAGCGCACCACCTGGTGTGGCACGAAGACAAGGCCAGCCCGGAATATTCGCTGGTCGAGCAACTCGCCGAAGTCATCCCGGGCGTGCTGTTGCTCACCGCCACCCCGGAACAACTCGGTCAGGACAGCCACTTCGCCCGTCTGCGCCTGCTCGATCCAAACCGCTTCCATGACCTGGCCGCGTTCCGCGCCGAGAGCGACAACTATCGCCCGGTGGCTGAAGCCGTTCAGGAACTGCTCGACAAGGGGCGCCTGTCGCCTGCCGCGCACAAGACCATCCACGGTTTCCTCGGCAACGAAGGCGAAGCCCTGCTGACCGCGGTCAACGATGGCGACACTGAAGCCAGCGCCCGCCTCGTGCGTGAATTGCTCGACCGCCACGGCACCGGTCGCGTGCTGTTCCGCAACACCCGCGCCGCCGTGCAGGGTTTCCCGGAGCGCAAACTGCACCCCTACCCGCTGCCGTGCCCGGACGAATACCTCGAACTGCCGCTGGGCGAACACGCCGAGCTGTATCCGGAAGTCAGCTTCCAGGCACAGCCGGACGCCAGCGAAGAAGAGCGCTGGTGGAAATTCGATCCGCGCGTCGAGTGGCTGATCGATCAACTTAAGATGCTCAAGCGCACCAAAGTGCTGGTGATCTGCGCCCACGCCGAAACCGCGATGGATCTGGAAGACGCCCTGCGCGTACGTTCCGGGATTCCGGCCACGGTGTTCCATGAAGGCATGAACATCCTTGAGCGTGACCGCGCCGCCGCGTACTTCGCCGATGAAGAGTTTGGCGCGCAGGTGCTGATCTGCTCGGAAATCGGCAGTGAAGGTCGCAACTTCCAGTTCGCCCACCATCTGGTGCTGTTCGATCTGCCGTCGCACCCGGACCTGCTTGAGCAGCGTATCGGCCGTCTCGACCGGATCGGCCAGAAACACATCATCGAGCTGCACGTGCCGTACCTGGAAACCAGCCCGCAAGAGCGCCTGTTCCAGTGGTACCACGAAGCGCTGAACGCGTTCCTCAACACCTGCCCGACCGGCAACGCCTTGCAGCACCAGTTCGGCCCGCGCCTGCTGCCGCTGCTCGAAGAAGCCGACGACGGCGAGTGGCAAGCGCTGATCGACGAGGCGCGCAGCGAGCGCGAGCGTCTGGAGCAAGAGCTGCACACCGGTCGCGACCGCCTGCTGGAGCTCAATTCCGGTGGTGCGGGCGAAGGTGACGCGCTGGTCGAGGCGATCCTTGAGCAGGACGACCAGTTCGCCCTGCCGATCTACATGGAAACCCTGTTCGACGCCTTTGGCATCGACAGCGAAGACCACTCGGAAAACGCCCTGATCCTCAAGCCGAGCGAGAAGATGCTCGACGCCAGCTTCCCGCTGGGCGACGACGAAGGCGTGACCATCACCTACGATCGCAATCAGGCGCTGTCGCGCGAAGACATGCAGTTCATCACTTGGGAACACCCGATGGTGCAGGGCGGCATGGATCTGGTGCTGTCCGGTTCGATGGGCAACACCGCCGTTGCGCTGATCAAGAACAAGGCGCTGAAACCGGGCACCGTGCTGCTGGAACTGCTCTATGTCAGCGAAGTGGTCGCCCCGCGCTCGCTGCAACTGGGCCGCTACCTGCCACCGGCCGCCCTGCGCTGCCTGCTCGACCCTAACGGCAACGACCTGTCGCCACGGGTGTCGTTCGAGACCCTCAACGATCAACTGGAAAGCGTGCCGCGTGCCAGCGCCAACAAGTTTATCCAGGCCCAGCGCGATCAGCTGACGCCACGGATCAACGCCGGTGAAGACAAGATCGCCCCGCGTCACGCCGAGCGCGTGGCCGAGGCTCGCCGTCGTCTGGCAGCCGACACCGACGAAGAACTGGCACGCCTGACCGCGTTGCAAGCGGTCAACCCGACCGTGCGCGACAGCGAACTGGATGCGTTGCGTCAGCAGCGTGAACAGGGTCTGGCGATGCTGGATAAAGCGGCACTGCGTCTGGAAGCGATCCGGGTGCTGGTGGCGGGTTAAGTCACCCTGCTCCATCGCTATATATGAAAAGGCCCGCAGCGATGCGGGCCTTTTTGTTTGTCTGGTATTTATCAGTTGATGCTGATGGCCCTATCGCTGGCAAGCCAGCTCCCACAGGTTTTGGGGTGTTCACAAATTTTGTTTACGACTCGGTCACTGTGGGAGCTGGCTTGCCAGCGATAGCAATCATGCAGTCGCCGCTGCAATCTCTGGCTCAACCACCGCCACCAATCCCTCCTTCATCCGCTGCGCATCCCTCACAAAACAGCGCGCCGCGAGAAACAGAAAGACCATGGTCAAGAACAGTGCCACCGGGATCAGGTACATCGCGTCATGCAGCCCGACCGCCTTGAACGCCTCGGTCATTTGCTCCGCCCCCGCCGAAAGCATTGCCGCCTTGGCAAAGTGATCGGACAGCGCCCCCACCACCACCGGCCCCAATCCACCGCCGAGCAAGTACAAGCCAGCAAAAAACAGCGCCATCGCCGTCGCCCGCAGGCGCGGTTCGACCACGTCCTGAATCGCCGTGTACACGCAGGTGTAGAAGTTATAGGCAAACAGCCAGCCGACGCTGAACACCGCGACGAATACGGCGATCTCGACCCGCCCGGCATGCAGCGCCCACGCGGTGCACAGCGTCGAGATGATCAAGCTGAACCCGGCAAACAGCAGTCGGCCATTGGCGATGCGCTGATG
This sequence comes from Pseudomonas sp. Eth.TT006, assembly GCF_054456575.1. Taxonomy (NCBI): domain Bacteria; kingdom Pseudomonadati; phylum Pseudomonadota; class Gammaproteobacteria; order Pseudomonadales; family Pseudomonadaceae; genus Pseudomonas; species Pseudomonas sp. Eth.TT006. Next base: position 603,581 of record NZ_JBTJEN010000002.1, on the reverse strand, counting down.
AATCTTGTCGGCGATCCAGCCGCCGAGGGTCAGGCCGATCAACCCGGTGATACCGACGATCACCCCGGTTGCCACCGCCGCTTCCTGCAACGGCATCAGAAAATAGCGCTGCAGCATCGGCACCAGAAACGAGTTGCAGGCATAGGTGGCGAAGTTGAAGCACAAACCGGCCATCACCAGCCAGAGAAACGTCGGCACCGCGAGCACCCGGCGGATCGGCTTGTCGACTCTCTCCTGAGACACCTGCACGGTTTCCGCCGCACCGCGCTTGGGTTCCTTGATGAAGAACATGAACACCGCGAGGATCAGCCCCGGCACCGCCGCAATAAAGAACGGTGCGCGCCAGCTGTCGAACGCCTTGACCATCGCGCCGATGGTAAAAAACGCCAGCAACAGCCCCAGTGGCAGGCCGAGCATGAAAATGCCCATGGCTCTTGCCCGGCGATGCGCCGGAAACAGGTCGCCAATCAGCGAATTGGCCGCTGGCGCGTAACTGGCTTCACCAATACCGATGCCCATGCGCACCAGCAAAAAGCTCCAGAAACTGCCGACCAGACCGTTGACTGCGGTGAGTGCGCTCCACGTTGCCAGGCCCCAGCCCATCAGTTTGCTGCGCGAACCGGTGTCGGCCATGCGCCCCAATGGCAGGCCGGCAATCGCGTAGACCAGAGTGAAGGCGGTGCCGACAATGCCCAACTGAAAGTCACTGAGGTGCCATTCCATGCGGATCGGCTCGATGATGATCGCCGGAATGGTGCGGTCGAAGAAGTTGAACAGGTTGGCGAGGAACAACAGGAACAGAATGCGCCAGGCATTCGCCGCTTGGGTCGAGTTCTGCATGGGTCCGTCTCTTTATTGTTATTAGGGCTTCACTGCCGTCGCATCCGAGCCCGGAACCTGCAATCTAGACACGCCTGTCGGGACTGTCTGTGATCATTCGTCAGCCTGATGACAGGCCATGGCACTGTAACGAAACGTAAGCCCTTGATAACACTGCAATCCCCCATAAACCGGGGCTTTCACGGCAAAACCCGGCTACAAAAAAATACTTTCGCGCCCCCCTTCCCAAGTTCATGGCGAAGCCTAGAATAGCCGCCGGATCCGTCCGGATTCGCCGATCAACCCCTTTGATGCCCTCCCCATGTCCGAAGTCAGTCCGTGTCTGAATTGCGGTGCCTGCTGTTCCCATTTTCGCGTGTCTTTTTTCTGGGGTGAATGCGCCTCCTCCGGTGGCACCGTCCCTGATGACCTGGTGACGCAGATCAGCCCCAGCCGCGTGGCAATGAACGGCACCGACTGCAAATCGCCGCGCTGCACGGCGCTGGTCGGCGAGGTCGGCAGCCAGGTGCAATGCTCGATTTATGAACAGCGCTCCAGCCCCTGCCGCGAATTCGAGTCGTCCTGGGAAAACGGTGAACAGAATGTCGACTGCGACAAGGCACGCGCCCGTTTCGGCCTGCCGCCTCTGCAGCCGGACTGGGCAGAAATCCCCTTCGACCGCAGTGCCTGAGACTTAGCGCGTTTCGCTATTAGCCTCATATCAAAATCGTTGAACCCAATGTGCCACTACCGCTTGCACGGCAAAAACCGCCTCTATACTGCTTTCATTCACCTGCGTTGATGACGCGGCAGGGACGACTTCAGAGACGGGGCATGCTATGGAGTGGCTTGGTTTGCAATTGGTTACCGAGCTGCCGGACAGCGGGCAGGTGATTCTCGATTGCACACACAACCCACTGCTGGTGCTGGTGGCCTATTTGGTCGCCTGCGCCGCAAGTTTCGCCACCCTCGACATGGCGGAACGCGTGGGCCATGCCGATGATCCGGCCTCACGGCGGGTCTGGCGCTGGGTCGGCGCGACCTGTCTGGCCGGCGGCATCTGGGCCATGCACTTTATCGGCATGCTCGCCTTCCAGGCGCCGATCGACATTCATTACGACCTGCCCACCACGCTGTTTTCGCTGCTGATCGCCCTGCTCGCTTCGTGGCTGGCCATGCACACCCTGAGTGAGCCGCAGCCCAGCCTCCTGCACTATTTGAAAACCGCGATCGTCATTGGTCTGGGCATCGCCGGCATGCATTACGTCGGCATGGCCGCCATGCATTCCGTCGCCAAGACTTACTACCAGCCACAGTTGTTCGCGCTGTCGATCGTGATTGCCATCGGCGCCAGTTTCGCCGCGCTATGGGTGGCCGGTTATCTGCGTGATGGCAGCGGCCTGCTCTACCCGATGCTCAAGTACATCGCCGCGTTGATACTCGGCGCCGGAATTCTGAGCATGCATTTCACCGGCATGGCCGCGTTGAATCTGGTCCTGCCCGAAGGCAGCCTGCCGACGCTGGCGGCGCAGGGTGACCATTTGCAACTGGGGCTGACCGTGGCGCTGATCATCCTGCTGATTCTCGGCAGCGCCATCAGCGCAGCGCTGGCCGACAAGAAACTGCAAAACAAAGAGGCCGACCTGCGCCGGGTCAACGCCCTGCTCAGCCAGCTCGATCAGGCCCGGGTCTCGCTGCAGCAAGCGGCGAATTACGATGCCCTGACCAATCTGATCAACCGGCGCGGCTTCAACCAGCTGTTTGCCGAAAAGCTCAATCAGGCCGCCGCCGATGGCGGCATGCTCGCGGTGATGTTTCTCGACATCGACCACTTCAAACGGATCAACGACAGCCTCGGCCATGACGCCGGCGATGCCCTGCTCAAAGTCCTCGCCGAGCACATCAAAGGCTCGGTGCGTGGTCATGAAGACGTGGTGGCGCGCCTGGGTGGTGACGAATTCTGCATCCTCATTGCCCTGCACGACCGCGAAGAAGCGCGCAATCTGGCGCTGCGCATCATGCAGAAAATGAAAGCGCCGATCGAGCTGGCCGGCCGGCGCATGGTGATGACCACCAGCATCGGCATCAGCCTGTACCCGGAGGACGGCAGCACGTGCGAGGAGCTGCTCAAACACGCCGATCTGGCGCTGTATCAATCCAAGGCGGCCGGGCGTAACGGCCTGCACTTTTACAACAGCGACCTGAAGAGCCGCGCCAGTTTCGAGCTGCAACTGGAAGAGGAACTGCGTCTGGCCCTGAGCGAAGAACACGGTTTGACCCTGTATTACCAACCGATCTTCGAGCTGAAGACCGGTCGCGTTACCAAGCTTGAAGCACTGATTCGCTGGCAACACCCGGTGCACGGGCTATTGACCCCGGATCGCTTCCTCAACATTGCGGAGAACAACGGCCTGATCGCCGAGCTGGATAACTGGGTGTTGCGCCGCGCCTGCCGCGATCTGGGCGAGTTGTCGCGCCACGGTTTCGAACATCTGAAAACCACGTGGAACTGCTCGCCGCTGAATCTGGGCCGGGAAGAACTGGCCGACGAAATTGAAAATGCCTTGCGCTCAGCGGGTGTGTCTGCCGAACGGCTGGAGCTGGAGGTCACGGAAAACGCGCTGATGGGCAATATCGCCGACACCCTGGTGCTGCTGCGACAGATCCGCGCCCTCGGCGTGTCGCTGTCGATCGATGACTTTGGCACCGGTTATTCGTCGCTGGCCTACCTCAAGCGCTTGCCGCTGAACACGCTGAAAATCGACCGCTCGTTCATCCTCGATATCCCCACCGCCACGGCCGACATGGAAATCGTCCAGGCAATCATCGTCATGGCCCACACCCTGCATTTGCAGGTGGTGACCGAAGGCGTGGAAAGCCTGGAACAGTACGAATTTCTCGAGCGCTCGGGCTGCGACTTCATTCAGGGGTATCTGCTCAGCCGACCGGTGCCGCTGGAGGAACTACGCCCGGTACTGGAAGAAATCAATCAGCGCAAACACAGCCTCGCGGTCAATCCGCCGAGTCTGGCCCTCGATACATTTGCACCAGCGTCGCAGGATCTTTGTGCAAATAGCCCTGCGCCCCATGCAGGCGCATCAGTTGTGCGGCCAATCCGCTGATCGGCGTCGCCGAGCCCTGCTCGCGAGAGAATTTCACGGCGGTATCGAGATCCTTGAGCAGCGTGCGCACGTGCCATTTCACCGGTTCGAAACGGCTTTCGGCCATCTGCGGGGCAAGGATCTGCAACGGTTTCGAATCGGCAAACCCGCCGGCCAGCGCTTCGGCGATCAGGCTGGCATCGACCCCGGCCTGTTCGGCCAGCGCCACCACTTCGGCAATTACCAGCGCATTGCAGGCGACGATCATCTGATTGCAGGCCTTGGTCACTTGCCCGGCGCCGCTGCCGCCCATGTGCGTGACGCGCTGACCGAGTTTGAGCAGCACCGGGCGTACCCGCTGCAGATCCGCCGCCGCACCGCCGACCATGATCGCCAGACTGCCCGCCTCGGCGCCGATCACACCGCCGGACACCGGCGAATCAAGCCAGCCCATGCCGGTCTGCTCTGCCAGCGCGGCGGCCATTTCCCGCGTGGCGGTCGGTTCAAGACTGGAGAAGTCCACCAGCAACTGACCGTTTTTCGCTCCTTCAGCGACCCCGCCGGCGCCAAACACCACCTCGCGCACCACGGCAGTATCGGCCAGACACAGCATCACCACCTCCGCGTGAGCGCACAGTTCGGCCGGGGTCGCGACTTGCCGGGCGCCTGCGGCCACCAGCGGCGCGCACTTGGCCGGGTTGCGATTCCACACGCTCAACGGGTAGCCGGCGGCCAGCAAACGGCGGCACATCGGCAGGCCCATCAGGCCGATTCCGGCAAAACCCAACGAAGGTAGCGTTGACATCACTTTGCCTCTTTTTGATTAAAGATCACTGAATAATGGCCGATTCATGAGCGATCAGGAAAGGATTCCCCCGTGCGACGATCAGGCCAAGGCCCTGACGCCCGGGCCAAATACGCGCAGTCAAAGACGCGAGATCCTCTTTCCGTGAGGCTCGATGACAACGGTCGCCGAGCCAACCCTGTCCAGGTAAATGGCGCACAATGACCTCTAAAAACAATCCGGCCACTGCGGTATCCGACCTGACCCTGAACCCTGCGGCGAACAGCCCGGCGCCGATGAAACCCGCGCCGCCTTCGCGTCCGCTGGGCACTCAGCAATATCTGTACTACACCGAAACCAACACCGACCGCATCCTCGACAACCTCGACGGTCTGCGCGATCTGGTGTTCCCGCGTCCGCCGCACCTGGAAGGCGACAACGAACAGCACAACGATCAGGAGTTTCCGTCGGTGTGCCTGATCGGCCTCGGTCGCTGCGGCTCGAACATCGCCCTCGATGTCGCGGAGCTGGTGTACAACGCGCGCAAGTTCTACCTCAACGAATTCAACAACGAAGACCGCACGGCGGATCGGCGTCTGGCCGACAAGGGCTACAGCCCGGCCCAGTGGATCAGGCAGAACCTGCGGATCGGCCCGAACAAATCGACCAAACCGGTGTTCCTCGTGGAACCGCTGGTGATGCTCGGCGACCTCGACAAGGACATCGCCGGGCGCATCCGTTTCTCGCGCAAGGGCGAGAAAAGCGGCTTCCTGCGCGACTACAGCAAAATGAAGATCATGGACTTGTCCGAAGTCCACGCCGGTGGCGCCGGTAACGCGCCGATCCTCGGCCAGTACCTGGCGAAGATCATCCTCAACAAGGACACCCAGCGCTTCTCCAGCCCTGACTGGAAAATGATTCACTCGTACCTGATCGACAGCTGCGGGATCAAGGCCAACCAGTCGCGCCTGTATTTCTCGATCTTCAGTGCCGGCGGCGGTACCGGTTCCGGCATGGCCTCGGAATTCGGTCTGGCCCAGCAGCACTCGTACATGAACAAGACGTTCGACACCAAACCGATGGACGAGCACGACGGCAAGAGCGGGCATTCGTTCGTGTTCGAGCCGATCTTCACCAGCGGCATCTGCGTGCTGCCGAACATTTCCGACCATCGCAGCGAAATGTCCGAGGCGCTGCACATCAACGCCGGACGCCTGCTGTGCAAATACCTCTCGGAAGAATGGGATTTCTCGTACAACTTCGCCAATGAAGACAGCAGCGAAGCCAGCGTCATGGGGCGCATCCGCCCATGGAACGCGATGATGTTGATCTCCAACGACATCATGCGTTACGCCGAAGAGAGCGATGACGGCAACATCCAGAACATTGACGTCAATGCGATGGAGAAGCACGCCAACCAGTACATCTCGCAGCAGATCTTCAACATTCTGACGGCGCAGGCAGTAACCACCGACTACGACCAGAACTACTTCCGCCGCGCCGGCATCGACATCGGCGAAACCATTCGCCTGGACGCCAACGACCTGTTCATGAGTCTGGCGGGCCCGGTGGCGATTGCCTACGCCGAATCGGTGGTGCCGGAAACCCCGCCGCCGAGCAGCGACAAGTTCAAGGTGTTCGACAAAGAACCGCAGCGCCTGAACATCGACGACCTGTTCTTCCGCTCCATCGATCTGCCGCACTTCAACAAAGTGACGCAAGCCATCGAAGGCATCAGCCTGCTGCCGATCGAATCCAAGCGCTATCGCGCGTCGCTGGAGCAGTACAAGAATTCCGGCTACGACGCCGCCGCCCTGCACGACCTGCACTTCTTCAAGAACTGCTCGTCGGTGGTCTCGATCGTCTCGCTGCCAAAAGACTACAAACTGTCGTACATGGATCTGAACCGGCTGAAGACCCACCTCAACAGCCTGTTCCCGAATACCACGCTCAAGCGCTACGCACTGGTGATCGGCGCCTCGGCGAACCTGTCGCTGACCACCCTGATCGCCAAAAGCCCGTGCCTGTCGGACGACTTCCTGACGCTGATCGTGGCCTTCATCAAGCGCTGCTTCGCCAAGACCCCGTACCGTTTCGACGAGACCCTGGACAACTCGATTCTCGACTTCATCATCAATGAAGACTTCGACGAAGCGCGCATCGACGATCTGCTCAACGAGTTCGAAAACCCGGCGAAGATCCTCGATACCAACTGGTATGCGATTAAGCCGATGTACGAGAAGAAGTACCGCGAACTGATAAACGACAAAGAGAAGTTCGTCTCGATCAACGACATCCGCCTGTCGCGCGATTGCGTGAAGAAGTCGATCAAGTACCTGCGCGAGATCTACCGTCACCGGATCGGCAAGACCAAGGTTATTTCGCTGAATAACCATACCGGGAAGACTTATTCGGTCTGATCGGAGACCGCGTCGCCCCCTTCGCGAGCAAGCCCGCTCCCACAGGTGAGCGCATTTCCACTGACGGAATGCATTCAACAGTGGGAGCGGGCTTGCTCGCGAAGGGGCCTTTGAAAACACCGCAAGACCCGAAACATCCAACATCCAAAAACAATTAAGCAGCCCGTCAGGCTGCTTACTAAACTGTTCCCGTTACGTTTACGTCACCGTGAGGCGCCACACGCTTGTGGCGTTTCTCCACGGCAACGTGCCATCACGCTACTCGGCTACACACTTTCCTTCAGACGAATCGTGCACCATCAAGGCGCGACGTCGCCAGCGACTGCCCTTTCCTGGATCAGAATCCACGGACGCACCACAACAGACCACAACTCGGGATTGCGCTCGAGAATATCCTGCGCCCGCGTCGCAGAGAGCTTGGCGACCTTATCTTCGGCCAACCAGGCTGCCACTTTCTTGCCTTCATCGGAGGCAACCGCCTGCGCTACAGCGATCAAATCCAGCTCGGCGCTGACCCATAACAGGTCACCCTTGGCAAAGAAGGGTTCCAGCTCCTTCCACGTAATAGTTGCGGTTTCACCAAGCAGCTTGGCATAGAGGGTGCTAGGTTCTTGATTCATGGGACTGTCCGGAAAAGAAATCGACGCGAATGATAACGTCGGTGGTCCGGCAGAAAAACCCGATTGCAAATGGCTTCACCGAACGAAAAGAGCAGGAACGCCAAGGAATGCTGCTGTTTGGGGCATAAGCCCCCGCTAAGCCCCGCCGCAATTCTGTCTTTTTCATTCAAAAATGCGACACCCACAAGTTTTGCCCCTCGGCGCCTGCTTCCCAGGCCAACAACCGGCGCTCTACACTGTACCGGTACAGTTGCCTGGGGCATTTCCGGAGGGTATCGCGACGATATCTGACCCGGTTCTGCTGCTACGGCGCCAGAACTCAAAAAAATTACAACAGTAAGAGTGGAGCACTATGACTAAGGCTACTAAGCAGATTTCCAAACTGTTTGCCGCTATGGTTCTGGCCGGGGTTGCCAGCCATTCGTTCGCAGCTGACACCATCAAGATCGGTATCGCCGGCCCTAAAACCGGCCCGGTAGCCCAGTACGGCGACATGCAGTTCAGTGGCGCGAAAATGGCCATCGAGCAAATCAACGCCAAGGGCGGCGTCGATGGCAAGAAACTCGAAGCCGTTGAATACGACGATGCCTGCGATCCGAAACAAGCGGTAGCAGTGGCGAACAAGGTCGTCAACAACGGCGTCAAGTTCGTGGTCGGTCACCTGTGCTCCAGCTCCACTCAACCGGCTTCGGACATCTACGAAGACGAAGGCGTGATCATGATCACCCCGGCGGCCACCAGCCCGGACATCACCGCCCGTGGTTACAAAATGGTCTTCCGCACCATCGGTCTGGACAGCGCCCAGGGCCCTGCCGCCGGTAACTACATTGCCGATCACGTAAAACCGAAAATCGTTGCCGTACTGCACGACAAACAGCAATACGGTGAAGGCATCGCCACCGCCGTCAAAGCGACCCTGGAGAAGAAAGGCGTGAAAGTCGCCGTGTTCGAAGGCGTCAACGCTGGCGACAAAGACTTCTCCTCGATGATTGCCAAGCTCAAGCAAGCCAACGTCGACTTCGTTTACTACGGCGGCTACCACCCGGAGCTGGGTCTGATCCTGCGTCAGTCCGCTGAAAAAGGCCTGAAAGCCAAGTTCATGGGTCCGGAAGGCGTGGGTAACGACTCCATTTCGCAGATCGCCAAAGACGCCTCCGAAGGCCTGCTGGTGACCCTGCCGAAATCCTTCGACCAGGATCCGGCCAACGTGGCTCTGGCAGATGCCTTCAAGGCGAAGAAAGAAGATCCGAGCGGTCCGTTCGTGTTCCCTTCCTACTCGGCGGTTGAAGTGATTGCCGGCGGTATTGCCGCAGCCAAATCCGAAGACACGGCCAAAGTGGCTGCTGCCATTCACGCCGGCACCTTCAAGACCCCGACTGGCGACCTGAGCTTCGACGCCAAGGGCGACCTGAAAGACTTCAAATTCGTGGTTTACGAGTGGCACTTCGGCAAACCGAAAACCGAAGTTTCGCCTCAGTAAGGCGCTGCCTGACTGACTGCCAATAAAGCCCACGGCGTGCCGTGGGCTTTGTTTTACGAATGTATGGGCCGCGCTGGCGTGATCCGCCAGTCTCCCCACCTGAAAATCTCAAAACCGTCATCAGCGGTTCGCTGGCAAAACCCGGATTCGAAGTGGATAGAGATCCACGGGGCCGGGCGGGAAAATGACTCCACCAGTGAAATGCGTATCAGGTTTTTAGGAGCGTTGTAATGCCTGACATCTATCACTTCTTCCAACAGCTGGTTAATGGCCTGACCATTGGCAGCACGTATGCCCTGATCGCCATCGGCTACACGATGGTTTACGGCATCATTGGAATGATCAACTTCGCCCATGGCGAGGTGTACATGATCGGTTCGTACGTGGCGTTCATCGCCATCGCCGGGCTGGCCATGATGGGAATCGACAACGTCCCGCTGTTGATGACCGCGGCGTTTATCGCCAGCATCGTCGTCACCAGTTCCTATGGTTACAGCATCGAACGCATTGCCTACCGTCCCCTGCGCGGCAGCAACCGTCTGATCCCGCTGATTTCCGCCATCGGCATGTCGATCTTCCTGCAGAACACCGTGCTGCTGGCACAAGACTCCAAGGACAAATCCATTCCCAACCTGATCCCTGGAAACATTTCCATCGGGCCAGGTGGCGCACATGAAGTGCTGATTTCCTACATGCAAATCGTGGTGTTCGTGGTGACCCTGGTCGCCATGCTCGGCCTGACGCTGTTCATCTCCCGCTCTCGCCTGGGCCGCGCCTGCCGCGCCTGCGCCGAAGACATCAAGATGGCCAACCTGCTGGGCATCAACACCAACAACATCATCGCCCTGACCTTCGTCATCGGTGCGGCCCTGGCGGCCGTCGCCGCGGTACTGCTGAGCATGCAGTACGGCGTGATCAACCCGAACGCCGGTTTCCTCGTCGGCCTCAAAGCCTTCACCGCCGCGGTACTGGGCGGGATCGGCAGCATCCCCGGCGCGATGCTCGGCGGACTGGTGCTGGGGGTGGCGGAAGCGTTCGGTGCCGATATCTTCGGCGACCAGTACAAGGACGTCGTGGCTTTCGGCTTGTTGGTTCTGGTGCTGTTGTTCCGTCCGACCGGCATTCTGGGCCGTCCGGAGGTTGAGAAAGTATGACTAGGAATCTGAAACAGGCGCTGTTCAGCGTTTTGCTGGTGTGGGCCGTGGCCTACCCGGTACTCGGTCTGAAACTGACCATCGTCGGCATCAACCTCGAAGTGCACGGCACCAGCCCGGCCATTCTGGCGACCATCGCCGTGTGTTCGGTGCTGATGTTCCTGCGGGTGCTGTTCAACCAGCAGATCAGCAAGGCGTGGAAATCCTCGCCGGGCCTGCCGCTGATCCCGGCCAAGGCCAGCAATTTCCTGACCCTGCCAACCACCCAGCGCTACATCATCATTGCGTTGATTCTCGGTGCACTGGTGTGGCCGTTCTTCGGCTCCCGTGGCGCAGTGGACATCGCGACGCTGATCCTGATCTACGTGATGCTCGGCCTCGGGCTGAACATCGTCGTCGGTCTGGCCGGTCTGCTCGACCTGGGTTACGTCGGCTTCTACGCCGTCGGCGCCTACAGCTACGCGCTGCTGTCGCACTACTACGGGCTGAGCTTCTGGATCTGCCTGCCGATTGCCGGCCTGATGGCGGCGACGTTCGGCTTCCTGCTGGGCTTCCCGGTATTGCGTCTGCGCGGTGACTATCTGGCGATCGTGACCCTCGGCTTCGGCGAAATCATCCGACTGTTCCTGCGTAACCTGACCGACATCACCGGCGGTCCTAACGGCATCAGCAACATCGAGAAACCGACGTTCTTCGGCCTGACCTTCGAACGTAAAGCCGCGGAAGGCCTGCAAACCTTCCACGAGTATTTCGGCCTCGAATACAACTCGATCAACAAGGTGATCTTCCTCTACCTGGTCGCGCTGTTGCTGGCGCTGGCGGCGCTGTTCATCATCAACCGTCTGCTGCGCATGCCCATCGGTCGTGCGTGGGAAGCGCTGCGTGAAGATGAAATCGCCTGCCGCGCACTGGGTCTGAATCCGACGATCATCAAGCTGTCGGCGTTCACCCTGGGGGCGAGCTTCGCCGGTTTCGCCGGCAGCTTCTTCGCCGCCCGTCAGGGGCTGGTGACCCCGGAATCGTTCACCTTCATCGAGTCGGCGATCATTCTCGCCATCGTCGTGCTGGGTGGCATGGGCTCGCAACTGGGCGTGATTCTCGCGGCGGTGGTGATGATCCTGTTGCCGGAAATGATGCGTGAATTCAGCGAATACCGGATGTTGATGTTCGGTGCGCTGATGGTGTTGATGATGATCTGGCGTCCACAAGGTCTGCTGCCGATGCAACGCCCACACATGGAGTTGCGAAAATGAGCCGCGAGATTCTTAAAGTCGAAAACCTGAGCATGCGCTTCGGCGGCTTGCTGGCGGTCAATGGCGTGGCCCTGACCGTCAAGGAAAAACAGGTTGTGGCGCTGATCGGGCCGAACGGCGCGGGCAAGACCACGGTGTTCAACTGCCTGACCGGTTTCTACCAGCCATCGGGCGGCAGCATCCTGCTCGATGGCGAGCCGATCCACGGCCTGCCGGGGCACAAGATCGCCCTCAAAGGCGTAGTCCGTACTTTCCAGAACGTGCGTCTGTTCAAGGACATGACCGCGGTCGAGAACCTGTTGATCGCCCAGCACCGCCACCTGAACACCAACTTCCTGTCCGGCCTGTTCAAGACCCCGGCGTTCCGCAAGAGCGAGCGCGAGGCCATGGAATTTGCCGAGTACTGGCTGGAAAAGGTCAACCTGAAAGAGTTTGCCAACCGTACCGCCGGGACCCTGGCCTACGGTCAGCAACGACGTCTGGAAATCGCCCGCTGCATGATGACCCGTCCGCGGATCCTCATGCTCGACGAACCGGCAGCCGGCCTGAACCCGAAGGAAACCGAAGATCTCAAAGCACTGATTAGCGTGCTGCGTGAAGAGCACAACGTCACCGTGCTGCTGATCGAACACGACATGAAACTGGTCATGAGCATTTCCGACCACATCGTCGTGATCAACCAGGGCACACCGCTGGCCGACGGCACGCCGGAACAGATCCGCGACAATCCTGAAGTGATCAAAGCCTACCTGGGGGAAGCGTAAATGCTGCAGTTCGAAAACGTTTCCACCTTCTACGGCAAGATTCAGGCCCTGCACAGCGTCAACGTCGAAGTCCGTCAGGGCGAGATCGTCACGCTGATCGGCGCCAACGGTGCCGGCAAGTCCACGCTGCTGATGACGCTCTGCGGTTCGCCGCAGGCGCACAGCGGCAGCATCCGCTACATGGGTGAGGAACTGGTCGGCCAGGACTCGTCGCAGATCATGCGCAAGAGCATCGCGGTGGTCCCGGAAGGTCGGCGGGTGTTCGCCCGGCTGACCGTCGAAGAGAACCTGTCGATGGGCGGATTCTTCACCGACAAGGGCGATTATCAGGAGCAAATGGACAAGGTCCTCGGCCTGTTCCCGCGCCTGAAAGAACGCTTCAACCAGCGCGGCGGTACCATGTCCGGCGGCGAACAGCAGATGCTCGCCATCGGCCGGGCGCTGATGAGCAAGCCGAAACTGCTGCTGCTCGATGAGCCGTCGCTGGGTCTGGCACCGATCATCATCCAGCAGATTTTCGACATCATCGAACAGCTGCGTAAGGACGGTGTAACGGTGTTCCTCGTTGAACAGAACGCCAACCAGGCGCTGAAAATCGCCGACCGGGCGTACGTTCTGGAGAACGGCCGGGTGGTGATGCAAGGCACCGGTGAAGCGCTGCTGACCGACCCGAAAGTGCGCGAGGCGTACCTCGGCGGTTGATGTGGTTTTTCGCTAAACAGAAAACGGCCTTCGGGCCGTTTTTTTATGTCCGCCCCCCGCCCCTGTAGGAGCTGCCGCAGGCTGCGATCTTTTGACGTTGGTTTTTAAAAACAAGATCAAAAGATCGCAGCCTGCGGCAGCTCCTACAGGGGTTTTGTTTTTTTCTCGAAATTATTTTCGGGGGGCTGTAACGCATCGCCATGAGCTTTCTCTAGTGGGGTAAGCAAGCGCACTTCGCTTGCAAAACCCAAGCCTCAAATCTGGAGAAACATCATGACTGCTACCACCCGCACCCTGTCCGCTACCGCTCTGGTTCTGGCCCTTGGCTCGGCTCTGAGCATGGCCACCGTTTCGACCGTTCACGCTGCCGATGCCGACATGGAGAAATGCTTCGGCGTGGCCATGAAAGGTCACAACGATTGCGCCGCGGGCGCAGGCACCACCTGTGCCGGTACCGCGAAAATGGACTATCAGCCGAACGCCTGGAAACTGGTGCCAAAAGGCACCTGCACCACCACCGAGAGCAAGACCTCACCGACCGGTTTCGGTCAGATGGAAGCGTTCAAAGCCAAGTCCTGATCCACGGCCTGCCTGAGTGACGATCATGTTCAGCCACGACACACCTGCCCTCCCCGGCACTCAGGCAGCCCGCCCCGGACTCCCGCGCCGTGCCGGGCTGGGGCTCAAGACCGGGCACTTCGCTGAAGTGCTCGGTTCATTACCCGACCTCGGTTTCTTCGAAGTCCACGCCGAAAACTACATGGTCGACGGCGGTCCGTTTCATCACTTTCTCGGGTTGATCCGCGAGCAATATCCGCTGTCGCTGCACGGGGTCGGACTGTCCATCGGCGCCGAAGGGCCGCTGGACGATCAGCACCTGCAACGTCTGAAAGCGCTGATCGAGCGCTATCAACCCCAATCGTTTTCCGAACATCTGGCCTGGTCAAGCCACGGCCCGGTGTTTCTCAACGACCTGCTGCCGCTAGCCTATGACACGCCGACCCTGAACCGGGTCTGCGAACACATCGACCAAGTGCAGAACACCCTGAAACGTCCAATGCTGCTGGAGAACCCGGCGACCTATCTGGGGTTCCAGTGTTCGACCATTGATGAACCCGAGTTCATTGCCGAAGTGATCCGGCGCAGCGGCTGCGGTCTGTTGCTCGACGTCAATAATGTCTACGTCTCGTGCATCAATCATCAGCGCGATCCGCTGGCGTATCTCGACGCCCTGCCGCTAAAAGCCGTGAGCGAGATTCATCTGGCCGGGTTCGCCGAGGACAGCGACAGCCTTGGCGACCGTTTGCTGATCGACGATCACGGTGCGCCGATCGACCAGGCGGTCTGGGCCTTGTACCGGCAGGCGCTGCAACGCACCGGCGCGGTGGCGACCCTGATCGAACGCGACAATCAGGTGCCGGCCTTCAATGTGCTGCTGGCCGAGGCGCGGCAGGCTGACGAAATATTGCTCGGCGCGGGAGTCCGCTCATGAGCACCCATTCCGCTTTTGCCGCCGCCCTGCTCGACCCGCAACTACCCTGCCCCGAGGGTATGTGCAGCGCCAACGGCGCCGATCCGGCCAGCCGCTTTTTGGTGTACCGCAACAACGTGCAGGGTTCGCTGATCAATGCGTTGGCGGACAGTTTCCCGGTGGTGCAGCAATTGGTTGGCGAGGATTTCTTCCGCGCCATGGCGGCGGTTTTCCTCCAGCAGCGGCCACCGCACAGCCCGTTGTTGAGTCGCTACGGCGAAGCATTCCCGAACTTTATCGACGCCTTCGAACCGGCCGCGAGCGTGGCGTATCTGGCCGATGTCGGGCGGCTTGAACGCTTGCGCACCCGCGCCTATCACGCCGCCGACGCGCAGCCCGTGCGACCGCAACAGATCAGCGCAGCACTGGCTAATCCCGAGGGGTTGAGCGAACTGCGCTTCACGCTTCATCCATCGCTGCATCTGCTGGATTCGAATCACGCGGTAGTCGCGATCTGGGCCGCGCATCAGCGCGACGCAGCGCTGGCCGGCATTGATGTCAATCAGGCGCAACGCGCCTTGGTACTGCGCAACGGCCTCTACGTAGAAGTGTTTGCGATCGAACCCGGCGCCAGCGTATTTCTGCGCCACCTGCTCGACGACCAGCCGCTATTGGCCGCCGCGCAAAACAGCCCGCCCTTCGACCTCAGCCAGACCCTCGCGCTGCTGATTGCGCACAACGCCATCGTTGACCTGAATTACAAGGAATCGCCATGAACAACCTCATCACCCGCGCCATCGCGCTGCTGGCGCAAATCCCCCATAGCCTGATCGCCTTCATCGCGCGCTTTTCGATTGCCGCGGTGTTCTGGAAGTCCGGGCAGACCAAGGTCGAAGGCCTGGCCATCGACCTGATCGACGGCACCTTTGAACTCGGCTGGCCACACCTGGCGGACTCGACGATTCCGCTGTTCAAAAGCGAGTACCACGTGCCGCTGCTGTCCCCGGAGATAGCCGCGCATCTGGCCGCGTTCGCCGAACACTTCTTCCCGGTGCTGATCCTGATCGGCTTCGCCACCCGCTTCTCCGCGCTGGCGCTGCTGGGCATGACCCTGACCATTCAATTGTTTGTTTACCCGGATGCGTATCCGACTCATGGCACCTGGGCGGCGGTGTTGCTGTACCTGATGGCGACCGGGCCGGGCAGATTGTCGATTGATCATTTGATTGCAAGACATCGATAACGCTGACCACTCGTCGGTTGACGCCTCTGACCTGTCAACTCTGACAGTAGCCAACCCTCGGGATGACAGATTGACTGGTGCCACCAAACCAGATATTTCGAGGACAGAAAAATGAGCATGGAGAACGGTGAATCAGGAGCATTGGTGATCTACCCTCCGAGAAGCCCAAACGCCACAGACCCCATTGTTCCCTATCCGAATCCTGCCCCCGGGGTTCATTACGTGGGCATGCCGCAATCAGCATTCACCGCCCCCCTGACCCGCGACCCAACTCGCCAGAATGCAGCGGTGATCCTGGCCGACCCGATAGCTGGGGAACCTTACGAAACACTGGTCTTGCGACTTAACGACAGGGATATCGTCCGCCAGTTCGTGCCCCCTCAGGATCAGAACAGCATCGTGCAGCTCCATCTGCCACAAGCAGAAGTCGATGAAGGTCTGAGTGTGTTGCAGCTTCGTTACCAACGCGGCAGTGGAAATTTCGAGGACTCCGTGCCGCTTGGGCTTCAGTACCACCGCAACCTGCCGGGCGGCAACAACGTCCCCGGCACCGGTGACCACCCGGCATTGAAAATCGACTGGGCGCCGCAATCAGACGAGCCGCCGCACTTCGGCGCGGACGAGTTTAACAACGGACAAGTTCAGCTTACCCTCGATTACCCGTACAAACGTCCCTATGACACCCTCAAGGTCGAACTCAACAATGTGCCCTTCTATTTTCAGGTGCAGCCCGGTGAAGAACACCGCCCTTACGTCATTGTTGTGTCGCTGCAGATGTACATCGCAGCAGGAAAACCTGCGGCCCTCAATGCCGCTTATACCGTGACCGATCAACTCGGCAATACCACGGACAAGCGACGCTGGTCGAAAAAGGTGTTTGCCACGGTCGATCCGCTGGATGCCGAGCTGCATGTGTTAGGGGCTCGCGTCGCTGCGATTCAATACTGGGCAAACAAAGGCGCATCGCGTTACTTGTCGGCGATAGACCGAAAAACTTTCAGTTCGCTCACTGCACGCTGGCGTTACGAGGGTGACAACGATGATGTTGCAACGGCGCAATTCGATGACATTCATCCCGATCGCTTTTTGCACGTTCGCTACGGTGCTCAAAATGTCACCGTCCGGCCCGCGAACTTCTTCGGTAACGGTTACTGTAATCTCGACAACTACAACGAGCCTCACTCTGCTTTCGCAGCCCTGAATGATGATGGAACGATCACCTCTTGGGGAGTGCAGACCAATGGCGGCAGTCCCGTTAGCGTCTCTGGCGTCAAAACAGTCGCCTGGTCGCTGGCAGCATTCGCAGCACTGAAAAATGATGGCTCTGTGGTCGCCTGGGGTGATCCCAGATATGGCGGCCAAGTCCCGGCGAATATCGCCGGGCTCAGAGACATCAAACAATTGTTCACAGGAGGACGAGCCATTGCTGCATTGAGAAACGATAACTCTGTGGTCGCTTGGGGCGAAGCGGCCAATGGAGGAACCGTTCCTGCGGCCATCGGGGCGCTCAAAAACATCCGTGCTGTCTACGGAAGCGCTACAGCCTTCGTGGCTCACCTCACGGACGGTTCAGTCAGGGCTTGGGGTGACGCGGTGCGCGGTGGAGTATTGCCCGCGTCCATCGCAAATCTGAGAAATATCGTAGAGGTGGTGAACAATCATGACGCCTTCGCCGCTCGACTGAGCGATGATTCCGTGGTGGCGTGGGGTTTCCCTGGATCCGGTGGAACGGTGCCGCAGCGGATAGACAACGTATCCCGAATTGTCAGCGCCGGATACGCTTTCGCGGCCCACCTGGAAAGTGGCCATGTGAGGACATGGGGCAAATCGAATTGGGGAGGAACCGCGCCCGCTGCGATTCTGGCACTGGACAACATCGTAGATATCGTCGGTGCCGGTTATGCATTCGCAGCCATTCTGAGTGACCGGCGAGTCGTCGCCTGGGGTGATCCCGATCAGGGCGGCGTCGTGCCAACAAAGATTGCGGCGCTGCGCAATATCGTGCAACTGGCCGCCACCAATGGTGCTTACGCGGCGCTTTGTGCCGACGGCAGTTTGGTCACATGGGGGAATGCAGTCTGGGGTGGAGACAGCAGCCAGGTCACCAAACGCCTGAAAAATGTCGTTGCCATCTACAGTAATTCGGAAGCTTTTGTTGCCCTTACTGCCACCGGCAACGTGATCACCTGCGGCCTGCGCGGATCGGGAGGCTTTGATTCCGCAGCCGAGTACGAACTGATGGAAGAGATTTCCTATCTGTCCTCGATGACCTCACAATATGTCAGAAGTGAAACGCCGAAGGGTGGCGTCAGTGGATGAAGGAGTTTGCTGACTATCACAGCCGATCCAGCGCCTCGCCACTGCGCTTGAACCAGCCGATCAGATAATCCGCCAGCACCTGCGTGCGCTTCGGTAAACCGCCCTGATATGGGTGCACGAGGTACATCGGCATGCGCCGGGTCTGATAATCACGCAGCAGCCAACGCAAACGGCCGTCAGCCAGTTCGCTCTGCAACAGGTACGACGGCAGACGGGCGATGCCGGCGCCAGACAGCGCGGCTTTCTTCAGCAGGTTGTAATGATTACTGGCGAACGGGCCGGACACCCGCACCCTGAGCAGTTCATGCTGTTGGTGATACAACCATTCTTCGCGACCGCTGTAATGGCTGTTGAGCAGGCAGCGGTGTTCACCCAGCTCCGCTGGGGTTAGCGGCTCGCCAAACTGTTCAAGATAGGCCGGGCTGGCGCAAGTCATTTCCTGCCAGGCCAGCAGAGGCTTGGCCACCAGCCGTTGGTCATTGGCCACCTCGCTGCGAATCGCCAGATCGAAGCCATCCCGGGACAGGTCGCGATACTGATTGTTCAGCTCCAGCTCGATCTGCACCGCGGGATATTGTTGCGAAAACTCCAGCAGCAAGCCGTCGAAGAAGGTTTCCCCCAGCGACACCGGCACGGTCATGCGCACCGGCCCGGCCATGTCGTCCTTCAAACGGGCCAGCGCCTGCCGTGCCCGCTCTACCTGAACCACCAGCGCCTGGGCCTGCGGCAACAACGCGGCGCCCGCCGCCGTCAGGCTCAAACGGCGCGTGGTGCGTTGCAGCAAGACCACGGAAAACTGCGCTTCCAACTGACTGATGCGCTTGGACAACTGACCCTTGCTGCAGCCCAATTGCTGGGCTGCGAGAGTGAAACTGCCCGCTTCGATCAGTATCGCGAACGCCGCCAGGTCATCCATTTCGCTCATGGATTGTTTCCTTTTGAAAACCAAAGGTTGCCTATTAGCGCGCTTATCCGCAGAAAAAACCACTCTAGACTGAAACCTCATTCAAACCATTGAGGAACAGCCCATGAAGATTCTGTTGATCGGCGCCGCCGGCACCATCGGTTCGGCCGTGGACAAGGAACTGAGCCAGCGTCACGAAGTGATCCGTATCGGCCGCAGCAGCGGCGACTTCAAAGTCGACATCAGCGACAGCGCCTCGATTCGTCGCCTGTTCGAGCAAACCGGCAAGTTCGACGCACTGGTCTGCGCGGCCGGTAATGTGACCTTCGCTCCACTGGGCGAGATGAACGCCGATAGCTTTGCGCTGGGCCTGCAAGACAAGCTGATGGGCCAGGTCAACCTGCTGCTGATCGGCCGCGAATTCGCCAACGACGGCGCCTCGTTCACCTTCACCAGCGGCGTGCTCAGCCACGATCCGATCCGCTCTGGCGCCTCGGCGGCGCTGGTCAATGGCGCACTGGATAGCTTCGTCAAAGCCGCCGCCATCGAACTGCCGCGCGGTCTGCGGGTGAACTCGATCAGCCCGACGGTGCTGGTGGAAGCGATGGGCAGCTACGCTCCGTATTTCCGTGGTTACAAGCCGGTTGCGGCGGCGGATGTGGCGTTGGCCTACGCGAAAAGTGTCGAAGGCCTGCAAACCGGGCAGACCTTTCACGTCGGTTAAGAGCGAAAGATCGCAGCCTTCGGCAGCTCCTACACAGGAATGTGCCTTTCCATGCAGGAGCTGCCGATGTTTTGCATTTGATTGTCAGCCTGCGTAACGTGACGGCACTTGTCTGGAGAGCCGAAGATGCGTGTTGCCCGTTCGTTGATCGTTATTGCCCTGCTGCCGTTGTTCGCCGCCTGCCAATTGCTCGATGGTCCGCGCCAAAGTGCCTCCCACGTTGGCCAGACCCGGATGCAGGGGCAGTTGACCGCAGCCGACGGCAAACTGGTGTTTCAGGCGTGTGGCGAACAGCGGCAGTACGCGATCAACGACATCGGCGGCACCAGCGTGCTGCAAGAGGCCGCGACCCTCGCCGATCAGCAGGGCAAGCTGTTTGCCGATGTGCGCGGGAAAATCGCCGGTGACCGCCTCGACCTCGCCCAGTTGTATCGCGTCGAGCGCTCCGGTACCGCGTGCGATGACCCGAACTTCAAACTGCTGATCCTGCGCGCCGCTGGCCACACGCCGGAGTGGAACGTCAAAGTCAGCGGCAAGGGCATGGTCATCGAACGTGAAGGCCAACCGGCGCTGGCGGTGCCGTATGTCGAAGAACAACTGGGCGACGGTCGCTTCAACCTGAGCAGCGAAGCCGACAACCAGCGCATCGAATTGTGGGTCGCACCGCAACGCTGTGTCGACAGCAACAGCGCCAGCGTGCAGCACATGAGCGCCGAACTGCGCATCGACGGCAAGGTGCAGCGCGGCTGCGGGTATTTCGGCGGATCGCGCAACGACTGAGCGTTTTAGCCTCACCGGATCCGGTCTTTGCGGCTTATAATCGCCGCCTTCAAACGCCCTGGCGCAGTTGTGCGCCCCGCGAACCCGGATCCTCGCCATGTTACGAATCACCGAACTCAAGCTGCCAATCGACCATCCCGAAGAAGACCTGCGCGCCGCCATCGTGCAGCGTCTGGGCATCGCCAGCGATGACCTGCTCGATTTCACCTTGTTCAAGCGCAGCTATGACGCGCGCAAAAAGTCCTCCGAACTGTGCTTCATCTACACCATCGACCTCAGCGTGCGCGACGAGGCCAAGGTGCTGGGCAAGTTCGCCGACGACCGTAACGTCAACGTGGCGCCGGATGTCAGCTACAAATTCGTCGGTCAGGCGCCGAGCGACCTGAGCCAACGCCCGATCGTGGTCGGTTTCGGCCCGTGCGGAATCTTCGCCGGCCTGCTGCTGGCGCAGATGGGCTTCAAGCCGATCATCCTCGAGCGCGGCACCGAAGTCCGTCAGCGCACCAAGGACACCTGGGGCCTGTGGCGTAAAAGCGTGCTCAACCCCGAGTCCAACGTGCAGTTCGGCGAAGGCGGCGCGGGGACGTTCTCCGACGGCAAGCTGTACAGCCAGATCAAGGATCCGAAGTTCCTTGGGCGCAAAGTCCTGCACGAGTTCGTCAAGGCCGGCGCGCCGGAAGAAATTCTCTACGTCAGCAAGCCGCACATCGGTACGTTCCGCCTGACCGGCATGGTCGAGACCATGCGTGAAGAAATCCGCGCCCTCGGCGGTGAAGTGCGTTTCCAGGAGCGCGTCAGCGATGTGCTGATCGACGACGGGCAACTGGTCGGCGTACAGCTGGCCAGCGGCGAAACCCTGCATTCGAAACACGTGGTCCTGGCCCTCGGCCACAGCGCCCGCGACACTTTCCGCATGCTTCACAGCCGTGGCGTGTTCATGGAAGCCAAGCCGTTCTCGGTGGGTTTCCGCATCGAACACCCGCAGTCGCTGATCGACCGCGCGCGTCTGGGCAAATACGCCGGCCACCCGAAACTGGGCGCCGCCGACTACAAACTGGTGCACCACGCCAAAAACGGTCGCTCGGTCTACAGCTTCTGCATGTGCCCGGGCGGCACCGTGGTGGCGGCGACTTCCGAGCCGAACCGCGTGGTCACCAACGGCATGAGCCAGTACTCGCGTAACGAGCGCAACGCCAACTCCGGGATCGTCGTCGGCATCACTCCGGAAGTCGATTACCCGGGCGGCCCGCTGGCCGGTATCGAGTTGCAGGAGCGCCTGGAATCCCACGCGTTCATCCTCGGTGGCAGCGACTACAAGGCCCCGGCGCAACTGGTCGGCGACTTTATCAACGACATTCCTTCGGCCGAGTTGGGCGAAGTCGAACCATCGTACAAACCGGGCGTGGCCCTGGGCGACCTGAGCCTGGCCCTGCCGGACTTCGCCATCGAAGCGATCCGCGAAGCACTGCCGGCCTTCGAGAAGCAGATTCGCGGCTACTCGCTGCACGACGCGGTGTTGACCGGCATCGAAACCCGCACCTCATCGCCGCTGCGCATCACGCGTAACGAATCGCTGCAGAGCCTGAACGTCAAAGGCCTGTTCCCGGCCGGCGAAGGCGCGGGTTATGCGGGCGGGATCCTGTCGGCCGGTGTCGACGGGATTCGTATTGCCGAGGCCGTGGCGCGGGATATTCTCGGTCTGGAAGCTTGATCGGTTAAAACTGCAGCAACACAAAACCTGTGGGAGCGGGCTTGCTCGCGAATGCGTTGTGTCAGTCGACGGCAATGTTGACTGAACCGGCGCATTCGCGAGCAAGCCCGCTCCCACAGTGTTTTTTGTGTTTCTTCAAATGTTGGCGCGTAAAACGCTGGTCGGCAGCGCCTCACCACGCTCGGCACTCGCCGCCACTGCCGCGATCAATCCCTCCAGCTCATACCCCTGAGCCTTCAGCCAATCCTGATCGTAATAAGTGTCGGCATAGCGCTCGCCGCCATCGCACAGGATCGCCACGATCGACCCCGACTCCCCCGCCGCTTGCATCTGCTGCGCCGCCATCAATGCGCCAATCAGGTTGGTGCCGCTCGACCCGCCGACATGCCGCCCGAGGCGCTGCGCCAGATAGTGCATGGCCGCCAGCGACAAGGCGTCCGGCACCTTGACCATCGCATCGATCACCTGGGGCAGGAACGACGCTTCCACCCGCGGCCGGCCAATGCCTTCGATGCGCGAACCGCAGTCCAGACGCAGACTGGCATCGCCGGTCTGGTAGTAATCGAAGAACACCGAACGCTCGGCATCGGCGCACAACACCCGAGTGCAATGCTGGCGATAGCGCACGTAACGACCGAGAGTCGCCGTGGTGCCGCCGGTGCCCGGACTGGAAATCAGCCAGCTCGGCTCCGGGTGTTTTTCGAAACGCATCTGCTGAAAGATCGACTCGGCGATGTTGTTGTTCGCCCGCCAGTCGGTGGCCCGCTCGGCGTAGGTGAACTGGTCGATGAAGTGGCCACCATGCTCGCGGGCCAAACGCTCGGATTCGGCATAAATCTGCGTCGGATCCTTCACCAGATGGCTTTGCCCGCCGTAGAAGGCGATCTGCGCGATCTTCTCCTTGGAGGTGGTTGCCGGCATCACCGCAATGAACGGCAGGCCGAGCATCCGCGCGAAATACGCCTCGGAAATCGCCGTCGAACCGCTGGACGCCTCGATCACCGGCGCGCCGGGTTTGAGCCAGCCGTTGCACAACGCGTACAGAAACAGCGACCGCGCCAGCCGATGCTTGAGGCTGCCGGTGGGATGACTGGACTCATCCTTGAAATACAACTCGATGCCCGCAAAACCCGGCAGCGGCAAGGGGATCAGGTGGGTGTCGGCGCTGCGCTGGAAGTCCGCTTCGATGATACGGATCGCTTCGCGGGCCCACTGTCGATTGTCGCTCATGGTCATGCTCTCGTTGAATCGGGCAGGAATCGCCTCGTTACAGGCGCAGCCACCCAGCATAGGAAAAATCCTGCTGGGCTCACAGATACAGCTGGGGCTCAATATATCGGCCAACTGCTTGGCTGTGGGTGAGTGTCCTCCATCTTCAGAAGCAACCATCACGCCGCGCTGCCGTTTCTTATCAATAGCGAACAATCCCCAGGACATTACAGACGCGTCCTACAGCCAGCCTTTGCCCGCATCGTTAACGTCGCATAGCCCTTTCGAAGGGTGTCGATGGATCAACGAAAGGACGCGCTGTGGCTCGCAACAAGGACATTCCCCGGGTAAACAACCCACCGGCGGGTGACGGCCATCACGTCACCTACCGCTACATGACGGCCACTGAGCTGGCCGAACGCGAAGCCAGACAGAACGCCTACGACGCCATGCTGGCGCGGCAGGAAGCCTTCGAGCGCAGCCGCGAAGTAGCGGCCAGAAAGCCAGAGCCAGTGCGCGCCGGGTGCGTATTCGCCAAGTCCTGCAAATTGCCGGACGCGATCATCGACTATTCCAATCCTGCGGGGATGGTGCCGACCGACAGCCTGAAAGATTACGGCGAGCTGATCCTGCTTGGCGCACGTGAAAGCGATGGCAACGGCGCCGTTGCGCTGAAGAAAGTCAGCGCTACGGCAATCCCCGCCGGGCTGGGCAGCTTCGCCCTGGCCGGCGCCGCGTTCGACGCCCTGCCCGCCATCGCTGCCGGAACGGCCACCGCCACCCTCGCCGGACTGGTGGCGCTGCTGATGCCCTCCAGCCTCGGCGACAGCGCCCTCTACAGCGACGAACAACTGCGCAGCCTGAAACAGGCCCGCACCCGCGTTCGCCTGCATATCGAACAACAGACCGACGGCAGCCTGCGGGGCTACGGCTTCTATACCGGCAGCAATCGCGACTGGGAAATGGTCGACGTCGTGCAGTTCAGCGCACGCGGCGAGCGCTTCGTCGCCGACCTGGGTGAAGGAATCGAACTGCTCTGGACGCCCGCCGTGGACGGCGCCGACATCCTCGGCATTCCGGCGCTGGAGGCAGCACCGCAAGCGCCGCATATCTGGGTGTATCCGCCGACGAAAGCAGCGAACGGGATTCTGGTGAACCCGGTTTATCCGCCGGAGTATCGAGATTTCATATTGGTGTTTCCGGCGGATTCGGGGGTTAAGCCGCTTTATATTGTCCTGAATGTACGCGGCCATGGGACAGCCAAGGCTGGTCACACCTACCACCCAGCCCCTGAGACAGACGAAATCACCGCATTTCCAGGATTGAGGAGAGCGAAAAAGAAAACCCCGTTCTCTGGTGGTCTCCGGGATCGATGGATAGACGCAAAAGGGAGGACGATATATGAATGGGACTTTCTTCACGGCGAGCTTGAGGTCTATCGAGCGAGTGACGGTAATCATTTGGGTTCGTATGACCATAGAACCGGCAAGCAATTAGATCCCCCTAAAGGGAAAAAGCGAAGCATCAAAAGGTACTTGTGAGGGATTTATGGGATTGAAAGCCAGACTCGAATGGTATGACAAGGAAACCGAACTGGGCGTAGGAGAGGAATTAACGAAAGATTTCGGTGACGACGGCTCTGTAATCGAATCACTCGGCATGTCAATTGAAAACAATATAAACAACGGCGGATTCGATTTGCTCTCGCACTGGGTGAGTATTCTTCAACCGCACTTTAAGCACGTCATTGATTCATCGTCTTATGACTACCAGATCGCATTCGTCTATCGCGATCACTGGTAAACACCAAACAAAAAACCCCGACCAGTCACCTGATCGGGGTTTTCTTTTACCGCTCGTTTCCGCTTAGTGCGAAACGCGGCTGGTGCCACCGACGGTGGAGATGCGTACGCGCTCACCAACACGGAACACTTCGTTTTCCTGAACCTGTTGCACGTAGGCGCGCATGCTGCCGTCATCTTCGCGCACCGTAATTTCCACGCCCTGGGTGCGGGTCAGGCCTTCTTCGGTGGCCGAACCGATCAGGCCGCCGGCCACGGCGCCGATCACTGCTGCGACGATGCTGCCTTTGCCGCCACCGATGGCGCTGCCGCCGACACCGCCGACCACTGCACCTGCAGCGCCGCCGATCGGGGTTTTGGTGCCTTCGATTTTCACCGGACGCAGGGATTCGATGGTACCCATGCGAATCGTCTGCACACGACGCGCTTCGTCACGGGAATAGGAGTCACCGGTCAGGCTCGACTGGCAGCCGGTCAGCAACATCGCCATCGTGGAAAAGGAAGCAACCAGCAGAACAGACTTACGCATAGCATCAACTCCAAAAGAACATGTGTTCATTAAACCCCGCTGTTTGACGCCTGTCACGACACAGCCTGGATAAACTTGATTTGATTCAGGCCCGGTACAGGCCCTGTAGACCGGCCAACAATAGCGCCAAATTGCCCGACCTGCCCGGCACCTCAAGGATTTTCATGGATTACCTGATCATTTTCGTCACCACCGTTGCCGGTCTGTACTTCCACGGATGGCTGTACATGCGGATCAGACGCTGGGCGGATCGTGATCTGGCGCTGTCCCTGGCCGGCAAGGATGAGGGCAAACGCGCCTTCATGCTCGAACAACTGGCCCAGGCCCGAAAACTGAAGATCAAGCGTCGGGATTTGCCGAAGTGGCTTGAGGCCACTGCGGCAGGCTATCACGCTCGGTAGACTGCTCAAGGCGCCAGACGTTCAAGAATCCAGTTGGCGCCCTGCAAACGGTAGTTCAGACGATCGTGCAGACGGCTTGGACGCCCCTGCCAGAACTCGATGCGCTCAGGCAACAGGCGGTAGCCACCCCAGTGCGCCGGGCAGCCGGGCTGGGTGTCGCTGAAACGCTGTTCGGTGGCCTTGAGCAAATCCTCCAGCTCACCACGCCCGTTGATCACCCGGCTCTGCGGTGAGGCCCAGGCCCCGAGCCGGCTGCCCAGCGGTCGCACCTGATAATACGCATCGGATTCTGCCGGCGTGACTTTCACCACACGCCCTTCGATGCGCACCTGACGTTCCAGGCTCGGCCAGAAGAAGGTCATGGCGGCAAACGGATTGGCCGCCAGTTGCTGACCCTTGGCGCTGTCGTAGTTGGTGAAGAAGGTGAAGCCCTGCTCGTCCAGGCCCTTGAGCAGCAGAATGCGGCAGTGCGGTCGACCGTCCGCATCGACCGTGGCCAGGGTCATGGCGTTGGCTTCCACCGGTGCCTGTTCGGTTTTCACCGCGTCGGCAAACCACTGGTGGAACAGCGCAAAGGGTTCGCCCGGGGCTTGCGCCTCGGTCAGACCATCCCGGGTGTAATCACGACGCATATCTGCCAGAGCCTGGGTCATGGCGCATTCCTTTTCGTTAGCGGATCACTGCTTGGAAGTATCGGTAGTGGCGACTTTCTTGTCTGCCGTTGCCGCTTTGGCTGGAGCGGTTTTCTTCGCCGGGGCTTTTGCCGGAGCCTTGCTCGCCGCTTTCTTCGCAGGCGCTTTGGCAGCGGCTTTCTTCGCTGGCGCCTTTTTGCTTGCCGGTACGGCAGCCTTGGTGGCAGCCGGTGCCGGGGTGACCGGTTTGGCCGCAGGCTTGACGTCCTGGGCGGCGATCATCGTGGTCGGGGCCGGTGCTGGCATGTTGTATTTGCTCAACAGGGCAACCATGGTGTTCTGCGGGGTTACCAGCAGTTCGACACGACGGTTCAGCGCACGACCTTCAGCGCTGTCGTTGGCCGCACGCGGGGCATCGCCACCCATGCCGCGCAACATCAGGCGATCACGCTGCAAGCCGCTCAGGCGGAAAATCGCCGCAACGGACTGGGCGCGCTCCTGGCTGAGTTTGACGTTGGCCGGTGCTGCACCGCTGTTGTCGCTATGACCGAGCACCAGCACGGCGGTTTTCGGATCCGCTTCGAGGATTTTCGCCACGTTGGTGAACGGGCTGAGAGTCACTGGCAGCAGCATGGCCGGCCGCTTCGGGTTGAACGAGCCGTCCACCGGCGCGATGACCACCAGCACGTTGTCACGGCGTTCGAGTTGCAGGTTGCTGTCCTTGATCGCCGTACGCAGGCGCGGTTCGTAGTCATCCAGCCAGGCCTGGGTGACTTTCGGATCAGGCATCGGCACCGCTTTGGCAGTCGGCTGGTCCTTGCCGCCGAACGGCCACCACCACTTGGTACCGGTGTCGGCATCGGCCTTGGCCACAGCAGCCGGCTTGGCTTCAGGTTTGACTTCAGGCTTCACGTCAGCCTTCGCTGCGGCATCATCGGAGCCGCCAAACGGCCAGTACCAGTGGCTGCTGCTCTCAGTCTTGGCCACTGGTGCAGTGGCAGCAGGCTTGAGCGGCGCTGCAGCCGGTGCTGTAGCAGGCGCTGCGGCCGGCGGGTTGGCCGCGACTTTGTCGGAAGATCCGAACGGCCACCAGCTGCCGCCGTCCGCATCGTTTTTAGGAGTCTGTGCACAACCGGTGATCGCAACGCACAGGGCCAGGGCGAGAGTTTTTTTGGATGACATTGAAAATCCACAAAGTGAAGTAATGAAAGATCAGAGCTCTTTTGCCCGGATAAACAGACGCTTTGAATCGTAAAACCCGTTCTGGTTCCCACCCTGGAACCTCATGTAACGCTTTACAGACAAGTGGCAAGTACCCGCGCCAGTTGCTGCGCGCGCGGATCCATCAGGACGTACGGCCCCAGTGTATTTGTCACAAAACCGAACGCGACATCGTGCTCCGGATCAGCAAAACCCACCGAACCACCCGCCCCCGGATGACCGAACGCACGCGGGCCGAGGCCGAAAGTGGCGTTGGCCATGTCCGGCTGATCGAGCATGCAGCCCAGGCCGAAACGGGTGCGGGTCAGCAGGGTCTTGTCTTCGCCGTAGCTGTGTTCGCGGGTCAGCTCCTGGAGCATGTCGCTTTCCAGCAGGCTGCCATCGAGCAGGCCAGCATAGAAACCGGCCAGACTGCGCGCGTTGCCGTGGCCGTTGGCCGCCGGTTGCTGCATGCGGCGCCACTCCGGTTTGTTGGTGCTGGTGAGCACCGACGGCGGATTTGTGAAGGCGCGGGTGGTCATGGCGGTCGGTTCGCGCAGGGTCACTTGCAGCAGACGCTGGGCGGCAGCGTCGCCGACATTGCCTTTGCCGCGCGCGATGTGCGCCACGCGATAGAACTCTTCGTCAGCCAGGCCGACGTGGAAATCCAGGCCCAGCGGCTTGGCGACGCGCGCGACGATGGATTCGCCCGGCCCGCGACCATCAGCGCGGCGCAGCAATTCGCCGACCAGCCAGCCATAAGTGATGGCCGCGTAGCCGTGACCGCTGCCCGGCGTCCACCACGGTGCTTGCGCCGCAAGAGCGTCGACCATGGTCTGCCATTGGTAAAGCGCTTCCGGCGCCAGCAACTCGCGCAGGGCTGGCAGACCAGCCTGATGGCAGAGCAATTGGCGCAGGGTGACGGATTCTTTGCCGGCCGCGGCGAACTCCGGCCAGTAGCGCGCAACCGGTGCATCCAATTGCAGCTTGCCTTCGGCCACCAGTTGCAGCGCGGTGACCGCCGTGAACGTCTTGGTGCAGGAGAACAGGTTGGCGATGGTGTCGCTGTGCCAGGCTTCGGTGCCGTCCTTGTCGGCGGTACCGGACCAGAGGTCGACGACAGTTTCTCCGCCGACCTTGATGCACAAGGCTGCGCCGCGTTCCTGGGGATCGTCGAACAGTGCCGCGAACGCCTCGCGCACCGCTTCGAATTGAAGCTCGTAATGGCCCTGAATCTGCACCCGCAACTCCCCCGCGAAAACGCTCTACAAAGTGGCCCGCATTGTTCCAGCCCTTGAGGGATTTGGGAACAGCTGCGGGCCGGACGGTTGAATGCTGCAGTGAGGCTACTGGCCCCTTCGCGAGCAAGCCCGCTCCCACATTGGATTGGTGGTGTTCCTCAATCCAATGTGGGAGCGGGCTTGCTCGCGAAGAACGATAACGCGGACTAAAACTTAGTGACCATTCCCCGAATGCCCACCCGCATGTCCGGCGCCGGGGCCTTTACCGGCCTCCGCCTTGCGCCCGCCTTCGGCTTCATGACCGGCGGCCGCTGCGGCTTTTTCCGCCTCTTTGCCCAACTGATCAAGCGCCTGCAGGTTGCTCTTGCGCACCGTCTCGACAAAGCCCTGATACGGCAGATCGGTAACCCCGACCAGACCAAAGTGGCCGTTTTCGCCATCGAGCAGGCGCCCGGTCACCGGCTGATCCAGATACTGGAACCAGTGCACACCGACAATCGACGGTTCGCTCAACGCCTGCTTGAGGAAGTTGGCGTACGCCGGGCCGCGGTCTTCTTCCTTGGCCAGTTGCGTGACACCGCCCCAGAACGGCCCACGGTCCGCCGAGCCGAAATTGAATTCGGTGATCAGCACCGGTTTGTCGAGCGCGCGCAAGGCGGCGAAGTCATAGCCGTCCTGTGGTTTCAGCGTGTACATATTGAAACTCAGCACGTCGCAATACTGCGCGCAGGACGCCACGGCTTCCGGGGTGCTGGTGGCGAAACGGCCGCCGAGCAGCAACTGGTTCGGCGCGTGCCATTTCAGCGAATCGGAGATGGTCTTGAAGTAGGTATCGGCGAACACCTTCTGGAAATATTTGAAATCGTTTTCGATTTCCGGGTGTTCCGGATTCGGCATCGGCGGCACGAACCCCGGGTCTTCCATCAACTCCCACGCCGGCAGATCAATGCCCCATGCCTTCGACAGGCCCGCCTGGTTGCGATACTTGTCGCGCAGTTGCTTGAGAAACGCGCGTTTGGCCGGCACGTCGGTGGTCATTTTCAAGGTGCCGTAGGCCAGGGCGTAGCGCGATTGCGGATCGTCGCCAGGACCGGCCCAGGCCAGTTCATTGTCGGCGTAGTAGCCGATCAGCCATGGATCGTCGCGATGATCGCGGGCAGCAATGGCCACGGCGCGCTCGGTGGCCATGGCGAAACGCGGGTCGAACGGGTCAGGCATGCCGCCCCACCAGTCGCTGCCGGTGCTGATGCTGGTGTAATCACCGACAATCGACAGCGGCAAGGTGTACGGCACCCGCTCGGCGTCGGCCAGCGAATCGGCGCTCCAGTTGCC
This sequence comes from Pseudomonas sp. Eth.TT006, assembly GCF_054456575.1. Taxonomy (NCBI): domain Bacteria; kingdom Pseudomonadati; phylum Pseudomonadota; class Gammaproteobacteria; order Pseudomonadales; family Pseudomonadaceae; genus Pseudomonas; species Pseudomonas sp. Eth.TT006. Next base: position 572,986 of record NZ_JBTJEN010000002.1, on the reverse strand, counting down.
AACGGTGTTGAAACCCCAGGCCTGCAAGCGATCGAGGGTATGTGTGGTCCACTTCTGCTCGTCGAGCGTGGCTTTGCACGGCGCGGCCGCTGTCGGTTCGGCCGGCGCCTGGGCTTTGGCCGGCACTGCGCAAGGTTCGCCGTACAGGCGTTGCAGGTTGGCCGCGTAGAAATCGTACCAGCGCCCGGCGTTATAGCCACGGCCCTGATCGGCGCCGTTGCCGCCGCGGTTGTCGCCCTCGCCGAAATGACTGGCGAGCGGTTCGTCAGGCTTGGGCAGCGATTCGAACATCCACTCGCGTCCGGCCACGTAAGTCTGATTGACCTGCGGGCTGACGGTATTGACCCCCAGCGAATAGAACGGATGCCCCTCAGGGGTCACCAGGTACCAGCGACCGTCACGTTTTTCCGTGCGGAAAAAGCCGCTGGCCTTGAACGTCGGGCCTTCGCTCCAGCCGCCGAACTTGTCCAGCGAAGACTTTTCGCGCTCGGCCAGCCAGGTTTTCAGCTGTTGCTGTTCCTTGGCGGCAGCGGTTTTCAGTTGTTCATCGCTGCTGACTTTTTCCGGCCATTTGCTGCGGGTCGATTGACCGTAAGCGTCGACGAGATTGCCGTACACCGCGCGGGTCACCGCTTCGCCGTCCTGTACGCCGAAACGTTCGAGCAGCAGGCTCTGCGCCGCTTTCGGCTGATCCATCCACAGACTCACCGACACCACCTGGCTGCGATCCAGTTCACCGCTGCTGCTGGCCAGCAGAATGCGCTGGCCGTCGACGGTCATTGGCATCGGCGGTCCGGCCTTCATGCCCTGGCTCAATGGCGAGGTGGCCACCAGCGGCACCAAAAGGGTTTGCGCAGGACCGGCCGGCAGGTCGACGCGGCTGGTCAGGGTCTGGCCGTTATTGCTCTGGATTTGCACGTAAACCGTGACGGCCCAGTTCATCGCGCTTTGCAGACGCAGGCTCATCATGTCCGACTGCGACCAGTCCCAGGCACCGGTCTGCGGGGTCAGGCGCAGGGTCGGGCGGGCCACCGGGTTGAAGGTCACCCGGCGCAGCACTTCGCCTTCCGGGGTTTGCTCGGCGTTGGCTTGCGGCAGGTCAGTGTTGTCGGTGACGACTTTCACCACGTCGGCCGGGCGAACGAAATTGAACAGGGTCTGCTGCCCGGCAGGCGCCGCCAGCAACGGGGCGGCGAAGATCAAGGCAAACACGGCAGGCAACGAGCGGCGAATCATAAGAACGGAGTTCTCCCTAACGACCAAAGGGCCAATGGAAAAGCATGGCAGAGAGATAGACAACGCGGCGGGCAAAACTGCCCACCGTTGTCTCAGGATATTTCACGACGGAAAGGCGGCAACGCATTGAGGATCGCCTTGCCGTAGCGCTGGGTGACCAGCCGCCGATCGAGCAAGGTGATGGTGCCGCGGTCTTCTTCGGTGCGCAGCAGACGGCCGCAGGCCTGGACCAGTTTCAGCGAGGCGTCGGGCACCGAGATTTCCATGAACGGATTGCCGCCACGGGCTTCGATCCATTCCGACAGCGCGGCCTCAACCGGATCGTCCGGCACCGAGAACGGGATCTTGGCGATCACCACGTGTTCGCAGTACGCCCCCGGCAAATCCACGCCCTCGGCGAAGCTGGCGAGACCGAACAACACGCTGGAATCGCCGCCATCAACGCGCGCCTTGTGCTTGTTCAGGGTTTCCTGTTTCGACAGGTTGCCTTGAATGAACACTTGCTTGCGCCAGTCGCGGTCAAGACCGTCGAACACGTCCTGCATCTGTTTGCGCGAAGAGAACAACACCAACGTACCGCGCGAACCTTCGACCAGATCCGGCAGTTCACGAATGATCGCGGCGGTGTGAGCGGCTGCATCGCGCGGGTCGGCGTTCAGGTCCGGGACCCGCAGCACGCCGGCGTCGGCGTGATGGAACGGGCTCGGCACCACGGCGGTGACGGCTTTTTTCGGCAGGCCGGCGCGCATTCGGAAGCGGTCGAAGGTGCCCAGCGCGGTCAGCGTCGCCGACGTCACCAGACAGCCATAGGCCACGTTCCACAGGCTGCGGCGCAAGGTTTCGGCGGCGAGAATCGGGCTGGCGTTGACCTCGATGTCGAACAGAGAACCGCTTTCCGCCAGCGTCAGCCAGCGGGCCATCGGCGGGCTGTCTTCCGGGTCTTCGGCGGTAAACGCGGTCCACAGTTCCCAGTTGCCCGAAGCACGCGACAACAGGCTGCCGAACAGCGGGTACCACTCTTCGGCCTGATTGCTGGCAATGCCGATGTTGACCTCGCCGTCCATGCCTTCCTTGAGCAGGTCGGTCAGCCGGGTGAACAAATCGTTGAGCCGCGAATAGCCCTTTTTCAGCTCGATGCCCATTTCGCGCATGTGCTCGGGAATCACCCCGCCGACAAAACGATGCCGCGGCCGTTCGCGCCCTTCGACGTCTTCACCGGGTTTGAAATCGGCGATCTGCTCACACGCGGTGAACATGAACTGCTGCTGGGTCTTGATCTCCCGCGCCAGCTCCGGCACCTGCTCGATCAGCTTGCCGAGATCCCCCGGCAACGGATGCTGGGCCAGCAGTTTGGTGAGGTTCTTGGCGGTGGTTTCCAGCCAGTCGGCGGTGGAACGCAGGCGCGTGTAATGGGCGAAATGGCCGATGGCCTTGTCCGGCAGGTGATGGCCTTCGTCGAACACGTAAATGGTGTCGCGCGGATCGGGCAAAACGGCGCCGCCGCCCAAGGCCAGGTCAGCCAGCACCATGTCGTGGTTGGTGACGATCACGTCAACCTTGCCCATGCCTTCGCGCGCCTTATAGAACGCGCATTGGCCGAAGTTCGGGCAATGCCGGTTGGTGCATTGACTGTGATCGGTGGTCAGGCGCGCCCAGTCGGCGTCTTCCAGCGCATTGGGCCAGCTGTCGCGGTCGCCGTCCCATTTATTGCCGGCGAGCTTCTCGATCATGCTGGTGAACAGCTTCTGACTGGCCTCATCGACCTCGATCTTGAAGCCTTCTTCTTCGAACAGCTGTGCGGTGGCGGTTTGCGCGTGGCCTTCCTGCAGCAGCATGTCGAGCTTGGACAGGCACATGTAGCGGCCACGGCCCTTGGCCAGGGCGAAACTGAAGTTCAGCCCGCTGTTGCGCATCAGGTCGGGCAAGTCCTTGTAGACGATCTGCTCTTGCAGGGCGACGGTCGCGGTGGCGATGACCAGACGTTTGCCGGCCAGCTTCGCCGTCGGAATCGCCGCCAGGCTGTAGGCCACGGTCTTGCCGGTACCGGTGCCGGCTTCCACCGCGACAATCGCGGGGTCGCCACTGCGCCGGCCTTCGTCGTCGGTGTCGATATCCCCAAGGACTTTGGCGACTTCGGCGATCATCAGACGCTGGCCGTAGCGCGGTTTGAGGCTCTTGGCTTCAAGAAAACGCGAATAGGCGCCCTGGATCGTGGTTTTGAGTTCAGTGCTGATCATTAAGTGTCGGGGCGCAAAAACGCTGGATAAATTTTCAGTGGTTTCGGATGGCGGCTATCATACCCCGCTAATCAATCCCGCGCAGAACGGAGTGACCCAATGACACCTTTTAGCCTCGTTTATCCACTGCATGTGCTGTCTGCCCTGGTCTGGGTCGGCGGCATGTTTTTCGCCTGGATGGTCCTGCGCCCCGCGGCGGTAAAGGCCCTCGACGGCCCTGCCCGCCTGACCCTGTGGGTGGAAGTGTTTCAAGGTTTTTTTCGCTGGGTCTGGGTCGCGGTGATCCTGTTGCCGATCAGCGGCGTGGGCATGCTGCATTTGCAGCAGATCGGTTTCGAGACCGCGCCGAAGTATGTGCAGGTGATGATGGGGCTCTACGTGGTGATGACCGCGCTGTTTATCCGCATTCAGGGCTTGATGCTGCCGGAATTGCGCAAGGCTGTTGAAGCCAAGGACTGGCCGACGGGTGCGGCGGTGCTGGGGCGGATTCGTCGGGTGGTGGGGATTAATCTGATTGTCGGGCTGGTGTTGGTGGCGATTGCGGCGGCGAGGCCGATGTTCTGACCCAAACCATTTCTAATGCTGTAAACGCTGTTGTGGTGAGGGGATTTATCCCCGATGGGCTGCGGAGCAGCCCCACTTTTGAATAAAAAACGGGACCGCTGCGCAGTCCATCGGGGATAAATCCCCTCACCACAATTGAGAAGTGTCGTGTTTTACAGACGCTGGATGGTCACCGCCCCCGCCGCCCCCACTGGCCCAGGCTGACCATCAGCCCCGGCCTTGCCGTTCTTGCCGCCATCGGCGCGATACACCAGGCATCCTTTGGATTTGCCGCCCTTGCCAGCCTTGCCGCCAACCCCCGCCGGGCCACCGGCACCGCCGGCGACGTTGACCTTGATCAGCTCGGCCGGAAACTCGCGCGGCACTTCCAGGCGCACCAGCGCGCCGGGCGCACCGGGTTGGCCGTCGCTGCCGTTACTGCCGTCAAAACCGTGTCCGGCCGAACCATAGGTGCAGCCCGGGTCTTCACCGTTACCGCCATCGAGGCCGACGAAACCCGGCGCACCGGTACCGCCGCGAGCATCCACAAACAGTTTTGGCGCGTTCAACGCCTTGAACTGCAAATTCAGATTGCGCCCGGCACGGGCGGCTTTTTCATAGGTGCCCGGCGCGCCGCGAGCGGTGATCAGGCTGCCTTCGGACAGTTCGGCACGGCTGACTTTCATGTCCAGCGCCTGTTCGCTCGGAACAATCGCAATGCGCGCTTCATGGCCCAGACGCAATTCGCCGACGCTCAGCTCGGTGACATTGGCCGGAATCAACAAGGTGCCATAGTCGGCCACTTCCAGCCGTTCCAGTTGCAAGGTGCTGGCGGTGTTGGGCAGACGCATCAGCGAGTTGGGTTCGACGCTGACCACTTGGGCACAGGCCAGGGGACTGATGAATGCAGCGAGCAGGCAAAGTTTACGCATGGGAAGTAGCCTCCGGAGCGGCCGGGGCCGGGATGGTTTGCAGGTGGAAAACGCCGAACAGCAGGATTCGCAGACGGTCACGCCACGGATTGGGACGTCCCTTGAGGCGGCAGAACAACATCTCCAGCACGTGCAGCGCCAGCAACAGAGCGCCGGCCAGATTGACCAGAGCATGCAACGGATGCACAAACGGCAGCAGCAGATTGACCACCACCACGCACCAGAACAGCAGGGTCAGCAAACGCCCCAGCCCCCAGAAAACCTTCATACGCTCCCCCGTCTCGGAATTATTCTTTGGGCGCACAGTAACGGCTTAAGCGGGGGATAAGCCAGAGGGGCAAAAGAAAAAACTTTTGTCAGTCGTCGGATGGCTGCCGGTTCGACGATGATCGTCGCCCGGCAGCTCTAGCCTGCGGACTACAGACAAGTCCTAGCGATTGATATGCAACTCCACCCGACGGTTTTTCGCCCGTCCTTCATCCGTCGCGTTGTCGGCTACCGGCTCGCTCTCGCCGCGCCCTTCGCTGGTCAGTTTGCCCGGTTCCAGGCCCTGGCTCAGCAGATAGGCGGCGACGCTGCTGGCGCGGCGCTCGGACAATGCCTGGTTATAGGCATCGGAACCTTTGCTGTCGGTATGACCGATGACCTTGATGCTGACCACATCGGCGTTGCGCAATTTGTCCATCAGCGTATCGAGCTGGGCCTTGGCGGCAGGGGTCAAGTCCGACTTGTCGAAATCGAACAACACATTGCCGGCATCGCTGAGGGTGATGACTTCCGATTGTGGCGCCGGTTCGGGGGCTTTGACGCTGGCCGGATATTGCGGCAACGGGCAACCGCGATGATCGACCGGGGTATTGGCCGGGGTGTCCGGGCAACGGTCGCGGCGGTCGAACACGCCATCGCCGTCCTCATCGCCGTCCTGGGCATAGCAGATCAGCCCGCCAGTCAGAATCCCCAGCGCCGCGCCGCCGCCGGCCCAGCCACCACTTTCAATGGCGCCAAGACCGCCGCCGACCAGCCCGCCGATCAGGCTGCAGATTGGCCACGTACGTTGATTGAGGGGTGCAGTGCCATCGCTGTGCGTGGCGCAGCCGGTGAGCAAGCTGCCCAGCAGCAGCACCGGCAAGACGGACCTTGAGAAAACAGTCATTGTGAAAGCTCCTGTGTCACCGGCCCATACCGGTTACACAGGAGTAAAGACCCGCATCCGCGACTGCACAAGCCGCGGATGCGAGAGGGGCTAGCGGACGATTTTGATTTCGGTACGACGGTTCTGTGCGCGACCGTCAGCGGTTTTGTTATCTGCCACTGGCTGGCTTTCACCCATGCCCGATACCGAGACGAAGCTGGCATGCGGCACACCTTGCTGGATCAGGTATTCCACCACCGAGTGCGCACGACGATCCGACAGTTTCTTGTTGTAGGCATCGCTGCCGACGCTGTCGGTGTGGCCGGTCACAGTCAGTTGCGCCGTGGACGACTCTTGTTTCAGGCGCGTGGCAACTTTATCCAGCACCTGTTTGTCGGAGCCGGTCAGGGTGGCCTTGTCGAACTGGAAGTGCACATCGCGGATCACGATGGTTTCTTCCTTGACCACCACCGCCTCTTCTACCACCGGCGCCGGGGCGGGTGGAGGGCAACCGTTGGCGTCGACCTGCACGCCTTTAGGCGTGTGCGGGCACTTGTCGCGACTGTCCGGCACACCGTCGCCATCTTCGTCGCCATCACCGTGCACCCAGCAATAGGCCGCTGCGGTACCACCGACCAGCAGTGCGCCATAACCGGCCCACGCCGAACTTTCCGTCGCGCCGAGACCGGCACCGACGACACCACCGACCGCCGCACAGGTCGGCCAGTCGGTTTTCTGCAAACCTGCGCAACCAGTCAACACACTGGTTAGCAGAATCAAAGGTAATGCTGTCCGAACTATGCTCATCTGGTTTTCTCCTGAGGGATCGGCTTAGAACCGATTCACGGAGTAAAGACCGGAGTTTTAATCTCCGCCAGCGATAGGCCATCGGCATTTGAGAGCATGTTCACAGTGCTTCGGCACTTTTGCTGCACGCGGCAAATCGGGGTCTAGGCCGGATCCGTCTGGCGCGCTAGTCTTGGCGATCTGATTGAGGAGCTTCGATGAACGTCGCCATTTCTTCGCGCACGCCGCAACAGGCGCTGGCTGCTTTACTGGATCGCTATGCCCCGGCGCGTCTGCTGCTGATCGGCGCCAGCGAATTTCCGGCGCTCGCCGCCTTCAAGCAGGCGCACCCGGACTGCTGCGTCGCCCACGCCGCGCCCGGTGCGCTGCCCGCCGAACTGGCGGCGCGGCGCTTTGACCTGGCGCTGGTGGTCGATTGCCTGGAGCATCTGCCCAAGCGCGACGGTCTGAACCTGCTGGGCGGGATCCGCAACCTCAACGCCAGCCGCATCGCGGTGCTGGCGGACCTGGCGGCCAGCGGTTGGGAGGCCACCGATTTCTACTCGCTGGCGCTGCAGGCCAGCGAGCGCTTCCAGCGCGACGAGCAGGTGCTGACCCTGTTCACCTACGATCTGCTTGATTACAAACAAGTCCCCGACTGGCTCAACTCGCGGTTCTGGGCCAATCCGGAAAACTTCGGGAAATACTGGTGGTAATGCAATGAGTACAGCCATTTGCCCGTGCGGCAGCGGCAACCTGCTGGAAGCCTGCTGCGGCCATTATCACGCCGGCCATCCGGCCCCCTGCGCCGAAGCACTGATGCGTTCGCGCTACAGCGCCTACGTGCTGGGACTGATCGATTATCTGGTGGCCACCACCCTGCCCGCGCAGCAGGCGGGGCTGGATCGCCAATCGATCAGCGCCTGGAGCGCGCAGAGCACCTGGCTCGGCCTTGCCGTGGAAAGTTCGGAAGTGTTCGGCGGCCAGCCCGAGCACGCCTTCGTCACCTTCACCGCACGCTGGCACGACAGCCAGGGCGAACACAGTCACCGCGAGCGTTCGTCGTTTGTGCAGAACAGCGGGCGCTGGTACTTCATTGATCCGACCGTGCAGTTGAAGCTCGGGCGCAATGATGCGTGCCCTTGTACGAGCGGGCAGAAGTTCAAGAAGTGCTGTGCCGGGTATTTCGGCGGGTAAGATCAAAAGATCGCAGCCTGCGGCAGCCCCTACACCGATCCCCTGTAGGAGCTGCCGCAGGCTGCGATCTTTTTAGCGTCTAGACTGGCTGCAAAAGGAGTTCAACCATGCTCGGTCGTTGGCGCACTTTCCAGCTCTTCACCCTGATGCTGATCCTGAACCTCGGCGGTTGCGCCTCATGGTTCAGCGATGACAGCGTCGAGCCGGCCGTGCACCTGGTGAAAGTCGAGGTGGTGCGAGCCAAGCTGCTCGAGCAGAAATTCATCCTGCACTTTCGCATCGACAACCCCAACGACAGCGACCTGACCGTGCGCGGCATGGAGTACCGCGTGCAGCTGGCGGACTTGCTGCTGGCCGAGGGCGAGCATGAGCACTGGATCACCGTGGGCCCGAAAAGCAGCGCGTTCTACCGGATACCGATCCGCACCAATCTTTGGCCGCGTGTGAAAGACGTGGTGAAAATGCTGAAAAGTCCGCAGCAGCAGGTGCCCTATCGACTGCAAGGCGAGATGGAAACCGGTTTATTCATCGCTCACTACGTGCACCTGGAGCGCAATGGCGTGATAATCCCCGCCGATTTAATTCCGGAGCACAACCGATGACTCAGCAACCTCATGTCCATGGCCCTGACTGCAACCACGATCATGACCATCATCACGATCACGACCATGGTCATGTCCACGGCCCGAACTGCGGCCACGCCCACCAGGAACCGGTGCGCAACGCCCTGAAAGACGTCGGCCGCAACGACCCTTGCCCATGCGGCAACGGCAAGAAATTCAAGAAGTGCCACGGCGCCTGATGCGTCGGGCGAAGTTCTTCTTCGCCTGACAGACCGCCATCGCGAGCAGGCTCGCTCCTACAGTTGACCGCGTTCTCCACGTTGAAATGCGCTTAAATTGTAGGAGTGAGCCTGCTCGCGATGGCGGCGGCACATTCATCCCAAAATGCTCAGATCGCCGCCAGAATCTGCTTCGCGCTGACCACCGTCGCATACTCCCCGTGCAAATTCCCCAGCGACATCCCGTGCACTTCCTCAGCCGTACGCGGCGTGCCGAAATATTCAGCCTTGTCAAAGGTGAAGCACGCATCCTCCGCCACCCACGCCTCGAACCCCAGATTGCCCGCCGTGCGCGCGGTGGACTCCACCGAATTGTTGGTTGCCACGCCGACAATGATCAATTGCCTGATCCCCGCTTCACCCAAGCGTGCTTCGAGACCGGTGGCGCAAAACGCATCCGGCACCTGTTTCTTGATCAGCCATTCGCCGGCCTGCGGCAAAAACCGTTGCTGAAACTCCACCCCTGACTGTTCGGGCCAGAACACCGAATCCGGTTCACGCGAAAGGTGCTGCACATGAATCACCGGCCGCCCACTGCGACGCCATGCTCTGAGTAAATCGAGCATGCGCTCCTCAGCCTGCGGGTTATTCCGCCGACCCAGGCGCGGTTCGAGAATCCCTTGTTGCTGGTCGATGATGATCAGTGCGGCGTTGGCCTGGAGCTCCATGGCGATTGTTCTCGAGCGGGGGCAGTGGTTTTTTCGCAGTTCAGCATCACCAGCACTTATTAAGCAAGCCATCAAACACGCCTGATTAAAGCGCTTTGTGGCGAGGGGATTTATCCCCGATGGGCAGCGAAGCGGCCCCAAACCTGCCATCTCGGTGGGTCAGCCCTGTCTCGATTGCAGGAATCAGGGCCGCTTCGCTGCCCATCGGGGATAAATCCCCTCACCACAGGTTCTGTCACACCTCACAAATAAGTGTGCCCCCCGCTTGCGCGGCCACCTCCCGCTCACTAACGTAGCGCCTTTATTGCGCCCCCAGCCTCTACCCCCGCAGGAGCTTTGCCATGGCCTCGCCAGCCCTTACACATTTTTTTCCCCGGTTCGGCGTTGCCGCAGCAGTGACCGGTGTCTTGAGCCTGTCCGGGTGCCAGACCTGGAACGCTCAGGACACCCTCCCGCCGACCTCCGGCGTGCAAGCGCTCAAGGGCCTGGCGCAGAACGTTTCGGTGCGGCGCAATGCCATGGGCATGCCGTTGATCGAAAGCAACAGCTTCCACGACGCGCTGTTCACCCTCGGCTACGTCCACGCCAGCGACCGCATCAACCAGATGGTCACCCTGCGCCTGCTGGCTCAGGGGCGTCTGGCGGAAATGTCCGGTGCGTCGATGCTCGACGCCGACCGCTACATGCGTGCGGTCAACCTGAAGAAAAGCGCCGACGAGCTGTACAAGGCCTCGTCGCCACGCCTCAAGCGTTTCTTTGAAGTCTATGCGCGGGGCGTCAACGCCTACCTGTTCCGCTACGCCGACAAACTGCCGGGCGACCTCGCCGCCAGTGGCTACAAGCCGGAATACTGGAAACCAGAAGATTCGGCGCTGATCTTCGCGCTGCTGAATTTCAGCCAGTCGGCCAACCTGCCGGAAGAGATTTCTTCGCTGGTGCTGGCGCAAACCGTGAACAGCGACAAACTCGCCTGGCTGACACCGTCCGCTCCCGATGAAAACCTGCCGCTGGCCGAGGCCGACAAGCTGCAAGGCCTCAAGCTCAACGGGCAGATCCCCGGCTTGAGCGAACTGAGCAACGCCAGCCAGCAATTGGCGACGCTGAATCCGCTCGGCAGCAGCACGTCGAACAACTGGGCCATCGCCCCGCAACGCAGCCGCAGCGGCAAGAGCCTTCTCGCCAGCGACAGCCACGGCCCACTGACCGCGCCGTCGTTGTGGACTTTCGTGCAGATCCGCGCGCCGAAATATCAGGCCGCCGGCGTCACCGTTGCCGGTTTGCCGATGGTCCTTGGCGGTTTCAACGGCAAAGTCGCGTGGAGCGCCACCAGCGTGCTCGGCGACAACCAGGACCTGTTCCTGGAAAAAATCCGTCGCCAGGGCAGCAGCCTGACCTACGAGGTCAACGGCAAATGGCAGCCACTGGGCGTGCGCAACGAAACCTATTTCGTCAAAGGCCAGCGGCCGATTCGCGAAGCGGTGTACGAAACCCGCCACGGTGCGCTGCTCAACAGCGCCCAGGCCGCAGCGCAAGGCAACGGTTTTGGCCTGGCCTTGCAGACCCCGAGTTTCACTGACGACAAATCGCTGGACGCGTTTTTTGATCTGACCCGCGCGCAGAACGTTGAACGCGCTTCGGACGCCAGTCGTGAGATCCGCGCCATCGCCCTGAACATGGTGTTCGCCGACGCCAGCAATATCGGCTGGCAGGTCACCGGGCGCTTCCCCAATCGTCGCGAAGGCGAAGGCTTGCTGCCATCGCCGGGCTGGGAAGGTCGCTACGACTGGGACGGTTACGCCGACCCGATGCTGCATCCATACGATCAGGACCCGAGCCAGGGCTGGCTCGGCACCGCCAACCAGCGAGTCATTCCTCACGGCTACGGCATGCAGTTGTCCAACTCGTGGGCCGCGCCGGAGCGTGGCGAGCGTCTGGCCGAACTGGCCGGCAGCGGCAAACAGGACGGTCGCAGCGTGATCGCCATGCAGTACGACCAGACCACCACCTTCGCTGCCAAGCTGAAGAAAATGTTCGAAGCGCCGGGCATGAAGCAGCCGCTGAAACAGGCAATCGACGCCTTGCCGGACGCTGACCGCAGCAAGGCGCGCGAGGCGTTCACCCGGTTGATGGCGTTCGACGGCAAGCTCAGCCCGAGCTCCGCCGACGCGGCGATCTATGAGCTGTTCCTGCAGGAAAGCATGAAGCAGATCTTCCTCGACGAACTTGGTCCCGAGTCGAGCCCGGCGTGGAAAGCCTTTATCGCCAATGGCGACTTGTCCTACGCGGCGCAAGCCGACCACCTGCTCGGCCGCGAGGACAGCCCGTTCTGGGATGACTTGCGCACGCCGCAGAAAGAAGACAAAGCGGTGATACTCGCGCGCAGTCTGGCCGCGGCGATCAGCGCCGGCGACAGCCAGTTGGGTGGCGATCACAAGGCCTGGCAGTGGGGCAAACTGCACAGCTACACCTGGACCAACGCCAATGGCCAGAGCGTTCGCGGACCACTCGCCGCCGGCGGCGATCACACCACGCTCAACACCGCAGCGTTCGCCTGGGGCAAGGACTTCACCACCACCCGCGCGCCGTCGATGCGTTTCATCGTCGACTTCAGCCAGAGCGAGCCGCTGATGGGGCAGAACGGCAGCGGCCAGTCCGGCAACCCGGCCAGCCCGAACTACCTCAACGGCATCGATGCCTGGCTCAAGGGCCAGTACATCGGCTTGCCGATGCAGCCGCAGAATTTTGACCGGGTGTATGGCAAGACGCGGTTGACCCTGACACCGGGCAAATAAACACAGCCCCCCTGTAGGAGCGAGCCTGCTCGCGATCGCGGTACAGCAGTGACATTTTCCGTCACTGACACACCGATATCGCGAGCAGGCTCACTCCTACAGGGGCTTTGTATCGTGCTGAAAAAATCGATAGAACTTCCAGACTCGCCCCAGCCTCATAGCTAACAAGCCCTCCATTCTGGTAACGACATGGACCTTGTTATCGCCCGCCCCGAAGGTCTGTATTGCCCTGCCGGGGATTTCTATATTGATCCGTGGCGCCCGGTCGAGCGCTCGGTGATCACCCATGCCCACGGCGACCATGCCCGTACCGGCAACCAGCATTATCTGGCCAGCAGCGCCAGCGAAGGGATCTTGCGCGCACGTCTGGGTCAGGACATCAATCTGCAAACCCTCGCCTACGGTCAGCGTCTGACCCATCACGGTGTCACCCTGAGTTTTCATCCCGCCGGCCATGTGCTCGGCTCGGCGCAAGTGCGCCTGGAATACGGCGGCGAGGTCTGGGTCGCGTCCGGTGACTACAAGGTCGAACCCGATGGCACCTGCGCGCCATTCGAACCGGTGCGCTGCCACACCTTCATCACCGAATCGACGTTCGGCCTGCCGATCTATCGCTGGCAGCCGCAAGCGCAGATCTTCAGCGAGATCAACCAGTGGTGGCAGGCAAACATCGCCGCCGGCAAGGCCAGCGTGTTGTTCTGTTATTCGTTCGGCAAGGCCCAGCGCATCCTGCATGGCATCGACGCCAGCCTCGGGCCGATCCTCAGTCATGGCGCGGTGGAGCCGCTGAATCGGGTCTACCGCGAGGCCGGGGTGTACCTGCCACCAACGATCTACGCCGGCGATGTGAAGAAGTCCGACCCGATCATGCGTCAGGCACTGGTGATCGCCCCGCCCTCGGCCGGCGGCAGCACCTGGATGCGCCGCTTCGGCGACTTCAGCGACGCGTTTGCCAGTGGCTGGATGCGTTTGCGCGGGACTCGTCGGCGGCGTGGCGTCGATCGCGGCTTCGTGCTGTCGGACCACGCCGACTGGCCCGGCCTGCTCTGGGCCATCAACCAGACCGGCGCCGAACGGGTGATGGTCACCCACGGCTCAATCGGCGTACTGGTGCGCCATCTGCGTGAACAAGGTCTGGATGCCCAGGGGTTCAACACCGAATACGGCGACGACGAAGAGGAAAACATCGACGCCCAACCCGTGATCGCCGAGGTGCACGCATGAAAGCCTTCGCCGAGTTGTACGCCGAACTCGACGCCACCACCTCGAGCAACGCCAAACTGGCGGCGATGCAAAACTACTTCGCCCAGGCGGCACCGCAGGACGCGGCGTGGGCGGTGTACTTTCTGTCCGGTGGCCGCCCGCGGCAACTGGTGCCGGTGCGCATCCTGCGCGAATTGGCGGTCGAGGTGTCCGGCCTTGAGCCTTGGCTGTTCGAGGAGAGTTATCAGGCGGTCGGCGATCTGGCGGAAACCATTTCGCTGGTGCTGGCGGAAAATCCGCACAGCTCCGAGGCCGGTCTGGCCGAATGGATCGAAGACAAACTGCTGCCGCTGCGCGGGGAAACCCCGGAATACCTTGCTCGCCAGTTGCCTGCACTATGGGCGCAACTGGACCGGCCAAGCCTGATGCTGTGCATCAAATTGATCACCGGCAGTTTCCGCGTCGGCGTGTCGAAACTGCTGGTCACCCGCGCCCTGGCGTCGATGGCCGGCCTCGACAGCAAACGCGTGGCGCAGCGGCTGGTGGGCTACACCGACCTGTCGAACCGGCCGAACGCCGCCAGTTACCTGAAACTGATCGCGGCGGAATCCGCCGACGAACATGCGCAGCGTGGCGGCCAGCCCTACCCGTTTTTCCTGGCGCATGCCTTGGCGCAGCCGGTCGAAGAGTTCGAAGGGCTGTTGGGGCCAGCGAGTAACTGGCAGGTGGAATGGAAGTGGGACGGCATTCGCGCGCAGGTGGTCAAGCGCGACGGGCGACTGTGGGTCTGGTCGCGCGGTGAAGAACTGGTGACCGAACGCTTTCCCGAGTTCGACACGTTGGTGCACAGTTTGCCTGACGGCACGGTGATCGACGGCGAGATCGTAGTCTGGAAAAGCACCCACCCGACTACCGAAGACGCCTTCGATCCGCAATCCACCGAACCACCCGCCGTGCAACCGTTCGCCCTGCTGCAACAACGCATCGGCCGCAAGACCCTCGATAAAAAGATCCTCGAAGAGGTGCCGGTTGTGCTGCTCGCCTACGACTTGCTGGAATGGCAAGGCGAGGACTGGCGCAACCACCCCCAGGCCGAACGGCGGGCGCAACTGGAAGACGTCATTGCCCGCAGTAACAACCCGGTGTTACTGCCCTCGCCAGTGCTCACCGGCAGCGACTGGTTCGACCTCGCCCGCCAGCGCGAGGCATCCCGGCGACTGGGGGTCGAGGGCATGATGCTCAAGGCCCGCGATGCCTTGTATGGCGTGGGCCGGACCAAGGACATGGGCGTGTGGTGGAAGTGGAAGGTCGATCCGTTCAGCGTCGATGCGGTGCTGATCTATGCCCAGCGCGGGCATGGCCGGCGTGCCAGCCTGTACAGCGATTACACCTTCGCGGTGTGGGACGGTCCGCCCGAGTCCAGCCAACGCACCCTGGTGCCGTTCGCCAAGGCCTATTCGGGGCTGACCGATGAGGAAATGCGCCAGGTCGACAGCATCGTGCGCAAGACCACCGTGGAAAAATTCGGCCCGGTCAGCAGCGTCAAGCCGAGTCTGGTGTTCGAACTGGGTTTCGAAGGCATCGCCCTGTCGCGCCGGCACAAAAGCGGCATCGCCGTGCGCTTCCCGCGCATGCTGCGCTGGCGGCAGGACAAGAGCGTGGATGAGGCCGATAGCCTGGCGACCCTGCAGGATCTGCTGGCCTGACCGGGTTTTCCGGGACACAACACCTTCATTGGATGCCCCCCTGTGGTGAGGGGATTCATCCCCGATCGGCTGCGCAGCAGCCGCAAAACCTCACCTGCCATTTACCCGCAAGATGGCTTAGGGACAGCTTCGCTATCCATCGGGGATAAATCCCCTCACTACAGGCTCTTTCAGCCACGAGGATCAACTGCCCCGAACCAACTTGGTGCACTCTACTTCACCCATACATCTCCACGCACCAATCCCTCTCACCGCTCCCGCCCCCAACCTTTTAAAACACTTGTTCGGGACTCTGGTTCGGAAATTGCTACTTTCTATAGGTCGTACGCGTTGCAGTAACAATAATTCTGCGCCACAAGCGCTCATATTGGTTCTTAGGGATTGAATAATGAAAAAAGCATTGCTTACCCTTTCTGCACTGGCGTTGTGCATGGCCGCCGGCTCCGCGCTGGCCAAGGAATATAAAGAGCTGCGCTTTGGCGTTGACCCTTCCTACGCACCGTTCGAGTCGAAAGCGGCCGACGGCAGCCTGGTGGGCTTCGACATCGACCTGGGCAACGCGATCTGCGCCGAGCTGAAGGTCAAGTGCAAATGGGTTGAAAGCGACTTCGACGGCATGATTCCGGGCCTCAAGGCCAATAAATTCGATGGCGTGATCTCGTCGATGACCGTGACCCCGGCCCGTGAAAAAGTCATCGACTTTTCCAGCGAGCTGTTCTCCGGCCCGACCGCCTACGTGTCGAAAAAAGGTTCTGGCATCACCGCAGACGTCGCGTCGCTGAAAGGCAAAACCGTCGGCTACGAGCAAGGCACCATTCAGGAAGCCTACGCCAAAGCCGTACTCGACAAGGCCGGCGTGAAAACCCAAGCCTATCAAAACCAGGATCAGGTGTACTCCGACCTGACTTCCGGCCGTCTCGACGCCGGTATACAAGACATGCTGCAAGCCGAACTGGGCTTTTTGAAGTCGCCACAGGGCGCTGACTATGACGTGAGCAAGCCGGTCGACAACGAGTTGCTGCCAGCCAAAACCGCTGTCGGTATTAAGAAAGGTAACACTGAGCTGAAAGCGCTTTTAGATAAAGGTATCAAAGCGTTACACGATGACGGCAAATACGCCGAGATTCAAAAGAAACACTTTGGCGATCTGAATCTGTACAGCGGCAAATAATGTCCCGGCGCCCATCCTCGATGGGCGCCTTTTCCATCCGCTCAGGTTGCTGATTTATGTTCGAAAACCTCTTACAAAATCTGGGGCTCTCCGCCTTCAGCCTAAAGGGCTTCGGTCCTTTGCTGCTGGAGGGCACCTGGATGACCATCAAATTGTCGGCGTTGTCGCTTCTGGTGGCCGTGTTGCTCGGTCTGCTCGGCGCCAGTGCCAAACTGTCAAAAATCAAATTGCTGCGCCTGCCCGCCCAGCTCTACACCACGCTGATTCGCGGGGTGCCGGATCTGGTGCTGATGCTGTTGATCTTTTACAGCCTGCAAACCTGGCTGACGAGCCTGACCGATTACATGGAATGGGAATACATCGAAATCGACCCGTTCAGCGCCGGGGTACTGACCCTCGGTTTTATCTATGGTGCTTACTTCACCGAAACCTTCCGTGGCGCAATCCTTGCCGTGCCGCGCGGACAGGTTGAAGCCGCCACCGCGTATGGCCTCAAACGCGGCCAGCGCTTTCGCTTTGTGGTGTTTCCGCAAATGATGCGTTTCGCCCTGCCGGGCATTGGCAACAACTGGATGGTGATGCTCAAGGCCACCGCGCTGGTGTCTATCATTGGCCTGGCCGACCTGGTCAAAGCTGCGCAGGACGCCGGCAAAAGTACCTATCAGCTGTTTTACTTTCTGGTCCTCGCCGCGTTGATCTATCTACTGATTACCAGTGCTTCGAACTTCATTCTGCGCCGGCTCGAACGCCGCTACGCCGCTGGTGCCCGGGAGGCCGTACGATGATCGAACTTCTGCAGGAATACTGGCGCGCCTTCCTTTATACCGACGGCCAGAACATCACCGGTCTGGCGATGACGATGTGGCTGCTCAGTGCCTCGATCTTCTTTGGTTTCCTTGTCTCGATTCCGTTGTCGATCGCACGCGTCTCGAGCCACTTTTACATTCGCTGGCCGGTGCAGTTCTATACCTATCTGTTCCGTGGCACGCCGCTATATATCCAGTTGCTGATTTGCTACACCGGAATCTACAGCCTCGCCGCCGTACGCGCCCAGCCGTTGCTCGACAGCTTCTTTCGCGATGCGATGAACTGCACGATCCTCGCGTTTGCCTTGAACACCTGCGCTTACACTACGGAGATTTTCGCCGGGGCGATCCGCAGCATGAACCATGGCGAAGTCGAAGCGGCCAAGGCCTATGGCCTGACGGGCTGGAAGCTGTACACCTACGTGATCATGCCCTCGGCGCTGCGCCGTTCGTTGCCGTATTACAGCAACGAAGTGATCCTGATGCTGCACTCGACCACCGTAGCGTTCACCGCGACCATCCCCGACATCCTGAAAGTCGCGCGGGACGCCAACTCGGCGACCTTCCTGACCTTTCAGTCGTTCGGCATCGCCGCGCTGATCTACCTGACCATCACCTTTGCGCTGGTCGGTCTGTTCCGCCTCGCCGAACGCCGATGGCTGGCCTTCCTCGGGCCGTCCCACTAGGAATTTTGTAATGCGACACCAGATCCATGACCTGCTGGCCCCGGTGCCGGGGACCGCACGCCAGATCCACAGCTTCCACTTCGGCCCGGAGCAGGCCCAAGGCAAGGTCTACATCCAGTCCTCGCTGCATGCCGACGAACTGCCCGGCATGCTCGTGGCCTGGCACCTCAAGCAGCGCCTGGCGGAGCTGGAAGCCGCCGGGCGCCTGCGCAGCCAGATCGTGCTGGTGCCGGTGGCCAACCCGGTCGGCCTCGAACAAGTGCTGATGGATGTACCGCTGGGCCGCTATGAGATGGAGAGCGGGCAGAATTTCAATCGCTGGTTCATCGACCTCAGCGAAGAGATCGGCAACGACATCGAAGGCCAGCTTGGCGATGACCCGCAACGCAATCTTGAGCTGATCCGCGCCAGCCTGCGCAGCGCCCTCGCCCGCCAGACACCCGCCACGCAACTGCAATCGCAGCGCCTGGCCCTGCAACGGCTGGCGTGCGATGCCGACATGGTGCTGGATCTGCACTGTGATTTCGAATCCGTGGTGCACCTTTACACCACCCCGGAGGCGTGGCCGCAGGTCGAGCCGCTGGCGCGTTACCTCGAGTCCCAGGCCAGCCTGCTGGCCACCGACTCCGGCGGCCAGTCGTTCGACGAATGCTTCACCCTGCTCTGGTGGCAATTGAAGGAGCGCTTTGGCGACCACTTCGAGATTCCACTGGGCAGTTTCTCGGTGACCGTGGAGTTGCGCGGTCAGGGTGACGTCAATCACCCGCTGGCCAGCCGCGACTGCCAGGCACTGATCGATTACCTGATCCAGTTCGACGCCATCGTCGGCGAGACCAAGCCGCAGCCACCCTTGCCGTACCCCGCCACGCCGCTGGCCGGGGTTGAACCGGTGACCACCCCGGTGGGCGGCTTGCTGGTGTACAGCGCCACGGCCGGGCAATACCTGCAGGCCGGGCAACAGATTGCCGAAATCATCGACCCGATCCACGACCGGGTCACCCCCATTTATTGCACTGCCGCCGGCCTGCTGTACGCCCGCTCGCTGCGGCGCATGGCCACTGCTGGCATGGTGATCGCCCACGTGGCGGGCGCCGAAGCCTATCGCAGCGGCTACCTACTTTCGCCTTGAGGATGTCTGTCCCATGTACAAATTGACCGTTGAAGGCCTGCACAAAAGCTATGGCGACCATCAGGTGCTCAAAGGCGTTTCGCTCAAGGCCAAGACCGGCGACGTGATCAGCCTGATCGGCGCCAGCGGCTCGGGCAAAAGCACGTTTCTGCGTTGCATCAACTTCCTCGAACAACCCAACGACGGCGCCATGAGCCTCGACGGCCAGCCGATCCGCATGGCCACCGACCGCCACGGCATGCATGTCGCCGATCCGAATGAGCTGCAGCGCCTGCGTACGCGCCTGGCGATGGTGTTCCAGCATTTCAATCTGTGGAGCCACATGACCGTGCTGGAAAACATCACCATGGCCCCGCGCCGGGTGCTGGGTTGCAGCAAGCAGGAAGCCGAAGAGCGCGCCCGGCGTTATCTGGACAAGGTCGGCCTGCCGGCGCGGGTCGCCGATCAGTACCCGGCGTTTCTCTCCGGCGGCCAGCAACAGCGGGTGGCGATTGCCCGCGCGCTGGCGATGGAACCGGAAGTGATGCTGTTCGACGAACCGACCTCGGCCCTCGACCCGGAACTGGTGGGTGAAGTGCTGCGAGTGATTCAGGGCCTGGCCGAGGAAGGCCGGACGATGATCATGGTCACCCACGAAATGAGCTTTGCGCGCAAAGTCTCCAGCCAGGTGCTGTTCCTGCATCAGGGCCTGGTGGAAGAAGAAGGCGCGCCGGAAGACGTGCTGGGCAATCCGAAAAGCGAACGGCTGAAGCAGTTCCTCAGCGGCAACCTCAAGTAACGCTAATCCCTGTAGGAGCTGCCGCAGGCTGCGATCTTTTGATCTTGGGTTCTATAACCAAAATCAAGATCAAAAGATCGCAGCCTGCGGCAGCTCCTACATTGATTGCGGTGTTTTTAAACCTTTCGCATGTCCGCGTGGTCACTGGAAGAACCCTTCCAGAGCGTGCGCAGCAGGCATGGCGACATCCCCCGACCTCGCAAAAACCTGGTTCAGCGCACGCGGCTGGAAGCCGTTCGCCTTTCAAAAGCAGGTGTGGAGCGCGGTCAAACGCGGTGAATCGGGGCTGCTGCATGCCAGCACCGGTGCCGGTAAAACCTACGCGGTGTGGTTCGCGGCGCTCAACCGCTTCGCACGCCTTAAGCCTCCAGTCGCAGCCCCCAAAAAACGCAAAGCCCCCGCCGAACCGTTGACTGTGTTGTGGATCACCCCGATGCGCGCGCTCGCCGCCGACACCGCCCGCGCCTTGCAAGGGCCGGTCAGCGATTTACAGCTTCCGTGGAGCATCGGCCTGCGCACCGGCGACACCAGCAGCGCCGAACGCGCGCGTCAGGGCCGGCGCCTGCCAACCACGTTGATCACCACCCCGGAAAGCCTGACCCTGCTGCTGGCCCGCGCCGACGCCAAAACCGCGCTGGCGAGCCTGCGCATGATCGTCGTGGATGAATGGCACGAATTGCTCGGCAACAAGCGCGGCGTGCAACTGCAACTGGCATTGGCGCGCCTGCGTCATTGGCAACCCGAGCTGATCGTGTGGGGCGTGTCCGCCACCCTCGGTAATCAATCCCACGCCGAACAGGTGCTGATCCCACAGGGCGGCGGCGTCACCGTGCAGGGCCAAAGCGACAAAACCCTGCAGGTCGACACCTTGATCCCACCGGCCATCGAACGTTTTCCGTGGGCCGGGCATATCGGTCTGAAGATGCTGCCGCAAGTGGTCGCCGAACTGGACACCTGCGCCAGCAGCCTGGTGTTCACCAATACCCGGGCGCAGTCGGAAATCTGGTATCAGGCGTTGCTTGAAGCCCGGCCGGACTGGGCCGGACTGATCGCGCTGCACCACAGCTCACTGTCCCGCGAGACCCGCGACTGGGTGGAACAGGCGTTGAAGGACGGGCTGCTGAAAGCGGTGGTCTGCACCTCGAGTCTGGATCTGGGCGTGGACTTTCTGCCGGTGGAGCGCGTGCTGCAAATCGGCTCAGCAAAAGGCGTGGCGCGGCTGATGCAGCGGGCCGGGCGCTCCGGTCACGCGCCCGGGCGCAGCTCGCGGGTGACGCTGGTGCCGACCCACAGCCTGGAGCTGCTGGAGGCCGTCGCCGCGCGCGATGCCGTGGAGCAAAGGCGCATCGAACCGCGCCTGTCACCGTACAAGCCGCTGGACGTGCTAGTGCAGCATCTGGTCAGCATGGCCTTGGGCGGTGGCTTTATTCCCGAAGATCTGTACGAAGAAGTCCGTGGCGCCTGGGCTTATCGTGACCTGACGCCGGCGGATTGGGCCTGGGCGCTGGCGTTCGTACGCCACGGCGGGTTTTCGCTGACGGCGTATCCGGACTACCGAAGGGTCGAACCGGACGAACACGGCGTGTGGCGTGTCCCCGATGCGCGGCTCGCGCGCCGTCACCGGATGAGCATCGGCACCATCGTCAGCGATGCGAGCATCAATCTGAAGTTCTGGAGCAAGGGTGGCGGCGGCAAGCAATTGGGCAGCGTCGAGGAAGGCTTTATTGCGCGACTGAAGCCGGGCGACGGCTTTCTGTTTGCCGGGCGTCTGCTGGAGCTGGTGCGGGTGGAAAACATGACCGCTTACGTCAAACGCAGCACCGCGAAAAAAGCCGCTGTGCCGCGCTGGAATGGCGGGCGCATGCCACTTTCCAATGAGCTGGCCGCTGCGGTGGTCAGCCGCTTCAGCGCCGCTGCGCAAGGTGAGTTCAGCGGGCCGGAAATGCACGCGCTGCAACCGTTGCTGCACACTCAGGCGCGCTGGTCGGGACTGCCCACCACCGAGAACCTGCTGGCAGAAGTGCTGAAGTCGCGCGAGGGCTGGCACCTGTTTCTCTACCCGTTCGCCGGACGCCAAGTGCACTTGGGGCTCGCCAGTCTGTTGGCATGGCGGGTGAGTCAGCGCCAGCCGCTGACGTTCTCGATCGCGGTCAACGACTACGGCCTGGAACTGCTGAGCGCCACGCCAGTCGATTGGTCCGAACAACTTGATGCCGCGCTGCTCAGCCCGGAGCATTTGCTGGCCGATGTGCTGGCCAGCCTGAATGCAGGAGAGTTGGCGCTGCGGCGCTTTCGTGAAATCGCCCGAATCGCCGGGCTGGTGTTCGCCGGTTACCCCGGCGCGCCGAAAAGCACCCGTCAGGTTCAGGCCTCCAGCGGGCTGTTTTTCGAGGTGTTCAAACAATATGACGCCGACAACCTGCTGCTAGCCCAGGCCGGGGAAGAAGTCCTACGGGAAGAGCTGGATATTCGTCGACTGGAACAGACCCTGGAACGGATCAACCACATGAAACTGGACCTGCACCTGATCAAACGCCCAACACCGCTGGGCTTTCCGCTGCTGGTAGAGCGCATGCGCGAAAGCATGAGCTCGGAAAAGCTCGCCGACCGGATCAGACGGATGGTCGGCGATCTGGAGCAATCCGCCGACAAGGGTAGCGCCTGATGAGCAGCGGTTACCCGGTGCGGCTGGCGGGCGAAGAACTCTGGCTGCTGCCGGAAAAAGCCCTGTACTGGCCGGCACAGGAGGCACTGCTGATTGCCGACGTGCATTTCGGCAAAGCCGCGGCCTATCGCAGTCTCGGCCAGCCGGTGCCGCTGGGGACCACGGCGGCAAACATCGCGGTACTCGACCGTCTGCTGGAGAAATTGCCTTGTCGCCTACTGATATTCCTCGGCGACTTCCTGCACGGCCCCGGCTCGCATGCCCCTGGCACCTTGAATGCGCTGGCGCAATGGCGCGCCCGCCACGCCAATCTGCCGATGACGCTGATTCGCGGCAACCACGACAAACGCGCCGGTGACCCACCCGCCTCGCTGAATATCCGCGTGGTGCCGGAGCCGCTATTGCTGGGGCCATTCGCCTTGCAACACGAACCTGACCCGCATCCCGAACGCCATGTACTGGCAGGCCACGTACATCCGGTCTATCGGCTGCATGGCCGCGGGCGGCAGAGTTTGCGTCTGGCCTGCTTCAGACTCGGCGAGCGCCTGAGTCTGCTGCCGGCGTTTGGCGCTTTCACTGGCGGCTATCAGGTCGAAAAGGATGCGCAGTGCAGGATTTTCGTCATCGGCGATGGCGAAATATGGCCTGTCAGCTGAGGTTTTGCGCAACCACAGCGGACAGGCCATTCATTCAGACGGGATCAGGCGACAGGCGCCGGTGGCGGTTCGTCCGGTAGCACCGGTTCGCCCGGCTCGGTGGGTTGTTCGTTGGGAGTATCGGGATCAGGTTGACCGGGAATTCCGCCGGCCATCTGCATGGCCGGATGCGCCAGCAGGGACCAGGCCAGGACGCCCACCTGATTGGGCTCAAGCCTTGCCAGCTCGGCGGTGATATGCGGATCGATCTTCATGGAACCTCCTCGGCGAAGGCCCGCTTTTGCACAAACAAAAAACGGGCAGTACACCCTCATAGAGTGTCTGCCCGCCAAAGAATTCCCGAAAACCGCCGGATGGATCAGGTCCGCGGCAGGGTCACGCCACGCTGGCCCTGATATTTGCCGCCACGGTCCTTGTAGGAAACTTCGCACTGCTCGTCCGATTCGAGGAACAGCATCTGCGCCACGCCTTCGTTGGCGTAGATCTTCGCCGGCAGGTTGGTGGTGTTGGAGAATTCCAGAGTCACGTGGCCTTCCCACTCAGGCTCGAGCGGGGTGACGTTGACGATGATGCCGCAGCGCGCGTAGGTGCTTTTACCCAGGCAGATGGTCAGGACATTACGCGGAATACGGAAGTACTCGACGGTGCTGGCCAGGGCGAAGGAGTTTGGCGGAATGATGCAGACGTCGCTGTGGATGTCGACAAAGCTGCCGGCGTCGAAGTTTTTCGGATCGACGATCGCCGAATTGATGTTGGTGAACACCTTGAAGTGGTTGGTGCAACGCACGTCGTAGCCGTAGCTCGACACACCGTAGGAGATCACCCGGCTGTCGTCGCTGCCGCGCACCTGGCGCTCGACGAAAGGCTCGATCATGCCGTGTTCCTGCGCCATGCGGCGAATCCACTTGTCCGATTTGATGCTCATGGCGGGGTGTCCTGAATAGCGAGGTGGAAAAAATCTGTCCGGCATCTTACCGGGCGCGCCGCCGGGTTCAAAGTCTGCGCTGCAATTCTCGGCGAACAGCCTGAAAAAACTGGCTCTGACGACGAAACGGCAGACCGCCGATCCTTAAAACAGTTATTCCTTCGCAAGAAGCATTGGCACGTTCCCGAAAAAGGGTTAAGGTGGCGTCACTGTGTTGCTTGTGTCACTGAGAATCTCTACACGATATGTTGAATTTCGATCCAACCATCTACAAGAATTTTTCCTGCTCTTTGCACTCAGTCTCGGCCAGGGTTCTTCCTGAGTCGCAGTTATCTTTGTTCAAGGAGTTACACCATGTCTAATCGCCAAACCGGTACCGTTAAGTGGTTCAACGATGAAAAAGGCTTCGGCTTCATCACTCCACAATCCGGTGACGACCTGTTCGTTCACTTCAAAGCTATCCAATCCGACGGCTTCAAAAGCCTGAAAGAAGGCCAACAGGTTTCTTTCATCGCTACCCGCGGTCAGAAAGGCATGCAAGCTGAAGAAGTACAAGTTATCTAACTTGTAGCTTCTTTAGAAAAGAGCCCCGCCCTCAAAAGCGGGGCTTTTTTGTGGGCGTGTGTTTTTCAGGCACAAAAAAGATCGCCGCCTGCGGCAGCTCTACAAGATGTTGATCTGTAGAAACTGCCGCAGCCGGCGATCTTTTGCTTCGGTCTTACCAGGCCACGCCAAACCCTGCGGTGTAGCGGGTCTTGTTCAAATCCGCATCCTTGGTACCGCTGATAATGTCACGCTCGGCCTTGAGGTTGAGCGACGCCCAGTCGGTAACCTTGTAACGCAGGCCCATCTCGGCATCCAGCGCGTAATTGGCCACGTCGGACAGCGGCTTGCCCAGTTCGCCGTTGGTGAAGAACTCGACCTTCTTGCCGATCAGGTAGCGGTTGTAATCCCACTTCATGGCGACCGAGTAGAAGTTGTCCTTGCCGCCATCGCTGTACTCGTAATCGGTACGGTTGAGCAGCGAACCCAGCGAGAACGCACCCAGCTCGTCATCCCAGAACTGGTAACCCGGACCGGTACCGACCACGCGTTGACGCGACAGCTCTTCGACGTAGTCACGTTTGTAGTTCAGACGCCCCTGCCAAAACCACTTGTCGGTCAGGAAACGGTCGAGGGCATATTCGGCGCGCCAGTTGTTGGTGGTGACCTGCTCGTCCTGCACCTCGCGGTTGTATTCGCCTTCAGCCGTGTGACGCCAGCGACCGTGACGCGCAGTGGTCTTGAAATCGACGTCGTAGTCGTCGGTGTCTTTTTCGGCGCGCTGATAATCCATGGCCAGACCGACGTTGCCCTTCCACACCAGATCCTCGACCACTGGTTTGGGCTTGAGGATCTGCTGGATGCTCGCCAGCTCCACGGTTTTCGGCGCTTCGCCGTTGGCCAGGGTGACCTTGCCGTCATCAGCCGCAGTCAGCGATTTGGCCTTTTCACCGGTGTAGGCGTCTTGCTTGACCAACAACTCCTGATCACTTTCCAGGGTCTTGACCTGTTTCCAGTCGATCGTGACCGCACCCGCGTACTGGGTCTGGATCAGCAATTTGCCGCCATCGAACAGGGAAATTTTGCCGCTGAGTTTGTCACCGTTCTTCAACCAGACGGTATCGGCAAGCAGGGGCGTGGACGCACTGAAGACAGCAAGGCACAGCAGGGTTCTGGACAACATAAGCGAATCGAGGGCTCAAGGTTGCAAAAAAGGGTCGGCATTATCCGTAGGAATAATCCACTGACAAGGACTGACCGAGCGATTTCCATTGAGTTCATTTCTCAATTGGCCCGCCACAGATTAGGCTGAGTGCATCCACAACCCATGTTCAGGAACCGCGCGCGTGACAGAGACAACCCGTGAGCCAGACAGCGAGGCGCAAATCCGACGCACGGCGCTCTACTCGACCCTGGCCCAGGTGCCGGAAGGCAAAGTCGTCAGCTATGGTCAGTTGGCCGAACTGGCGGGGCTGGGGCGTGCCGCGCGCTGGGTTGGCCGGACCCTGAGTCAGTTACCAGGTGACACCAAACTGCCGTGGCACCGTGTTTTGGGCGCCGGCGGTCGGATCAGCCTGCCACTGGGCAGCCCGTCAGGGGACGAACAACGCGCGCGGTTACGGGCTGAAGGCATCACCGTCCTGAACAATCGTGTGGATATTCAGCGCCATGGCTGGCGTCCGGTAGAGCACAGCGGTTAGAGTGCGCGCTTTGTTTTCGCAATTTTGAGGCAGACTTCAGCCCATGCCCCGTAAAACCTGGCGCGCCGCGCTCGCCGCCTATGCCAGTCCTTCGACGCTTGTGCTGTTGTTGCTCGGTTTCGCTGCCGGCCTGCCGTACATGCTGGTATTTTCCACGCTTTCAGTCTGGCTGCGTGAAGCCGGTGTGGCCCGTGAAACGATTGGCTATGCGAGCCTGATCGGCTTGGCGTATGCCTTCAAGTGGGTCTGGTCGCCGCTGCTCGACCAATGGCGCCTGCCTTTATTGGGCAAACTGGGCCGCCGTCGTTCGTGGCTGGTGCTGTCGCAGACGCTGGTGATCCTCGGCCTGATCGGCATGGGGTTCTGTGACCCGCAGAAACACTTGTCGTGGCTGATCGCGATTGCCGTCATCGTCGCCTTCGCTTCCGCGACGCAGGATATTGCGGTAGATGCCTATCGCCTAGAGATTGCTGACGACAGCCGGCAGGCCGCTTTGGCCGCCAGCTACATGTCCGGATACCGCGTCGCCGCCCTGCTCGCTACCGCGGGCGCGCTGTTTTTCGCTGAAGGCTTCGGTTCCACTGGCTTCAATTATCAGCATTCGGCCTGGACCGGAACCTATGCCCTGTTCGGCGTACTGATGGTTCCTGCCCTGCTGACTTCGCTGCTGATGCGCGAACCACCGGTGCCACTGCGCACGCAATTGCAGGCCGGCCGCTACAGCTTCGTGCATCAACTGGCCTCGGTCTTCGTGCTGATCGTGCTGCTGGTGTCCGTTCCGGCCATGTTCACCCAGCTTTACAACACCGATTTCGCCAGCGTGCTGTTCGGCAGCATGAGTCCGCTCGACCTGCTGCTGGAAGACCGAGCCTTCCTGCGCGCCATCCTCTACACCCTGCTCACCGGCCTGTGCCTGTCGACCATGGGCCGTCGCGGTCTGGCGCCGGTGCTGACTCCGGTCAACGACTTCATCGTGCGCTACCGCTGGCAGGCGCTGCTGTTGCTCGGGCTGATCGCCAGCTATCGGATGTCCGACACGGTAATGGGCGTGATGGCCAACGTGTTCTATATCGATCAGGGCTTCACCAAGGACCAGATCGCCAGCGTCAGCAAGATCTTCGGCCTGATCATGACCCTCGTCGGCGCCGGCATGGGCGGCCTGCTGATCGTGCGCTTCGGCATTCTGCCGATCCTGTTCATCGGCGGCGCGGCATCGGCGGCCACCAACCTGCTCTTTGTGATGCTGGCCGACATGGGGCCAAACCTGCAGATGCTGGTGGTGACCATTTCTCTGGACAACTTTAGCTCCGGGCTCGCCACCTCGGCGTTCGTCGCCTACCTGTCGAGCCTGACCAACCTGAAGTTCTCGGCGACCCAGTACGCCCTGCTCAGCTCGATCATGCTGCTGCTGCCGCGTCTGATCGGCGGTTATTCCGGGGTGATGGTCGAGAAGTTCGGCTACCACAGCTTCTTCATGATCACTGCCGCGCTCGGGGTACCGACGCTGCTGCTGATCGCCCTGCACTGGTTCCAGGAAAATCGCCGCGAAGGCCCCAAGCCAACGCCCGAGCCTGCAGCGACCTCTGTCGTGGAAGAGTCGTAGGACATTTCAGATACGGCGGGAGGATTCCCGCCGTTGAGCCTCACCGCAGAGCGCAATCCTGTACGTCGGCAACTCTCGCCGGTACACTGCTCCGTCATTTCCAGTCATAGCAACCGACAACGGCCAACCATGCGCACCAGTCAATTTTTGCTCGCCACACAGAAAGAAACGCCTTCCGATGCGGTCGTGATCAGCCATCAGCTGATGCTGCGCGCCGGCATGATCCGCAAACTCGCTTCGGGCCTGTACACCTGGCTGCCGATGGGCTTGCGGGTAATGCGCAAGGTAGAAGCCATCGTTCGCGAAGAAATGAACGCTGCCGGCTCGCTTGAAGTGTTGATGCCGAGCACCCAGCCGGCCGAGCTGTGGCAGGAAT
Source organism: Pseudomonas sp. Eth.TT006 (assembly GCF_054456575.1). Lineage (NCBI taxonomy): Bacteria > Pseudomonadati > Pseudomonadota > Gammaproteobacteria > Pseudomonadales > Pseudomonadaceae > Pseudomonas > Pseudomonas sp. Eth.TT006. The sequence continues at coordinate 544,675 of NZ_JBTJEN010000002.1, read as the reverse complement.
CGGGGCGCTGGGACGAGTACGGCCCTGAGCTGCTGCGCATCAAGGACCGCCACGGTCGCGACTTCTGCGCGGGCCCGACCCACGAAGAAGTGATCACCGATCTGATGCGCAACGAGTTGAGCAGCTACAAGCAGCTGCCGATCAACCTGTACCAGATCCAGACCAAATTCCGTGACGAAATCCGCCCACGCTTCGGCTTGATGCGCGGCCGCGAATTCATCATGAAGGACGCCTACTCGTTCCACGCCGATCAGGCATCGCTGCAGGTCACCTACGACCGCATGCATCAGGCGTACTGCAACGTGTTCACCCGTCTGGGCCTGAAATTCCGTCCGGTCGAGGCTGACAACGGCTCGATCGGTGGTGCCGGTTCGCACGAGTTCCACGTCCTGGCCGAGTCCGGCGAAGACGATATCGTCTTCAGCAATGGCTCCGACTACGCGGCGAACATCGAGAAAGCCGAAGCCGTGCCACGCGAAACCTCGCGTCCAGCGCCGAACGAAGAGCTGCGCCTGGTCGACACCCCGGACACCAAGACCATTGCCGCGCTGGTGGAAAAATTCAATCTGCCGATTGAAAAGACCATCAAGACCCTGATCGTCCACGCCGAGGAAGAAGGCAAGCTGATCGCGCTGGTGGTTCGTGGCGACCACGAACTCAACGAGATCAAGGCTGCCCAGCAGCCAGGCGTGGCCAGCCCGCTGGTCATGGCCTCCGATGCCGAACTGCGTGACGCCATTGGCGCCGGCGCCGGCTCCCTCGGCCCGCTGAACCTGCCGCTGCCGATCATCATCGACCGTTCGGTCGAGCTGATGAGCGACTTCGCCATCGGCGCGAACATCGACGACAAGCACTACTTCGGCGTGAACTGGGAGCGTGATCTGCCGGTTCCGACCGTTGCCGACCTGCGTAACGTGGTGGCCGGCGACCCGAGCCCGGACGGCAAGGGCACCCTGGAAATCAAGCGCGGTATCGAAGTCGGGCACATCTTCCAGCTGGGCAACAAGTACAGCAAGGCGATGAAGTGCGAAGTGCTGGGCGAGAACGGCAAGCCAGTGACCCTGGAAATGGGTTGCTACGGTATCGGCGTATCCCGCGTGGTCGCGGCTGCCATCGAGCAGAACAACGACGAAAACGGCATCATCTGGAGCGACACCCTGGCGCCGTTCCAGATCGCTCTGGTACCGCTGCGCTATGAAACCGAGCAGGTGCGCGAAGCCACCGACAAGCTGTACGCCGAACTGACGGCGGCCGGTTTCGAAGTGCTGCTGGACGATCGCGACAAGAAAACCAGCCCGGGTATCAAGTTCGCGGACATGGAGCTGATCGGCATTCCGCACCGGATCGTGGTCAGCGACCGCGGTCTTGCCGAAGGCAACCTGGAATACAAGAGTCGTACCGAGGGCGAGGCGCAAGCATTGCCTGTGGCCGACGTGCTGTCTTTCCTTCAGGCCCGTATCCGCCGCTGATTCCAGATAGAGACCTCATGTTCAAGCGAAACACCCTGGGCCTCGGAGGCGCCGCCTTGTGCGGCGCCCTGCTGGTCAGCGGCTGTGCCAATCAGATGTCACAGCGCAGCGAGCACGAAGAGCGGGTCGAGCGCAAACTGCTCGATCACAGCCTGCAGATCGATGTCGGTGAGCCCAAGGTGCTTGAGCTGCCGCAGCGCCGCGTGAAAATCAACGAACAGAAGACCTTCGAAGTCACCGAGTTCGAAGTCACCCGTCGTTATGACCGCTACACGCCTTACCAACCCTGGCGGGAAATCTACGAGATTCCGCTGGGCGCCGTGGCCGTGGTGGCGGGTGTCGGTGCGAATGTGGTCAACGTGTTTGCCCTCGGCAACCTGCCGGACAGCGTGACCAAGGACTGGCTGAGCTACGGCATTGCCGGCGTCAACCCGTTCATGAACGTGCCGTCCCATGGTCGTGCGCAACAGAACCTGGCCGGTATCGATGAAGTCCAGCGCGACAAGCGCATGGAGTATTCGAGCCTGCCGTGGAGCGAGCGGCCGGTGCAGGTCAAGGCCGGCAAGCAGACCTTCGACATGACCACCGATCGCAACGGCGTGCTGCGCCTGAACCTGCTGGACAGTCCGTTCGCCGAAAATGACCTCAATCATGTCGGCAAACTGCAGATCAGCGTCGAGGACGGCAAGGACGATGTGCACAGCGACACGTCCCTGACCATCAGCAGCCACCTGCGCAGCAAGCTGCTTGAGGCGCACGGGCTGATTTACGACGACCTGGAAGACGACGAAGTGAGCCAGTGGGTCCACCGGGTCAAACGCCTGTCGGAACTGGGTCTGGAAGAAGAAGCCAGCGAACTGGAACAAAGCCTGATCGAGCTGACACGCAACGATCCTGAGTTGCAGGCCGAGTTTCTAAAGTCGCTGACCAAGGATGCCGGGCGTCTGGTGGCTGATCCGGGACCGAATTAAAGCGAAAAGCTTCGCGAGCAAGCCCGCTCCCACAGTTGATTGCATTCCACTGAAGGAACTCGATCAGTTGTGGGAGCGGGCTTGCTCGCGAAAGCTATCTGAAATTCACCGCTGAACTCAGCGTTCAAACAACTCCATCTGCTCAAACCCGCCGCGCAAGTCTTCCAGCCTGACGCCCACCCCCAACAACCGCACCGGTTTCCCCCCACGGTTGAACGCCTGCGTCAGCATCAATTGATAACTGCCCAAGTCGCGCCCTGCCCCGGCCTGTTCCAGCGTGGTCTGGGTAAAGTCGTGAAACTTCACTTTGACGAACGGCTTACCTGGCCGGTAGCTGCTGTCGATCCGCTCCATGCGGGTTTTCAGGGTATCAAGCAGCTCCGGTAGTTTGTCCAGGCAACTGCGCAGATCCGGCAGATCGACGTCGTAGGTATTTTCTACACTGATCGACTGACGACGGCTGTCGTTGTGCACCAAGCGCTCATCGATCCCGCGAGCCAGACTCCAAAGGCGCTCACCGAAACTGCCGAATTCGCGCACCAGCGCCAACTTGTCCCACTCGCGCAATTGCAGGCAGTCGGCGATGCCGAGCTTGCCCAGCTTGTCAGCGGTGACCTTGCCGACGCCGTGCAACTTGCTCACCGGCAAGCCGCTGACAAAATTCTCGACCTGATCCGGAGTGATCACGAACAAACCGTTGGGTTTCTTCCAGTCGCTGGCAATCTTCGCCAGAAACTTGTTCGGCGCGACCCCGGCAGAAACCGTGATGTGCAATTGATTGGACACCCGCCGCCGAATGTCCTGGGCGATGCGGGTGGCGCTGCCGCCAAAATGCGCACTGTCGGAGACATCGAGATAGGCCTCGTCCAGCGACAGCGGCTCAATCAGATCCGTGTAGTCACGGAAGATCGTGTGGATTTCCTTCGACGCTTCGCGGTAAGCATCCATGCGCGGCTTGACGATGGTCAGGTCGGGGCACAGCTTCAAGGCATGCCCGGAGGACATCGCCGAACGCACGCCATAGGCGCGCGCTTCATAGTTGCAGGTGGCAATCACCCCGCGCCGATCCGCCGACCCGCCCACCGCCAACGGTTTGCCGGCGAGGTTCGGGTCGTCGCGCATCTCGATGGCGGCATAGAAGCAGTCACAGTCGACGTGGATGATTTTTCGCTGGGTCATGACAGAAAAGGAAACATGGCGAGCCGGATCCGCAGTATCTCACTCACACCTGTATATAGCACCAGTAGTCTGAATGTTCTTTTCCTGATGTAGGAAAAGGCCGTTGAATTTATTTTCTCAATCATAGATTGCTCGCCAATAGAGCTGAAACCCTTGCCACACCTGCCCTGCAGCCCCTGCGGCAAAGTTATAAAAGCGCTAACCGATTGAACCGGAACAGATTTATCCGGATTGAAGGTTGACAGCCCGGCAATCCTCTGTAGAATGCCGCCACACAGACGCGGGATGGAGCAGTCTGGTAGCTCGTCGGGCTCATAACCCGAAGGTCGTCGGTTCAAATCCGGCTCCCGCAACCAAACATCAAAAAAGGCTACTCGAAAGAGTGGCCTTTTTTGTGCGCGCCTGTTTTGTAATCCGTCCCGGCATCCACGTCTGGCGACAAACAGGAATTCGTTGCGTTTCCGAAACTTAGCGTTTGCCTACGTCCGTTTGACGCAAATTCACACTTATTTGACCCTTTACGGGATTAGCGGTTGACACCTCGCCGTTCGCCTGTAGAATGCCGCCACACAGACGCGGGATGGAGCAGTCTGGTAGCTCGTCGGGCTCATAACCCGAAGGTCGTCGGTTCAAATCCGGCTCCCGCAACCAAACATCAAAAAAGGCTGCTCGAAAGAGTGGCCTTTTTTGTATCTGTGGAAAAAGTCCTTTCGCAACAATGATCTGTCACGCTGCAGTGAAACGCTCAGGATCGTCAGACCCACCGAGTTGCGACTATGCTTGAGTCGCAGGCAAGACGTCTGCAATCCATGAACCGCCCTCGCCGATCCCGGATGAGAGGCGTAGTATTTTGTGATTATTTTTTTCTACAGGGATTGGTAACTTGGCTGGATACCTCCATCCTGTCGCGCACAATCCAAGAGGTGATTGATGCGCGCCAACTCGTCTGATCCACAAGACACCGTCACAGCAGAACATCCGATCAAACCCGAGCGCCTGCGCGTGCTGGATCGGTTGAGCAAATATCGCCAGCCGATCGGTCTGGCGGTCACATTGCTGCTGTTTGCCATTGCGCTGATTGCCTGTCGCCACCTGCTGAGCGAACTCGATCTGTATGCCCTGCATGACTCGATCCTGGCCGTGCCGAAACCGGCCCTGCTCGGTGCATTGAGCGCGACGGTAGTCGGCTTCATCATCTTGCTCGGTTATGAATGGTCGGCCAGCCGCTACGCCGGCGTTACCCTGCCGCCGCGTACCCTGGCGCTGGGCGGTTTTACCGCGTTTGCGATCGGCAACGCCATCGGTCTGTCGCTGCTGTCCGGCGGCTCGGTGCGCTACCGTTTATATGCACGGCATGGTCTGGGGGCGTCGGAAGTCGCACACATGACCCTGTTCGCCAGCCTGTCGCTGGGTTGCGCCCTGCCACCGCTGGCCGCTCTGGCAACCCTGAGCAACCTGCCCGCGGCCTCCGCTGCCCTGGGCCTGTCGGAAGGCCTGCTCGGAACGATTGCCGCGGTAGTGCTGGGGCTTGGCGCGATTCTGGCGATCGGCATCTATCGCCGTCGCCTGCCGGAGCAGCCGTACCGCGATAACCTGCTGGTCCGCGCCGGTCGCCGCACGCTGCGCCTGCCGGGTCGACGCCTGACCTTTCTGCAACTGATCATCACCGCCCTCGACGTCGCGGCGGCGGCCACCGTACTTTATCTGCTGCTGCCGGAAGCCCCGCCATTCGGCGCGTTCCTGCTGGTGTACCTGCTGGCCCTGGCCGCTGGTGTGCTCAGCCATGTACCCGGTGGCGTCGGGGTGTTCGAAGCGATCCTGCTCGCCGCGTTCGCCGACACCCTCGGCGCCGCGCCACTGGCCGCTGCCCTGCTGCTCTATCGCCTGATCTACGTGGTGCTGCCACTGCTGGTGGCCTGCGTGTTCTTGCTGATCAACGAAGGCCAGCGTCTGTTCCAGACCCAGACCATGCGCGCTGCATCGGGTCTGGCCGCACCGATTCTGGCAGTACTGGTGTTCCTGTCCGGTGTGGTGCTGCTGTTTTCCGGCGCGACCCCGGAGATCGACACGCGCCTGGAACACATCGGCTTTCTGATTCCACATCGCCTGGTCGACGCCTCGCACTTCGGCGCCAGCCTGATCGGCGTGCTTTGCCTGCTGCTCGCCCAAGGCCTGCGCCGCCGGCTGTCGGCGGCGTGGATGCTGACCACCATTCTGCTGCTGGTTGGTGCCCTGCTCTCGCTGCTCAAAGGCTTCGACTGGGAAGAAGCCACGCTGATGACGCTCACCGCCGCGCTGCTGGGGGTGTTCCGCCGTTCGTTCTATCGTCCGAGTCGCTTGACCGAACTGCCGTTCTCGCCGCTGTATCTGGTGGCCAGTCTCTGCGTGTTGGGCGCGTCGACCTGGCTGTTGCTGTTCGCCTACCAGGACGTGCCTTACAGCCATCAATTGTGGTGGCAGTTCACCCTCGACGCCGATGCGCCGCGCGGCTTGCGCTCGCTGCTCGGTGCCGCCGTGCTGTTGCTGGTGATCGCCCTGACCTGGCTGCTGCGCACTGCCCGCCCGGTGATCCACCTGCCGACACCGGACGAGCTGGATCGCGCGGCGAAGATTCTGATGGCCTCGTCGCAACCCGATGGCGGCCTCGCCCTGACGGGTGACAAGGCGCTGCTGTTCCACCCCAACGACGAGGCGTTTCTGATGTACGCCCGCCGTGGCCGCAGTCTGGTGGCGCTGTACGACCCGATCGGTCCGAGTCTGCAACGCGCGGAAATGATCTGGCAGTTCCGCGACCTGTGCGACATCCATCACACTCGCCCGGTGTTCTACCAGGTGCGCGCGGAGAACCTGCCGTACTACATGGACATCGGCCTGACCGCGATCAAGCTCGGCGAAGAAGCCCGGGTCGACCTGCAGCGCTTTGACCTGGAAGCCAAGGGCAAAGAGATGAAGGACCTGCGCTACACCTGGAACCGCGGCACCCGCGATGGTCTGTCGCTGGAAATCTTTGAGCCAGGCCAAGCGCCGATGGACGAGCTGAAAGTGATTTCCGATGCGTGGCTGACCGGCAAGAACGTGCGCGAGAAAGGTTTCTCCCTCGGCCGTTTCAGCGACGATTACCTGAAGCATTTCCGCATTGCGGTGATTCGCTTCGAAGGCCGCCCGGTGGCGTTCGCCAACCTGCTCGAGACCTACAGCCATGACCTGGCCAGTCTCGACCTGATGCGCGCGCACCCGGACGCCCCCAAGCTGACCATGGAATTCATGATGGTCGGCCTGATTCAACACTATAAGAGTCACGGATACGCGCGCTTCAGCCTGGGCATGGTGCCGTTGTCGGGGTTGCAACCCCGGCGTGGTGCACCGCTGACCCAGCGTCTGGGCTCGATGGTCTTCCGCCGTGGTGAGCAGCTGTACAACTTCCAAGGCTTGCGCCGCTTCAAAGACAAGTTCCAGCCTGACTGGGAACCCCGTTATATGGCCGTGCCCGCCGGACTCGATCCGCTGGTCGCGCTGGCCGACACTGCTGCCCTGATCGCGGGCGGCTTGACTGGATTGGTGAAACGCTGATGATTCAACGCTCCCTGAAGTACATCCTGGCCGCACTGCTGGTGCTGGCCGTGATTGCCGGCGGCGGTTACTGGTACCTCAAACGACCCGCCCCTCAACCGACGCTGCAACCGCTGACTGCCGCTGATGGCACGGTGATGACCCGCGTCATCCCGGGCACCCAGCCCAAGGCGCAGGTGCTGGTGGCGGTCAATGACGACCAGAAGCTGACCGACGCCCAACTGAGCACCCTGAGCCGTAGCGCCTCGGCGCAGATCGTTCAGGTGATTCTGCCCAAGGACTGCCTGCAACAGAGCCGCGCCCTGCAAACCGGCCTGCGCGAACTGAATGGCCCGGCCACGCTGGTCAGCGGTATCGGCCCGGGCGCCGTGCTGGCCTGGCGCTGGTTGTCCGAGCAGAAGGACGACAAGGCTCAGGCCATCTCGGTTGACCTCGCCCTGGAAAAACCCGGCTGCACTCACCTGCTGCCGAAGTCCGCCGCCCATGGCCACTGGCTGGTGGCGTGGAACGACAACCCGGACGACACCAGCGCCGGTTTCGTGCGCGATCAACCGAACGCCGAAACCAGCATCAGCGACTACGACATCAACCTGCCGCAAGTGCTGAACAACGAACTGCGCAAGATCCTCGTCGGCGGCGACAAGGCCAACGGCGGTCTGGCGATCCCGGTGGTGGAAGTGCCGGCCGGTCAGGCCAAGGACACGGTGACCCTGTTCCTCTCCGGCGACGGCGGCTGGCGCGACCTCGACCGCGACGTCGCGGGCGAGATGGCCAAGATCGGCTACCCGGTGGTCGGCATCGACACCCTGCGCTACTACTGGCAGCACAAGAGCCCTGAGCAAAGCGCGCTGGACCTGACCGAACTGATGCAGCACTACCGGCAGAAATGGGGCACCAAGCGCTTCATTCTCACCGGTTACTCATTCGGTGCCGACGTCCTGCCGGCAATCTACAACCGCCTGCCGGAGACCGAGCAGCAGCGCGTCGACGCAATCATCCTGCTGGCTTTCGCCCGCACCGGCAGCTTCGAAATCGAAGTCGAAGGCTGGCTCGGCAACGCCGGCAAAGAAGCCGCCACCGGTCCGGAAATGGCCAAGCTGCCTCCGGCCAAGGTCGTGTGCATCTATGGCGCGGAAGAAACCGATGAGAGCGGCTGCACCGACAAGACAGCGGTAGGCGAAGCGGTGAAGCTTCCTGGCGGTCACCACTTCGACGAGAACTACCCGGCGTTGGCCAAGCGTCTGGTGGACTTGATCGAGAAGCGTCAAGCCAAGGATCAGCCGACAGAGTGATCTGACCCGGCGACACGAAAAGCCCCCGCAGCCTTACGGTTGCGGGGGCTTTTTGCATTCCCGAGCATCCCCTATCCCTTTGTAGGAGTGAGCCTGCTCGCGATAGCGGAGTGTCTGTTAGTAAATCATTGGCTGACACTCCGCTATCGCGAGCAGGCTCACTCCTACAGGGGGATTGCGCTGAATTCAGATCAATCATCAGTCCTTGCTGACGTACCGTGCCCGTATTTCGTATCGCAGCCCTCGGCAGCTCCTACCTGGAATGCGAAACCTGTAGGAGCTGCCGAAGGCTGCGATCTTTTGATCTGGATTTTGTGGTGAATGACCGGGCCTCATCGCTGGCAAGCCAGCTCCCACAGGAATTTGTGCTGGATTCAGGGGCTAAGTGCCCAGTCACAAAAAAGCCCCCGCCAGCCGCAAGGCCGACGGGGGCTTTTCAATTGCTGTGGGACTACATTTCGACCTGCGTCCCCAACTCAATCACCCGGTTCAGCGGCAGATTGAAGAACCGCAGATTACCGTTGGCATTCTTCAACATGAACGCAAACAACGCCTCTCGCCAACGCGCCATACCCTCAAGTTTCGAGGCAATGACCGTTTCGCGACTGAGGAAGTAAGTGGTACGCATCGGGCTGAAGTCCAGATCGTCCAGATGGCACAGTTTCAGCGCTTGTGGCACGTCCGGCTCGTCGGTGAAGCCGAAATGCAGGATCACCCGGAAGAAGCCTTCGCCGTGGGCTTCGACTTCGAAACGGCGCGATGGCGGGACGCGTGGGATGTCTTCGTAGACCACGGTCAGCAGCACCACTTGCTCGTGCAGCACCTGGTTATGCAGCAGGTTGTGCAACAGCGCGTGCGGCACCGCGTCGGAGCGCGCGGTGAGGAACACCGCGGTGCCCTGCACCCGGTGCGGCGGTTGCACGCGGATGCTGCTGATGAAGATCGGCAACGGCAGCGCGCCTTCGTCGAGACGATCGACCAGCAGTTGTTTGCCGCGCTTCCAGGTGGTCATCAGCACGAACAGCGCGATACCGGCGATCACCGGGAAGGCGCCGCCCTGCACGATCTTCGGCACGTTGGCGGCGAAGTACAGGCCGTCCACCAGCAGGAAACCGATCAGCACCGGTACAGCAAGGACTGGAGGCCATTTCCACAACAGCAACATCACCGCCGACACCAGGATGGTGGTCATCAGCATGGTGCCGGTCACCGCCACGCCATAGGCCGAGGCCAGCGCACCGGAGGATTCGAAACCGATCACCAGCAGCACTACGCCAACCATCAGCGACCAGTTCACCGCGCCAATGTAGATCTGGCCCTGCTCATCGCTGGAGGTGTGCTGGATGTACATGCGCGGAATGTAGCCGAGCTGGATCGCCTGACGGGTCAGGGAGAACGCGCCGGAAATCACTGCTTGCGAGGCAATTACCGTCGCCAGGGTCGACAGGGCCACCAGTGGAATCAGTGCCCAGCTCGGCGCCAGCAGATAGAACGGGTTGCGCGCGGCATCCGGATTCTCCAGCAGCAGTGCACCTTGACCGAAGTAGTTCAGCACCAGCGCCGGCAGCACCAGGATGAACCACGCACGGGCAATTGGCTTGCGGCCGAAGTGGCCCATGTCGGCGTACAGCGCTTCAGCACCGGTCAGCGCCAGCACCACCGCGCCGAGGATCGCCACGCCCATGCCGGCATGCACCATGAAAAAGCGCACGGCCCACATCGGATTCAGCGCATGCAGCACTTCCGGGGTGTGGCTGATGCCATACACACCGAGGGCCGCGAGCACGAGGAACCAGGTGACCATGATCGGCCCGAACAGAATGCCGATCCGCGCCGTACCGTGGCGCTGGATCAGGAACAAGCCGACCAGTACCACCAACGACAGCGGTACCACCCAGTGATCGATGCCGTCGAACGCCAGCCCCAGACCTTCAATCGCCGACAGTACGGAAATCGCCGGGGTGATCATGCTGTCGCCGTAGAACAGCGCCGCGCCGATCAGTCCGCAGACCACCAGCAATGAGCGCAACCTCTTGCGCCCGCCCGCCGCACGCCGCGCCAGGGCCGTGAGCGCCATGATCCCGCCCTCGCCCTGGTTGTCGGCACGCAGGACGAACATCATGTATTTGATCGACACGACCCAGATCAGCGACCAGAAGATCAACGACAGAATGCCCAGCACACCATCGTGATTGACGGGCACGCCATACGCGCCGGAAAACACTTCTTTAAGGGTGTACAACGGGCTCGTGCCGATGTCGCCGTAAACTACCCCGACTGCCGCGACCAGCATGCTCAGCGGTTTTGCAGCCGAATGCTCGGCGCCCGCCGCCTGACTACTTGCCTGACCCATCCAACACTCCTGATTCTCGAACCGGCTTCTTTGAATGAAGCACTATGCTTTGTGGTGCAGCATGCGCTGTTTTACCTGTTGTTACAGACGTTTTGTTGACTGTAAAAAATCGGTAAAGCTCAACGGCGCGAAGCATAGCGCAGCACTCGTCGTATTTCCCTGCATAAAGCTGGTCAAGTGCGTTGCTCACCGCTAGAATTGCGCACTTTTTGATCAGAGGCGCCCTTCAAGCGCCCGTCCGTCGGTTTCCACACCAGGCAAGCGGCGTCACAAAACACCGAGGTTAGACATGTCCACCACTCCTGCGCCGGCCAATCCCAAGGTTGGCTTCGTATCTCTGGGTTGCCCGAAAGCACTGGTCGACTCCGAGCGCATCCTGACCCAGCTGCGCATGGAAGGCTATGACGTGGTGTCCACTTATCAGGACGCGGACGTGGTGGTGGTCAACACCTGCGGTTTCATCGACTCGGCCAAGGCGGAATCGCTGGAAGTGATCGGTGAAGCGATCAAGGAAAACGGCAAGGTGATCGTCACCGGTTGCATGGGCGTGGAAGAAGGCAACATCCGCGACGTACACCCGAGCGTGCTGGCCGTGACCGGTCCGCAGCAGTACGAGCAAGTAGTCAACGCGGTGCACGAAGTGGTGCCGCCGAAACAGGACCACAACCCGCTGATCGACCTGGTGCCGCCGCAAGGCATCAAACTGACCCCGCGTCACTACGCATACCTGAAGATTTCCGAAGGCTGCAACCACAGCTGCTCGTTCTGCATCATCCCGTCGATGCGCGGCAAACTGGTCAGCCGTCCGGTCGGCGACGTGCTCGACGAAGCTCAGCGTCTGGTCAAATCCGGCGTCAAGGAGCTGCTGGTGATTTCTCAGGACACCAGCGCCTATGGCGTCGACGTCAAATACCGCACCGGTTTCTGGAACGGCGCGCCGGTGAAAACCCGCATGACCGAACTCTGCGAAGCGCTGAGCACCCTCGGCGTCTGGGTCCGTCTGCACTACGTTTACCCGTACCCACACGTTGACGAGCTGATCCCGCTGATGGCCGCCGGCAAGATCCTGCCGTACCTGGACATCCCGTTCCAGCACGCCAGCCCGAAAGTCCTGAAGTCGATGAAACGCCCGGCGTTCGAAGACAAGACGTTGGCGCGGATCAAGAACTGGCGCGAAATCTGCCCGGACCTGATCATCCGTTCGACCTTCATCGTCGGCTTCCCGGGTGAAACCGAAGAAGACTTCCAGTACCTGTTGAACTGGCTGACCGAAGCCCAGCTCGACCGCGTTGGCTGCTTCCAGTACTCGCCGGTAGACGGCGCACCGGCCAACGATCTGGACCTGGAAGTGGTCCCGGACGAGGTCAAGCAGGATCGCTGGGAGCGCTTCATGGCGCACCAGCAGGCGATCAGCTCGGCGCGTCTGCAGATGCGCATCGGCCGTGAAATCGAAGTGCTGGTAGACGAAGTCGACGAACAAGGCGCGGTCGGCCGCTGCTTCTTCGATGCCCCGGAAATCGACGGCAACGTGTTCATCGACAACGGCAGCAACCTCAAGCCGGGCGACAAGGTCTGGTGCAAGGTGACTGACGCCGACGAATACGATTTGTGGGCTGAGCAGATCTGACGCCGCGCCCCTGTAGGAGCTGCCGCAGGCTGCGATCTCTTGATCTTAAAAACAAGATCAAAAGATCGCAGCCTGCGGCAGCTCCTACAGGGATCGTGCTGATAGCAAAAGCCCCGCTCTTTTTACGAGATGCGGGGCTTTTTTACGGCTATCGTTTGCTGTGGGAAGGACTCCCGCTTATTCACCAGAAAAGAGGCAAACGGGCATGCGTCAGCATTCGGTCATTCACACGCCGAAACTCAGCGACTATCAGGAATTGACCCGGGTCTGGGAGGCCTCGGTCCGCGCGACCCATGATTTTCTGCCGGACAGCTACATCGAATTGCTGCGCAATCTGGTGCTCACCCGTTATCTGGATGCAGTGATGCTGATCTGTACCAAGGACGCCAATCAGCGCATCACCGGGTTTGCCGGGGTCGCCGCAGGCAAGATCGAAATGCTGTTCATCGATCCCGAGCATCGAGGCAAGGGTCTGGGCAAGAAACTGCTGAACTACGCCCTGCAGCACCTGAACGCCGACGAACTGGACGTCAACGAACAGAACCCGCAGGCGCTGGGGTTCTACTTCAAGCAAGGTTTCGAAGTGATCGGCCGCTCGGAGGTCGATGGCATGGGTCAGCCGTACCCGTTGCTGCATATGCGTTTGCGCCAGAATCAACAGCGCTCCAGCCACGCCTGACGAAACACACCCTCTGTGGGAGCTGGCTTGCCAGCGATGCAGACGACTCGGTCTGTCAGACATACCGAGGTGATGCCATCGCTGGCAAGCCAGCTCCCACAGGAAATGCGAACACCTGCAAATCGAACCGGGCTTAACCGGCGCCAGGCAGGTACAATGCTCACCCCTTTTTTTGTTACGGCCCTGTCATGACTGACCCGATTCGCCTCTCCAAACGCCTTATCGAACTGGTAGGTTGCTCCCGCCGGGAGGCCGAGCTGTTCATTGAGGGCGGCTGGGTCACCGTGGACGGCGAAGTGATCGACGAGCCGCAGTTCAAGGTCGGCGACCAGAAGGTCGAACTCGACAAGGACGCCAAGGCCACCGCACCGGAGCCGGTCACGATTCTGCTCAACGTGCCGGCGGGCATGGATGTCGACACCGCCATGCAATCGCTCGACGCCGAAACCCTCAGCGAAGAGCACCGCTACGGCAAGCGGCCATTGCGCGGGCACTTCCTGCGCCTGACCGCCAGCGCCGACCTGCAACCCAAGGCCAGCGGCCTGCTGGTGTTTACGCAGGACTGGAAAATCCTGCGCAAGCTCACCGCCGACGCGGCGAAGATCGAGCAGGAATACGTGGTCGAGGTCGAAGGCGAGATGGTGGCTCACGGCCTCAATCGCCTGCAGCACGGCCTCACCCACAAGGGCAAGGAGCTGCCGCCGGTCAAGGCCAGCTGGCAGAACGAAAACCGCCTGCGCTTCGCCATGAAGAACCCGCAGCCGGGGATCATCGCCCAATTCTGTGAAGCGGTTGGCCTGAAGGTCGTCGGTATTCGCCGGATCCGCATTGGCGGCGTGTCGATCGGCAAGGTCCCGGTCGGCCAATGGCGCTACCTGTCCGGCAAAGAGAAGTTCTGAGACTTCCACTGCCGCCACACATTCCGGCAGCGCCCGTGCGCGCTGCCCACAACGCATCAGGATTATCCACATGGTTCATAACGACGTACTGCGCAGCGTGCGCTACATGCTCGACATCAGCGACAAGAAGGTAGTCGAGATCATCAAACTCGGCGGCATGGACGTAACGCTCGCCGACGTAGTGACCTGGCTCGACAAGAAAGAAGAAGACGAAGAAGGTTTCGTGCGCTGCCCGGACGAAGTGATCGCACACTTCCTCGACGGCCTGGTGATCTTCAAGCGTGGCAAGGACGAAAGCCGTCCGCCGCAGCCGATCGAAGTGCCGGTGACCAACAACATCATCCTGAAGAAACTGCGCGTGGCCTTCGAGCTGAAAGAAGACGACATGCACGCGATCCTCAAGGCCGCCGAGTTCCCGGTATCCAAGCCTGAGCTGAGCGCGCTGTTCCGCAAGGTCGGCCACACCAACTACCGCCCATGCGGCGACCAGTTGCTGCGCAACTTCCTCAAGGGCCTGACCCTGCGCGTTCGCGGCTGATCATCTGCTCAGGAACTGAGTCGGCGCCGCGCCCTTCGCGGGCAAGCCACGCTCCCACAGGTTTTGTGACCAATGCAAAATCTGATTTCAACGGAAATCCCTGTGGGAGCGGGCTTGCCCGCGAAGACGCCGGCCGTGTCAGCCCCGTCTTGAAGCCCTCCGGGTTATCATCCCCACCCCGCTCCCGCCTCGATTCCAGACCATGACCTACAACGTCTCCCCCATCGGCTTCGTGCGCTCCTGCTTCAAGGAGAAGTTCGCCATTCCGCGCCAGCCACAACTGGCCCCCGCCGCCCGTGGCGTGCTGGAACTGGTGGCGCCGTTCGATCAGGGTGAGGCCGTGCAAGGTCTGGAGCAGGTCAGCCATGTCTGGCTGCTGTTCCTGTTTCATCAAGCGCTGGAGGAAAAGCCGCGCCTGAAGGTGCGGCCGCCACGGCTGGGGGGCAACAAGTCCATGGGCGTGTTCGCCACCCGCGCCACCCACCGTCCGAATGGCATCGGCCAGTCAGTGGTGAAGCTGGACAAGGTCGAGGCCAATCGGCTGTTCATCTCGGGTATCGATTTGCTCGACGGCACGCCGATTCTCGACATCAAACCCTACGTGCCTTACGCCGACATCATCCCCGACGCCGTCAATAGCATCGCCAGCGCCGCGCCGCTGCTGATCGACGTGCAGTGGAAGGATGCCGCGCTGCAACAGGCTCAAATGCATGCCCAGCGCCTTGCCGAGCCTTTGGTGGAGTTGATCGAGCAGTGCCTGGCGCAGGATCCGCGCCCGGCGTATCAGACGCCGGCGCCGGAGCGCGAGTACGGCGCGCAGTTCTGGGATCTGGACGTGCGCTGGCACTATCCGACGCCGGAGCGGATATGCGTGCTGGAAGTCATCCCGGCCTCAGCCTGAAACACTACCCCCCTGTAGGAGCTGCCGCAGGCTGCGATCTTTTGATTTTGATCTTAAAAGCAAGATCAAAAGATCGCAGCCTGCGGCAGCTCCTACATGGATTGTGGCAGGCATGAAGGAAATGTTTCGGGCATAAAAAAGCCCCCATTGCCTGCACAGGCAATGGGGGCTTTTTCGTGCTGCTTACTTCTCGACGAACGCACGCTCGATCAGATAATCACCCGGCTCGCGCATCCGCGCCGAGATCTTCAGACCGAAGCTGTCGAGCACTTCGCTGGTCTCGTCGAGCATGCTCGGGCTGCCGCAGATCATTGCGCGGTCGTCCTGCGGGTTGATCGGTGGCAGACCGATGTCGCTGAACAGCTTGCCGCTGCGCATCAGGTCGGTCAGACGGCCCTGGTTCTCGAACGGCTCGCGGGTCACGGTCGGGTAGTAGATCAGCTTGTCACGCAGCGCTTCGCCGAAGAACTCGTTCTGCGGCAGATGCTCGGTGATGAATTCGCGGTAGGCGACTTCGTTGACGTAACGCACGCCGTGCACCAGGATCACTTTTTCAAAGCGCTCGTAGGTTTCCGGGTCCTGGATCACGCTCATGAATGGCGCCAGACCGGTGCCGGTGCTCAGCAGATACAGATGCTTGCCCGGATTCAGGTCGTCCAGTACCAGGGTGCCGGTAGGCTTCTTCGAGATGATGATCTCGTCGCCTTCCTTCAAGTGCTGCAACTGCGAAGTCAGCGGACCATCTGGCACCTTGATGCTGAAGAACTCGAGATGCTCTTCCCAGTTTGGGCTGGCGATCGAGTAAGCGCGCATAAGCGGGCGGCCGTTGGGCTGTTGCAGGCCGATCATCACGAACTGACCGTTCTCGAAGCGCAGGCCCGGATCGCGGGTGCACTTGAAGCTGAACAGAGTGTCGTTCCAGTGGTGAACACTGAGGACACGCTCGTGGTTCATGTTGCTCATGTACGTGGGACTCCTGGATATTGGGTCTGCGCTCGCCTTTGCGGCCGACAGTGCGCAATTGCAACGCATTCTAATAGCGACGACAATATCTGTTAACTGGATTATTAAGATAAGGGTTATCGGTTATATCGATATGCGATTTACTCTTCGTCAACTGCAAGTCTTCGTCGCCGTCGCCCAGCAGGAAAGCGTATCCCGTGCTGCGGGTCTGCTCAACCTTTCGCAATCGGCGGCGAGCACTTCGATCACCGAACTGGAGCGCCAGTCCAGCTGCCAGCTGTTCGATCGCGCCGGCAAACGCCTGAGCCTCAACGCGCTCGGCAAACAGCTGTTGCCGCAAGCGGTGGCCCTGCTCGACCAGTCCAAGGAAATCGAAGACCTGCTCAACGGCAAATCCGGCTTCGGCTCGCTGTCGGTGGGCGCGACCCTGACCATCGGCAATTACCTGGCAACCCTGTTGATCGGCAGCTTCATGCAGCGCCATCCGGAAAGCCAGGTGAAACTGCACGTGCAGAACACTGCCAATATCGTGCACCAGGTCGCCCACTACGAAATTGATCTGGGTCTGATTGAAGGCGATTGCAGCCACCCGGACATCGAAGTGCAGAGCTGGGTCGAGGATGAGCTGGTGGTGTTCTGCGCGCCGCAGCATCCGCTGGCCAGACGCGGCAGCGCGACCATGGAAGAGTTGACCCACGAAGCATGGATTCTGCGCGAACAAGGCTCTGGGACGCGGCTGACCTTCGATCAAGCCATGCGCCACCATCGCAGTGCGCTGAATATCCGTCTCGAACTGGAACACACCGAAGCGATCAAACGCGCAGTGGAATCCGGGCTGGGGATTGGCTGTATTTCGCGGCTGGCGCTGCGTGATGCGTTTCGCCGTGGCAGTCTGGTGGCGGTGGAAACACCTGATCTGGATCTGGCCCGGCAGTTCTACTTCATCTGGCACAAGCAGAAGTACCAAACCTCGGCCATGCGCGAATTTCTCGATCTGTGCCGCGCTTTCACCGCCGGGGTGCAGCGCAGCGACGAGATCGTGTTGCCGAGTATCGCTTAAAGCAGAATCACCGCCCACACCAGGGCAATCATGCTCAGGGCCACGAATTGCGCGGCGCTGCCCATGTCCTTGGCGTTCTTCGACAGCGGGTGCAGTTCCAGCGAGATGCGGTCGATGGCCGCTTCTACCGCCGAGTTCAGTAGCTCGACGATCAGCGCCAGCAGGCAGACCGCGATCAGCACCGCTTGTTCGACACGGCTGACATTAAGGAAGAACGTCAGCGGAATCAGCACCACATTCAGCAGTACCAGTTGGCGGAACGCTGCTTCGCCGGTGAAGGCTGCGCGCAGGCCGTCCAGCGAATAACCGGAGGCGTTGAGGATGCGTTTAAGGCCGGTCTGGCCCTTGAAAGGTGACATAAAGTAGAAACCAGCCAAAAAGGAGTGGGAAAGCTAGAGCAACAAAAGTCAAAAAAGCGTGAAGACGCCAGCGATTATTGGCTCGGAATTGACTCAAGTTGTTGCAGAAGGAGTGCCGCCTGGGTCCGGGTGCGCACGTTCAGCTTGCGAAAAATCGCCGTGACATGGGCTTTGATGGTCGCCTCGGACACATTCAACTCATAGGCAATCTGCTTGTTCAGCAAACCTTCACAGACCATGGTCAGGACGCGGAACTGTTGCGGAGTGAGGCTGGCCAGGCCGTCGCTGGCGGCTTTGGCTTCGTCGGAGACGCTGACTGCTTCGAACGCCTGCGGCGGCCAGAACACGTCGCCATCGAGCACTTTACGCACCGCTTGCTGAATCACGCTCAGGTCGCTGGACTTGGGAATGAAGCCACTGGCGCCGAACTCCCGCGACTTGACCATCACCGAAGCTTCTTCCTGCGCCGAGACCATCACCACAGGAATCTGCGGATATTGTCCCCGCAGCATGACCAACCCGGAAAATCCGAAAGCGCCGGGCATGTTCAGGTCGAGCAGGACCAGATCCCAGTCAGCCTTTTCGGTCAGGCGTGCTTCCAGTTCGGCGATGCTCGCCACCTCCACCAGACGCACGTCCGAGCCGAGGCCCAGGGTCACCGCTTGATGCAGTGCGCTACGAAACAGCGGGTGATCATCGGCAATCAGGATGTCGTATGTGGCCATTTTTCAAATGATCCTGTTTTTGATGGCAGACCCGGTGCATTCCGGTCTGGCCAAAACAACTCAAGATGCCGCTTGAAGCGGAATCCACAGGGGCACGTTCAACGCCAATCAACAGCAAACACGGCGTTTCAAACCTTGGCCGCACCCTAATCGGCGCCAAGCATGCCCAGCGCAGCCGGGGTGGTCAAGCAGCACGGCTGCGGGCTTGTGCAGTATGGGCCACTATTGAGCCAACTCCGGCTGCGGCTTTCGTATATAGGGCAGCAACTCGGCATGGGCCGGCGTCGATTCATTCATGTCCAACTGCTGTTTGGCACCGAGGTAATGCTGGCTGAACACATCGAAATAAGCGTCCAGCGCTGACGCCGCGTCGCTGTCCCCGGCCAGTTCCAGGCACAACGCCGCGACTTCGGCGGTGCACAGGTGCTCGCTGCGGGTGGAGCGACGCAGGCGATAGCGCGAAAGTTTGTCCGGCAGCAGGCTGAGAATCGGCAAGCGGTCAAAATACGGACTCTTGCGGAAGATCTTGCGCGCCTCGGTCCAGGTCGCATCCAGCAGAATGAACAGCGGACGTTTGCTGGTATCGGGTGTGACGGTGTTGGTCACCCGCGACGGTTCAACGTATTCGCCAGGAAACACCAGATACGGCTGCCATTGCGGGTCGTCAAGCAGCGCCAGCATCTGCGGATCCGGCTCGGTACGCGACCAGATGAAGGCATGGTTGTCACGCACCACATCGGCAATCAGCCAACCAGTGTTGCTCGGCTTGAACACTTCCTTGCCGGTCATGATCAGGCACACGCCAGACCGGGTTTCCACCGTCGGCCGCCAGGCGCACAGGCAATGGCTGATGATCACCCGGCAGTCGCGGCAACGCTCGGAGCGAAAACCACGGGCCTGAATCGGCTTGATACCCTCGTCCTCGCGCTGATCGCGCAAGCGGGCTACGGCGTTGGGGGCATGATGGCTCACGGGCAACGCCTCACGGCAGGAAAACTCGACACGCACAGCACTCGGCAAGGCAATAAAGGCCGGCAGTCTAGCAGAGCGGCGAGCGCAAACCTGTACCGTCCCGACCGGCTCCCCTATAATCCGGCGCCACTGAACGCACAGCCACGGGGCTGGTCGAACCACCAGTCACTGAATCAGGAGAGTTTCATGCTGCGCCTTATCGTACCTACCGCGGCCATCGCACTGGCGTTGTCCTTCAGCGCCCAAGCGGCGTCCCTGAAAGAGCAGAATCTGAACAAAGAACTGCGCAACATCGCCGAGCAAAGCAGCGTTGGCACACCACGGGCGATCAACGAAGACATTCTCGATCAGGGCTACACCGTTGAAGGCGTTACCCTGATCAACCACCTGAGCGTGCAGGCCAGCCACGCCGAAAAGATGCGCGCGGACCCAAAAGCCGTGTATTTCCAGCTGGGCGCTTCGGTGTGCAATAACCCGTCGTACCGCAAGCTGATGGCCAAGGGCGCGATCATGCGTTACGACTTCTCTGAATATAAGACCAACAAAGCCATCGGCTCGGCCAGCTATCAGGATTCCGACTGCCCGAAAGCGGCTCCGGCGAAGAAGAAGTAATCATCCGGCTTTGGCGCGCCGCTGTTCATCCTCGGCGCGCAACTCGGCCACCAGCGCCTGCAAGTAGCGAGAACGTCGTTCTCCACCTGCCAACCGACGGCAGCACTCCTCTTCGAGACTCACTTGATTGGCCTCGGCTGATGCCTTGAGCATCCGATACAGCTGCGTATCGATTTCCAGAACCACTCTGGCCATCTCTCCCGCCTCCTTGCTGTTACCCGCGAATCCTTGAAAAGCGCGCACCTTGTGTACGGTTGCTGATTTATAGCTGTCGTACAGTGCCTGTAGATCAGTAAATCAGAGTGATTGCTCTATGGCGGACCTTCGGACGAGCGGTGAATAGCCGTTGGCTGTCCAATAAGTGATGATTGCCAGAACAGACTTCATGGCGTAATGATCAAGGCTGCGTAATGGCTCATGAGGGTCTAGATTCAAAGTATTTCCGATTACCCGTTCACGGCAGAAAAGGACTGCCGAGTGTTTGTTTTTGCAGCGCGGCACTGACGCCGCATGTCAGGGCCACAAGCTCTGTGCAGAAGGAGACGTTGAATGCCTTACCAACCGAATGACCTGCTCAGCCGGCATTTCCAGGAAAGCGGCCCCGACCTCATCAGCAAGGTCGAAGAACAGCTCAAGCAGATTTCCCCCGACAGCCCGAACCTGCCGATTTATCGCGACATGATCCTGACCGTGCTGCGCATGGCCCAAGAGGATCACAACCGCTGGAACGCCAAGATCACTTTGCAGGCTCTGCGTGAGCTGGAGCAGGCGTTCCGGGTGCTGGAACAATTCAAGGGTCGGCGCAAGGTTACAGTGTTTGGCTCGGCGCGCACGCCGGTCGAGCATCCGCTGTATGCCATGGCCCGCGAACTCGGCGCCGCCCTGACACGCTCGAACATGATGGTCATCACCGGCGCTGGCGGCGGCATCATGGCCGCCGCGCACGAAGGGGCCGGGCGCGATCACAGCCTCGGGTTCAATATCACCCTGCCTTTCGAACAGCATGCCAACCCGACCGTGGACGGTACCGGCAATCTGCTGCCGTTCCATTTCTTCTTTACCCGCAAATTGTTCTTCGTCAAGGAAGCCGATGCACTGGTGCTGTGCCCCGGCGGGTTCGGCACCCTGGACGAAGCACTGGAAGTGCTGACATTGATCCAGACCGGTAAAAGCCCCTTGGTGCCGGTAGTGCTGCTGGATACGCCAGGCGGAACGTTCTGGCAGGGCGCGCTGGACTTTATTCGTCAGCAACTGGAAGACAACCGCTACATCCTGCCCACTGACCTGAAGCTGATGCGGTTGGTCTACAGCGTCGACGAGGCGGTGGCAGAGATCAACCAGTTCTATAGCAACTTCCACTCCAGCCGCTGGCTCAAGCGCCAGTTCGTGATCCGCATGAATCACCCGCTCAGCGACCAGGCGTTGGCGCATATGCAGGCGGCTTTCGCCGACTTATGCTTGAGTGACCAGTTCCATCAACACGCCTACAGCGGCGAGGAGCACGACGACGCGCAATACAGCCATCTGGTGCGACTGGCCTTCGCCTTCAATGCCCGGAATCATGGGCGACTCAGAGAACTGGTGGATTACATCAACCTGCCGGAAAACTGGGCGCACACCCGACCGCAGACCACACAACGCGCACGCGAGCCCTCGAAAGTTATTTGAAGGCAAAAAAAAACGGCCCGCTATTTTCATAGCGGGCCGTTTTTTATTTAAACCGACTTAATCGTCCATCCCTCTGCCGCTGAACAAGCGATTGATCATCTCCATCGAAAAGCCCCGATACGCTAGGAACCGGCCCTGTTTGGCCCGCTCCTTGGCATCAATGGGCAAATGCCCGGAGAACTTGCGCTGCCACGTATCGCGCAGTTGCTCCTGCCAGTCGATACCGCTTTCACGCAGGGCGAGTTCGATATCGGCGCGTTGCAAACCACGCTGACCCAGCTCTTCGCGAATGCGCAAAGGGCCGTAACCGGAACGGGCACGATAGGAAACAAAACTTTCCAGATATCGGGCTTCGGAAAGCAGCCCCTCTTCCGTCAAACGGTCAAGGGCTGTTTCGATCATCTCCGCCTCGGCGCCGCGCTGACGCAGTTTACGCGTCAGCTCGACTCGACCGTGCTCGCGTCGAGCGAGCAGGTCCATGGCGGTTCGCCGCACCGCGACGAGGGTATCAAGTACGGCGGTGGTCATCGCTGCTATCAGATATCAGCGTCAGCCAGGTCGTCTTCAGTCTCTTTGACTGCAGAAGCCTTGGAGTCCGCGATCACGGCTGGCGACAACAGTTTGTCACGCAGCTGCTTCTCGAGCTTGGCAGCAACTTCCGGGTTGTCCGCCAGGAACTTGGCCGAGTTGGCCTTGCCCTGACCGATCTTGGTGCCTTCATAGGCATACCAGGCGCCGGATTTCTCGACGAAACCGTGCAACACGCCCAGGTCGATCATCTCGCCGTTGAGGTAGATGCCCTTGCCGTAAAGAATCTGGAACTCGGCCTGACGGAACGGCGAAGCCACCTTGTTCTTCACGACTTTGACGCGGGTTTCGCTGCCGACCACTTCGTCGCCTTCCTTCACCGCGCCGGTACGGCGGATGTCGAGACGGACCGAGGCGTAGAACTTCAGCGCGTTACCACCGGTGGTGGTTTCCGGGCTGCCGAACATCACGCCGATCTTCATGCGGATCTGGTTGATAAAGATCACCAGGCAGTTGGCGTTCTTGATGTTACCGGTGATCTTGCGCAGTGCCTGGGACATCAGACGGGCTTGCAGGCCCACGTGCATGTCACCCATTTCGCCTTCGATTTCAGCCTTCGGCACCAGTGCAGCCACGGAGTCGACGATGATCACGTCGACGGCGTTGGAGCGCACCAGCATGTCGGTGATTTCCAGAGCCTGTTCACCGGTGTCCGGCTGGGAAACCAGCAGGTCATCGACGTTGACGCCCAGCTTGCCGGCGTACTCAGGGTCGAGGGCGTGTTCGGCGTCGACGAAGGCGCAGGTCGCACCGGCTTTTTGAGCCTGGGCGATCACCGACAGTGTCAGTGTGGTTTTACCGGAGGATTCAGGACCGTAGATTTCAACAATACGGCCTTTTGGCAGACCGCCGATGCCGAGTGCAATGTCCAGACCCAGAGAGCCAGTGGAAATGGATGGGATCGCCTGACGGTCCTGATCGCCCATACGCATTACGGCACCCTTGCCGAATTGACGTTCGATCTGACCCAGGGCCGCAGCCAAGGCTTTCTTCTTGTTGTCGTCCATTAAAGTCCTCACGTAATCAATAAGGCCTGACGGCCAACACCTGTATAAGTAGCCAGTATTATTCCACAGCGTTCGCGGATCGCCTACCCCTGATTTTCGATTTCTCGTGCCGCTAGTCGCAGCAGCCCCTCTAGCGCGGCCTTCACCGTTTGTCGGCGGACCTCGTCGCGGTTGCCGGGGAAGTGCTGGACATCGCTGGAAACCGCCTCGCCTACTCCCCAGGCAAGCCATACGGTGCCCACCGGTTTGCTCGGTGTCCCGCCGTCGGGCCCGGCCACGCCGCTGACTGCCACGGCAAATCGCGCCAGGCTGTTCTGCTGCGCACCCCGCACCATCGCCTCGACCACCTCGCGACTGACCGCCCCGACCGTGTCGAACAATTCGGCGGGCACATTCAGTTGCCGGGTTTTCTGTCGGTTGGAGTAGGTCACGTAACCGGCCTCGAACCACGCCGAACTCCCGGGAATCCGCGTGATCGCCTCGGCGATCCCGCCACCGGTGCAGGATTCGGCAGTGGTGACGTGCGCGTTGAGCAATTGCAGACGTCGGCCAAGCTCGGCAGCCAGTTGAGTGATCTCTTTCACGGTGCGCTCCGGATCAGGTGGAATGACGACCACCGTACACGACCCGGGTGCGCTTTCAATACACAGACTCATTCAAAATGTTCGGGCGCCAGCGCTCTGACATAGGCCTGACACGCCTGCAGGGCAATCAGTCCGCGGTCGCCGCTGTCGGTGATGGCGATAATTCGTTGAGCATGCGCCGGGTCAAGTCGGGCGCGTATGGCTGCATGATCCACGCCGCTGGCGCCGGCGGTGGCTGGCACCCCGCAGCCCTGGGCAGCGTCGCCAGCGTCGATGAGGACTGACAGGCGCAGATCAGCAGTGGCAAGACGATCGCGCAGGCGATCCTGATCACGTTGGGCATCGCTCATGGCTCGATAGTGGGTTTGTTCACTGGCCGCGAGCCGTTGCTCGAGGGCCAGACGTTTATCCTGCTCGACCTGCTGCGCACTGGCGGCGGCCACATTCAACTGATTGAGGGTGTCGGCATTCAACCGCGCCTGCTCGGCCAATCGCTGCCCGTAGCGCCAGTCCTGGAACTGCCACGCCAGCGCCGCGCCAACCAGGGCCAGCAACAACGCGCCGATTACGCGCCAGGAGCCGGACATAGCACCGCCCTCGCCCGCGCCCAGATATCCAGGCGATCCTGCAGGCCATTCAACCCGCCGTTGATCCGGCGTGTGATGCTGTTGAACTGGTCACGATCAGCCAGATCGTTCAAGCCGTTCTGTTCCCAGAACCATGCCGCAGACTCGGCGGCCCATTGCGGTTGCTCCAGCAGCTCGGGCAACGACAACAGACGCTCATCACCGAACAGACCGAGGCTGCACTGACGGTAATTCGAACGGCCGGTAATCTGAATCAACCCGCGCCCGCGATATTTTTGTCCGTCGCCATCTGCCTCAGGTGTGTTACCCAGCCGCAAAGCCAAAGTGCCAGTGTCGTATTTGCTCAAGTATTGGTTGTTGCCCAGTTCACGCACATAACGCAATTGACCCGACTCGTGCCCGACTTGCGCGAGGAACGCCGCGATGCGTTTGGGCGAGTCGATGTAGCGGCGAGCCATGGCGCTGTTGAGTGCAGAAACAAAAACGCCCGCTTGGGTGCGGGCGTTGGGCATGATGTCGATCAGGTCTTTTTCAGTAATTTGCATAATGCTTGATCCTCCCTGGATATTGCCCTGATTGAATCATGGTTGAAGGCCAATACCTGTAAGCCATTTTTTTGCCAGAGTTTTCAGGGGGCCGTCGGGCGTATGTTCTTCAGGTAGTGCAAACACCCAACCGAGGGTGCCAAAGTTGGCGGTCCAATCGATTTGCGGTGCTGGAGTGATTTCAGTGATGTCGACCCAGAGCAGATCCGGGTGAAACATCTCTTCCATGTTGCCGCCAGTGGAGAACAATTCGACTACGGTGTTGTTGACGATGCGTGCGTAGGTTTTCATCAGGCGTACTCGTAGATGATCACGGCGCCTGAAGCACCTGCGCCACCTGGTCTGCCAGGTTGGTTGGGGGCGTTGGCGATTCCTCCCGCACCGGAACCGAAACCGGAACCTGGTGCGGCCAGAGAGCCTGCTGCGCTGTTGCCAAAACCTCCACCGCCCAACGGCGAGCTGCCACCGTGTCCAGCAAGGGTTGAGCCGGCGACAGATATCCCGGGGGCACCCGCATTTCCCGCACTATTGACGATGTTGCCGCCACTGGCCGTCTGACCGGGATAGCCTCCGGTATAAAGCCCCATGCCCTGATTCGCGACAAATCCAATCCACGGCGACCCTCCACCACCGGTAGCAGAAACCAGCGAGCCAAAAGAACTGGTACCGCCACTTCCGGCATTCGCCGCTGCGAGTCCCGCGCTTCCGCCAGCCCCCACCGTAACAACCTGACGAGAACCAATCGTGTCGGAAGACAGCCATGCTTCAGCATAACTTCCGGATGCGCCGCCACCCACGGTTGCATACTGGGAGGTTGTAGTCGCACCCACTCCTGCACTTCCGCCACCGCCAGCCAACACCTTGACCAGTACATGCTTCATTCCGGCTGTCGGCTCATAGGTGCCGGATGCGGTAAATGTCTTCACCCCCAACAACCGGCCGCTTGCAGCATTACCGCCGCTGGCGTAAACCAGCACCCAACTGTCCAATGCAGCGCTGTACACCACCGAACAGATGCTACTGGCGACAATCTCCGCTTGCCGCAAAGCACTCAGCCCCAGGCTCAGTAGCGGCTTGGGCAGCAACCCGTTCGGCGCGAACGTGCTCGCTCCAGTGTTGGCATTACCAGCAGTAAAGCGCAGCGCCAGACCGTCCTTCAACGTACTGATGGCCGGCACGTAGTTGGCCATGTACAGATTGGCGGCTCCGATATCGATCGCATGTTTGTCCTCACCGGCCTGACTGATTTTTTTCAGCGCCTGCAACAGCTGCGTGACATCGGTTTCATTGGGTTCAAGACCCGCAGACCTGACGACGTTCAACAACTCATCGGTAACGCTGTTGCCCCAGGTCGCCGGGATCAACGATCCGGGCAATCCCGCGACGACGTCTTCATTGACGAATTTGCCATTCACCAGCCCGACACTGGGAACGCTTTTTGGATAGTCCATTTCACCCCCCCTGAATGACTTACAGCGCAGCAGCCAACCACTTTGGCGCAACCGGCCGATGCTCACTGAACGGAAAAAAGGAACCCTGCGGCCAGTCCCGCAATTCACGGCGATAGGTTTGCAATTCGGCGTACTGTTCGGTGGTCAATGTGGTGCCGCCGCCGTCCTCCAGTTCATCGCGATCACGGGCCACCAGACCGTCGGTGGCGGCGAGTTGCGCCGTACGCCACGGGCGCTCGATGTCAGCAGCTTCATCCGGTGAAGGTGGCGGTGGATCGACGAGAATTGGATAGCCGTTATCGGCACGCACGCCGATCACTTTCGGGATGACCGCCATCTGCTGCAGCAGAGAGATCCAGTAACCCTGAGGAATTTCGATAACGTCGTCGGGAATATCCATTGAATTGATACCCGGTACATAGACGCCCCGGGTACTGGCGCTGAACAAAACATTGAACGGATTCATTCAATAGCCCTTTGCAAGGTAAAAAACACCCCAGTTCGCACTGAAGTCACCGGTGTAGCTGCGGACCTTCAGCCGGCAGCCCTGTTTCGTCGCAGAGTTGGAGTACATGATGACCATCGCGCTGTCGCCCCCATTGTGGATGGCCACGATCGATGAAAACGCGTTGGGAAAAGAGACAGGAAAGCTGATATTTACGTCGCCTTTGGCATCCGTGGTGCCAACGCCCCACTGGTCGATGTTACCGCTGGGATAGCGTTGATAACCGACGTTACCTACGACACCGGAATGCGCTGTCGCGTACCTGTCGCTGACCGATCCCCCATATAAACGCCACTGATTGCTCAGCTTGATCAAATAAGCGGAATCACCAAGATCCAGCTTTAGCGGTCCGAATGTGCCATTACAGGTTTCGATCTGTTCATTGGCTGCCGGACTGATCGTCAGAATACCGGTGCCGGCGTTGATCACGTGAAGGGTGCTGGCGTGGGCAATTCCGTTGATTGAAGGCAAAGTCGCGGTGATCGGCGAGTTACTAGAAAAGCTGGCGACTCCACCGATATTGGCAGCACTCAGAACTGTGCTCGCGCCATAGGACCCGAAACCGGAAAACTGCAAACCTGCTCGGGTTACAAATTCAGTTGTTGCAACCGATTTGCCGCTGTCGAATTGTGGTGCAGTCACAAATAACCTGTTACTGCGTAAAGCCCCCAACAACTGATCATTGGCGGACTCTGCAGGTGTAAGACCGGCAGTCTGGATGACCTTCAGTAATTCCTGCGTGACGCCGTTTCCCCAACTCGCCGGAATCAACGATCCTGGTTTACCCGCTACCGGATCCTCATCGACAAACTTGCCATCCACCAGCCCCGCACTGGGAACACTTTTTGGATAATCCATTACTTATCTCCTGATCTGAAATCACATACATGCTGACGGCGTTAGCCAACATCAGCGGCTAGCCAATCGGGGGCCGAAGGCCGGGAAACTGGCGAAGGAAACCGGCTTGAATCCGGCCAATCGCGCAGCGCCTGGCGGTATTCCAGCAACTCCAGATACTGCGCAGCCTTGAGCGTGGTTCCACGCCCCAGCGCCTGTTCGTCGCGATGCCGCGTCACCCACCACTCGGTGGCCGACAGACCGGACTGGCGCCAGGCGCGCGCGGCCATCAGCGGCTCTTGCTGATCGGAGATGATTTCAGGGGTGACGACAGGAGTGTCGATAACCGGCAACGGCACGCTCTCAGGTCGCAGTTCGCCGACGGGCGCGCCGATTTCGACCTGCACACTCTCCGGTACCGGCACCATCGTCTCGACGAAAGCGGGAGCAAACAGTTGGGTGATCGCGTAGTCACCGGTATCGATGAGTTCGACCACAACACCGTTTTCCACTCGTGCATAACGGGCCATTATTCGTACTCCCATATTTCACAAAAAGCGTTGCCGCCAGCGCCGCTCAGAACAGATGCGGAGGCATTGGTGGAGCAAGAACCACTGCCACCCGAGCCTCGAGCGCCAGCGATGCCGGTGCCGTTTACACCGACCAATGGACCACCGCCGTCAAAGGGACTTGGGCCGCCGCCACCGCAAAGCACTCCCCAATTGGAGTTGTACATCGCATAAGTACCGGGAATGCCCCGGGCACCGCAGAGGTTGCCGCCTGTCACTATTTGACCTCCCGCACCACCTTGTACAAAGCCGGACGTACCCGCTCCCGTCACGACCGAAATCGTCTGCCCGCCCATACCGCCGGACACACTCAGGAATGATCCGAAGGACGCGCCGCCGCCCGCCTGGCCGATCGCATTACGGGCAGCACCGCCGGCTCCCAGCGAAACCGGCACACCGGCGAACATTTCCGGGGTGACGTCATACAGGCTCTCGCCATAAGCGCCCGCCCCGCCACCGCCACCGATTCCTTGATACGTCGCCGCAATGGGCGCACAGCCACCGCCCGAACCACCCGCCCCCACCAATCGCACGCGAATTCGTCTGGCTCTCGGATTGGGCTTGTAAACCGTGATTCCGACGGTCTCGATCTGCCGCACCGCCAGCAACCGCCCCACCGCATCGGTGATGCCGTAACCGGCCAATGTGCTCGGGGTATTTTTCAGTTTGGTGAAATCGACCAGTGCACCAATGGCCGTTGCCAACTGGTCGGTTCTGGCTTCATCAGGCGTCAGCCCGGCCGCCTTGATCGCGTTGAGAATTTCCTGCGTGACGCTGTTGCCCCACGCGGCGGGAATCAACGATCCCGGGGTACCGGCGACCGGGTTTTCATCGACGAAGGCGCCGTTGATCAACCCCACGCCGGGGACAGTTTTTGGATAATCCACGTCAGAACCTTTCAGTTTTACAGGCAGCCGAATGCTGGAAGCACAAGGCTGCCGGTGAGTTTTCAGTGAATGACTTGCGAGTTAAACGGTGGGCGAAACCACGAGGCGCTCAGGTGCGCTCGGCCATTCGATTTTCGATGGATAATCCGTTTGCAACTCAATTCGAGCCAGGTTGAGGGTGTACCGTTTCCACGCCTGCAGCGATGCCAGCTGATCACTGCTGGCCTCCCCCAGGTCGTACGCGTATTGCAGTGGAGCAACGCGAATGACCACTTCGCGCAGGCGACTGTCGCGCTCGACATCCGCCTGCGCCGCCAGCCCGGCACGTTCGGCTTCGACGTTCAGCACCCAGTCATCGTCCTTCCAGAAGTAATACGCGTTGGGACGAGGCTTGGCCGTCAGGTCATCAGGCAGCGGTCCCAGTTCGGTCCAGTAGACATAGTTGCCATCGACCTTGCGGTAGACGAACCGGTTGCGCAAATCGATCAACTGCAACGTCTGGCCATTGCGCCAGACCCAGACATGACCCGGTTCGGCGGCTGGCAATTGTTCCGTCAACTCGATCACATTGCCGGGAACCTGTACGCCTATACCTGGAGTAATCGGCAACTCGATCGGTCCGCTCAATTCCTGGGTTGTTTCATTTACAACATAGTAATAAGTCATTGCTCACTTCCTTTTGCTATTGAGAACTGCCGGAAAGCGGCAGCGTCAGATCAGTTTGATTCGGCCGGGATAGGCCATATTGCGCGGGCGGGTTTCGGCCCCGCCGGTGTTTTCGGTAAACCCCAGACTCATGTTGGCCTGATTGAACAGGGCGTCAGGCGCTGCGTTCTGTGCCGACACCAGCGGAACGCCCAGCATGTCGCTTTTGAGTTCGTGTCGATGGGAGCGGAACATGTCGACCTGCCAACTGCCGATCGAGCGACCAGCATCGACTCCGCGCCCCTCATCGCACACTCTGATGAACTCGCCTCGCCCTTCAGGCCCACGGAAAGTCAGCGTGCCGTCTCCGCTGGTCCAGCCCCCCTCTGCCCCGACCCTCGCAGCTTCAGTGGTCAAGGCGCCGGACTGCTGTGCGTGATCCCATAACCACGGCCAGTCGCTGCGACTGAATACCGCGCCGTTAAGCGGGCCGTATCCTCCGGGGTTGAGCAGTGCTGTGGTCTCGAAGACGGTCCGGCCCAATGGCGTGCCATCAAAGCGACCGATCGGCCACCAGTTACCTGCGCCGTCACTACGCAGATGCCACCAGTCACCCGCCCCCATCAGGACAAAAAACGGGTAACCGTCCAGGGCCAGATGGGTATGAAATCTGATTTTGTCAGTGCCCGAAGCGCGCACTGCCAAGCGCGAAGTCGAGTTGTCGACCCGACGCACAATGACGTCGCGCACCCCTAAGGCAAGGTCCGCCGGCGGCAGGCTGATAGTGCTCGCACCACTACTCGCATTGACAAGCACCAGCCCTAGCTCATTGGCCGCCAATGCTTTGGAGGACGACACATTCGTTACCGACGTGGCCATCGGGCTGGCCAATGCCAGCAGCACTCGCAAGGCCTTGAGCAACTGCCGGTTGTCACCTTCGGCAGGTGTCAGCCCAGCGGCGGTGACAACGTTGAGCATTTCCTCGGTTATAGCATTGCCCCACACCGCCGGAATCAACGACCCCGGCGTTCCCGCCACCGGGTTTTCATCGACGAAGCGGCCATCGACCAGGCCGACGCTGGGGACGCTTTTTGGATAGTCCATAGGTTTTTCATTCCTCTGAAATAACAAATCAACCGCGTCGTCAGGCTCACGACCGAGAGCCCGCCAGCGGTCTGTTTTCTGAAAATAAAAAGCCCACAGGACGTGGGCTTGGGCGCAGCAGAGGCGGGGTCGTGGCTAAGCGCTCTGGCTGTCGAGCAGTTCGCGGATTGCCGTCAACGCCTGTTCCCCAACGCTGCGCGCCAGGTCGAGGTTGCCTTTGGCCCCATGCGCGCGGATCTGGTTTTTGGCCTTCAGGCGCAAGGTGCGCAAGGTCAGCAGATGGTCGGTGAGCTGGTCGGCTTTGCTCAGGATCTGCTCGGCAGCCTGTTTGGCGGTACGACCTTTAACCACCCATGCTGCGACTGACAGCGGCACTTCTTTTTTCGGGTAGCCGGCGTCCTGATAGGCCTGCGCGTCGGCCGCAGCCTGGGCGTATTCCATGGCCTTGAGCGGGTCGCCGGCCAGCAGGTTGCGGGCGTAATCTGCGGCGGCGTCAACCTGAGCACAGAGTCGTTCGGCTTCCTGTTGCTCGAGCAAAGCGACCTTTTCGGCGTTTGCCAGCCATTGCTCGCCGTCCCAGTCATGGGCTGCGGAAGGTTGTGGCAGGCGCAGTTCGCCATCGATGTGATGGAGTTCCTGAATGACGATCATCGAATCAGCTCCCATGTCAGTTGCACATTCACGGCTTCGGCAAAGTTGATCGGGATACCCACGCTGTAATCCGTCGTCGGGTGGGTCTTGATGCCCATACTCATTAACAGCTCATCGCTGTCGGCGGTCGTTTGCCCCAGAGTATGTTCGGCCTGATAGCACTGCCACAGGGAGCGCAACTGGGTGTGATCGAAACTGGCGGTCAGCGTCGAAACAGTCACGTCATTGAGCACGTTGTTGGTGAAAATGGCGCATGGATAAAGGTTCGCCGCAGTCCAGCCAGTCGGGTTGTTGGACACACCGGTCGAAACCGGTGACAGGTAACTGTAGTTCCCTCCCATCCAGCCTGCGCCGGGAAACGCGACACTGGTTACTGACGTCGAGGAAGGTGTCGGATTACCCGCGACCAATCGTGCAGCCCTGGCATGCGGATCCAGCGGCAGAAACAGCGCACCGGTGCCATTGATCGTTTGTGTCCATACCAGCCGCGCACGGTTGTAGATCGAACGCACCACCGGTACCGATCCCGGCGCCCCGGTCACGACCCAGGCCAGACACATATCCAGCACCGAAGACTGGAAGCCGCCACCGGATGCGCCGTTGACCGTGCCTTTGAGCGACTCGGGCACCACATCGAAAATCGTGCCGCGCTGCATGTAAAACGTCAGCACGCCCGCGATCACCTGGGCGCGCAGAAAGTACGCAGAACTGGGCAGCAAATCGACACTGCTCCAGGCGCTCGTCTGGAACGTACGCGAACGCCCCAATTGCCCGGCCAGCACCTCCTGACCAAGGCTGACATACACCCCCGCCGGCACCGACACACGTCCACCACTGGTGGACACCGCCGCCGGCGTAATCGGCAGACGCCCGTCAGTCGTGGCAACCGTGGGCAACGGCAACGCGCCCAACGGCAATGCCGAGTCCAGGTTCCAGCCCTTGGCCGAAACACTCTGAATCGCCTGCAGCAGTTGATCGTATTTCTTCTCGTCCGGGGTCAGGTCCCCGGCCTTGATCACGTTGAGAATTTCCTGGGTAACGCCGTTACCCCAATCTGCGGGGATCAACGATCCCGGGGTTCCAGTCATCGGGTTTTCATCGACGAACTTGCCATTTACCAATCCGGCGCTGGGCACACTGTTTGGATAATCCATCCCGTCACTCCTCCCTAGTCATAGTTGATATGCACCTTGGTATGCGCCGGTGCGCTGCGGTGGATCAGGCACTCCAGCGCCGAGCCCGGGTTGACGCCGAAGCGTTCGCCCCAGTAGCTCGCGCCATAACGCCGACCGAGCAGCAGCCGGCCGCCGGTATTGAGCGTCCACATGAACTGCGCTTCCCAGGTGCCCCAGTGCGCCGCGCCGAAACGTGCGCGGCCCATGCGTGGAGCTTCGTGTTCGGTGATGGAGGCGTTGGGGTAGCCCTGGCTTTTGGCGATGTCGAGGTAGTAACCGACGGCCTGGCTCCCAACCGCGAGCAAGCGTCGGCGCACGGCGAGGCGGCGGTCGTCGAACAGCGGCGTGGCGCCCAGGCACGGGTCGGGCAATTCCATCACCCGCTCCCAGTCCGGCACCAGTTCGCTGACCCCGGCCGGGTCCATCTCGTTGAGCAGGTCGGCAGCGCGGGCGTCGAGGCGCGCCAGTTCGACGGCGACGCCTTGCAGCACTTCCTCCAGTTCCGGCACGCGCTCCGGGTCCCACGCCGGACCGCTGGGCAGCAACGCGCGCAGTTGCGCCTGGTATTGCGCGGCGGTTCTTATGCCCCCCATACGCAACCTCCGAAGGTCAGCAGTTCGCTTGCCCCCGCAGGCACGTCAGCAGCCGGCGCGGTCAGCGTGTGATCGTACTCGCCGCCGGCGCTGCTGATGGCTTCGCGGATATGGCTGATCAGCAGCGGCACACCCAGATCGGCCTCGCGGTTGTGCAGGTCGCGCAACTGCGCTTCGACCGCGGCGCGCACGGCAGTGGTGTCGGGATTGACGCTCTTGAAGCGGTACACCACCGGCACCTGAATTGGCCGCTGCACGTGCACTTCAGCGGTCACCGGACGCAGCGGTTCGATGTACGCCTGAACCTCCGCCAGTTGCTCATCGTTGGGCACCGGTTGCGGGTCTTCGTCGCGCATGATGAACACCGTTACGGTGCCCGGCCCGAGCAGGCCGCCACGACACCAGGCGCGGGTCACGCCCGGCACTTCCAGGGCCCAGGTCTCGTAGTCGCTGGCCGAACCGCCATGCGGAATCACTCGATAGGAGCGGATCACCCGCGAGCGCAGCGACTCCAGGCTTTCCCGCGCCACACCGCCGCTGAGACCCGGCGCCAGTACCACAAAACTGTTGCCGACAACGCCGGCAATCGGCTGAACCGGGTTCAGTGCCAGACCCGCATCGGCATTGCCGAGGCTGCCGGCATCCAGTGCGGCGATGGTGGTGCTGTTGCTGCTATTGACGGTGGTGCGTGCGGTGGTGACTTTGTAGGTGCGGCCATCGCTGGCTTGCAGCAGCGTGTCGACATCCAGCACCGCCCCGGCGGTTGCGGTAAAACTGACGCTGCCAGTGGCGACTTGCGCCGGTTTGCGCGGCTGGTTCAGGCGCAGCGCAGCGATCCGTTCAAGGGTCGATTCGTCGGCGGTGTCCGGCAGGATTTGCTCGGCAATCCAGTCGAGATAACCGTACAGGCCAAACGCGGCACCACCAAGGGTACGCGCCAGTACTTGCGCATCGGACTGGCGCAGCGAATCGCCGGCCAGGTCGCTTTGGGTGCGCTTGATCAGCACCGGCAGCGAAGGGGTTTCAAACGGCATAGATCACCTGCCAACTGTTATCGGGGTTGATGTCCAGACGTTCGCCGTCGGCCAGGGTCAGGACCGTGCGCAGGTTCAGGCGCTGGGCGTCGAGGCGTTCGCTGATGATGTCGATGGCGCTGCAGTGACCGTCGTCGATCAGCCATTGCAGGGCTTCACGGGCGTAGAACTCGGCGTCCATCTGGGTCTGTCGGGTCAGCTTGACCCGGCGCAGCAGCCACAGCCGCGAGCCGATACGGTCGTCGGCAACGGTGGGGAAACTGTCGCCCCACCAGCCGAAGCGCTCCTCGTCGTCGAGGGCGTCGTCATCGGCGGCACGGCGCCAGGTGAACAGGCTGATCAGTACGGCGCGGGTCAACGCGGCCTCAAGGTTGGGCGAGATCAACATCAGGCACCTCCCGTCGGCGCAGCAGTCTGGCCGTTGCCACCCTGCACGCCACCGTGCACATGTTTGATCTGGCTGATGGCGCCAGCGACCTGATCGCCCTGGGAGACGATCTTGCCGGTCTGGTTGATCACCGGCGTGTCGAAGTTCACCGCGCTGCTGGCGCGGATGTTCAGCGTGGCGGTTTCGATGTCGATGATCCGCCCGCGCTTGAAATGAATCTTGTCGCCCTCGTCGGTGTAGATCGCCACTTCGCCAGAAGCCAGCGACTGCAGGCGATAACGGCGGTCGGCGACCACCAGGGCGATGGCGTGGGAACGGTCGCCGCCGAGGAAAGTGACGATGCCCTCGGCGCCGGCCAGCGGGTTACTGGTAAAACCGTAGGGCTCGAAATGCTCCATGTCGTCGTTCACCTCGCCGGCGGTGAGGCGCATTTGCAGCGATTGCAGCTTGGATGCCGACTGGGCGAGCACGACAGTGCCGCGCGCCAGCAGGCGTGTCAGTAGGCTCATAAGTTGTCCTCAAGGAGCAGACCCGACACAGACAAAATGTGGGAGCGGGCTTGCTCGCGAAAGCGGTGGGTCAGTCAATGGGGTGTTGGAGCGGCCGACGCTTTCGCGAGCAAGCCCGCTCCCACAGGTTTCGGAGTCAGGCTCAGGTTTTTTTCGGGGGGACTGGATCAGGATCAAACGTATGCGGCGGAGCCACTTGCAGGGTGGTTACCGAACCCTGTGCCGACAGCGAATACGACACCTTGGAGATCAGCATGTCGCCATCGAAACCGAGCACCGGATCCTTGACCTTGACCAGCGTGTTGTGGCGCCACAGATCGCCGTTCGACTGACGCCAACCCTGCACCTGATAGGTGGTGGTCTGCGCCCGGCCCATGCGGGTGACGCTCTCCCACTGGGCGCGTTGCTGGGCCAGTTCGAAGGTCAGCGCGGTGCCCTCGTTGATGATCGTGGTGCGTCGCCGCTTGAAGCTCAGGTCGGCGGCTGTGGATTCAACCTCGCTCACCGCCGCCCCGCTCTTCTGGTCCGAACCTTTCTGCTGGCCGATCACCCGGTATTCGGAAAACACCTGGCTCTGATCCATCGGCGCATTGGCCGACAGAATGTTCTTGCCCAGCTCCAGCGCATCACTGGCGCGCCCGCCGCTGCCGGGTTTGGCCAGCACCAGCTGGCCTTGCTCGTCATCGGTAGAAAACACCCGGAACAGCGAGAGCAAACGGTCGATCGACTGAAACACCGTTTCCCCCGGCACAATCGTGTGTTTGGCCAGCCGTGCGGTCTCAGGAATCTGGTTGACCACCATCAGCTTGTACTCCATCGCCAGTGCCTGAACGATGGTCAGCAACGGCTGGTCCTGCCATTGGTTGGGCCGGTTGGTGGCCGCGCAATCGACCAGGTCCTGGGTCTTCGAACTGCCCTCGATGCTCAGGCTGATCTGGCGTCCGTCATAACTGATCGGCGCCTTGAACACGTAGCCGGTGAGCACCAGGTCCTGGCCGATTTTCACTTCGCAGGGGTCACCCGGTTTGATCCGTTGATCCACGGTCTGCCCCGGCCACTGCCAGGTGATGTCGAGCTTGAAGGTACGAAACTGACGCTCCAGATCAGCGGTGATTTCCACGCTTTTCCAGCCGCCGTATTCCATGTTGTCGACAGTCAGCGTGACGCGGTTGTCCATCTCGCTCATGGCTTACTCCCTGGACACTTTCACGTCGTTTGGCGAGAACCCCGGATGGGTGATGCCATTGCGCTGAGTCACTTCGTTCACCCGCGTCGCATCGCCAAACTGCTTGTAGGCCACTACCAGCGCGGGATAGCTTTCCTGGAAGGACTTGGTGACCTGTCGCACCCCGGAAGACGCCACGGCCTTGAGATGCGCTATCAGCGCTTCCTTCACATCGTTGATAGCCTGGTGATGCTTGGGGTCGGCCTTGTCCAGCATCGGATCAATGGCCACACTGACGGCCTTCTGCAGCGCTTTCATTTCCTCGGTCACCGGCACTTCCTGACGGGTCACCGGTTGATCCGCCTGATGCGCCACCGAAGGAATCGACGGCAGCTTCACCGCCGAGGTCGCGACCGGCATCGATGCCACCCATTGCGCGACTTTGACCAGCATCGTGTCCTGCACCAGATCGGCCATGGCTTGCGCCGCGGCGTTGGTGTCCTTGCCCGTAGTGATCTTCGGCGCGTCGGCCTTGCGGATAGCTTCGAGTTGTTGGGAGACGTCGGCAATCACGCCACGGTAGCCCTCCTTCGCAAAGGCCTTCAGCTCCTTGATATCGCCGAGCAAGCCCTTGAACTCGGCCGCCACTTCCTTGGGCAACTCCTTCACGGCTTTGACCAGTTCGGTGATCTGCCGGTACTGCTCAATCAGCGGTTTGAGCTGCTCCTTGATCACCTCATACACCCCGGTCAGGCTGTTGCGCAGATTGGCAATGCCGATCCGCGCCGCCTTGATCAAAGTCATCGCCTGCTCGAAGCGCGCCACCGCCGAACCCAACAGCGTGTCGGCCTTGGCCAGCAGGACTTTTTGCGTACTGACCGTCGCGGTCGGAAACGGCAACGGCTTGTCCGGATAGAACTTCAGACTGAACGTCACCAGCCCGCCGTCCTGGCGGGTGTGGGTCATGTCGCATTCGCCGACCTTGACCTGCAGGCGTCCGAGCCACGGATGCACCAGCTCGCCACTGCCCTGCTCCAGTGCCTTGAGCAGCTTGTCGCGCTGCTCCAGGCAATCGGCGCCGATGATGAACGCCGTCAGATCGTGGGTCTTGGCCTGCTGGCCGAGATCCTCGAAATACGGCAGGTCGCGTTGCGGATACTCGTGCAACTGACCTTTGCGTCCGACCGGGGTTTTCGCCTGATCGATCCAGAACCCGACACCGCGAAACGATGCCGGCAACAAACGGTCACGCCAATTCATTGAGCACCTCCCATGGACAGCGAGCGATAGCCGATGCGCGACGACACGGCCAGGCCCGGCTGATTGGTTTGCGGTTGATCGGTACGCAGCCCCGCCGGCGCATTTTCAAAGCGCACGGTCAGGCCGCCTTCGAGTTGCGTACGGTTGTTGGCCGCGCTTTGCTGGATAAGGTTGCTGGAGGTTTGTGGGAGCGAACTGCCCTGCAATGCACCGTTGGCCGCAGGTGTCGGGCTCGCGCCAAAGAACGCTGGCGCCAGTTCACCCTTGCCTTCGGCGTTGGTTTGCAGCTGCGCCTTGGTCAGGGTTTCGACCTTGCCGGTGACCTTGGCAATCAATCCGGCGAAACCACCGTCGAACAATTCCTTGATCGGCGCGATGACGGTTTGCAGCTTTTGCCACAACTCGCCGAACCACTCGGTGATCGGCCCCCAGTTCTTGATGATCTGCCCCAACGGCGTCCACTCGAACAGGGTGTGCAGAAACTCCAGCACTGGCGCGGCCAAGGCCTGCACCACGCCCCACAGCGCGGAAAACACCTCGCTGATCGGCTGCCAGTACATCGCGATCTGTTCCAGCGGCGACCATTCGAACAGGCTCTGGAAGAAGCCTTTGACTTGCTGCGCCGATGCTTGCAGCGCGGCCCAGATCGGTTCGAAAAACGCGACGAGGCTGCCCCAGTTGTTGACGATCATGCCCAACGGCGAATAGTCGAACAGCGTGACGAAGAAATCTTTGACCACCTGCCCCGCCGCTTGCAACTGCGCCCACAGCGGCGCGAAAAACGTCAGTACCGCGCCCCAGGCGCTGACGATCATTTGCATCGGCGAGAAGTCGAACAGCCGGCCGAGAAAATCCTTGATCGCCTGCGCCGCAGGTTGCATGGCGGCCCAGATCGAAGCGAAAAACCCGCTGATCGCCCCCCAGTTCTTGATGATCATGCCCAACGGCGTCCAGTCGAACAGTCCCTTGAGAAACGACACCAGCGGCACGCTCAACGCCTTGAGCAGTTCCCAGATTGCCGAGAACAGCCCGGTCAGCGGTGCCCAGTTATCCATGATCATGCCCGCCGGCGACCACGAGAACACCGCCTTGAAGAAGTCGATCACCGGTGCGGTGACCGCTTTGACCTTGTCCCATATTCCCGAGAAAAACCCGGTCACCGGCTGCCACAAGGCAGCCAGTGCTTCCAGCGGTCGCCAGTCGAGCACCGAACGCAGCAGCGCCATGGTGCTGGCCGCGGCGTCTTTCACGCCTTGCCAGAGGCCGGTGAAGAACGCGGAAATCGGTGTCCAGTTGGCGATGATCAAACCTGCCGCCACGGCAATGCCCATGGCGATCAGCATGACCGGGTTGGTCTTGAGCACCATGCTCATCACGTCCATGACTTGCGTCGCGCCGGTGATGGCGGTCTGCATCGCCGAGAAGGCAATAGCCCCCGCCGCCAGTCCTTCGACCAGTTGCGGGTTGTCGGCAAGCAGACTGCCAACCTGGGTCAGCATCGGCTCGAGGCCGACCACCAGTGCGCCGACCGCAGGCACCAGTGCCGCATCCACGGACGCTGACACTTTCGCCATCGCATCACCAAAGACGTTGAGGTTTTGCACAGCGGCTTTCGGGGTCTCGGGCAGGTCGACGGCTTTCGCCGCTTCGCCGACCTCGGCCAGTTTGCCCTGGAAGGCTGCCGCCGATTTGATTCCATCCACGAACGGTGTGACCACGCTGCCGCCCTTGAACAGGCCACTGATGTCGATCTTGTCGAGGCCGACCTGTTCGAGGTTTTTCCTGAAACTTTCGACTCGCCTGGCCAGCGCGCCGAGCTTGGGTGACAGTTCATCGATGCCCGTGATCAGCACCGGTTTTGCTGCATTGTTTTCGTCTGCCATCACTGCACCTGCTGCATCGCATTGATCCGTTGCGCGTGCTCCAGCGATTCGCGGAGCACATCCAGTGGCCTGGCCATCATCTGTTCGGGGTCAACCTTCCAGAACCAGGCCAGGTCATAGGCGACTGCGATCAGGTCGGTGATGGCTCCGACGCCGCACTCATGAAAAAACTCGCAACGGCCCAGCTCAGCGCATTGAGGTCAGCCAGATCGAGCTGGTTGACCGACGACGGTGGAATACCGGCGCACACGGCGATGTATTTGGCCGCCACGTCCATGTCGAGGCTGACTTCTTCGCTCTTGTCGATCTTGTACGGCAGCGCCTTGATCGCTCGCACTTCCTGCACCGTCGGACGGCGCAGGACGAGTTCGGTCAGGGGCTCGCCGTGAGCTTCGATCGCAACCTGAAGCTTCACGGCGCCGCTCATTGCCAGGTCCCCTTGATGCCTTCGAATTTCAGTTCGATGGTGGCGTCATCGCCCTTGGAAACCGGCTCTTCGACCAGATAGGCGCCGGCCAGCACGTAAACTTTGCCGTTGCTGAATTCGCAAGTGACGGTGATGTCGGTGCCTTCGATCAGTTTCTTCAGCGGGAAGTCGGCGGTGTGCAGCGCGGTCACTTTGAACGACGGCGCGACGTCGGTTTCCTTGTAGAAACCCGGTACGACGGTTTCGCGTTTGACGGCCATCAGCGGGGCTTCGCAGCCGCCGTTGATAGTCAGTTGTGCACCGTCGACTTTGACGTAGCAGGTGCCTGCAATCACTTGACCCA
This sequence comes from Pseudomonas sp. Eth.TT006, assembly GCF_054456575.1. Lineage (NCBI taxonomy): Bacteria > Pseudomonadati > Pseudomonadota > Gammaproteobacteria > Pseudomonadales > Pseudomonadaceae > Pseudomonas > Pseudomonas sp. Eth.TT006. Next base: position 504,101 of record NZ_JBTJEN010000002.1, on the reverse strand, counting down.
TGGTGTTACTCCCTTCAAATAAAAAGCCCACGCGAGGTGGGCTGAATGCTTCACGTCAAACGCGGCTATCAGGCCGCGTCGTCGTATTGCAGACGGAATTGGTTGAGCAGTGCGAACACGCGCAGACCGTTGATGTAATCCGGCGGGAACAGCACGTTCACGCGGCTCGGGTCCTGCACGTCGCGCTCGACGATCAGGTGCTCGGCGAACAGCTCGGCGTTCTCCACGTGGCCTTCCAGTTCCAGCTTGGCGTACTGCGCAATCAGCTCGCCGCGAATGGTCGCCGGCGTCACGATCGGCTGACCGGCGCCGAAACGGGTGCCGTCGGAGGCCAGTTTGTGGCGCCCGTATTTGCTGGTGATCACGCTTTGCAGACGACGCACGATGAACGCCGACTGGTGCATGGTTTCGCTGTCCAGATAGGAGTTGTCGGCCTGACCGTAAGCGTTCTTCTGGTAGGTGGTGATCGAACGCTGGATGCGCACATAACCGCCTTCGTAGTAGGCCGTGGCGATGCCGTAGTTGAGCAGCGACTGACGCTCGGTCAGGGTGAAACGCTCGCTCGCCGGCGCTGGATCAACGCCCGGCAGGCTGCCGCTCTGGGTCGGACGGCTGGCGTCGGCGGAGATGAACACCGCAGTGCGCGCAGCCAGGGCTGCCGCCTGGACCCAGACGGGTTGCGGCACGCCCAACTCCAGCGCCTGAATGGTCATGTGCTGATCGTTACGCGCCTGGCCGGCGGCAACCAGTGTGCCGACGGTGCCGCGTTTGGCGCTGTAGACGTGACCGAACAGTTGCTTGGCCCAGGACCAGCGACCGGTGCTGTCATCCATCACTGCTTGCCAGGTGTTGAGGGTCGACAGATCCGACCATGGCAATGCGATGAATTCGAACGGCTCGTCGCCCAGTGCGGCAACCGCAGCGACCTGATCCGGCACGCCGGCGCCGCCGGTCATGGCGGTGATCGCGGTGGTCAAACCGGCCGGGGTTTCTTCGCCGTTGCTCTTGCCCAGGCGATTGAATTGCAGGCTGATGTCGTTACCGCTGTCGCCCGTCCATTTGGCGTTCAGGGTGACCACACCTTCGGCAGCCGCAGCGCTGACCGGCAGATCGGCGCTTGCGTTGATTTTCTGCGCCAGCGCAGTGGCCGCTTGCGCAGCGGTAGCACCGTTGACCACGGTGGCCTGCACCCGCACACCACCGACGTACAGGTTGAGCACGCCCGCCTGAGTCGCGGTGCCGGTCAGGGTCAGCACGCCTTTGGCGATGGCGCCTTCAGTGTTGTGCAGCGGCAGGCACCAGATCTCGCCGATCGGGTCGGCCTTGCGGAACGTCTCGTACATCGAGGCGAGCATCGAGCCCTGACCACCGATGCTTTTCGCCAGCGCCACGCTGGAGACCAGCACCAGTTTGCCGACTTCAGTCGGGGCGATGTTGTCGTTGACCTGAGCGACGATCAGCCGACGCAGGGTCGAGCTCGCGCTATTGGCGGCCGAGTTGTCCATTTCGGCATAGAACAGCGGTACACGAATGTCCGCGGGGATGTTGCTGAATCCGATCGCCATTATTTGGCTCCCTGTGGTTTAGCCGCTTTTGCGGTTTTGAGTGTGATATCGCCGTCGGCCAGACGCCGGCGCCACCAGGCGCTGTCCAGCACTTCACGGCCTTCCTTGGGCAGCAGATCGCCCGCTTCCGGGTCAGGCACGGCACGGCCAGCGGCCGGCAGTACGGTGATGCGATTGCTCATGGGGTTACGTCTCCAGAGAAAGTCAGTTCCACGCGCCCGTCTGGGCCCGGGTATTTCAGGTTGGGGTCCGCCGGGTCGATCGCATCGACCCGCACGGTGGCCCCGGTAAAGGACGACAAAGCGTCCAGTTCACGTTCGTGCCAACTCTCCGCAGGCTGACTCGGCAGATTGCGGCCGAGCTGGAACTCGGCAAAAAAGCGCAGCCGGTAGAAGGCGCGGCTGCTGTTGATCGAGACCATTTCGCCGCCGTCATAAACGATGGCGCTGTAGTGGGAATCGGGTTTGAAACCGACCAGTGCGCGCCACAGTTCGGCGCGCAGGTCGTGCAACAGATCCAGCGCTTTTGTGCCGTCAGTGGCGTCAAGCGCGAGGACGATTTCGAAGCGGTCGCGGATCGGTTGGCTGGCGGAGTTCTGTGCGGTGCTGGCGCTGGCTATGTCAGCCAGCGGCACGACGTAGGCACATGGTGTTTGCAGCGGGTTGTCAGCTTGCAGTGTTGCCAGGTCAATCCCGGCTGCGATTCGATAGCCCAAGGTCGGGCACTGATCGCGCAGCTGCGCGATCAGGGGAGTCATTTTCATGATGAAAGTACCGAGTAGGAGCAGTCGCTAGAACCAGCGTCCGATCGCGAGACAGTCAAAGGAGACCATCGAAACGTCGGCCTCCGCGAACTGCCCGAGACTGAAAACACAGACGCTGGCGAAGGTGTTGGTTCTGCTATAGGCGCCAACGGACGTCACTTGTTTCACCACACCCAAAACGCCTACCAGATTGCCGGTCACAAAACCCGGCGCCACGAAGGCCATTGGATACGTCCAAATGAAACCTATGTTGGACGTGTTGTTGAACGCGACCGCCCCCTTATTGAAGAGGGTGCAAATCAACGTACCGTCGGCAAACTTGACGTATTCCCCGTTGGCGTTCGAGCCACGCTCAATCACAGCGCCCGTGGCAACACCCCCGACTTGACTGACCGTTCCCACCAGCGAGGCGACGGCCGCGCTCCCCAGGCCAAGGCCAGACCTGGCCGCTGCCTGGGTTGTGCCTCCGGTGCCACCACGCACGATCGGAACAATCGCATCAGTGGCGACGGCCCCCAGCCCCAGCGCCTGGCGAGCGGCAACGACATCGGTCGCGCCGGTACCGCCATTTCGCAGAGGCAGGACATCAAAACTACTCGCCTCCCCCATGGCCGCCAGCTTCGGGCCGTATTGAACATTCAGGTTGTTGAATGCATCAGCCAGCGCCTTGGGATAGCCCTGCACCGGCATGATCGAATAGGCCGCACCGGTTACCGTTGCGCCCTGATAGGCCGGCGTGATCGACAACATCGCCGGGCCTACGATATTGCTCACTTCATATTGCCGGCCGTCCGGCCCGACGAAGGCATCGCCTATCCGGGCATTGCTCACGAAATCAACATTGACACCGATGACCGCTGGCGAGTTACTCGTGACATTGACCGTACCTGCTCTTAGCCATGGCATGGCGTCGTCCTTGTTTTCTGAGTAAAAAAAACCGCCTCTGGGGGCGGGGATCACAGGCTGCGAGGACTCATGCCGTTGCATCGCCGGCATGTTCCGGCACTGCGGAAATCTCTGGAATGGCCGGCTGCACGGGCCATGCCGGCGACGCTGGCCAACCGGCCTGACGGGGCACATTGCCGAGGGTGAATTTGTAGGCTTTCCAGGCTTTGAGCCCCTCCATCAATGCCCGTTGTTCCGCCTCGTCCTGAGGCGTCGCGGCGCCAGCGTCAATGCCGTAACCCAAGGTTTCGACACGATCCTGAATACGCGAAATCTGTGCGGCAGCCGCCTCGTTCCGGTCAGTGAGCAGCGCGTGCGCTTCGTTCAATCGCGCAACAGTGGCAGCAGCTTCTTTCATGTCACGGGTGATCAGTTGCGACCAGTCGATATTCATACGCCTGCCTCCGGTTGCGACAACGGTGGTGGCAATGCCACCTCTCCATCCGGTACCTTGACAAGGTCCTCGGGAAACGCTTGCGCCGGACTGTAGTGAGCAGGAATCGGCAGCAACAGACGAAGCGTCAGCTCGCCTTGCTCCCGGGTCACATCTCCGACAAACCACTCGGATTGAATCGCCCCCTCAGGAAGCGTGTCTCCGTCTCCCAGACGTGAGAAATCAAACAGTTCACCGTTGACGGTGAGTTGATCCCCAAGCTTGCGCAGCACCAGAGAATCCTCTCTGCGCTGCGGCGACAAAATGATCTTCATTAGTACCACCGCCCGATTGCGATCAGGTTGATTTGAGCAGCCACGGCTGCGTTGGAAATTGCCATTGCGCGCCATGCGCCCCAGCTGTTTAGCGTCGGCGGATTGAAGGCACTGGCCAGGACACAATCCGAGTTGACTCCCCGTGTTGCTCCCGATGCCACCATCGGCACCGATACGTAAGCCGAGGGAAATGCACCCGGCCCATATGCATCGCTGCCAAACAGCGCGCCCGCCGCATAGGTGCCCGTCGAATTCGTCGTGATTGCCTTCCAGCAGATCAGGGTTCCGTCGGCATACTTGGTGTATTCGCCATTGGCATTGGCGCCACGCTCGATGATCGCACCCGTAGGGGCACCCGCCCCGGTCACGGCTCCGATAATGTTGTTCTGCCGGTAAACCATGCGCCACGGGCCAAACACCCCCGTACCGTATTGATCACGCTCCCAGGTACGCAGGGTGCCGCCGGATGCGATTCCGTTGACTTCGTGCCAGATCTGATGGACCGGCTGCCCCACGACCATGATGGTGTCCAACAGGCCGTAACTGGCGCTTGGGGGCTTGACCCCGCCGCTGGTGTTGACAACGAAACAACGGCCCGCTGGTACCGCCGACTGGTCGTCAATGCTTCCGTAGAACACCGGCGTATCACCGCCAATGCCAAAAGCGCCGACTTGCATCACTCGACCAGGGGTTGCATCACTCGGACTGGCTTGCAGGTTCGCTGACGCGGCACTGCCGAGTTCCAAAGCTGCCCGGGCGGCGGCTGGCGTTGTGCTGCTGGTTCCGCCTCTGGATACTGGCAGCACATCGAAGTTGGCGGTGGCGCCCAGCGCAGCCAGCTTTGCTCCATGCTGATTGACAACCGTGCGCAGTTGGTCGGCAGAGTCCTTGACGTACCCCTGCATGGGAGCCAGCGTATACACACCGCTGCCGGTGCTCCCCCGATATTCGGGCGAGATAGAAATAGCCGTATCACTGGCAATGTTGACGACTTCGTACCATCCCCCATCAGGGCCTCGGAAGGCATCACCCACACGACTGTTGGCTATGAAAGCAGTGCCATTTCCAACGACGGCTGTTGAATTCTGGACGACAGAAACTGTTCCGGTCTTATACCAGGGCATATAAACTCCAAAAAATAGAAAGAGCTCCGAATGCAACAACTATCAATTAGAACGAAAGTTGTAGGCACATTAAAATGTCGAAAAAGATCAATTATTCCTTGATGATCGGAATGGCCGGCATGGAATAGTAAATAGCCTTTGGAATACCCGGATAATTTGTACTAAACCCGGTGCGCGAATCCAGCATCAATCGTGGTTCGCCATTGACCGCAAATCCCCAGCGAATATAGGTAATCGCATTGACCGTCGCGCCATTGACCGCCACTTGACCGAGTTCCACATCCAGCGCCATACCGACTGCCAGATAAGTGTTGCCACTGGAAATCCATGACGCTGGACGATAGATATCCATACGTGCAGCACCGGCGATCTGTTGTCCGGACACCTGTATCCAATCCGCAGGATCGCCACCCAGCTCTCTTTCGAATACCGGAGGCCGGAGCAGGGAATCAAATACCACTTCACCCCTTTCGTTGCGTACACGCATACCGTAACCACTGGTGGAGCGGAGGTTGTAAGCATAAACGCGTATGGCAATATTCTGCGTTGTGTGCCCCCCATTACCGTTGAATGCCAGAACCGCGCCGGTCCAGTTGCCTGGCCCCCCCAGATACTGGACGCTGTCGTAAAACAACATCGGATTATTCCAGGCTTTAACGGCCAGGATAGGTGGAGCCGCCGAAGTTATCGGATAGGGGAAAGGCAAGTTAAAGACAGCTGTCGTACTGACATCTATATTCTGCTCCAGCAAAATTCCGAGATTGTGGAACTTGCTGTCGATGATGGTTGCCCCTCCGGCATTGCGTACCAATAAACCAAAATCACTCATGATTTGGCCACCACATAGAGCGTCCCGGCCGTGTGGAAATCGTTTCTCCACCAACCGTAGTAGCCCCACTCGACATAGCCATCGCGCATGAATGCCCATACCGGACGTTTATTGACTTCGTTTCCGACCACGTAGGCAGTTGCATTGCCGGCATTGAAGCCAGGCAGGGCAAAAGTTCCTGAATCGGCGAACTTGACGGGCATTGAGTGAATAACTCTCAAGGCGCGATCCGTCACATCAATAGTCATTTTTCCATTCTCGTCGAACGTTCGAAATCCAAAAGTCATGACGACAGCATCCCCATTTCGACTCGAACCGTCCCCGCCTGATCAACCACCGTCCAGCGTCCCCCTTTGTCCAGCGTCCAGATGGGAGTGCCATTGTTGGCTAAAGCTGTAGATTGAATGACGTTGCCGATTTTCGCGTTAGTGATCGTACCGTTCTGGATAAAGGCAGAATTGATATAGGTAGCACCACCCGAGACGGTGAATGGTGAGACCGGCGTTCCATTGTTCAAATTCAACAGACTGAACGTATCCGCCCGCACCACAAACTGCGAAGAAACACCGGATGGATCAACCTGAAGCCCCAAACCAAAGGACGCGGCGTATTTCTGGCCGCCCGCCGTGGTATCCATTTTCACCGACCAGAGCGTCGACAGCTTGCCGTTGGTGTCCGCCAGAGCTGTCGTCGCTTGCTGGACTGCCGCGCTGTTCTGCCCGATCGACGCATTTAACTGATCGATTTTCATGGCCGTTGCAGCATTGGCGGTCGTCACGGCCTTGTCGAGCGATGTGATCGTGGCCGTGTTCTGGCCAGTAGTGACCTCTACCGTAGTCAAGCGCTGTGCGGTTGCCTCGTTCTGAGTCGAACGTACAGAACTTTCCGTAGCAATGGCCGCCGTACTCGTCCAGCCTTTGAGGGCATCCGCCAGTTCACCTTCCCCGTTGTCGTCGCGGGAGGCTGCTCGCAGTGCCTGGAATGCAGCGGCCTGGGCGGTCATCGCTCCATCAATCTTGCTGATATCGGCGGTGTTGGTCCCGACCTGTTGAACCAGTCCATTGGCGGTCTCGACCGATTGCCCTACGTCCGTCCAATAAGTGGCATCCGGCGGTGGCAGATTGGCCGGTACCGGGCCTTTGGCCTGATACAGTCGATCGCCCTGACGCACGATCGCGTATTTGGCGTAGGTTCGGGTTGCGTCATAACCTTCTTCCAGCGAATCGATCTGACTCTGCAAGCTCGGAATTTTCTCGATCTCGGTTAGCAGGTCTTTACCCAACTCGGTTTGCGAAACCTTTCCCGCGAGCATTTCGAGAATCGGCCCGGCCTCGGAACTGGCCTGACCAAGCACCCCATTCCCGGTGGGATACCACGGGCCTATATTGCCCGTGCGATCAACCAGCCGAGCCCAGAAGAAAAACGACGTGCCAGCCAACAGGCTCTGCATCGTGTAATCACTTTGCGGATAAGCCAGATCCGCCAGCTTCTTGGCGGCGTCCAGATTCGGAGTCGGTCCATGCCAGATCTCAGTGCGCTGAGTGTCTTCGGCACCCACAGGGAATTCCCATTTCAGGCCGATACCGAACAACAGGCTTTCGGCCTTGAGCATGGTCACCGAAGGTGGTGGCGTGGTTTTACCGGAAAGCTGGGTTTCCACCGAAGTTGCATAGATCGAACCGATGTCCAGCGCATTGATTGCCCGAACCTTGGCCACGTACCGCCCGGCATAGATGCCGCGTACTTCCATCGACGTACCACCGGTACGGCCGGCGAAAACCCATTCGCTGTCGTTCTTGCGCCAGTGGACTTCGTAGGCGATGGCATTGGCCGGACGCGTCCATTCAATGGTCATGACGCCGACTGCACTGCCCTGATCAATGAAGTGGTTGTTACTGACGGTGACCGAGCCCGGCGGCGCCTGGACGCCTGGCGGGATGACGGTGATCGGCGGCCGCTCGATGCGGGAACCGTTGTCGATGGCGCCGAATTTGCTCGGCACATGCTTGACGGCACTGATGCTGTACTTGATTTCGTTGTCGGTGAAATCTTCGGCAATCGACATTACGCGAAATTGCTGCGTAGCCAGATTGGGCGAATCGATCGCCCACATCGACTGGGCCGGTGGCAGTTCACTCAAGGGCTGGGTCAGCAGCACACGCTGAACGTCGCCGCTGATGTCTACTGACTTGATTGAGCGAGATACAGCTTTGCCAGTTGGCATGACCAGCGTGATGGTGTCACCCGTTGTGGCGGTGACCTGCGCGTCGAGGGTCAGCACATCAAGCGTTGCATCACGCAGGCGTCCGCCGATTCGACGCCCGGCGCGATCGTTGTCGGCCACCCGGATGATCTGCCCCGGGCGCGCCAGCGTGCCATCAAGCCCCACTGCGAAGGTGACGCTTTCGGTTTCCATGCGATTGGTCAGCAGTGCCCACTTGCCGATTCGCTGTGCCTGCGCCTGAGAGGTACAACCGGTGGCGCTGATTTCTGTCTGCTGGACACCGTAACGGGCGATGCCGTCCGGGTCGTCGACATACTCGACCTTCTGCCGGTAGAAGTCCGAAGGGTCGTTCCAACTGACCAGCGCCACGCTGAACCGGGTCTTTTTCGCCGACCCGCCGTAGATGAATTTGCCGTCGATGACATTGCCATTGGAGTAGGTGTAGACCGGGTCCTCCGGCATGTCGGCCACTGCCATGACTGAACCTGCGCCCCAATACGCCATACCCCGGAACGTCGTGGCCAGGTCTTGCAGTACCTTCAACGCATCGGCGCGCGCCGAAAGGTAAAGGTTGCAGGTAAAGCGCGGCTCGGTGCCGCCCTTGCCATCGGGAACAGGCTGATCGCAGTACTGGCCGATGCGATACAGCTCCCATTTATCGACCTGGCCGGCATTGAGCAAATGCCCCAGGCCATAGCGCGGATGCAGCAGAAGATCGTAGTAAATCCACGCCGGGTTATCGGTCCATGCCGATTTGAACATGCCGTCCCAGACGCCCGAGTAGAGGCGACTCTGTGGATCGTAGTTACTCGGCACTCGAATGATCCGACCCAGCAGTTCAAAAGAGCGCGACGGGATGGACTGGAACTGCGACGCGTCGAATTGCAGGCCAATGATCGCCGAACCGGGATAGCGCAACTTGGCGTCGATCACCTCGGTGCTCGACTCGACACTGGTGGTGTCGGCGATAGCGCCGCTGGTGGAGTTGGGGGTCAAACGACGCACCCGTATAGTCCAGCCGCTTTTGGCCGTCGGCAGATCGATGCGGTGCGAACGCTCGTACTTACTGCTGGTCTTGCCGCTGAAAGCAGATGCCAACACCTCGACGAAGGCACCGCCATCGGTAGACAGGTCAATGGCGTACTTGACCGTATAGCCGTTAGTGTCGCCATTGCTGGTATTGGTCTGTGCCAGACGCGACACCGCCAGGCGAATCCGCACGGCGGACAGTTGCAGATTGGTGAAGGCCTTGGTCCAAGGTTGATCGCCGCGCAATTCGACAGCCGCAGCCGTTTCGTTTTCCACCGCAGGGAAACCCGGGATGTACGCCTGGTCCTGGCTACCGGTACGAACGTCGAGCGTCACGCCGTTGAAGTTCAGGCTACCGTCGTCGTTGGCAAGCGGCGTTTCGTCCAGAAACACCGATTGAGTATGGTTTTTCAGACCGACAATCTCGCCTTCGCTGACGAGATCGAGGATACGAGCGTAAGCCGTGCTTTGCAGGCTGTCTGGCGCTTCCACGGAGGGGCGCGGCTTGGCGGCGCCACCTTTGCTGCCAGCGAGAATGAGGTCAGTCATGGCTTTCCTTCAGGCGAAATAAAACCCGCACCGGGCGGGCTGGATGGAAATCATTGAAACGTGTAACGCTAGAGCTGATCCTGGGCGTAAACGCCGGCGCTGATCACGGCGCTGCCGACAATCATCTGACCGTAAAGAAGGCTCACGGGATTGCCTTGGGCACTGGTATTGACCGGCCCGTTGAAACTGTAGCTGGCACGATTCTGGGGAGCATCCATGGAGCCTAGTCCCTTGGCCTGCGGCGACATCATTTGCATGACGCCGCCCATTGCCATTGCAATCCCGACATTCGCAGCCGCTGTCCAGCCCGCACCGGCCCCTGTGCCCAGCAGACCTGTGCCACCTGCAGCCATTCCTCCGGTGAAGTAGGAGGCTGCGACGACCAGCGCAACACCGATGATGGTCTGCAACGACCCCGCCCGCTTGCTGCCTGTCATCACCGGCGCAATACGGATATCCGTGCTGCCACTCGGTGCCTTGAGCCGGTCATGGCCAATATTTTCGCGTCCTAGAAAGACCGAATACGCCATCCCACGATCCTTTGATTCCATCAGGAAGCGCTCGAAACCCGGGATCAAAATGCACAGCGCATGAATGGCTTCCGCCGCGTTGCTGACGGCCAACCGGTGTACACGGCCGAAACTGGCCCCCAGGGTGCCGTAGAGGCGGATGGTTCTGAGTTTTTGCTGATTCATCTCACGGCTCCAGGAGAAGAACTCCAATGTGGTATTAAATCCGTTGTTCGGGGATCAGACAGTCGCACTGGACATCTTCGAACGATGCCGCCAGCAACTCACCGTCACCTCTGCCCAATACCCGCCGTAGATGTCGCGACGGCTGTCGCGTCCATACAAGTGATGCAGGATCGAACCCGGCGCCGGAAAGTGATCCGGCTCGCTGTTGAGCACGCCATCTTCCAGATAAATGGCGGCATGGTTGGGCACTGGCGAGCGGATCTGCATCAATACGACATCGCCCTGTTGCAGCCGGCTGACCAGTTCGAAACCGGCGGCGGGCAGATTGTCGAGATAGAGATTGCCGCCCTTGTTCCACCAGCCGTCTTCACGCTGATAGTTGCCCAGTTCAATGCCCATTTCCCGGCGGTAGTAATCGAGGATGATGCTCAGGCAATCATGCACACCATGGACGAAATCCCGCCCGATCAAGGGCGCCAGATAACCCATGGGAGCGATGCTGACCAGTTCGCCTTTGCCGACCGTCCCATCATCGCCTTTACGTACTTCCAGTATGTGCCAGGGCAAACCGGAGGCTTCACAGGCGACCCGATCCGCCTCACTGGCTGTCGCCGGATAATCCGGATGACTGTGCACCACCGCCAGAACCTCGCCGCACTCTTCGGCCGCCGCATAATCCTGCGGTGCCAGACGAAAGTGCTCGCTGGGGGTGGTCGCGGTATTGCGGCACGGTACATATCGCTGTTGACGCCCTTCGCGGATCAACAGACCGCAACACTCGTCGGGGTATTGAGCGACGGCGTGACGCTCGATGGCGGCCAGTATTGCCTTATTCATGATCAACCCCGAATCAGGCCGGCGGCGGGAAACGAACCGTAGGGCAGTGGATTGTTTTCGCCGAAACGCAGCTTGCAGCTGCTCAGGCGACCACCGCACTTGTCCTTGGCGGCGTCAGTGACGATCACGTCATTGGCGTCTGCCACCGGACCACCGTTGTAACCGCAATAAGGGCCACGGTAACCGCCGCAACTGAGCCACCAGCAAACGTTGGCGACAATCTGCCGACGTGGCAATTGCACGCCGTTGAAATCCAGTGCGCTGGCCAGTTCGAACTTCACTACTTCGCTGTCTTCACTGAGCTTGCGCTCGATGTACCAGAGGTCGGGTGGCAGTTCTTCTTCCGGATCGGCTTCCGGCTGGCCATCAAGGTATTTGCCCAAGGTGCGATGACGGATCAACCGCGCCCCGACCAGATCCTGGAAATACAGCACCAGAGCCGTAATGAAACCGCCCACATTGCCCACCGACAACGTCGGCGTCGGTTGCGTGCCCTGCCCGGTCATTTCGAACCCCTCGGCCAGGATTGGCCAGGGTGAATACTCAAGGCCTTGCCAGAAAATCGAGGATTGCTGGGGATAGCCGTGAAAGCGGTACAACTCGGCGCCGAGGCTGGTGGCATCGAGCTCGAACAGTTCGACCCAGGCGCCGGGCTCCAGCGCCTGGATATCTGCAGTAATGGACATGTGAATCTCCGGGCAAAGAGAACCCCGCTTGAAGCGGGGTTGTAGTCGTGGCATTCAGCGCCGTCAGCGTCTTATGGATGAAAGGCCTGCTCGAAGGTCGCCGCAAGGCTGTACAAGCCAGCCCCCAGCGGGCTCGGCTGATAACCCTTGCAACGGAAGAGAGCAGGTTCGCCCAAGGGTGCCGTCCAGTAAAACGGTGTAGCACCAGCGTGGCGATCAAGGAACTGCACAATGGTTTTGATCCGCGTCTCATCACCGACAAACGTCAACGGCCAGGACTGAGATCTGTTGTTGATTCCGTCCTGCACCACCTGCTGATATCCATCGCCGAACTTTGCGGACTTGAGACGAAATTCGACGTTGCCGACGGGTTCGACTTTCGGTGTCCAGGTGAATGTTTCTGTTGTCATGTTTCCTCCGGGCGTGAACCGTTGCGGCCACTGATATTCAGCGGCCGTTGATGGCCGACCAGATCTGGCCGCCCGGTTTCAGGTCACGGGCGATCTGCTCGGCAGCGCCCTGCTTGGCGGCGCTGGCATAAGCCTTAGCGACGGTCTGCGAGTTCATATCCCCGCTCGCCGCTGCACCCGAACTATCGCCCACATTGATGGTTTGCTGAATCACGACCTGCTGACTGCTGGTCCCCCCCAGACCGGCGCCCTGCACCTGCACGCCGAGGGAGCCATCGGAACTGCGACTCAGCGGCATGATGGCTTCCGGTCCGGCTTCACCGAACATTGCCATCGGGGCCAGGGTCGGCCCGGTGGCGATACCGTTGGTGAAAGCACCGCCCTTGGCGTGGAAGGAAACGTTCGACACGTCGAGTTGCGGGACGTAAGTCGTACTCATGTCATCCAGTTTGAATGTTTGCGGTGTTGGTGCAGTTGTACTGCCAAACATCGACGATGCCGCCGACCCGACCAGACTGAACAGCGAACTCAAACCGCTGGAAACAGCCGTCTGCGCCGCCAGTTTGGCCATATCGGCGAGTACCGATTTGGCAAAGTCGGAAAACGAGAACTTCCCCGTCATCGCAAACGTGCTCACGGCGTCGCCCATGGTATTGAAAGCCTTGGTGAAGACCTCCTTGGACTTGCCGGCCACATTCGCGCTGTTGTCGAGGTAGTCGTCCCAGGCCGATGTGGCACCGTTGATCCAGTTGCCCTGAGCCTCCGTCATCGCCTCATAGTTGCTTTGAACTTGCAGGGTCAGTTGATCGTGGTTGGCTTTCAACGCATCGAGACTGGCCAGGTAATCGGCCCCCTCCCGAGGGTCACCGCCTCCTGCCGAAGGCATGTCCAGCTTCTTGCGCGCCAAAGCATAGTTCTGGTCGATATCACTCAGTGCCTGCGCCCGCGCGCTTTCTCGGGCACCCATTCCAACTTGTGCAGCCGCAAGTGCACCGGCACGTCGCGACTTGTCAAAGTCATCGGAATAATTGATTTGCTTCCTGGCTTCTTCCTGAACATCGACATAGGTCGCGATATTTGCCTGGGTTATCGAGCTGGCGGACGCATTCAGCGTCACGCCGATTTTCTTTGCCGCGTCTTCGATCTGTTTTTGCATCTGACGCAGCTTTTGTTCGGTGATACGCGACGCCTGGGTCCACGCTTGTTCAAGGCCGTTGAGATTAGGCGTCAACCCTGCTGAAGAAGTAACTGCCATGTGCTTTTCTCCGGGTTAAGAAAAAACCCGCCGAAACGGGTCATGTAAATGAACGCCTATCGCCACTGCTCAAGAGCACGCTCGAGAGAAAGTCCCTGGCGATGCTCATGAGGCATGAAGTCCAGCAGCTCCGCCATTCCGCCGCCCAGCCGGTGGATTTGCAGCGCGACCAGCGCGCTGCCCGCCTCCAGCCGCCTACCGGCGTGGAGCGAGCCATATCGATCGATATAGCGGCCCCACGCCAGGGCTTCGTGGTAGGTCATGCGTTCCTTGGCTTCGGCAATCGTCCGGCCGCCGACTCCGTTCAGCACCAGTTCGTGCCAGAACTCATCGGCGGCCGTCAGTTTTTTGCTGCGACACCGCCAGTGCCATTGACCTCATTGACGGCGTTGAGCATCAGGAACCCCAACGATGGCTCAAGGTTGTAAGCATCGTCGTAGCCGAGCGCTTCCATACCGTCATCACCAAGCGAAACGCAGGCCGCGAGATAGCTCGCGTTGCGGCTTTGCTCGGTTTCATCCTGAGCGAAAAGCCGTTCGATGACGCCGAACGACTGACGACGGATATGCAATGTGAACGAGTCGGTCACTTCCTGGCCCGACTCGGCATCCAGATGCTTCCAGCTCACTTCTTTCTTGACGGGCTGGCCATCGACAATGCCGCCCCGGGCTTTCAACTGTTTGAGGTTCATGATTGGCCTCAGGCTTTCTTGATCCAGGCGGAACCGCCGGTGCGCTGGATGGTGACGGTAGTGGTCACTACAGCATTCAAGGCGAAATTGAACGGGAAGTCCGAGACGTAACCATCAAAGGTGAACCAGGTACGAGTGGTCGGCAACTCAAAGGCATTGCCTTGAGTATTGACGGTTGGCAGAACGTCTTTGCCATCCGACCAACCCACCACCCATTTGATGCTGGTGTCGCCATTGGCTTCGGACAATTGATGCAGACGGATGTGACTGGCATTGGTCGGATCGGCATTGAGACCCAGACTGGCCGTACCAGGTGTACGAAGACCTTTCTTGTAGGTACGTTCCTGGGCATCAAGCGTGGTGTCCTCGATCTGTTCGGCAGGTGCACCGCCCGGATCGAAAGAGGTGGCGTGCTCGACTTCCAGCACGGTGTAAGGACCGGAACCGGTGGTCGGCGGCACGAGGGCGAAAATTTGAGTACCTTGGGTAAGGATCGACATCTGGCGTTCTCCAGCGAACATAAAAAAACCCGCGGATGCGGGGTTGTGGGTGTTGCTCGGTTGGTTGTTTCTGGAAGGATGAACCGGTGCGTTCAGGGCGCCGGCGTACCGTCCAGGTAGGGTGGCGCATTCGGATCCGGCTCACGACTTTTGATCAGGTCAACCAGCGCCTGATTGCTCTGAGCCAGCAATCTGATGGAAGCATTAAAGGCTGTTTGGCTGTCCGTCTGAACCTGCAGGGCGGCAATGAGTCTGTTCAGCGCCGCCAAGTCTTCGTCATTCATGGTCTGTCATTCTCTTCTCAATGATCATTGTTCGGATGAAGGATCGTGCGGTGGAACTTCGCAAACGCCAATCCGCTTGGCGGCCCAGCGTTCGTACAGGCCGATGGCGACGTCGGCGCCGGCCATCGCGGTCAGGCAGCCGAATGCACCGGCGGCCCAGATCGACAGCCCGGCGGCGTACAGCAGCATGATTGCCGACACGCCACAGATCATGCAGGCGCCGGAGCGCAGGGCCAGACGCCGCAGCAATGACCAGCCGCGGGCGCCCTCCTTGTCGGCGCGCCACATTTCGCCAGACACCCCGCCCACGACAGCAAGGAGGATGACCAGCCAGATTGGCATGTCGGCCAATGCTTGTTGCTCGGTTGTCATGTCACGCCTCCTGTTTTCAGTTGATTAATGTTGAGTGTTGGGTTCAAGCGATGTCTCTTCAGGTAGGCATTCCAAAAAGCCCGGCTATGCACCGGGCTTTTCAGTAATGCGCTCCTTCGCCTTCCTTCAAATCCTGTGTTCAAGAAGGAAGCTGACTTTTCGGCGCTACTGGCGCGGTACGAGTCCATTCAAATTGTTTTTCCGACCGCGGTCCCTGCCCGCCGGATAACTGCTTCTGGTGCTTTACGCTGCACACCCGGGTCAGTTGCCAACCCTCTGAACCGTTGAGGCCGGTTCATCGCTGCCTGTTCTTGTGGAACTAAAGAGCTGTTGTTGCCAGCCGCTTTGTCGAGCGGCTTGGTGGCAAGAATATGCATGGATGCATATACAGTCAATGCGTAAATGCATTTATTTATGCACAAGAAATGCTCGGGTGCATGGGAGCCCCGTCGTGCAAGGGTTCGGGGATTTTGCACAGGCGAAAAAAAACCCGCCGAGGCGGGTTTTTATCTGAAGGGGTTCAGGTCAGCGGGCGTACATGCCCCACCAGAAGACGTGGCCGAGGATGACGATCTGCTCATCCTGCATATCCTGGAAGCTGTAGTCCTCGTCCGGATGCTCATCGCGGTTGAAGCTGCGCAGACGGATGCCGGTCGGCAGGCGATAGAGCTGCTTCACCCGCAACTGACCGTTGTGATTGATCGCGTACAGGTCGCCATCAATGATGTCGCCGATGCCGCACTTGCCCGCATTGACCCCGACGGTGGCACCGTCACGCAACACCGGCAACATGCTGTTGCCACGCACTGTCACACACTTGGCCTGGTCGAACTGCACACCGTTATGGCGCAGGCTGCGCTTGCCGAAGCGCAGGCTAGAGCGCTCGCTCTCTTCAATGACGAATCTTCCTGATCCAGCAGCCAATTCAACCTCGCGAAGAAAGGGCACCGACACCTCGTCGTCATCGACAGGAGTATCGTCGTCCCACAGGCTTATGTCCTTGAGTTCTGCATGCACGTCGTCGCGCGCGCCGCCAGTCGCGATTGCGACATCTACGCGGCCGCGCAGTTGATCGGTGCTCACATTGAAGTATTCGGCGATCTTCGAGATGTGTTTATCCGAAGGATCGACAATCTTCCCGCTGAGAATCCGCGAGAGCGTTGATTGAGGCACGCCGGTGCGACGGTGGAGCTCCGTGGGGGAGATCCCGTGCTGGTCGAGCAGTGCTCTTAAGACGGAGGATACGTTGCGTTTTTGCATAAGGCGCATAGTGCTTGAAGTTTTTTCCGAAGACAAATGCTGATTTGCATAAATCGTGCATAAGTCACAAATAAACGCAGAACGTGTCAGCGGGCCGTCATGCCTGCGTCGAGCAGACCGCCCATGGTAACCTTGCGTCCATCGCGGAAAAGCCCGGCGCTTGCCCTCGCTTTTGCCCTACATCATTTAACGAGTTACCTGACAATCCGATGAATAAAGCCGTCTCCGACCTGTCCTCCCACACCCCGATGATGCAGCAATACTGGCGCCTGAAGAATCAGCACCCGGATCAGCTGATGTTCTATCGCATGGGCGACTTCTACGAGATCTTCTATGAAGACGCGAAGAAGGCTGCCAAGTTGCTCGACATCACCCTGACCGCGCGCGGGCAGTCGGCGGGACAGGCGATTCCGATGTGCGGGATTCCGTACCACGCGGCGGAAGGTTATCTGGCGAAACTGGTCAAGCTCGGCGAGTCGGTAGTGATCTGCGAGCAGGTCGGCGACCCGGCGACTAGTAAAGGCCCGGTGGAGCGTCAGGTAGTACGGATCATCACCCCAGGTACGGTCAGCGACGAAGCGCTGCTCGATGAGCGCCGCGACAACCTGATTGCCGCGGTGCTGGGCGACGAGCGCCTGTTTGGTCTGGCGGTGCTGGACATCACCAGCGGCAACTTCAGCGTGCTGGAGATCAAGGGCTGGGAAAACCTGCTGGCGGAGCTGGAGCGGGTCAACCCGGTGGAACTGCTGATCCCGGACGACTGGCCGAAAGACCTGCCGGCGGAAAAACGCCGTGGCGTGCGTCGTCGCGCACCGTGGGATTTCGAACGTGACTCGGCGCTGAAGAGCCTGTGCCAGCAGTTCTCCACGCAAGACCTCAAAGGCTTCGGTTGCGAAACCCTGACCTTGGCCATCGGCGCCGCCGGTTGCCTGCTGGCCTACGCCAAGGAGACCCAGCGCACCGCCCTGCCCCACTTGCGCAGCCTGCGTCACGAACGCCTGGATGACACCGTGGTGCTCGACGGCGCCAGCCGCCGCAACCTTGAACTCGACACCAATCTGGCTGGCGGTCGCGATAACACCCTGCAATCGGTGGTCGATCGCTGCCAGACCGCGATGGGCAGCCGCCTGCTGACCCGCTGGCTGAACCGTCCGCTGCGCGATCTGACGGTGCTGCTGGCGCGGCAGACCTCGATCACTTGCCTGCTCGACGGCTATCGCTTCGAAAAGCTGCAGCCGCAGCTCAAGGAAATCGGCGACATCGAGCGGATCCTCGCGCGGATCGGCCTGCGCAATGCGCGGCCCCGTGACCTCGCGCGCCTGCGTGACGCTCTCGGTGCCCTGCCGCAGCTGCAAGTGGCAATGACCGACCTGGAAGCGCCGCACCTGCAGCGCCTGGCGACCACCACCAGCACCTACCCGGAACTGGCGGCGCTGCTGGAAAAAGCCATTATCGACAACCCGCCCGCGGTGATTCGCGACGGCGGCGTGCTGAAAACCGGTTACGACAGCGAGCTGGATGAACTGCAGTCGCTGAGCGAAAACGCCGGGCAATTTCTGATCGACCTCGAAGCCCGGGAAAAGGCCCGTACCGGCCTGGCTAATCTCAAAGTCGGCTACAACCGCATCCACGGCTACTTCATCGAGCTGCCGAGCAAACAGGCTGAATCCGCTCCGGCAGACTACATCCGGCGCCAGACCCTCAAGGGCGCCGAGCGCTTCATCACTCCGGAGCTGAAGGAGTTCGAAGACAAGGCGCTGTCGGCCAAGAGCCGCGCGCTGGCCCGCGAGAAGATGCTGTACGAGGCGCTGCTGGAAGATCTGATCAGCCAGTTGCCGCCGTTGCAGGACACCGCTGCGGCACTGGCCGAGCTGGACGTGCTGAGCAACCTTGCCGAGCGTGCGCTGAACCTTGACCTGAACTGCCCGCGCTTCGTCAGCGAGCCGTGCATGCGCATCAGCCAGGGCCGTCACCCGGTGGTCGAGCAAGTGCTGACCACGCCGTTCGTGGCCAACGACCTGAGCCTGGATGACAACACCCGGATGCTGGTGATCACCGGCCCGAACATGGGCGGTAAATCCACTTACATGCGGCAAACCGCATTGATCGTGCTGCTGGCGCACATCGGCAGCTTTGTGCCGGCAGCCAGTTGCGAACTGTCGCTGGTGGACCGGATTTTCACCCGGATCGGCTCCAGCGATGACCTCGCCGGCGGCCGCTCGACGTTCATGGTCGAGATGAGCGAAACCGCCAACATTCTGCACAACGCCACCGAGCGTAGCCTGGTATTGATGGACGAAGTCGGTCGTGGCACCAGCACCTTCGATGGTCTGTCGCTGGCATGGGCGGCAGCCGAGCGTCTGGCGCAACTGCGTGCCTATACTCTGTTTGCGACGCATTATTTCGAGCTCACAGTATTGCCGGAAGCCGAGCCGCTGGTGGCCAACGTGCACCTCAACGCCACCGAGCACAACGAGCGCATCGTGTTCCTGCACCACGTGTTACCAGGGCCTGCCAGTCAGAGCTACGGCTTGGCCGTGGCGCAACTGGCCGGTGTCCCGAGCGAAGTGATCGTGCGCGCCCGTGAGCACCTGAGCCGACTGGAAGACACCGCCTTGCCGCATGAAGCACCGAAGCCTGCCGTCAAAGGCAAACCGGCGGCGCCGCAGCAGAGCGACCTGTTTGCCAGCCTGCCGCATCCGGTGCTGGATGAGTTGGCGAAAGTGGATCTCGATGACCTGACCCCGCGTCGTGCGCTCGAATTGTTATATGCACTTAAGAACCGGATCTAAGCAGCGAAGAACCGGATATAACGCAAACGGCTTCAAGCTGTTAGAATCTCGCGCGGTTCGGGATGCTGCTGGCTAATAGCCTGGCTGGCAGACATCGCTCCCGAACCTGGCGACCCCAACCGTGAAGGGGCAACGCTGCCGCCGCCTGAGGAGAAAATTAGAAATGACCTTCGTCGTCACCGACAACTGCATCAAGTGCAAGTACACCGACTGCGTAGAAGTGTGTCCGGTGGACTGCTTTTACGAAGGCCCGAACTTCCTGGTCATCCACCCGGATGAGTGCATCGACTGCGCCCTGTGCGAACCAGAATGCCCGGCCGTGGCGATCTTCTCCGAGGACGAAGTTCCGGAAGAGATGCAGGAGTTCATTCAACTGAACGTTGAATTGGCCGAAATCTGGCCGAACATCACCGAGAAGAAAGAATCGCTGCCGGATGCCGAAGAGTGGGATGGCGTCAAAGGCAAGATCAAAGATCTCGAACGCTGATCTGCTGCGCGTTCCGAAAAGGCCCCTTGCGGGCCTTTTTTTGCTTTTGGCTTTGACTTTTTTCGGGCAAAAAAAAGGGGCGGTATGACCCGCCCACATTTTTTCCCTATTCCCTGTATTCCTTTTCATCGTCCTGATGAATCGCGTCCTGCAATGTCCTTTCCCCTCCTCCTTGAAGGGCGTGTCTGTCCGTCGACACAGGGCTGATATTAGAGATTTCTCTGCAGGGAGCAATCGGCTGTGATGGCCGAAAAATGCTGTCATAAGCACTTCACATTAAAAAATAAATATGGAAATCAACCAGTTAGATTGCTACGCCGTGAGCAATCGACGTCTGCCGGCCTGTAAAAATAGGGAACACTTACGAAAGAGTAAGCCAAGGCTTACACCGCCAGACTACAAATCCCGCCCTGTAGGAGCTGCCGAAGGCTCGGGCCGCGTTCGGACGATCTTTTGATCTTGATCTTGATCTTGATCTTGATCTTGATCTTGATCTTGATCTTGATCTTGATCTTGATCTTGATCTTGATCTTGATCTTGATCTTGATCTTGATCTTGATCTTGATCTTGATCTTTAAAAACAAAGTCAAAAGATCGCAGCCTTCGGCAGCTCCTACAGGAAATATTTCAGGTAACAAAAAGCCCCGAACCAGTCGGGGCTTTTTGAGGCGGTCGGCAGAGGTGCTTACTGAAACAGCGACTCGCTCGACAGACCGTTCTTCTCGAGAATTTCGCGAAGACGCTTGAGGCCCTCCACCTGGATCTGCCGTACCCGTTCCCGGGTCAGACCGATTTCCAGGCCGACATCTTCCAGCGTGCTGCTTTCATGGCCGCGCAGACCGAAGCGGCGTACCACCACCTCGCGCTGCTTGTCGGTGAGTTCCGAGAGCCATTGATCGATGCTCTGCGAAAGATCGTCATCCTGCAGCAGTTCGCACGGATCGGTCGGACGGTCATCCGTCAGGGTGTCCAGCAGGGTTTTATCCGAATCCGGACCCAGCGAGACGTCGACCGAAGACACCCGCTCGTTCAGGCCGAGCATGCGCTTGACCTCGCCCACCGGTTTTTCCAGCAGGTTGGCGATCTCTTCGGGTGAGGGTTCGTGATCGAGCTTCTGTGTCAGCTCACGTGCCGCCCGCAGGTACACGTTGAGCTCCTTGACCACATGAATCGGCAACCGGATGGTGCGGGTCTGATTCATGATCGCGCGTTCGATGGTCTGACGAATCCACCAGGTCGCGTAGGTCGAAAAGCGGAAGCCGCGCTCAGGGTCGAACTTTTCCACCGCGCGGATCAGGCCGAGGTTGCCCTCTTCGATCAGATCCAGCAGCGACAGCCCCCGATTGACGTAACGCCGGGCGATCTTCACGACCAGCCGCAGGTTACTTTCAATCATGCGCTTGCGCCCGGCAGGGTCGCCACTTTGCGACAGACGCGCAAAATGAACCTCTTCCTCCGGGGAGAGCAGTGGGGAAAAGCCGATTTCGTTGAGATACAGCTGCGTGGCGTCGAGCGCCCGGGTGTAGTCGATGTACTTGTGTTGTTTAAGTGAAGCGGATTGTTTGGATCTGGAACGAACGGAAGGTGGAGCAGCCCCTTCATCATTCGACATCGAAGATTCCGAATCGATGCCGGCCTCCATCAGGAGAACCTCATCGTCGATGTCAAACTCCGGCACTTCTTTACTGAGAGCCATTGTTATAGTCCTTTGGTGAGTTCGACCCCAAGCTCAAGCGACGCCTTTATCCTTGGCAGCGCTGGAGCCTGTCCCCTCTACGCGACGGAACAGGCTGGCCTCAAATCAACGTCTGGGCAGGAACTGCAGCGGATCGACTGGCTTACCTTGTCGGCGAATCTCAAAATGCAGTTTCACCCGGTCCGTACCCGTTGACCCCATTTCGGCAATTGTCTGTCCGACCTTGACCTGCTGCCCCTCCCGTACCAACAGCCTGCGGTTATGTCCGTAAGCACTGACGTAGGTTTCACTGTGTTTGATGATGACTAATTCGCCGTAGCCCCTTAAGCCACTCCCGGCGTAAACCACCGTCCCATCAGACGCAGCTAAAACAGGCTGTCCCAAATCTCCGGCGATATCAATTCCTTTATTCAAACTACCGTTTGAAGAGAATTTTCCAATCAGAATGCCATTAGAAGGCCATCCCCAGCCGGTCGGGGCCGGCCCTGCTGGAGGCAGCGGAGCCGAGGTCGGTTTGTTGGCGACGGACGGTGTAGCCCCCGCAGAACCGGCACCGGAGCCGGTCACCGTGGTGGTCGTCGTGCCGTTCGCCTGACGCCGGATTACCGTGGTTTTGCTCGACGAGGATGGCGCAGAACCGCCGCTGCTCACCACCGCCGTCGGCGTTGAACCGCTGCGCCCGTCGAAGCGAATTGTCTGACCCGGATGGATCGTATACGGCGTAGGAATGTTGTTCCGCGCGGCGAGGGCTTTGTAGTCCCAGCCGTAGCGAAAAGCGATGGAAAACAGCGTATCGCCCGGACGGACTACATACTGCCCGGTCGTGACGACAGGACGCTGGGGCGCCGCATTGTTGCGATCGACCACCCGCACGTTACTCGATTTGGTGCTGGAGCAACCGACCAGCAAGGTGCTCAATACAAGGCCAGTCACCAGGCGCTGAAAGCTCGTGTTACCCATACGCTGCGCTATGACTGTGAGACTCACCCGCCGCTCCCTTTGTGCTGGCTGAAATAGATGGAATGCCGTCTTTCGGCAAGCAGTGTCGCAAGTATAACGGGCCGAACAGGCTTTACCGTTAAAGATGCGAAAACCGCTCGCGCACACGTTTGCCCGTGGACTATATGTAGTGTTTAACGCCTTGCCGCCGGTGTAAGACCGAGTCCGGCGAAAGGAATTCAGCGCCTTTGCACAAATGCTCAGGCCAGCGGGCCATTAAGCAATGGCACGAAGCGCACCGCTCCCAGAACGTGACGGGAAAAGCCATGCTCCTCACGCACGATCAGCATCAGTTGCTGCACTTCCCCCGAGCCCACCGGTATCACCAGCCGCCCACCCGGCGCGAGTTGATCGAGCAAGGCCTGCGGCACATCGGTCGCAACCGCGGTGACAATGATGCCGTTGTACGGCGCCAGCGCCGGCCAGCCCTCCCAGCCGTCGCCCCAGCGGAACACCACGTTGCGCAGGTTCAGCTCCAGCAGACGTTCCTTGGCCCGGTCCTGCAGAACCTTGATGCGTTCGACCGAGAACACCCGCTCCACCAGTTGCGACAGCACTGCAGTCTGATAGCCGGAACCGGTCCCGATCTCCAGCACCTTGTCCAGAGGCCCGGCCTCCAGCAGCAGCTCGCTCATGCGCGCCACCATATAAGGCTGGGAGATGGTCTGGTTGTGGCCGATCGGCAACGCCGTGTCTTCGTAGGCGCGGTGCGCCAGCGCTTCATCGACAAACAGATGACGCGGCGTGCGGCGGATCACTTCCAGCACCTTGGCGTTGGACAGGCCTTCTTCATAGAGACGCTGGATCAGACGTTCGCGGGTGCGCTGCGAGGTCATGCCAATGCCGCTGCGGAATCTGTCTTCGTGTTCACGGGCCATCAGCGCAGTCCCTCCAGCCAGCCATCAAGACTTCTGAAGGCGTCGTTGAAGGTGCGATCGAGCAACAATGGCGTGATCGACACGTAGCCTTGCATCACCGCATGGAAGTCAGTGCCCGGGCCGCCATCTTCGGCATCGCCGGCAGCGGCAATCCAGTAACCGGCCTTGCCACGCGGGTCGACCACTTTCATCGGTGCCGCCGCGCGGGCGCGATGGCCGAGACGGGTCAGCTGAATGCCACGAATGTGCTCGATTGGCAGATTGGGGATGTTCACGTTGAGTACCGTACGCGGTGGCAGGTCCAGCCCGGCGTGGGCCTCGACCAGTTTGCGCGCGAAATGTGCTGCTGTCGCCAGATTGTCCACCTGCCGTGACACCAGCGAGAACGCAAACGAAGGACGCTCAAGAAAGCGTCCTTCGAGGGCCGCCGCCACGGTGCCGGAATACAGCACGTCATCACCCAGATTGGCGCCGAGGTTGATCCCGGAAACCACCATGTCCGGCTCGCGCTCCAGCAGACCATTGAGGCCCAGGTGCACGCAGTCGGTGGGTGTGCCGTTGAGGCTGATGAAACCGTTGGCCAGGTATTGCGGGTGCAACGGACGGTCGAGCGTCAGCGAACTGCTGGCGCCGCTTTTGTCCTGCTCCGGGGCGATAACCACGCACTCGGTGTAATCCGCCAGCGCAGCATAAAGCGCGGCGAGACCGGGTGCGGTTACCCCATCGTCGTTAGAAATCAGAATACGCATGGGCTGTCCGTCTGCCCCACCGGCACCAGATCAACGAGTTCGCGCACCAATACGGTGGCGAAGCATCCGGCCGGGAGGACGAATTCCAGTTGCAGAATGTCAGGCTGGGGATAATGCCACGACAACCCGCCAATGGGCAGCCGCAGAATGCGCCGTTCGTGGCTCATTCCGGCATTGATCAACCAGTCGCGCAGATCTGCCTCGCGAGCAGCAATCCCCTGCTCCAGATCATGGACAGCACCGGCGGCCGGTGAGTCACCTTCGCCCCACTGCGGACCGGTCGGATGCAGATCGAGAATCGCCAGGCGCGGGTCGCTGCATTCAGCTTCACCGGCAGGGAAAAAACTGCGGCTGTCGGTGAACGCCAACAGATCGCCGACCTGCGCCTGCTGCCAGGTGCCATCCGCCACCCGCGCTGCCAGCACCTGGTTGAACAGAAAACTGCGCGCCGTCGAGAGCAGCCGCGAGCGCACGTTGCGCTGTTCTGGCAACGCCTTGCGCGCCGCCCAGGCACGCGCATCAACGACGTTGCCGCCGTCATGGCCGAAACGCTGGGTGCCGAAATAGTTGGGAATGCCGTGCTGGGCGATCAGTTGCAGACGCTGTTCGATCGCTTCTTTGTCGCCGGCGAATTGGGTCAGGCGCAAAGTGAAACCGTTGGCCGAATGTGCGCCGCGTTGCAGCTTGCGTTTGTGCCGGGTGGTCTTGAGGATCTTCAGCGTGTCGTTTTCCGCCGCCGACAGATCCGGATCCGCCTTGCCCGGCAGTTGCACGCTGAACCACTGGCGGGTCAGCGCCTGGCGATCCTTGAGTCCGGCATAGCTGACGGTGCGCAGTGACACACCGGCGGCCTTGGCAATCCGCCGCGCCGCCTCTTCGGTGTTCAGGCCACGCTTTTCCACCCAGATCCACAGGTGTTCGCCATCGCCGCTGAACGGGATGTCGAGTACTTCATCGACCTGAAAATCTTCGGCGATGGCTTTCAGTACCGCGGTGCCGAGGGGTTCGCCATAGGCGCGCGGGCCGAGCAGTTGCAGTTCGTTCATGCGCGCAGCAACAAGGCAACGGAATGCACGGCGATGCCTTCTTCACGGCCGACAAAGCCGAGCTTTTCGGTGGTGGTAGCTTTCACGTTCACTTGGTCCAACTCAACTTGAAGATCGGCGGCGATCAGCGCGCGCATCGATTCGATATGCGGGGCCATTTTCGGCGCCTGGGCGACGATGGTGTTGTCGACATTGCCGACTTTCCAGCCCTTGGCGTGGATCAGCGCAACCACATGGCGCAGCAGCACACGGCTGTCGGCGCCCTTGAATTGCGGATCGGTGTCCGGGAAATGCTTGCCGATATCACCCAGCGCGGCGGCGCCGAGCAAGGCATCGCTCAAGGCGTGCAGCAGGACGTCACCGTCGGAATGAGCGAGCAGCCCGAAGCCGTGTGCAATGCGCACGCCGCCCAGAGTAATGAAATCGCCTTCAGCGAAACGGTGCACATCGTAGCCGTGGCCAATACGCATAAAAAAACGCCCCGATTTTTGTCAGGGCGTGATTCTACCTGCATTAGCTCCGAAGGGCTTGTGCGTGATGCTGCAAGTGACCGTCAATGAAGCTTGAGATGAAGAAATAGCTGTGGTCGTAGCCCGGCTGCAGGCGCAACGTCAACGGATGGCCCGCCTGTTTTGCAGCTTGTTGCAGGGCTTCGGGCTTGAGCTGGGTCGCGAGGAAGTCGTCGCGGTCACCCTGATCAACCAGCAATGGCAGCTTTTCATTCGCCTCGGCGATCAACGCACAGGCATCCCATTCACGCCACTTCGAACGGTCTTCGCCCAGGTAACGGGAGAACGCCTTCTGCCCCCACGGGCAATCCATTGGATTGGTGATCGGCGAAAACGCCGACACCGATAGGTAACGCCCCGGATTGCGCAACGCACAGACCAACGCACCGTGGCCGCCCATGGAGTGGCCGCTGATGCTGCGCTTTTCCGACGCCGGGAAATGCGCTTCAACCAGTGAAGGCAATTCCTGCACGACATAATCATGCATCCGATAGTGCCGCGACCAAGGTTCCTGCGTGGCATTCAGATAAAACCCGGCACCGAGACCGAAATCCCAGGCGCCGTCCGGATCACCCGGCACGTCCGGGCCGCGCGGGCTGGTGTCCGGCGCGACGATGATCAACCCCAGCTCGGCCGCCATGCGCATTGCGCCGGCCTTCTGCATGAAGTTCTCGTCGGTGCAGGTCAGCCCCGACAACCAGTACAGCACCGGCAATTTGCCGCCCTGCTCCGCTTGCGGTGGCAGGTACACGGCAAACACCATGTCGCAACCCAGCACCTCGGAGCGATGACGATAGCGCTTGTGCCAACCGCCGAAACTTTTCTGACAGGAGATGTTTTCCAGACTCATGGGATTCTCCCAGCTGCAAGCGGCAAGCTTCGAGCTGCAAGGCCAGGCAAAAGCGCCCTGACTTGCAGCTTGAAGCTTGTAACCTGGAGCTGCTTTTTAGAAATGAATGACCGTGCGGATGCTCTTGCCTTCGTGCATCAGGTCGAACGCCTTGTTGATGTCTTCCAGGCCCATGGTGTGGGTGATGAACGTATCCAGCGGAATCTCACCGCTCTGGGCCATGTCGACGTAGCTTGGCAGTTCGCTGCGACCACGCACGCCGCCGAACGCCGAACCGCGCCAGACGCGACCGGTCACCAGTTGGAACGGACGGGTGGCGATTTCCTGACCGGCTCCGGCCACGCCGATGATCACCGATTCGCCCCACCCCTTGTGGCAGCACTCAAGGGCGGCGCGCATCAGTTGCACGTTGCCGATGCATTCGAAGGAAAAGTCGACGCCGCCATCGGTCATGTCGACGATCACTTCCTGGATCGGGCGATCGAAATCCTTCGGATTGACGCAGTCCGTGGCGCCCAGTTGTTTGGCGATTTCGAACTTGGCCGGGTTGATGTCGATGGCGATGATTCGCGCAGCCTTGGCTTTCACCGCACCAATCACGGCGGACAGACCGATGCCGCCGAGGCCGAAGATTGCCACGGTATCACCCGGCTTGACCTTGGCAGTGTTGATTACCGCACCGATCCCGGTGGTCACGCCGCAACCGAGCAGGCAGACCTTTTCCAGCGGCGCATCCTTGGCGATTTTCGCCACGGAGATTTCCGGCAGCACGGTGTACTCGGAGAAAGTCGAGGTGCCCATGTAGTGGAAAATCGTCTCGCCCTTGTAGGAAAAACGCGAAGTACCGTCCGGCATCAGGCCTTTGCCCTGAGTGGCGCGAATTGCCTGACAGAGGTTGGTCTTGCCCGACTTGCAGAATTTGCACTGGCCGCATTCCGGGGTGTACAGCGGAATCACGTGATCACCGACGGCGACCGAAGTCACGCCTTCGCCGATGGCCTCAACGATCGCCCCACCTTCGTGACCGAGGATCGCCGGGAAGATGCCTTCCGGATCCGCGCCAGACAAAGTGTAGGCGTCTGTGTGGCAGACCCCGGAAGCCACCACGCGCAGCAGCACTTCACCGGCCTTGGGCATGGCGACATCGACTTCTACGATTTCCAGCGGCTTTTTGGCCTCGAAGGCAACGGCGGCGCGCGACTTGATCATGCTGACTCTCCAGTGAATCCATTGAATAAAAAAGCAGACCGGCAGTGTAGTACAGCGCGATCTGATGAATAATCCGGACCAAAGCAAAACATTATTGCCATACAGGGATAATCCCGATGTCCGAAAATCGCTGGGAAGGCATCGACGAGTTCGTCGCGGTTGCCGAATGCAGCCAGTTCACCGCCGCAGCGGAACGCCTTGGGGTGTCTTCCTCACACATCAGTCGACAAATCG
The DNA here is from genome assembly GCF_054456575.1 of Pseudomonas sp. Eth.TT006. NCBI lineage: Bacteria > Pseudomonadati > Pseudomonadota > Gammaproteobacteria > Pseudomonadales > Pseudomonadaceae > Pseudomonas > Pseudomonas sp. Eth.TT006. Next base: position 475,926 of record NZ_JBTJEN010000002.1, on the reverse strand, counting down.
TACGGCTGGAAGAGCGTTTGCAGACACGGCTGCTCTATCGCAGTACCCGCCGCGTCACGCTGACGGAAGCCGGGCAGACTTTTCTGCAGCACTGCCAGCGCCTGCAGGACGGTCGCGAAGAAGCCCTGCGCGCGGTCGGTGATCTGACCAGCGAACCCAAAGGCATGCTACGCATGACCTGCGCCGTCGCCTACGGTGAGCGGTTCATCGTGCCGTTGGTGACGCGATTCATGGGCCAATACCCGCAATTGCGCGTCGATATCGAGCTTAGCAATCGCCAACTCGACCTGGTGCATGAAGGCCTGGATCTGGCGATCCGCCTCGGTCGGCTGCAGGACTCGCGACTGGTCGCCACCCGACTGGCGCCACGGCGCATGTACCTTTGCGCGTCACCGTCCTACCTTGAACGGTATGGTCGCCCGCATAGTTTGTCGGAATTGAGTCGGCACAATTGCCTGATCGGCAGCTCGGACCTGTGGCAACTGGAACAGAACGGGCGGGAATTTTCCCAGCGCGTACAGGGAAACTGGCGCTGCAACAGTGGGCAAGCGGTGCTGGATGCGGCGCTGCAAGGGGTCGGGCTGTGTCAGTTGCCGGACTATTACGTGCTTGAGCATTTGCACAGCGGCGCGTTGATTTCATTGCTGGAAGCGCATCAGCCGCCGAATACGGCGGTGTGGGCGTTGTATCCGCAGCAGCGGCATCTGTCGCCGAAGGTGCGCAAGCTGGTGGATTTTTTGAAGGAAGGGTTGGCTGAGCGACCGGAGTATCGGAGCTGAGCTATGCGTCGCTTGAGCTATCGCTTTCGCGAGCAAGCCCGCGCCCACATTTGATCGCAGTTACCTGTCGAACACGGTCAAATGTGGGAGCGGGCTTGCTCGCGAAGGCGGCAGAACAGGCGACGAAAATCAGTGGCGATTAGTCCACCGCTGGCGCAACCACTCCAGATCCTCCGGCCGGGTGACCTTGAGGTTGTCGGCCCGCCCTTCGATCAGTCGCGGCGCCAGACCGGCCCACTCCATTGCGGAAGCTTCGTCAGTGATCACAGCATCTGCCACCAGACTGTCGGCCAGTGCCCGATGCAATGCGCCGAGGCGAAACATCTGCGGCGTATACGCCTGCCAGATCACGCTGCGGTCAACGGTTTCGACTACACGACCGTGCTTGTCGACGCGTTTGAGCGTGTCGCGTGCCGGCACTGCGAGCAACCCGCCCACCGGGTCATTCGCCAGTTCAGTCAGCAGTCTGTCGAGATCGTCACGACTCAGGTTCGGCCGCGCGGCGTCATGCACCAGCACCCAATCCTCATCGTCGGCACCTTGCGCATGCAGATGCAGCAAGGCATTGAGCACCGACCCGGAACGCTCCGAGCCGCCCTCGACCCGCTGAATCCGCGAGTCGCTGGCGCATGCCAGGTTCGGCCAATAAGGATCATCAACAGCAAGACTGACCACCAGGCCCTTGAGGCTCGGGTGATCGAGGAAACAGCCGAGGCTGTGTTCAAGAATTGTGCGCCCGCCCAGTTGCAGATACTGCTTGGGACGGTCCGCGGCCATTCGGGCACCGACGCCCGCGGCAGGAATCACGGCCCAGAAGGCCGGCAGGGGATCGATCATTGCGCCAGCTGGTAAAGGGTTTCACCGTCCTTGACCATGCCGAGCTCATGGCGAGCCCGCTCTTCAACGGTCTCCATACCTTTTTTCAACTCGCTGACTTCAGCGTCCATCACCCGGTTGCGCTCCAGCAGGGCTTCGTTCTCGGCGTGCTGATCAGCAATCTGCTGCTTCAGCTCGGCGACTTGCGCCAGACTGCCATTGCCCACCCACAGGCGGTACTGCAGACCGGCCAGCAGCAAGAGCAAAACGAGAAATAACCAGTAAGGACTGCGCATCGAATATCAGGTATCCAGTGAAAAAAGACAGCCACGCCAACTTTGAAACGTCTGATAGCACGAAGCCTGGAAGATCCAGGCTTGTGCATGTAAGGCATCAGATTAGTGGCAAATCCATCGCTGTCACGACTTTTCCGACACAATCCGGTGTCCTTCCATCAGTTTGTACTTAACCGCGGAACTCGGAGCGACCGTTGTACTTGGCTTTGCCATTCAACTGCTCTTCGATACGCAGCAGTTGGTTGTACTTGGAAACGCGGTCGGAACGGCACAGCGAACCGGTCTTGATCTGGCCAGCCGAAGTGCCCACGGCCAGGTCGGCGATGGTCGAATCTTCGGTTTCGCCCGAACGGTGCGAAATCACCGCGGTGTAACCGGCAGCCTTGGCCATCTGGATGGCTTCCAGGGTTTCGGTCAGGGTGCCGATCTGGTTGAACTTGATCAGGATCGAGTTGGCGATCTTTTTATCGATGCCTTCTTTCAGGATCTTGGTGTTGGTCACGAACAGGTCGTCGCCGACCAGTTGGGTCTTCTCGCCGATCTTGTCGGTGAGGATCTTCCAGCCAGCCCAGTCGGACTCGTCCAGACCGTCTTCGATCGAGATGATCGGATAACGTTCGGTCAGGCCTTTCAGATAATCGGCGAAACCTTCAGCAGTGAACACCTGACCTTCGCCGGACAGGTTGTACTTGCCGTCTTCGTAGAATTCGCTCGCTGCGCAGTCCAGCGCCAGGGTCACGTCGGTGCCCAGTTTGTAACCGGCGTTGGCCACGGCTTCGGAAATCACTTTCAGCGCGTCTTCGTTGGACGCCAGGTTCGGTGCGAAACCGCCTTCGTCGCCAACCGCAGTGCTCAGGCCACGGGCCTTCAGCACGGCTTTGAGGTGATGGAAAATCTCGGTGCCCATGCGCAGACCTTCCGAGAAAGTCTTGGCGCCAACCGGCTGCACCATGAATTCCTGGATGTCGACGTTGTTATCGGCGTGTTCGCCACCGTTGATGATGTTCATCATCGGTACCGGCATCGAGTAAACACCCGGGGTGCCGTTGAGGTTGGCGATGTGTGCGTACAGTGGCAGGTCCTGATCCTGAGCAGCTGCCTTGGCCGCAGCCAGGGACACGGCGAGGATGGCGTTGGCGCCCAGGGTTGCCTTGTTTTCGGTACCGTCGAGCTTGATCATCGCGTGATCCAGGGCTTTCTGGTCGCTTGGGTCGGTGCCCAGCAGCAGATCGCGGATCGGACCGTTGATGTTGGCTACCGCCTTGAGCACACCTTTGCCCAGGTAACGGCTCTTGTCGCCATCACGCAGCTCGAGCGCTTCACGCGAGCCAGTGGATGCACCGGACGGCGCGCAGGCGCTGCCGATGATGCCGTTGTCGAGAAGCACGTCCGCTTCCACGGTGGGATTGCCACGGGAGTCGAGAACTTCACGACCTTTGATGTCGACGATTTTTGCCATTGTTGTAAACACTCCAAAGTTGACGAAAACGACGCAGCTAGAGGAAATCTTTTTACCGTCGGCAAGTGGTGTGCAGCGGGCAGCTTGCAGACGACAACGCACATGCCCGAGGGCATGTGCGACAAATCGTGCGGTACTTTACCGGAGAAATGAGCGTTACGCGGTTTCTACCGTCGGAAAACTCTTCACCAGTTCGTCCAGAGCTTTGAGCTGGGCCAGGAATGGCTCCAGTTTGTCCAGACGCAAGGCACAAGGGCCGTCGCATTTGGCGTTGTCCGGGTCCGGATGCGCTTCGAGGAACAGACCAGCCAGCGACTGGCTCATGCCCGCCTTGGCCAGATCGGTGACCTGTGCACGACGACCGCCGGCGGAGTCGGAACGACCGCCAGGCATTTGCAGCGAATGGGTCACGTCGAAGAATACCGGGTACTCGAACTGCTTCATGATGCCGAAGCCGAGCATGTCCACCACGAGGTTGTTGTAGCCGAAGCTCGAACCGCGCTCGCAGAGGATCAGTTGATCGTTACCCGCTTCCACGCACTTGTTCAGGATGTGTTTCATCTCCTGAGGCGCGAGGAACTGGGCTTTCTTGATGTTGATTACAGCGTTGGTTTTAGCCATCGCGACGACCAGATCGGTCTGGCGCGACAGGAAGGCCGGCAGCTGGATGATGTCGCAGACTTCAGCGACGACCGCGGCCTGGTCAGGCTCGTGGACGTCGGTGATGATCGGCACGCCGAAGGCCTGTTTGATGTCCTGGAAGATGCGCATGCCCTCTTCCAGGCCAGGACCGCGATAGGAGGTCACGGAAGATCGGTTGGCCTTGTCGAAACTGGCCTTGAACACGTAAGGGATACCGAGTTTCTCGGTGACCTTAACGTACTCTTCGCAAACCTGCATGGCCATGTCGCGGCTTTCCAGCACGTTCATGCCGCCGAACAGCACCATGGGTTTGTCGTTGGCAATCTCGATGTCGCCAACGCGGATGATCTTCTGTGCCATCGGGGATTACGCCTTCTTCTGGTGTTGTGCCAACGCTGCCTTGACGAAACCGCTGAACAGCGGGTGACCGTCACGTGGCGTCGAGGTGAACTCAGGGTGGAACTGGCAAGCGACGAACCATGGATGATCCGGGGCTTCGACCACTTCAACCAGCGCTGCGTCAGCGGAGCGACCGGAGATTTTCAGGCCGGCTTCGATGATTTGTGGCAGCAGGTTGTTGTTCACTTCGTAGCGGTGACGGTGACGCTCGACAATCACGTCCTTGCCGTAGCAATCGTGCACTTTGGAGCCGGCTTCGAGCAGGCATTCCTGAGCGCCGAGGCGCATGGTGCCGCCCAGATCGGACGCTTCGGTACGCACTTCAACCGCGCCTGTGGCGTCTTCCCACTCAGTGATCAGACCGACGACCGGATGGCCGCTGGCACGATCGAACTCGGTGGAGTTGGCGTCTTTCCAGCCCAGCACGTTACGGGCGAATTCGATAACCGCCACTTGCATGCCGAGGCAGATACCCAGGTACGGAACCTTGTTTTCGCGAGCGTACTGAACGGCAGTGATCTTGCCTTCAACGCCACGCAGACCGAAGCCGCCCGGTACCAGAATCGCGTCGACACCTTCGAGCAGCGCGGTGCCCTGGTTCTCGATGTCTTCGGAATCGATGTAGCGTAGGTTGACCTTGGTACGGTTGGTGATGCCGGCATGACTCATCGCTTCGATCAGCGACTTGTAGGCGTCCAGCAGCTCCATGTACTTGCCGACCATCGCGATGGTCACTTCGTGCTCCGGATTGAGCTTGGCATCGACGACCTTTTCCCACTCGGACAGGTCGGCGCCGTTGCATTGCAGGCCGAAACGCTCGACGACGAAATCGTCCAGACCCTGCGCGTGCAGCACGGCCGGAATCTTGTAGATGGTGTCGACGTCTTCCAGGGAGATCACCGCACGCTCTTCAACGTTGGTGAACAGTGCGATCTTGCGACGCGACGAGACATCCACCGGATGGTCGGAGCGGCAGATCAGCACGTCTGGCTGCAGGCCGATCGAACGCAGCTCTTTCACCGAGTGCTGGGTTGGCTTGGTCTTGGTTTCGCCCGCGGTGGCGATGTACGGAACCAGCGTCAGGTGCATCAGCATCGCGCGTTTGGAACCGACTTCCACACGCAGTTGACGGATGGCTTCGAGGAACGGTTGCGACTCGATGTCGCCCACGGTACCGCCGATTTCCACCAGGGCCACGTCAGCGTCGCCGGCACCCTTGATGATGCGGCGCTTGATTTCGTCGGTGATGTGCGGAATCACCTGGATGGTTGCACCCAGGTAGTCACCACGGCGTTCCTTGCGCAGCACGTGTTCGTAGACACGGCCGGTGGTGAAGTTGTTGTTCTGGGTCATGGTCGTGCGGATGAACCGCTCGTAGTGGCCCAGGTCCAGGTCGGTCTCGGCGCCGTCGTGGGTGACGAATACTTCACCGTGCTGGAACGGGCTCATGGTGCCCGGGTCGACGTTGATGTACGGATCCAGCTTAAGCATGGTGACCTTAAGCCCCCGCGCCTCCAGGATGGCCGCCAATGAAGCCGAGGCAATGCCTTTCCCCAATGAAGAAACAACACCGCCCGTGACGAATATGTAGCGCGTCATGAAAAACCCTAGAAGTCTGCGTTAAAGCGGTCAGTGCCGCCGGGGAAAGCGAAGGAAGGCCGAAGCCCCCGATCACCTGCATTAATCACAGTGCACCTTTCAAAAAAACCGCCGCGTTGGGACAGACCGGAAGTGAAAACACCGGTACGTTGCTCGCTACACATTTTTTGGAATCGCCCAGCAAAGACTGCTTGGTAATCGGCAACTCCTGCAATTCAGGCGAATCCACAGAAGTTGTATCAAGAAGGGAGCGTAGTCTACCGGAATGCCCCTTTCATCTCAAACCTTGATCTTCGTCCGTTGGCTGCCAATGCAATTTCCAGCCGTCCGGCCCACTGCCGTCAAGGCCCGGCAGGTTCGCCACCGCTAGCAATTCGGCGCCGCGAAACAGCAGCGGCAATCTGCCACGGACGAAGGCCGGTACCGCGCGTTCATTGAGCAGACGTTTGAGATCGCGATGTCCGCGATCCGCCAGTTGCATCACTTCGCCGCCCTGCCGATAGCCAATTCGCAACGGCCCGACGGGAGTCTGCCCGCTGAACATGACACGGCCGTTATTGGCCAAGCGTAGCGGTTGCGACGGGGCATGCCACTCGACGCCCGGCGCTGGCGCCTGCAGCCAGTCGCCGCTCAACCACCACACCCGCCCGGCGCTGCGCTGCAGCTCGCCATCGGCCAGACGCCAGACCGGCGACGCATCGTTGCCAGCCTCGCACAGGCTGGTCCAACCCGACCAATGGTCAGTGTCCGGCAGCCGGGTCAGGGGCTGCAGCCAATGGCTGAGCGCGTTGCGCTGACGAGCGGCAGACAGTGCCGCCAGCGGCGCCAGTTCCAGCGACGGTACGCCGAGCCATTGAAACTCGTTCGGCGTGGCAGCTTGTGCCAGATCGATCTGCGCCAGCTCATCGAGCAGACCTTGCGCTTCGCGCAGATGCGCCGCGCTGCGGGCCATGCTCGCCTGGGCCTGCGGCCAGCGTTCGGTCAATCGCGGCAGCACCTGATGACGCAGGAAATTGCGCGAGAACTGCCGATCCTGGTTCGACGGATCTTCGATCCAGCGCAACTGATGCCCGCGGGCGTACGCTTCCAGTTCGGCGCGCGTGACCTCGAGCAAGGGCCGCAGCAACGTGCCCTGCCCCAGCGAGCGCTGCGCCGGCATCGCCGAAAGCCCGCGAACGCCGGCACCGCGCATCAGGCGAAACAGCAAGGTCTCGGCCTGATCATCGCGGTGTTGCCCGGTCAACAGCACGTCACCGTTCCCGGTCAACGAGGTGAACGCCGCATACCGCGCTTCCCGCGCTGCCCTTTCCAGACTGGCGCCGGACGGTACTTTCACGCGCATCACTTGCAATGGAATACCCAGCGCATCACACACCGACTGACAGTGCTGCGGCCACGCATCAGCCGCAGCCTGGAGACCATGATGGATATGAATGGCACTCAGCGCCGGCAGAGAATGGTGTTGCGCGAGATCAGTAAGCAGATGCAGGAGAACGGTGGAATCGAGGCCACCGGAGAAGGCGATACGCCAATGAGCGGCATTGCGCCAAGGCTCAAGGTGCAGTAATAGCCGGGAAGGCAAATCAATCGAGAGCTGACTCATTTTTCACCTTCACCGAAAACCAATGTGGGAGCGGGCTTGCTCGCGAAAGCGGTTTAACATTCAACGTTTTCGTTGTCTGTCATAACGCCTTCGCGAGCAAGCTCGCTCCCACAGTGTTTTGCACTATCAGCCGAATCGGCGTTCGATCAGAGGCCGTAGCTCATCAGACGATCGTAACGGCGCTTGAGCAGCGCTTCGTTGTCGAACTTCTTCAGCATCGCCAGTTGCGAGCTCAGCTCGGCACGGATCGAGGCAGCGGCAGCGGCTGGATCACGGTGGGCGCCGCCCAGTGGTTCGCCGATCACCTTGTCAACGATGCCCAGGCCTTTCAGGCGCTCGGCGGTGATGCCCATCGCTTCGGCAGCGTCCGGCGCCTTTTCGGCGGTCTTCCACAGAATCGAAGCACAACCTTCCGGCGAGATCACCGCGTAGGTCGAGTATTGCAGCATGTTCAACTGGTCGCAGACGCCGATGGCCAGTGCGCCGCCGGAACCGCCTTCGCCGATCACAGTGGCGATGATCGGGGTTTTCAGGCGCGACATGACACGCAGGTTCCAGGCAATCGCTTCGCTCTGGTTACGCTCTTCGGCGTCGATGCCCGGGTAGGCACCCGGGGTGTCGATGAAGGTCAGGATCGGCATCTTGAAACGCTCGGCCATCTCCATCAGACGGCAGGCCTTGCGGTAGCCTTCCGGACGCGGCATGCCGAAGTTGCGGCGAACCTTTTCGCGCACTTCACGGCCTTTCTGGTGACCGATCACCATTACTGGCTGGTCTTCCAGACGAGCCACGCCGCCAACAATGGCCGCGTCGTCGGAGAAGTGACGGTCACCGTGCAGTTCGTCAAACTCGGTGAAGATGTGCTCGATGTAGTCCAGGGTGTACGGGCGTTTCGGGTGACGCGCCAGGCGAGCGATCTGCCAGCTGGTCAGCTTGCCGAAGATGTCTTCGGTCAGCGTGCGGCTCTTGTCCTGCAGGCGGGAGATCTCATCGCCGATATTCAGCGAATTGTCATTACCGACCAAGCGCAACTCTTCGATCTTGGCTTGCAGGTCGGCGATCGGCTGTTCGAAATCTAGAAAATTCGGGTTCATAGGCGTCCGTCTTGGGTCGTGTCCCAATTGAGCTTGGGCCGGCCGGTTGTCTATTCGCGCCCTACCTTAAGGGAGAGGCGCGCTGAGGTCGAGATTAAAAATTCAGGTTGTGCACAAGCGCAATGATGGCACTTGCCGGTCAACGGTATTGGAGGAAGACGTTGTCTCGCCCGAACTGGTCACGCAGGGCTTGAATCAAGGCATCCGCCGGGTCGATCCGCCAGGTCTCGCCGAACTGCAGCAAGGTCTTCGCATCCGGGCTGGTGTACTCCATCGTGATCGGGCACGCGCCGCGATGACGCTTGAGCAGTTCACCCAACCAGCGTAGCTGATCGCCCTTCAAGTCCTGAGTCTGCAGCTTCAGACGCAGACTTTCGGCCAGGTTGGTGCGCGCATCTTCCATGCTCATCACCCGCTTGACTCGCAGGCGCAGGCCGCCGGAGAAATCGTCGTTGCTGACTTCGCCTTCGACCACCACCATCGCATCGGTCTGCAACAACGACTGCGCCGAGTGGAACGCCTCGGCAAACAGCGACGCTTCGATCCGCCCCGAGCGGTCGTCGAGGGTGATGAAGCCCATCTTGTCGCCCTTCTTGTTCTTCATCACCCGCAGGGCAATGATCATTCCCGCCACAGTCTGGGTATCGCGCGCCGGCTTCAGGTCGACGATGCGTTGCCGGGCGAAACGGCGGATCTCGCCTTCGTATTCGTCAATCGGGTGACCGGTCAGGTACAGGCCCAGGGTGTCTTTCTCACCCTTGAGGCGCTCCTTGAGGGTCAGCTCCTTGGCCTTGCGGTGGCTGGCATAAACGTCGGCATCTTCTTCGACGAATAACCCGCCAAACAGATCGGCGTGGCCACTGTCGCGGGTACGTGCGGTCTGTTCGGCGGACTTGATCGCCTCTTCCATCGCAGCCAGCAGCACCGCGCGGTTGCGGTCGATGTTGGCCTGATAAGCCTTCTGCTCGTCGTGGAAGTGCGGACCGAGGCGATCCAGCGCACCACTGCGGATCAGACCGTCCAGCGTGCGCTTGTTGATACGTTTGAGATCGACCCGGGCGCAGAAATCGAACAGGTCCTTGAACGGACCGTTCTGACGCGCCTCGGTGATCGCTTCCACCGGGCCTTCGCCGACGCCCTTGATCGCGCCGAGGCCATAGACGATGCGGCCTTCGTCGTTCACCGTGAACTTGAACTCCGAGGTGTTCACGTCCGGCGCATCGAGGCGCAGCTTCATGGTGCGCACTTCCTCGATCAAGGTCACGACCTTGTCGGTGTTGTGCATATCCGCCGACAGTACCGCGGCCATGAACGGCGCCGGGTAGTGGGCTTTCAGCCAGGCGGTCTGGTACGACACCAGGCCGTAGGCGGCGGAGTGGGATTTGTTGAAGCCGTAACCGGCGAATTTCTCTACCAGGTCGAAAATGTTACCGGCGAGGTCGGCGTCAATATTGTTGGTCGCGCAACCCTCAATGAAACCACCGCGCTGCTTGGCCATTTCCTCGGGTTTCTTCTTACCCATGGCGCGACGCAGCATGTCCGCACCGCCGAGGGTGTAACCGGCCATCACCTGAGCGATCTGCATCACCTGTTCCTGATACAGGATGATGCCGTACGTCGGCGCCAGGACTGGCTTGAGGCCTTCGTACTGGTAGTCCGAGTGCGGGTACGCCAGTTCGGCGCGACCGTGCTTACGGTTGATGAAGTCGTCCACCATGCCGGACTGCAGCGGGCCCGGACGGAACAGCGCCACCAGTGCGATCAAGTCTTCCAGGCAGTCGGGCTTGAGCTTTTTGATCAGCTCTTTCATGCCGCGCGATTCAAGCTGGAACACCGCGGTGGTTTCGGCTTTCTGCAGCAGGCTGTAGGTCGGTTTGTCGTCGAGCGGGATAAACGCGATGTCCAGCGGCTCTTCGCCGACCTTGGCACGGTCGCGGTTAATCGTTTTCAACGCCCAGTCAATAATCGTCAGGGTCCGCAGGCCGAGGAAGTCGAACTTCACCAGACCGGCCGCCTCCACGTCGTCCTTGTCGAACTGGGTGACCAGACCGTCGCCGGCCTCATCGCAATAGATCGGCGAAAAGTCGGTCAGCTTGGTCGGGGCGATTACCACGCCACCGGCGTGCTTGCCGACGTTACGCACCACGCCTTCGAGCTTGCGCGCCATCTCCCAGATTTCCGCCGCCTCTTCATCGACCTTGATGAAGTCCCGCAGAATTTCTTCCTGTTCGTAGGCTTTTTCCAGGGTCATGCCGACTTCGAACGGAATCATCTTCGACAGACGATCCGCCAGGCCGAACGACTTGCCCTGGGCCCGCGCCACGTCGCGCACCACAGCCTTCGCCGCCATGGAACCGAAGGTGATGATCTGGCTGACCGCGTTGCGCCCGTATTTCTCGGCCACGTAGTCGATCACCCGGTCACGACCATCCATGCAGAAGTCGACGTCGAAGTCGGGCATCGAAACCCGTTCCGGGTTAAGGAAACGTTCGAACAGCAGGTCGTATTCCAGCGGATCGAGGTCGGTGATCTTCTGCACGTAAGCCACCAGCGAGCCGGCACCCGACCCCCGGCCCGGACCTACCGGCACGCCGTTGTTCTTGGCCCACTGGATAAAGTCCATCACGATCAGGAAGTAACCGGGGAAACCCATCTGGATGATGATATCCAGCTCGAAATTCAACCGATCAACGTAGACCTGGCGCTTGGCTTCGTAGTCTTCGGTGGTGTCCTTGGGCAGCAGCACCGCGAGGCGCTCTTCGAGACCGTCGAAAGACACTTTGCGGAAGTATTCGTCGATGGTCATGCCATCGGGAATCGGGAAGTTGGGCAGGAAGTGCGTACCCAACTTCACTTCAATGTTGCAGCGTTTGGCAATCTCGACGGTGTTTTCGATGGCGTCGGGAATGTCGCTGAACAGCTCGGCCATTTCCTCGGCGCTTTTCAGGTATTGCTGGTCGCTGTAATTCTTCGAACGGCGCGGATCGTCGAGGGCGCGGCCTTCGCCGATGCACACGCGGGTTTCGTGGGCGGCGAAGTCTTCCTGCTTGATGAAACGCACATCGTTGGTCGCGACCAGTGGCGCGCCGAGCTTGTCGGCCAGGGCCACGGCGCCGTGCAGTTGCTCTTCATCGTTGGGACGATTGGTGCGCTGGATCTCCAGATAGAAACGATCCGGGAACACCGCCATCCAGTCCCGCGCCAGCGCTTCGGCTTCGGCCGGGTTACCGCCGATCAGCGCCATGCCGATCTCGCCCTCTTTGGCGGCGGACAGCATGATCAGGCCTTCGTTGGCCTCGGCGACCCATTCACGCTCGACAATGACCATGCCGTTGCGCTGGCCTTCGATGAAGCCGCGCGAGATCAACTCGGTGAGATTGCGATAGCCCTTGGCGTTCATCACCAGCAGGCTGATCCGGCTCAGCGGTGCGTCCGGATCCTTGTTCGACAGCCACAGGTCGGCGCCGCAGATCGGCTTGATGCCAGCGCCCATGGCGTTTTTATAGAATTTGACCAGGGAACACATGTTGTTCTGATCGGTGACCGCCACGGCCGGCATGTTCATGCCGGTCAGCGCCTTGACCAGTGGCTTGATCCGCACCAGCCCGTCGACCAGGGAGTATTCAGTGTGCAGGCGTAGATGAACGAATGAAGCCGGCATAGTGATCCTGTCCAGTTACATAGAGACAACAAGGCCCGGATTGTACCGGGCCTCGAACAAAACATCAGCCTTGCGCCTAAACCTGCGTCAGGCTTTCCAGCGCCTCGTAAGCCTGGCGAACCGGAGCGAACGAGCGCCGGTGAATCGGCGTCGGCCCGAGCCGCGCCAAGGCTTCCAGATGAACGGGCGTCGGGTAGCCTTTGTGGCCGCCGATGCCATAGCCCGGGTAGATCAATTCAAACGCGGCCATTTCCCGGTCGCGGCTGACTTTGGCCAGAATCGACGCGGCCGCGATGGCCGGCACCTTGCCGTCGCCCTGCACCACCGCTTCGGCGCGCATCGGCAGCTGTGGGCAGCGGTTGCCGTCGATCATCGCCAGTTTCGGCTGCACGTGCAGCCCGGCCACCGCGCGCTGCATAGCGAGCATGGTCGCGTGCAGGATGTTCAACTGATCGATTTCCTCGACCTCGGCGCGAGCGATGCACCAGCTCAGGGACTTCTCGATGATCTCGTCGTAGAGCTTCTCGCGTTTGGCCTCGGTGAGCTTCTTCGAATCGTTGAGACCGAGGATCGGCCGGTTCGGATCGAGGATCACCGCCGCCGTCACCACCGCCCCGCACAAGGGGCCGCGACCGACTTCATCGACACCGGCGACCAGTTCGTCGACTTCGGCGACCAGGGTGAAATCCAGGCCCATCTGCAGCGTCTTGCTCATTGTTTCTGACCGATCAGGTTGAGGACGGCATCCGCCGCCTGATTGGAAGCATCTCGCCGCAACGTGCGGTGAATCTCGTCGAAGCCACGGGTCTGCTCCTCGCCGCCATCGATCAGCGGCGCCAGAGTCTGGGCCAGCGCCTCGACTGTCGCATCATCCTGCAATAATTCCGGCACCAACAAACGCTGGGCCAGCAGGTTTGGCAGCGACACGTAAGGGCTCTTGACCATGCGTTTGAGAATCCAGAACGTCAGCGGCGCCAGGCGATAGGCAACCACCATCGGCCGCTTGTACAGCAACGCTTCAAGCGTGGCGGTGCCGGAGGCGATCAATACCGCGTTGCAGGCTGCCAGGGCCAGATGCGATTTGCCGTCAAGCAAGGTTACCGGCAAGTCACGCCCCGCGAGCAGCTCTTCGAGCTGAACGCGACGCTCGGCATTGGCGCACGGAATCACGAAGCGCAGCTCCGGACGCATGACTCGCAGGCGCTCGGCCGTATCGAGGAACAACGCGCCCAGACGTCCGACTTCGCCGCCACGACTGCCCGGCATCAGGGCCACCAGCGGACCGTCGGGCAAGCCCAGCTCGGCACGCGCTGCGGCACGATCAGCCTCAAGCGGAATGGTATCGGCCAGGGTGTGACCGACAAACCGTACCGGCACGCCCTTCTCTTCGTAGAATTTTGCTTCGAACGGCAACAGCGTCAGCATCAGGTCGCAACCTTCGCGAATCTTCAGCACACGCTTCTGCCGCCACGCCCACACCGACGGGCTGACGTAGTGCACGGTCTTGATCCCGGCCTGCCGCAGCTTGAGTTCGATATTGAGGGTGAAATCCGGGGCATCAATGCCGATGAACACGTCCGGCTTCTCGGCGATCAAGGTGGCGACCAGCTCCTTGCGGCGCTTGAGCAATTCGCGCAACCGCCCGAGCACTTCCACCAGTCCCATGACCGACAGGCGCTCCATGGGGAAGTAGGACGTCAGCCCTTCGGCCTGCATCAATGGTCCGCCGACGCCGATGAACTCGACCGCCGGGTGTTGCGCCTTGAGCGCACGCATCAGGCCGGCGCCCAAGATATCACCGGAAGCTTCGCCCGCCACCAGCGCAATACGCAGATTGGCCATGATCAGCGGGTGATGCCGCGAGTCGACGACTGGATCGAGTCACGGAACACCGCGACTTCCGGGAACTGCGCAGAAGGCTCGACCAGTTCGGCCAGCGCCTGTTCCACGGTCAATCCCTGGCGATACACGGTTTTGTAGGCGCGGCGCAGAGCGTGGATGGCGTCCTCGCTGAAACCACGACGGCGCATGCCTTCGAAGTTCATGCTGCGCGCTTCGGCCGGATTGCCGAACACGGTCACGAACGCCGGGACGTCCTTGCCGATGGCAGTGCCCATGCCGGAAAAGCTGTGTGCACCGATGTGGCAATACTGATGAACCAGGGTGAAACCGGACAGAATCGCCCAATCGTCAACGTGGACATGCCCGGCCAACGCGGTGTTGTTGACCAGAATGCAGTGGTTGCCGATGACGCTGTCATGCCCGATGTGGGCATAGGCCATGATCAGGTTGTGATCGCCCAGCGTGGTTTCCGAACGGTCCTGCACGGTGCCACGGTGAATCGTCACGCCTTCGCGAATAACGTTGTGGTCACCGATGACCAGGCGGGTTTCTTCGCCTTTGTACTTCAGATCAGGCGTATCTTCGCCTACCGAGGAAAACTGGTAGATGCGATTGTGCTTGCCGATTCGGGTCGGGCCTTTGAGGACCACGTGTGGTCCGATCACGGTACCCTCGCCGATTTCCACACCTGCGCCGACGATCGACCACGGGCCGACCTCGACGCCGTCAGCCAGAACGGCCGACGGATCGATGATTGCGCGAGGGTCAATCAAACTCATAGCTTGCGTTCCGCACAGATGATTTCAGCCGAGCATACTGGCTTGCCATCGACCGAAGCCTGGCACTCGAATTTCCAGATCTGACGTTTACAGCTCAGAAACTTGGCTTCCAGGATCAACTGGTCGCCCGGCAGCACTGGCTGGCGGAAACGCAGCTTGTCGGAACCGACGAAGTAGTAAAGCGTGCCATCGGCGGGCTTCACATCAAGCATTTTGAAACCGAGGATCCCGGCAGCCTGGGCCATCGCTTCGATGATCAGCACGCCCGGCATGATTGGGTGCGCCGGGAAGTGACCGTTGAAGAACGGCTCATTGATGCTGACATTCTTGTAGGCGCGAATGCGCTTGGCCTCGGTGTCCAGGTCCACTACCCGGTCCACCAGCAGGAACGGGTAACGGTGAGGCAGGTATTCGCGAATCTCGTTGATGTCCATCATTTCGGGGGGAAGCCTATGTAAAGATTGGGAGCGCGACTGAGGCGCACTCCTCTAGCAAATCAAGGAGGCAGTCCAGAGGCTGTGCACACTTGATATGGAAATGGTATCAGCCTTCAGATGAAGCATTGCCGCCGGGGGTCACTTCCCCCACGCGCTTTTCCAGCTGCTTCAAACGTCGCGCGAGGTCATCGAGCTGACGGATGCGTGCCGCGCTTTTTCGCCATTCGGCTGCTGGTTGCATGGCTGTGCCGGAAGAGTAGGCGCCCGGTTCGGTAATCGAATGGGTCACCATGGTCATCCCGGTCAGGAAAACGTTGTCGCAAATATCGATATGCCCCACCAGACCCACGCCGCCGGCCAGCATGCAGTGCTTGCCAATCTTGGTGCTGCCGGAGATGCCGACGCACGCGGCCATGGCGGTGTGATCGCCGACCTGAACGTTGTGGGCGATCTGGATCTGATTGTCGAGCTTCACGCCGTTGCCGATCACGGTATCGGCCAGCGCACCGCGGTCGATGGCGGTGTTAACGCCGATCTCCACATCGTCACCGATAGTCACGCCGCCAATCTGCGCGATCTTCTGCCAGACACCTTTCTCGTTGGCGAAGCCGAAGCCCTCACCGCCGAGCACGGCGCCGGACTGAATCACCACACGCTTGCCGATGCGCACGTCGTGATACAGGGTCACGCGCGGAGCGAGCCAGCCGCCTTCACCGATTTCACTGCGAGCACCAATGACGCAATGTGCGCCGAGGGTGACCTGCGCGCCGATGCGCGCGCCTGCTTCGATCACCACGAACGGACCGATGCTGGCGCTTGGATCAACCACTGCATCCGGCGCAATCACCGCAGTGGGATGAACCCCTGCAGTAGCTTTTGGCTTGGGATCGAACAGGTGCGAGATGCGTGCGTAAGCCAGGTAAGGATCCGGCACCACCAGCGCGTTACCGGCAAAACCGTCGGCATCAGCTTCCTTGAGCAATAGCGCAGCCGCCTGGGACGTTGCCAGGTATTTGCGATATTGAGGATTTGCCAGAAAGCTCAACTGAGCTGGGCCAGCCTCCTGCAAGGTGGCTAGCCCAGTAATTTGTATCTCGGAGTCGCCACGCAGGGTGGCGCCGAGGAACTCGGCCAACTGGCCGAGCTTGATGGTCGCGGTCATGGGTTACTTCAGCTGATTCATGCGCTCGATCACCTGGCGCGTGATGTCGTACTGAGGTTTGACATCGATTACTGCGCCACGCTCGAACACCAGGTCAAAACCACCTTTCTTGATGACTTCTTCCACTGCGCTGTCCAGTTTCGGCTTCAGTTGCTTGAGCATTTCGCGGTCGGCAACAGCCTTGGCTTCGTTCAGCTCCTTGGACTGGAACTGGAAGTCACGGGCCTTTTGCTTGAATTCAAGCTCCAGACGCTCACGCTCGCCCTGCTGCATCTTGTCGCCACCGGCCATCAGACGGTCCTGAATGCCCTTGGCACTGCTTTCCAGGGTCTTCAGTTTGGTCAGTTGCGGACCGAACTTCTTCTCGGCGTCCACGGCGTATTTCTTCGCCGCGTCAGATTCCAGCAGTGCCATCTGATAGTTCAGAACGGCGATTTTCATGTCGGCGAACGCCGGGCCTGCCACCAGTACGGAGGCCAGGAGAACCAATTGAGTCAACTTACGCACGATGCACTCCTACAAAATCCATTGTCGTTGTCTTGGGACAGACGCTTAGAACGTCTGGCCGAGGGAGAATTGGAACACCTGAGTTTCAGCGTTATCCGGTTTCTTGATCGGTGTGGCCAACGCGAAGCTCAAAGGCCCCAGTGCGGTTACCCAGGTCACGCCAACACCAACGGAACTTGCCATGTTGCTCAGGCTGATGTCGTTGCACTGAGTGTTGGCCTTTGTACCATCGGCGTTGGTGGTCGACTTGCAAGTCGAGTCGAACACGTTACCGACATCCCAGAATACCGAGGTACGCAGGGAGCGCTGATCTTTCACGAACGGCAGCGGGAACAGGACTTCAACACCACCCTGGATCAATACGTTGCCACCAAACGGCAGCGGATCCTGATCCGGGTCGGCAATGGTACCGGCGTTACCGGTGATCGCCTGGCCACGGCTCGGCGTACTGCGAGGGCCGAGGGTACTGTCCTTGAAGCCACGTACCGAGTTGAAACCACCAGCATAGTAGTTTTCATAGAACGGCAAGCCGTCGGTCGAACCATAACCGTCGCCATAACCCAGCTCGGTGTGCAGACGCAGGGTGTAGTTCTCGGTGATCGGCTGGAACAACTGACCACGGTAGTCGAGTTTGTAGAATGACAGGTCGCTGCCCGGAATGGTGGTTTCCAGAGTCAGGCTCTGGGAACGGCCACGGGTCGGCAATACGCCCTTGTTCAGGGTCGACTCGGACCAGCCGGCCGAGGCCTTGAAGTTCAGGTAGTTGTCGCCTTCCTTGTTAACGAAGTCGAAGATCTCGTCAACGGTGTACTGACCGGTCTTGATCTTGTCCTGCTGAGCGGACAGACCGAAGGTCAGACGCGAAGTCTCGCTGATCGGGTAACCAACGTTGACGCCGGCACCCAGGCTGTCTACCGCATAGCTCGCTACGTCGACGTCGAGGTCTTTGTAGTCGGTGGTGCGATAGAACGCGTTGTAACCCAGGCTCACGCCATCGGCGGTCCAGTACGGGTCAACGTAGCCGAAGTTGTAGCGGCTCTGGTATTCGCTGCGGGTCAGACCGACGCTGACACGGTTACCGGTACCCAGGAAGTTGTTCTGGGTAATCGAGCCACCGAGGATCAGACCGGCACTCTGGGCAAAACCGACGCTGGCGGTGATCGAACCGGACGCCTGTTCTTCAACGGCGTAGTTCACGTCCACCTGATCGTCGACACCCGGAACGGCTGGCGTTTCAACGTTCACTTCTTTAAAGAAGCCCAGACGCTCAAGACGGGTCTTGGACTGGTCGATCAGGTAGGTCGAAGCCCAGCCACCTTCCATCTGACGCATTTCACGACGCAGCACTTCGTCTTCGGACTTGGTGTTGCCACGGAAATTGATGCGGTTGACATAGGCACGCTTGCCCGGATCGACAGCGAACAGGATGTCCACGGTGTGATCGTCGTCATGCGGCTGAGGAACACCGTTGACGTTGGCGAAGGTGTAGCCCTCGTTACCCAGGCGGCGGGTGATCAGTTCGGAGGTGGTGGTCATCAGCTTGCGCGAGAACACCTGGCCTTTCTGCACCAGCAGCAGGGACTTGATCTGGTCTTCAGGAACTTTCAGGTCACCGCTGAGCTTGACGTCACGGACGGTGTACTTCTCGCCTTCGGTGATGTTGACCGTGATGTAGACGTGCTTCTTGTCCGGGGTGATCGACACCTGGGTCGAAGCGATGTCCATGTTGATGTAACCACGGTCCAGGTAGTAGGAACGCAGACGCTCCAGGTCACCGGACAGTTTTTCACGGGCGTACTTGTCGTCGTTCTTGAAGAACGACAGCCAGTTGGTGGTTTTCAGTTCGAACAGGTCGATCAGGTCGTCGTCAGGGAAGACCGTGTTGCCCACCACGTTGATGTGCTGGATCGCGGCCACGGTGCCTTCGTTGATCTTCACTTTCAGCGCAACGCGGTTACGCGGTTGCGATACCACTTCGGTATCGACCGTCGCCGAGTAACGGCCCTGGGCAACGTATTGGCGTTGCAGCTCGTTACGCACACCTTCGAGGGTGGCGCGCTGGAAGATTTCACCTTCGGACAGACCGGACTGCTTGAGGCCTTTCATCAGGTCTTCGGTGGAGATTGCCTTGTTGCCTTCGATCTCGATGCTGGCGACGGACGGACGTTCGACGACCGTGATCACCAGAACGTTGCCTTCGCGGCCCAGCTGGATATCTTGAAAGAAACCGGTTTTGAACAACGCACGAGTGGATTCCACCAGGCGACGATCATCCGCCTGCTCGCCGACGTTCAACGGCAAGGCACCAAACACGCTACCCGCGGAGACCCGCTGGAGGCCGTTGACGCGAATATCAGAGATAGTGAAGGACTCGGCGTGAACTTCGGCGATCATCAATACGGTGAGAACCGCAGTTAGCAGCAGACGTTTCATGAAGTCCTTTCTTATTCCAACTGGCAATAAACAAACTGCCGCAAAATGCGGCAGATTCGCAATTCAGCGAAGCTTTACAGTCGACCCAGATCATTGACCAGAGCAAGCAACATCACTCCGACCACCAAACTGATACCGATCTGCACCCCCCAACCTTGCACCCGATCCGACAAGGGGCGACCACGCACCCACTCAATCAGATAAAACAACAAATGCCCCCCATCCAGTACAGGAATGGGCAGCAAATTCAGAACCCCCAGGCTAATACTCAGATAAGCAAGGAAATTCAGGAAATCAGCAACGCCCGACTGGGCAGAAGCGCCCGCCACTTTAGCAATGGTTATCGGCCCACTCAAGTTTTTTACCGAGAGCTCGCCAAACAGCATTTTCTTCAACGAGTCCAGCGTCAGGACGCTCATGGTCCAGGTACGACGGGCACCCTCGCCAATCGCGGCCAGCGGACCATAACTGACCTCGCGGATCATTTCCGGCGGCCAGTCCACAGCTTTTACGCCAGCCCCGAGATAACCGCTTGGCGACTTGCTTTCGCCGCGTGCCGCCAAGGTCACCGGAAGGTCGATTTGAGCACCGTCGCGCTCGATGCGCAGCATGATTTTGGTATCAGGACGCGTACGAACGGTATCGACCACCTGCTGCCAGTCATTCAGCGCCTGGCCATCGAGCGCCAGCAGGCGATCACCGGTTTTCAGACCAGCGGCTTGCGCCGGGCCTTTCGGGTCGAGCTCGGCCAGCACCGGCGGCAAGGCCGGGCGCCATGGGCGAATGCCCAGCGAGCGGATCGGATCCGGCTCGTCAGCCCCCTTGAGCCAATGGTCCAGCGCCAGCACACGCGGCGTGTCGGCGGTCGAACCCTGCTCGCGCACGAGCAATTGCAGGGAACCGCTTTCGCCCAGACGACGCACCAGTTGCAAATTGACGGCAGCCCAACCGGAGGTCGGCTCGCCATCGATGGCGACGATTTCCTGACCTGCGTTCAAACCGGCCTTGGCCGCAATGCTGCCGGACTCAACAGCACCGATGACCGGACGGATCTGCTCGCTGCCGAGCATGGCCAGCACCCAGAAGAACACCAGGGCCAGCAGGAAGTTGGCGATCGGTCCCGCCGCGACAATCGCGATACGCTGGCGCACCGATTTGCGATTGAACGACTGATCAAGTTGATCGGCCGGCACCTCGCCTTCCCGCTCATCAAGCATCTTGACGTAGCCGCCCAGCGGAATCGCTGCGACGACAAATTCAGTGCCCTGCTTGTCGTGCCAGCGCAACAGCGGCATGCCGAAGCCCACGGAAAAACGTAAAACCTTGACGCCACAGCGACGCGCGACCCAGAAGTGGCCGAACTCGTGAAAGGTGACCAGCACACCCAAAGCGATCAGGGTGCCGGCAATCATATAGAGCGCGCTCATCTACTTTCTCCGCAATCCTGTTCAGTGCCGCGTGACGCCATGTTGCTGTGAGAGCTATCGGTTGTGCCGGCTCAGCCACTGCCCGGCCAGAATCCGCGCTTTCGCGTCTGCGGTAAACACCGCATCCAGATCTTCCAGCGCAACCACAGGCTCGAGATTCAACACGTCCTCGATGATACTCGCGATTTCCAGATAACCCACGCGTCCGTCGAGAAACGCCGCAACCGCGACTTCGTTGGCCGCATTGAGCATCGCCGGTGCGCTGTTCCCTGCCTCGGCGGCCTGTCGCGCCAGGCGCAGACAAGGGAAGCGCTGTTCGTCCGGCGCCTCGAAATCCAGGCGCGCAATCGCGAACAGATCCAGCGGCGCCACGCCCGAGTCAATACGTTCCGGCCAGGCCAGGGCATTGGCAATCGGCGTGCGCATGTCGGGATTGCCCAACTGCGCCAGCACCGAACCGTCCACATAGTCGACCAGCGAGTGAATCACACTCTGCGGATGGATCACCACCTCGACCTGCGCAGGTTTGGCGTCGAACAGCCAGCAGGCCTCGATCAACTCCAGGCCCTTGTTCATCATGCTTGCCGAATCCACCGAGATCTTGCGCCCCATGGACCAGTTCGGGTGCGCACACGCCTGATCCGGCGAGACATGCGCCAGCTCGCTCAACGGCGTCTGACGGAACGGCCCCCCTGAAGCGGTGAGCAAGATCCGGCGTACGCCAACAGCACCGAGCCCACGAGCGAAGTCCTGCGGCATGCACTGGAAGATCGCGTTGTGTTCGCTGTCGATCGGCAGCAGCACCGAGCCACTTTTGTGCACCGCCTGCATGAACAGCGCGCCGGACATCACCAGCGCTTCTTTGTTGGCCAGGAGGATTTTCTTGCCAGCCTCCACCGCAGCCAGAGTCGGACGCAGGCCAGCCGCGCCGACAATGGCCGCCATCACCGCATCGACTTCAGGAGCGGACGCGACCTGGCACAGGCCCTCCTCCCCCACCAGTACGCGAGTGGACAGGCCGGCAGCCCGCAAGTCGTCTTGCAGGCCACGCGCCGCCGCCACTTCCGGAACCACTGCAAACTGCGGCACATGGCGAATGCACAAGGCCAGCAACTCGCTCAGGCGGGTGAAGCCGCTCAGGGCGAAAACCTGATAGCGCTCAGGATGACGAGCGATGACGTCCAGGGTGCTCAGACCGATCGAGCCGGTCGCCCCCAGAACGGTAATCTGCTGAGGACGACTCACGGCGCAGCCATCCACAGCAATACTGCAAAAATCGGGATCGCAGCAGTCAGGCTGTCAATGCGATCCAGCACGCCGCCATGACCAGGCAGCAGGTTGCTGCTGTCCTTGATGCCGGATTGACGCTTGAACATGCTTTCGGTGAGGTCGCCCACCACCGAAATGAACACGATCAACGCCGCACCGATCAAGCCTTTGAGCAATTCGCCCACAGTCCAGTCGCGCACCAGGCCGACGATGGCGGTAATCACCAGGCTCAGCGCCAGGCCACCGTAAACGCCTTCCCAGCTTTTGCCCGGGCTGACTTGCGGCGCGAGCTTGCGCTTGCCGAAGGCACGGCCGGAGAAATAGGCACCGATGTCGGCGCCCCAGACCAGCACCATCACCGCCATGATCAGCCAATTACCCAACGGGTATTGCTTGATCTGCACCAGCCCTTGCCAGGCCGGCAGCAGGATCAGCAAACCGATCACCAGCTTGGTGGCCGCTGTGGACCAGTGCTCGCTCGAACGCGGATAGGTCAGCACCAGATACGTCGCCACTGCCCACCACAGCACCGAAGCACCGAGCACCCAAGGGGCTAGGCCAGGCAGGACGTACATGACGAACAGCATCAGTGCCACGACAGCAGCAAAACCGACACGGAACGACTGTGCGGTAAAGCCTGCCAGACGCGCCCATTCCCAGGCACCGAGACTGACAACCAGACCGATGAACAGAGCGAAACCGGAACCCTCGAGCAGGAAAAACCCGCACAAGGCGATCGGCAGCAGGATCAGTGCAGTGATGATTCGTTGTTTAAGCATTAAACCCGGGCTCCAGCTTCAACCTGCTCGCTCGTTTTACCAAAGCGCCGCTGGCGTGAAGCGAAATCGGCCAGCGCCGCGCGCATGGCTTCGTGTTTGAAGTCCGGCCAGAACAGGTCGGAAAAGTACAACTCGGCGTATGCCAGTTGCCAAAGGAGGAAGTTGCTGATGCGGTGCTCGCCACCGGTACGGATGCACAAGTCCGGCAACGGCAGATCGCCGGTCACCAGACAGGTTTGCAGCAGGTCCGGGGTGATGTCTTCCGGGCGCAGGTGCCCGGCCTGGACTTCACGCGCCAGGCGCTGTGCCGCTTGCGCAATATCCCACTGACCGCCGTAGTTGGCGGCGATCTGCAGGATAAAGCGATTGGCCCCCGCCGTCATGGCTTCGGCCTCGCGCATCGCCGCCTGAAGTTCAGGATGGAAGCGCGAGCGGTCACCGATGATGCGCAAGCTGATGTTGTTGTCGTTGAGGCGCTTGGCCTCACGACGCAGCGCCTTGAAGAACAGATCCATCAAGGCACTGACTTCGTCAGCCGGCCGTTGCCAGTTTTCACTGGAAAAGGCGAACAGGGTAAGCACTTCGACCTTGGCCTCGGCGCACACCTCGATCACTGCCCGCACCGCATCCACGCCCGCTTTATGCCCGGCGACACCCGGCATGAAGCGTTTCTTCGCCCAGCGATTGTTGCCATCCATGATGATCGCGACATGGCGCGGCACCGCGGACGGCGCAGACTGCTTGGTCTTTTCCATTGAAACGCGACCCTTATACGGCCATCAGGTCTTTTTCTTTCTCGTCCGTGGCCTTGGTGATCTGGGCCTCGAAGTCTTTGGTCAGCTTGTCGATATCAGCGGTGGCGCGACGCTCTTCGTCTTCGCTGATTTCTTTATCCTTGACCAGTTTTTTCAGCTCGCCCAGCGCATCACGGCGGATATTGCGCACAGCAACACGTGCATCTTCAGCGGCAGCACGCGCCTGCTTGGTGAAGCCCTTACGGGTTTCTTCGGTCAGGGCCGGCATGGAGATCAGCAGCAGCTCACCCAGGTTGGTCGGGTTCAGGTTCAGACCGGCGCTCTGGATCGCTTTGTCGACGGCCGCCAGCATGTTGCGCTCGAAAGCGACAACCTGCAGGGTGCGGGAGTCTTTTACAGTGATATTGGCCACTTGAGTGATGGAGGTGTCTGCGCCGTAGTACGGCACCATCACGCTGCCCAGGATGCTTGGGTGAGCCTTGCCGGTACGAATCTGGCCAAACGCATGAGCCAGAGAGTCCAGGGATTTCTGCATACGCTCTTGAGCGTCTTTCTTGATTTCGTTGATCATTGTTGAACTTCCTCGATCAGGGTTCCTTCAGCGCCGCCATGTACGATGTTCAGAAGGGCGCCGGGCTTGTTCATGTTGAATACGCGCAGCGGCATCTTGTGGTCGCGGCACAGGCAGATTGCGGTCAGGTCCATTACACCCAGCTTGCGATCCAGTACTTCATCATAAGTCAGATGATCGAACTTCTCGGCATGCGGGTCCTTGAACGGATCTGCGGTGTAGACGCCATCGACCTTGGTCGCCTTGAGCACGACGTCGGCATCGATTTCGATGGCACGCAGGCAGGCTGCCGAATCCGTGGTGAAGAACGGATTGCCGGTACCGGCGGCGAAAATCACCACGTCTTTGGAGTTCAGGTGACGCATGGCTTTGCGGCGATCATAGTGATCGGTCACGCCAACCATGGAAATGGCCGACATCACGATGGCCGAGATATTGGCACGTTCCAGCGCGTCGCGCATGGCCAGGGCGTTCATCACAGTGGCCAGCATGCCCATGTGGTCGCCTGTCACCCGATCCATGCCAGCCTTGCTCAAGGCCTCACCACGGAACAGGTTGCCACCGCCGATCACCAGACCGACCTGTACGCCGATGCCAATCAGCTGACCGACTTCCAGTGCCATGCGATCCAGGACTTTCGGATCGATCCCGAACTCTTCCGAGCCCATCAGGGCCTCGCCGCTAAGCTTGAGTAGAATGCGTTTATAGCGAGCCTGATAACCACTGCCCTGCTGAGCCATTGCGAATCTCTCCTGCGGCGTATTTAAAAATTCTTTGCGAGCTGTTTACAGCTGCGTTCACTCTAGCTTGGCGCTGCTTCAGCGCCATCGGAACATGGCTTTGTAAGTCAGTTCCAGGTGGAAACCAATTAAAAATTGGTAACCCCATCTGAAAAGAGGCTGCGCGCGTGAGCGGGCAGCCTCTTTCGGGCGACAGTTGAAAAACCGTCTTATTGCTTGGCGGCAGCCAGCTGGGCAGCAACTTCTTCAGCGAAGTTGTCGACGGGCTTCTCGATGCCTTCGCCTACTTTGAAGTAGGTGAAGGAAACGATTTCTGCGCCGGCTTTCTTGGCCAGCTCGCCAACCTTGACTTCAGGGTTCTTGACGAACGCCTGCTCAACCAGGCTCGCTTCGGCCAGGAACTTGCTGATACGGCCTTTGACCATGTTCTCAACAATGTTTTCCGGCTTGCCTTTGATCTTCTCTTCGTTCAGCTGCAGGAACACAGCCTTTTCACGCTCGATCGCTTCATCGGACACTTGCGAAGGCAGCAGGAACTCAGGGTTGCTTGCCGCTACGTGCATCGCGATGTCTTTGGCCAGCTCGACGTCGCCGCCTTTCAGGACAACAGCAACACCGATCTTGTTACCGTGCAGGTAGGTGCCGACAACGTCACCCTCTACGCGGACCAGGCGACGGATGTTGACGTTCTCGCCAACTTTGGCAACCAGTGCTTCACGCGCCGATTCCTGAGCGGCGATCAGCGGAGCTGCGTCGGTCAGTTTGTCAGCGAAAGCTTTTTCCACGCTGGCAGCAACGAAGTTCTTGAAGTCGTCTTGCAGGGCCAGGAAGTCGGTCTGCGAGTTGACTTCCAGCAGCACGGCTGCCTTGTCGTCTGCCTTGATGGCGATTGCGCCTTCAGCGGCAACGTTACCCGCTTTTTTGGCAGCCTTGATCGCGCCCGAAGCACGCATGTCATCAATGGCTTTTTCGATGTCGCCGTCAGCCTTTTCCAGGGCTTTCTTGCAGTCCATCATGCCTTCGCCGGTACGCTCGCGCAGTTCTTTGACCAACGCTGCAGTAATTGCTGCCATTTTCAAATTCCTCTTGGATAGGTTTTCAACCATTCCACCCGATCGAACGGGCGTTCAATTCTTCCCGAACCACCCATGTTGGCTGCCGCACATGACAAATACAGACGTGGGCGCCGACAAATGGTTTTCGAGGTGGCAAAAAGGGGGCCAAGCCCCCTTTTTGCTTACTGAGTCAACGCCAGGGCGTCAATTACTCAGCTGCAGCCTGAGTTTCTTCAGCTGCGAATTCAACAGTGCCGCCAGCAACGTTGTTGCGACCACGGATCACTGCGTCAGCCATCGAACCCATGTACAGCTGGATAGCGCGGATTGCGTCATCGTTGCCTGGGATGATGTAGTCAACGCCTTCCGGGCTGCTGTTGGTATCGACAACGCCGATGACCGGGATGCCCAGCTTGTTGGCTTCGGTGATCGCGATGCGCTCGTGGTCAACGTCGATCACGAACAGTGCGTCTGGCAGACCGCCCATGTCCTTGATGCCGCCCAGGGAACGATCCAGCTTTTCCAGGTCACGGGAGCGCATCAGCGCTTCTTTCTTGGTCAGCTTGGCGAAAGTACCGTCTTCGGCTTGAACTTCAAGGTCACGCAGACGCTTGATCGAAGCACGAATGGTTTTGAAGTTGGTCAGCATGCCGCCCAACCAGCGGTGATCGACGTACGGCGAACCGCAACGTGCTGCTTCTTCAGCAACGATCTTGCCAGCGGAACGCTTGGTGCCGACGAACAGAATCTTGTTTTTGCCCTGGGCCAGACGCTCTACGAAAGTCAGAGCTTCGTTGAACATTGGCAGGGTTTTTTCAAGGTTGATGATGTGAATCTTGTTACGCGCGCCGAAAATGTACTTGCCCATTTTCGGATTCCAGTAACGGGTTTGGTGACCGAAGTGCACACCGGCCTTCAGCATATCGCGCATGTTGACTTGGGACATGATAGTTCCTTAATAAGTCGGGTTTGGCCTCCACGTATCCCAATGACCAACCAGCGGCATAAAAGCCAAAGGCACCCAGGTCATCGTGTCGACACGTGTGTGGATTTAAGCTTTTCGGGGCATCCCCGGAAAGCGGCGCATTTTATACCACAGGGTGCGCAGAAACGGAACCCGGAATCTGTATTCGCACCAAGGACATGGGCGCAGCCCCCTTGGAATCGGCCCCGAGCGCACCATTCTATAGACAGAAGCGATGCACGCGGGCGCTGAATTGCGCCGTGCGTCTGTTAGAATCGCGTTTTTCAGGGTCGCAGCCGCACACCTGCCGCCCTATCCGTATCAGCAAGCGCCGCCGAGCGCAGAGAGAGCCTGTATGACCGTCAACCTCAAAACTCCCGAGGACATCGCTGGCATGCGTGTCGCCGGCAAACTGGCCGCCGATGTGCTGGAAATGATTGCCGAACACGTCAAACCGGGCGTCACCACCGATCAACTGAACCAGATCTGCCACGACTACATCGTCAATGTGCAGCAGGCCGTCCCTGCCCCGCTCAACTACAAGGGCTACCCGAAGTCGATCTGCACCTCGATCAACCACGTGGTGTGCCACGGCATCCCGAATGACAAGCCGCTGAAAAACGGCGACACGCTGAACATCGACGTCACCGTGATCAAGGACGGCTACCACGGCGACACCAGCCGTATGTTCCACGTCGGTGAAGTACCGGTCTGGGCCGAGCGCCTGTCGCAGGTCACGCAGGAATGCATGTACAAGGCGATCGAAATCGTCAAACCCGGCTGCCGCCTCGGCGACATCGGTGAAATCATCCAGAAGCACGCGGAAAAGAACGGCTTCTCGGTGGTTCGCGAGTTCTGCGGCCACGGCATCGGCAAGGTGTTCCACGAAGAACCGCAAATCCTGCACTACGGTCGCGCCGGCACCGGCATGGAACTGCAGGCCGGCATGACCTTCACCATCGAGCCGATGATCAACCAGGGCAAGGCCGATACCAAGGTGCTGGGCGATGGCTGGACCGCCATCACCAAGGACCGCAAGCTCTCGGCGCAGTGGGAACACACGCTGCTGGTGACCGAGACCGGCTACGAGATCTTCACCCTGCGCGCCGACGACACCATCCCGCGCGTCTCGGCCTGATCCAAAGAACGCTCCCAGCCTTATAGAAGGAAAGCCAATCGATGCCGCAGGTGGATCCCGAACTCTTCGACCGCGGCCAGTTCCAGGCTGAACTGGCCCTCAAAGCGAGTCCTATCGCGGCGTTCAAAAAGGCGATCCGCCAGGCGCGCGAGGTACTCGACACGCGCTTTCGCAGTGGCCGCGATATCCGTCGGCTGATCGAAGATCGCGCCTGGTTCGTCGACAACATCCTGCAAAAGGCCTGGGAGCACTTCAACTGGAGCGAAGACGCCGACATCGCGCTGGTCGCGGTCGGTGGTTATGGCCGAGGTGAATTGCACCCCTACTCCGACATCGACCTGCTGATCCTGCTGGACAGCGCCGATCACGAAGTTTTCCGCGATTCCATCGAACGTTTTCTCACGCTGCTGTGGGACATCGGCCTGGAAGTCGGTCAGAGCGTACGCTCGGTTGATGAATGCGCCGAGGAAGCGCGGGCCGACCTGACGGTGGTCACCAACCTGATGGAAAGCCGCACCATCTGCGGCCCCGAGCGCCTGCGTCAGCGCATGCTCGATGTCACCAGCACCGCGCACATGTGGCCGGCGAAGGAGTTCTTCCTGGCCAAGCGCGCCGAGCAGAAGGCCCGCCACCACAAATACAACGACACCGAATACAACCTGGAACCCAACGTCAAAGGTTCGCCCGGCGGCCTGCGGGATATCCAGACGATTTTGTGGGTGGCCCGGCGTCAGTACGGCACCCTGAACCTGCGCGCCCTGGCCGGCGAAGGCTTTCTGGTCGAAAGCGAAAACGCGCTGCTGGCCTCCTCCCAGGAATTCCTGTGGAAGGTGCGCTACGCCCTGCACATGCTCGCCGGACGCTCCGAAGACCGCCTGCTGTTCGATCATCAGCGCACTATCGCCGGGCTGCTTGGCTTTCAAGGTGACGACGCGAAACAAGCCGTCGAAAACTTCATGCAACAGTATTTCCGCGTGGTGATGAGCATCGCCCAGCTCAGCGACCTGATCATCCAGCATTTCGAGGAAGTCATCCTCGCCCCGGAAGACGAAGCGCCACCGCAGCCGATCAACTCGCGCTTCCAGTTGCATGACGGCTACATCGAGGCGCGCAACGACAACGTGTTCCGTCGCACGCCGTTCGCCATGCTCGAGATCTTCGTGCTGATGGCCCAGCAGCCGGAAATCAAAGGCGTACGCGCCGACACCATCCGCCTGCTGCGGGAGAACCGTCACCTGATCGACGACAACTTCCGCAACGATATCCGCAATACCAGCCTGTTTATCGAGCTGTTCAAGTGCAAGATCGGCATCCATCGCAACCTGCGCCGAATGAACCGCTACGGCATCCTCGGGCGTTACCTGCCGGAGTTCGGCTTCATCGTCGGCCAGATGCAGCATGACCTGTTCCACATCTACACGGTCGATGCGCACACCCTTAACCTGATCAAACACCTGCGTAAGCTGCAGTACACGCAGGTGTCGGAAAAATTCCCGCTGGCCGCCAAGCTCATGGCCAAGCTGCCCAAGCCCGAACTCATCTACATGGCCGGGTTGTACCACGACATCGGCAAGGGCCGGCACGGTGATCACTCGGACATTGGCGCGGTCGATGCCGAAGCGTTCTGCCAGCGCCACCAATTGCCACTGTGGGACAGCCGCCTGATCGTCTGGCTGGTGCAGAACCATCTGGTGATGTCGACCACTGCGCAGCGCAAGGATCTGTCCGATCCGCAGGTCATCCATGATTTCGCCCAGATCGTCGGCGACGAAACCCGTCTGGATTACCTGTACGTGCTGACCGTGGCCGACATCAATGCGACCAACCCGACGCTGTGGAATTCGTGGCGTGCCAGCCTGTTGCGCCAGCTCTACACCGAAACCAAACGTGCGCTGCGCCGTGGTCTGGAAAACCCGGTGGATCGTGAAGAGCAGATCCGCCAGACCCAGAGCGCGGCGCTGGACATCCTGGTGCGCGGCGGCAACGACCCGGACGACGTCGAGCAGTTGTGGACGCAGTTGGGCGACGACTACTTCCTGCGTCACACCGCCGGCGATGTCGCCTGGCACACTGACGCGATCCTGCAGCAGCCGGCCGATGGCGGCCCGCTGGTGCTGATCAAGGAAACCACCCAGCGCGAATTCGAGGGCGGCACGCAGATCTTCATTTATGCCCCGGACCAGCACGATTTCTTCGCCGTGACCGTGGCCGCGATGGACCAGCTGAACCTGAACATTCACGACGCGCGGGTCATCACCTCGAGCAGTCAGTTCACCCTCGACACCTACATCGTGCTCGACAACGACGGCGAATCCATCGGCGACAACCCGACCCGGATCAAACAGATCCGCGATGGCCTGACCGAAGCCCTGCGCAATCCGGACGACTACCCGACCATCATCCAGCGTCGAGTGCCGCGCCAGCTCAAGCATTTCGCCTTTGCGCCGCAGGTGACGATCCATAACGACGCCCAGCGTCCGGTGACGGTGCTGGAACTCACCGCACCGGATCGCCCTGGCCTGCTGGCGCGGATTGGCGGGATCTTCCTTGAGTTCGATCTGTCGCTGCAGAACGCCAAGATTGCGACCCTGGGCGAACGGGTGGAAGACGTGTTCTTCATCACCGACGCCCACAACCAGCCGCTCTCCGACCCGCTGCTGTGCAGCCGTTTGCAGGATGCGATCGTCGAGCAACTGAGCGTCAATCAGGAACCGGATATCAAGCTTTCACGTATCAGTATTTGAATGACCCGATTTCCCTCGACAGGTATCGACCTCTGAGGCAAAGCGCATATGTGGCGAGGGGGCTTGCCCCCGTTGGGCTGCGAAGCAGCCCCGAAAATCATGCTACCGCGATGTGTCAGATACATCGCATGCGACGGCTTACGACTGCTTCGCAGCCGAACGGGGGCAAGCCCCCTCGCCACAAAAAGCCTCTGCACCACATTTAGACCTCCCACATTGAACGAGGCATCCATGAACAACGCTCTGAACCAGCTCCAGCCCTACCCGTTCGAAAAGCTTCGCGCCCTGCTCGGCACCGTGACCCCAAACCCGGACAAACGCCCGATCGCCCTGTCGATTGGCGAGCCGAAACATCGCTCGCCGAGCTTTGTCGCCGAAGCGCTGGCGAACAATCTGGATCAGATGGCGGTGTATCCGACCACCCTCGGTATTCCGGCCCTGCGCGAAGCCATCGCCGGCTGGTGCGAACGGCGTTTCGGCGTGCCAGCCGGCTGGATTGACCCGGCGCGCAATGTGCTGCCAGTCAACGGCACTCGCGAAGCGCTGTTCGCCTTCACCCAGACTGTGGTCAACCGCGCTGACGACGCATTGGTGGTCAGCCCGAACCCGTTCTATCAGATCTACGAAGGCGCCGCGTTCCTCGCCGGGGCCAAACCGCACTACCTGCCGTGCCTGGATGAAAACGGCTTCAACCCGGACTTCGACGCCGTATCGCCGGATATCTGGAAACGTTGCCAGATCCTGTTCCTGTGCTCGCCGGGCAACCCGACCGGTGCGCTGATCCCGGTTGAAACCCTGAAAAAGCTGATCGCCCTCGCCGATGAACACGACTTCGTGATCGCCGCCGACGAGTGCTACAGCGAGCTGTACTTCGACGAACAGACCCCGCCGCCGGGCCTGCTCAGCGCCTGCGTTGAACTGGGCCGCAAGGATTTCAAGCGCTGCGTGGTGTTCCACAGCCTGTCCAAGCGCTCCAACCTGCCAGGCCTGCGCTCCGGTTTCGTCGCTGGTGACGCCGAGATCCTCAAGGGCTTTCTGCTGTACCGCACCTATCACGGCTGCGCGATGCCGGTGCAAACCCAACTGGCCAGCGTGGCGGCGTGGAACGACGAAGTACACGTGCGCGCCAACCGTGCGCTGTACCGCGAGAAGTTCGACGCAGTACTGGCAATCCTCAGCCCGGTGATGGACGTGCAGCGTCCGGATGGCAGCTTCTATCTGTGGCCAAATGTTAAGGGTGATGACGCCGCGTTCTGTCGCGACCTGTTCGAAGCAGAACACGTGACCGTCGTACCGGGCTCGTATCTGTCGCGGGATGTCGACGGCACCAATCCGGGCGCTGGTCGTGTGCGCATGGCACTGGTCGCGCCCTTGGCCGAATGCGTCGAAGCGGCGGAGCGCATTCGCGCATTTATTACTCGCAAGCAGTAAATAATGAACGCCGTGTCAGGCAATCTGGCACGGCAACTTGCAAATAATCACTCAATACAACTTTCCAACTTTTGCGCTTTCCACTTTACCTCGCTCTAGCAAACGACAGGACAAAGCTTTCATGGCGAAGGCTTATCCGTACCCGACCAGCGAGTGGCCGCGCACGTTGGAGCGGGATTATTTGACCTGTCCCAGATTCGCCTCGCTCAAATCAAGCTCACCCAACACCTCACGCAGCACATCGTCAGCGATCCGGTGCTGACGGCTGAGGCTGTATAACTCAAGGCGTTGCGCACGTAGCGCCTTGAGGCGCAAACGGCGCTCCAGCAGATCCATCTGGAACGCCAGCGCCTGGGCCTCGGCCGAATCATTGAACACGTCGAGCTGATGCCGGTACTCGGACATGATCCGCGCCTTGAGTTCCGCCGACAGCGCCGCTTGCGCGGCGTCCTGCGGGCCGACCTCTTCGGTTTCCAGTGCATGAATCGCCGCCTCCGCGGTCTTGCGCCACGCATCGCGCACTTCCTGGCGACGCTTGTCATCCGGGCTTTTCTCGATGCCGCGCAGCAGCAACGGCAGGGCGATGCAAGCGCTGATCAGCGACAGCAGAATCACCCCGGCAGCGATGAAGATCAGCAGATCACGCTCGGGGAACGCCTCGCTGCCCATCAATATCGGCACCGACATCACACCCGCCAGCGTCACTGCTCCACGCACGCCGCCGACGGTCAACAACCAGCAGGAACGGGCCGTCGGCACCTGGGTCAGCTCGCCCTTGCCGCGCAAGCGTCGCAGTAGCACCGACAAGCGCCAGATGCTTTGAACCCAGACAAACCGCAGCAGTACCAGCGCAAGGAAAATCGCCACCACGTCGAGGCCGCGATACAGCAGCGTCGGCCACAACGTCGGCTCATGACTGACCACGGCTTTGATGATGTCCGGCAATTGCAAGCCAAGCAGCAGGAAGATCAGCCCATTAAAGGCAAATTCGAGCAGCGACCAGACGCTGCGGTTGAGCAAGCGGGTGCTGGTCTGACGTGGCAACAGATCGAGCCAGCTCTGCATCATCCCCGCCGCCACCGCCGAAAGAATGCCCGAGGCACCCAGGCGTTCAGCCAGGACATAAGCCGCGAACGGCAGCAGCAACATGAACACCACATGGGTGGCCGGATCGTCCCAGCCGCGGGCGATCATCCATGCACGCAAGCGCCCGACCAGCCAGCTCAACGCCACGCCGACCGCCAACCCGCCGACCGCCACCAGCACGAAGGTCAGACTGGCATTGGCCAGCGAGAACACCCCGGTCACCGCTGCCGCCAGGGCAAACTTGAACGTCACCAGGCCCGACGCATCGTTCATCAGCGCCTCGCCCTGGAGGATGTGCATCAACGGCGTCGGCAAGCGGTTTTGCGAGATGGCTGAAACCGCCACGGCATCGGTCGGTGACAGCACGGCAGCGAGGGCGAAGGCCACCGGCAAGGGAATACTCGGCAACAGCCAGTGAATGAAATAGCCGGCGCCGACCACGGTGAACAACACCAGACCGACCGCCAGCGTCAGGATCGGGCCGCGCAAGTGCCAGAACTCGCGCTTGGGCATGCGCCAACCGTCGGAAAACAGCAGCGGCGGCAGGAACAGAAACAGAAACAGTTCCGGGTCCAGCGCCACGTGCAGGCCGAGGGTCGGCCAGGCCAACAAGGCGCCTGCGGCGATTTGCACCAGGGGCAGTGGCAGCGGGATGACCCGTCCGACCAGCCGCGACACGCTGACCAGCATCAACAGGATCAGGACGGTATAAGCGGTTTGCATAAAGCGGAAATCCCAGACAATCGACAGCGTTGAACTGCCATATTAGCGGCTTAGGATGCGTCTGACCGTTGCACCTATGTCGCACTGCCGACACCGATCCCCTGTAGGAGCTGCGGCACGCTGCGATCTTTTGATCCTAAAAAACACAATCAAAAGGTCGCAGCCTCGTTTCACTCGACAGCTCCTACAGGGATTCGTGCAGGGTAATGAAGCCGGGCGCCCGAAACGCGTTGGTCATGGCATAATCCGACACCATTTTTTTCCAGCACCTGTAAAGGGGGCGATTCCTTGACCGTTTCAAGTAAAACGTTGCACCTTTTCGGCATCAAAGCGTGCGACACCATGAAGAAGGCGCGCACCTGGCTTGATGAGCACGCTGTCAGCTACGACTTTCACGATTACAAAACCGCCGGTATCGACCGTGAGCACCTGACCCGATGGTGTGACGAGCACGGCTGGCAAACGGTGTTGAACCGTGCAGGTACGACCTTTCGCAAACTCGATGACGAACGCAAAGCCGATCTCGACCAGACGAAAGCCATCGAACTGATGCTTGCGCAACCCTCGATGATCAAGCGCCCGGTGCTTGATCTCGGTGACCGAACCCTGATTGGCTTCAAGCCAGACATCTACGCGGCCGCACTCAAGTAAAGCAGCCCGTCACTTATTGCTAGAGGTATTCCCATGTCCAACTCTCTGTTCAGCATCGCCTTTGGTGTCGGCACGCAAAACCGTCAAGGCGCGTGGCTGGAAGTGTTCTACGCCCAGCCGCTGCTCAATCCGTCGGCCGAACTGGTCGCCGCCGTGGCGCCGATCCTCGGTTACACCGAAGGCAACCAGGCCATCACCTTCACCACCGCGCAGGCTGCGCAACTGGCTGAAGCGGTCAAAGGCATCGACGCCGTTCAAGGCAAACTGCTGACCCGTCTGGCCGAGAGCCACAAGCCGCTGGTCGCCACCGTGCTGGCCGAAGACACCGCGCTGACCTCGACGCCAGAGGCTTACCTCAAGCTGCACTTGCTGTCCCATCGTCTGGTCAAGCCACACGGCGTAAGCCTGGCGGGGATCTTCCCGCTGCTGCCGAACGTTGCCTGGACCAGCCAGGGCGCGATCGACCTGAGCGAACTGGCCGAGCTGCAACTGGAAGCCCGTCTGCGTGGCGAGTTGCTGGAAGTGTTCTCGGTGGACAAGTTCCCGAAAATGACCGACTACGTGGTACCGGCCGGCGTGCGTATCGCTGACGCCGCGCGTCTGCGCCTGGGTGCGTACGTGGGCGAAGGCACCACCGTGATGCACGAAGGCTTCATCAACTTCAACGCCGGCACCGAAGGCCCGGGCATGATCGAAGGCCGCGTGTCCGCTGGCGTGTTCGTCGGCAAGGGTTCGGACCTGGGCGGCGGCTGCTCGACCATGGGCACCCTGTCGGGTGGCGGCAACATCGTGATCAAGGTCGGTGAAGGCTGCCTGATCGGTGCCAACGCCGGTATCGGTATTCCATTGGGCGACCGCAACACCGTCGAGTCTGGCCTGTACGTGACCGCCGGCACCAAGGTGGCGCTGCTGGACGAGCATAACAACCTGGTCAAGGTGGTGAAGGCGCGCGAGCTGGCGGGTCAGACCGACCTGCTGTTCCGTCGCAACTCGGAAACCGGTGCCGTGGAATGCAAAACCCACAAATCGGCGATCGAGCTGAACGAAGCGCTGCACGCGCACAACTAAGCGCCGCTGTGACCTCCTGTGGGAGCGGGCTTGCTCGCGAAGACGGTGTGTCAGTCACCCTTGATTTCGACTGACACGACGCATTCGCGAGCAAGCCCGCTCCCACAAGGTTCGGTGTATACCCGCCCAAGATCACAGGGCTGAACAGATGATGATTCCCTCCCCCTGGCGCGCCGACTTTCCGGCCATCGCCGCCCTGCAACGGCAGGACCAGACCTATCTGGACAACGCCGCCACCACGCAAAAGCCCCAGGCCCTGCTCGACGCACTGACGCATTACTACGCCAACGGCGCGGCCAATGTGCATCGTGCGCAACACCTGCCCGGCGCACATGCGACGCAGGCGTTCGAAGACAGTCGGCTCAAGGTCGCCCAGTGGCTGAATGCCGGTGACAGCGGGCAGATCATCTTTACCCACGGCGCCACTAGCGCGCTGAATCTTCTGGCCTATGGCCTGGAACATCTTTTCCAGCCAGGCGATGAAATTGTCATCAGCGCCCTGGAGCATCACGCCAACCTGCTGCCATGGCAGCAACTGGCCAAGCGTCGCGAGCTGAAACTGGCGATCCTGCCACTGGACGCTGACGGGGTGATCGACCTCGGCGCCGCCGTGCGTCTGATCACCCCGCGCACTCGCTTGCTGGCGGTCAGTCAGTTGTCCAACGTAATCGGCGCCTGGCAACCGCTGCCGGCACTGCTGGCGATGGCCAAGGCGCAGAACGCGCTGACCGTGGTCGATGGCGCCCAAGGCGTGGTGCACGGTCGTCACGATGTGCAGGCGCTGGGTTGCGACTTCTATGTGTTTTCCAGCCACAAACTGTACGGCCCCGATGGCCTCGGCGTGCTGTTCGGGCGCAACAAGGCGCTCGAGCAACTGCAGCCGTGGCAGTTCGGCGGCGAAATGGTGCTCGAGGCCAACTATCACGACGCGCGCTTCCGCCCTGCTCCGCTGGGGTTCGAGGCAGGAACGCCGCCGATTGCCAGCGTGATCGGCCTCGGCGCGACCCTCGACTATCTGGCCGCGCTCGATCAGGACGCGGTGTCCGCTCACGAAGCGGCGCTGCACGCCTATTTGCTGCAAGGTCTGGCCGCGCGCAACGGCATTCGCCTGCTGGGCAAACCGCAACTGGCGCTGGCCAGTTTTGTCGTCGAAGGGGTGCACAACGCCGACCTGGCGCACCTGCTGACCGAACAAGGCATCGCCGTGCGCGCCGGGCATCACTGCGCCATGCCGCTGCTGAAAAGCTTTGAACTCGCCGGAGCGATTCGTGTGTCGCTGGCGCTGTATAACGATTCCGAGGATCTGGAGCGCTTCTTCGATGCACTGGATCAGGCGCTGGAGTTGTTGCGATGAGCTTGCCATTGGCCGCGGCCGAAGCGTTGCAGACCTTCCAGAACGCCGTGGGATGGGAACAGCGCGCACGCCTGCTGATGCAATTTGGCGATCGCCTGCCAGCGCTGGATGAGGCGGATAAATGCGAGGCCAACCGGGTACATGGCTGTGAGAGCCAGGTGTGGCTTGTGGGGGAACTGCGCGACGGGCATTGGCAGTTCGCGGCGAGCAGCGATGCGCGGATGATTCGCGGGTTGGTGGCGTTGTTGCTGTCGCGGGTCAATGGTCTGAGTGCTGCCGAGTTGCAGCAGGTGGATCTGCCGGACTGGTTCAGTCAACTGGGCCTTTCACGGCAGTTATCGCCCTCGCGCAGTAATGGCCTTAATGCCGTGCTAAAACGCATGAACGAACTGGCTTCCACCCTGTAGGAGCTGCCGAAGGCTGCGATCTTTTGACTTTGATTTTAAAAAACAGGATCAAAAGATCGCAGCCTTCGGCAGCTCCTACAGGGGAGGCATTTCAATCTGAGGGCTGAGTTGCCAACAGAAATGGCCATCTGCCCTGCTGATCAAACCTGAGGTTTGACCCGATCCGCCGGCCGCCGAACCCCGGCGACAATCTTGTCCACCGCCTTGGTCGCCGCGACCATGCCGAAGGTCGCCGTCACCATCATCACCGCGCCGAACCCGCCAGCACAGTCCAGCTTGACGCCATCGCCGACAAAACTCTTCTGCAGGCAAATGCTGCCGTCCGGTTTCGGATAGCGCAGTTGTTCGGTGGAGAACACGCACGGCACGCTGTAATGGCGCGTCACGGTGCGTGAGAAGCCGTAGTCACGGCGCAGGGTCGAACGCACTTTCGAGGCCAGTGGATCGTTGAAGGTGCGGTTGAGGTCGCAGACCTGAATCAGCGTCGGATCGATCTGCCCACCGGCCCCGCCGGTCGTGATGATCTGGATCTTGCGACGCTTGCACCAGGCAATCAGTGCAGCCTTGGCGTTGACCGCGTCGATGCAGTCGATCACGCAATCGATGTTCGGCGTGATGTACTCGGCCATGGTGTCGCGAGTGACGAAATCGGCCACCGCATTCACGGTGCAATCGGGATTGATCCCGCGCAGGCGCTCGGCCATCACCTCGACCTTGGGTTTGCCGACGGTACTGTCCAGCGCGTGCAACTGGCGGTTGGCGTTGCTGACGCAGACGTCATCGAGGTCGAACAGTGAAATCTCGCCGACGCCACAACGGGCCATGGCCTCCGCCGCCCAGGACCCGACGCCACCGACGCCGACAATCGCCACATGGGCCGCCCGCAGGCGCTCGAGACCCTCGATGCCATACAAACGGGCGATGCCTGCAAACCGTGGATCTTCTGTACTCATGACCATTACCCCAAAAACCGGCGCGCATTATAGGGCTACGCAGCGACAAGTTTTAAGCTTCAAGCTACAAGTGTAAGAACTTAAGTCAAAGTAGACTGCCCAACATCGAGCATTTCCCTGTCCGGTGTACGACTAGTGGAGTGCCGGTGTAGGATTCGCGCCCTTTTGGCGTAAGCCGATCCGTTCCTTCGTTCCACAGCCTTTGGAACCCGAAATAGCTATGTCATCGCGTAAATTTGGTCTCAACCTGGTGGTGGTTCTGGCAATTGCCGCCCTGTTCACCGGTTTCTGGGCACTGATCAACCGCCCGGTCTCCGCGCCCAACTGGCCGGAGCAGATCTCCGGCTTCTCTTATTCGCCATTCCAGCAGGGTCAATTCCCACAGAAGGATCAGTATCCAACTGACGATGAAATGCGCCGCGACCTGGAGATCATGAGCAAGCTGACGGACAACATCCGCATCTACTCGGTCGACGGCACGCTGCAGGACATTCCGAAACTGGCGGAAGAATTCGGTTTGCGCGTGACCCTCGGGATCTGGATCAGCCCCGATCAGGAGCGCAACGAGCGCGAAATCACCCGCGCCATCGAACTGGCCAACACCTCGCGTAGCGTGGTTCGCGTGGTGGTCGGTAACGAGGCGATTTTCCGCAAGGAAATCACCGCCAAGGACCTCAGCGTGCTGCTCGATCGCGTGCGCGCGGCCGTCAAAGTGCCGGTGACCACTTCCGAGCAGTGGCACGTCTGGGAAGAGCACCCGGAACTGGCCAGGCACGTCGACCTGATCGCCGCCCACGTTCTGCCGTACTGGGAATTCATTCCGGTGGACAAGGCCGGGCAATTCGTCTTCGACCGCGCCCGCGACCTGAAAAAGATGTTCCCGAAAAAACCGCTGCTGCTGTCCGAAGTGGGCTGGCCGAGCAACGGTCGCATGCGCGGTGGCGCCGATGCCTCGCCGGCGGATCAGGCGATCTACCTGCGTACGCTGGTCAACAAGCTTAACCGTCAGGGCTTCAACTACTTCGTGATCGAAGCCTTCGACCAGCCGTGGAAGGCCAGCGACGAGGGTTCGGTGGGCGCTTACTGGGGCGTGTTCAACGCTGCGCGCCAGCAGAAATTCAACTTCGAAGGCCCGGTCGTGGCGATCCCGCAATGGCGCGTGCTGGCCATCGGCTCGGTGGTGTTGGCGCTGCTGTCGCTGACCCTGCTGATGATCGACGGCTCGGCCCTGCGTCAGCGCGGCCGCACCTTCCTGACCTTTATCGCCTTCCTTTGCGGCTCGGTGCTGGTGTGGATCGGCTACGACTACAGCCAGCAATACAGCACGTGGTTCAGTCTGACGGTCGGTTTTCTTCTGGCGCTGGGTGCGCTGGGGGTGTTCATCGTATTGCTGACCGAGGCGCATGAGTTGGCCGAAGCGGTGTGGATTCACAAGCGTCGGCGCGAATTCCTGCCAGTGGTCGGTGACTCCGACTACCGGCCGAAAGTCTCGATCCACGTGCCCTGCTACAACGAGCCGCCGGATATGGTCAAACAGACCCTCGACGCGCTGGCGGCTCTCGATTACCCGGACTATGAAGTCCTGATCATCGACAACAACACCAAGGACCCTGCGGTCTGGGAGCCGGTGCGCGACTACTGCGAAACCCTCGGCCCGCGCTTCAAGTTCTTCCACGTCGCGCCTCTGGCCGGGTTCAAGGGCGGCGCGCTGAACTACCTGATTCCGCACACCGCCAAGGACGCCGAAGTCATTGCCGTGATCGACTCCGATTACTGCGTGCACCCGAACTGGCTCAAGCACATGGTGCCGCACTTCGCCGATCCGAAAATCGCCGTGGTGCAGTCGCCGCAGGATTACCGCGACCAGAACGAAAGCACCTTCAAGAAGCTCTGCTACGCCGAGTACAAAGGCTTCTTCCACATCGGCATGGTCACCCGTAACGACCGCGACGCGATCATCCAGCATGGCACCATGACCATGACCCGGCGCTCGGTTCTGGAAGAACTGGGCTGGGCCGACTGGTGCATCTGCGAAGACGCCGAACTCGGTCTGCGCGTGTTCGAAAAAGGCCTGTCGGCGGCGTATTACCACGACAGTTACGGCAAGGGTCTGATGCCGGACACCTTCATTGACTTCAAGAAACAGCGTTTCCGCTGGGCCTACGGCGCGATCCAGATCATCAAGCGCCACACTGGCAGTTTGCTGCGCGGCAAGGACACCGAGCTGACCCGTGGCCAGCGTTACCACTTCCTCGCGGGCTGGCTGCCGTGGGTCGCGGACGGCATGAATATCTTCTTCACCGTCGGCGCACTGTTGTGGTCGGCGGCGATGATCATCGTGCCGCAACGGGTCGATCCGCCGCTGCTGATCTTCGCGATCCCGCCATTGGCGCTGTTCGTGTTCAAGGTCGGCAAGATCATCTTCCTGTACCGTCGCGCCGTCGGCGTGAACCTCAAGGATGCGTTCTGCGCGGCGCTGGCCGGGCTGGCGTTGTCGCACACCATCGCCAAAGCGGTGCTGTACGGCTTCTTCACCAGCAGCATTCCGTTCTTCCGCACGCCGAAAAACGCCGACAACCACGGCTTCTGGGTGGCGATTTCCGAAGCGCGGGAAGAGTTGTTCATCATGCTGCTGTTGTGGGGCGCGGCGCTGGGGATCTACCTGGTGCAAGGCATTCCGAGCAACGACATGCGCTTCTGGGTGGCGATGCTGCTGGTGCAGTCGCTGCCATATGTCGCGGCGCTGATCATGGCGCTCCTCTCGTCGCTGCCGAAACCGGCAGCGGAGCCTGAACCGGCGCCTGTCATCTAATTCCTTTCCGATGCACTAAACGGCGGCCAATGGTCGCCGTTTTGCTTTAAGATAAGCGCCATTTTGCGGGGCTCGGCGCTAATCCCTGTGGGAGCGGGCTTGCTCGCGAATGCGGGGTGTCATTAACCATTGATGTCGACTGACACACTGCTTTCGCGAGCAAGCCCGCTCCCACATTTAGTCCGCGCCCACATTCATGACTCCGGAGTTTTCCATGACGGCCCACGCCGACCTTTCGCCGACCCTCCAACTCGCCATCGACCTGATCCGCCGTCCGTCGGTGACGCCGGTCGATGCCGATTGCCAGAAGCAGATGATGCAGCGCCTGGGCGATGCCGGCTTCACCCTTGAGCCGATGCGCATCGAAGATGTGGATAACTTCTGGGCCATCCACGGCAACGACGAAGGTCCGGTGCTGTGCTTCGCCGGCCACACCGACGTGGTGCCCACCGGCCCGGTCAGTGCCTGGCAGATCGACCCGTTCAACGCCATCATCGATGAACACGGCATGCTCTGCGGCCGTGGCGCGGCGGACATGAAAGGCAGCCTGGCGTCGATGACCGTGGCCGCCGAGCGTTTCGTCGCCGACTACCCGAACCACAAGGGCAAGGTCGCGTTCCTGATCACCAGCGACGAAGAAGGTCCGGCGCACCACGGCACCAAAGCGGTGGTTGAACGTCTGGCGGCGCGCAACGAACGTCTGGACTGGTGCATCGTCGGCGAACCGTCGAGCACCACCCTGGTCGGTGACGTGGTGAAAAACGGACGTCGCGGCTCGCTCGGCGCCAAGCTCACCGTGCGCGGTGTGCAGGGTCACGTGGCCTACCCGCATCTGGCGAAGAACCCGATCCATCTCGCCGCGCCGGCGCTGGCCGAACTGGCCGCCGAGCACTGGGACCACGGTAACGATTTTTTCCCGCCGACCAGTTTCCAGATTTCCAATGTCAATTCCGGCACCGGCGCGACCAACGTGATTCCGGGCGATCTGGTGGCGGTGTTCAACTTCCGCTTCTCCACCGAATCCACCGTCGAAGGCCTGCAGAAACGCGTGGCCGCCATCCTCGACAAGCACGGTCTGGACTGGCACATCGACTGGGCACTGTCCGGCCTGCCGTTCCTCACCGAGCCGGGCGCGCTGCTCGACGCGGTGTCGTCGAGCATCCGTGACATCACCGGCCGCGAGACCAAGGCCTCCACCAGCGGCGGCACCTCCGACGGTCGTTTCATCGCGACCATGGGCACCCAAGTGGTTGAGCTCGGCCCGGTCAACGCGACCATTCACCAGGTCAACGAACGCGTGCTGGCAGCCGACCTCGACGTGCTGACCGAGATCTACTACCAGACTCTGATCAAGTTGCTCGCCTGATGCTCGCGTGCCCGATCTGCAGTGAACCGCTGAATGCGCTGGATAACGGCGTGGTCTGCCCTGCCGGCCACCGCTTCGACCGCGCGCGTCAGGGTTACCTGAACCTGTTGCCGGTGCAGCACAAAAACAGTCGCGACCCCGGCGACAATCAGGCGATGGTCGAGGCGCGCCGCGACTTCCTCAATGCCGGGCATTACGCGCCGGTGGCCAAACGTCTGGCCGAACTGGCGGCGAGTTACGCGCCGGATCGCTGGGTCGACATCGGCTGCGGCGAGGGTTACTACACCGCGCAAATTGCCGAAGCCCTGCCGGATGCCGATGGCTACGCACTGGACATCTCCCGCGAAGCGGTCAAGCGCGCCTGCAAGCGCAACCCGGCGCTGACCTGGTTGATCGCCAGCATGGCTCGCGTGCCGTTGGCGTCGGGCAGTTGCCAGTTTCTCGCCAGTGTTTTCAGTCCGCTGGA
Source organism: Pseudomonas sp. Eth.TT006 (assembly GCF_054456575.1). Taxonomy (NCBI): domain Bacteria; kingdom Pseudomonadati; phylum Pseudomonadota; class Gammaproteobacteria; order Pseudomonadales; family Pseudomonadaceae; genus Pseudomonas; species Pseudomonas sp. Eth.TT006. Next base: position 432,659 of record NZ_JBTJEN010000002.1, on the reverse strand, counting down.
CTGGGCAGAAGCCAAGCGTCTGCTCAGCGTCGGCGGCGGCCTGATGAAGGTCGGCCCGACCAGCGGCCACCTGATGGAACTGCGCGAACGCCTGTACGACGAAGTACGCGAGTACACCGACGACAAGCATCTGGCCCTGGTGCCCGAAGGCATGGCACTGGCGCACAGCGAAACCCTGGAATTCAGACTGACGCTGGCCAAGCCCGAGGATCGCGCCAACCTGCTGGCGATGACGCCCCACGGCTGGCGCGCCAGTGCCGAGCGCCGCACGGCGGTGATCGAACAGGCCGAGCCATTCGTGACCACCGTGTCGATGCGCTACGATTATTTCGTTCTTCAATAACTTATGGTCTCGGGCGAGCGCCCGGGGCCGGCTAAATCCGCGAATGGATTTTTCAGACCCGCAGTGAGGACATCCATGCGCCAACCGGATATCGAGATTTACCTGAAAGACGCCGACGTCGACCACAAGGCCATTTCCAACTGGCTCGGCGAAGCCATCGGCCCGTGCAGCGACTGGGTACAGAAAGGCCAGACCTACAAGTGCAAGGCAGGCAATGTTCCGGTGACCTGGCTGCCAAAAGCCGTGGGCAAGTGGAACAGCCTGTACCTGGAAAGCGATGCGACCCCATGGGACGACGACATCGCCTGCGCCCGCGCCGCCTTCGCCGCGCTGAACGTGGAAGTGCGTTGCGCCCCGGGGACGTGGGTTGAAGAAGAAAGCGACGAAACCGCCGATCGCTGGATTCGCATCAGCGCCGACGGAGAAGAAGAGATCACCTGGAAAACCGCTTAAAAAGCAAAAGATCGCAGCCTGCGGCAGCTCCTACAGTTTGGAATGCATTCCCCCTGTAGGAGCTGCCGCAGGCTGCGATCTTTTGATCTTGAAAGCTACAGGCCTACAACGTCTTCCGCCTGCAACCCCTTCTGCCCTTCCACCACCGCGTATTCAACCTGCTGACCCTCGGTCAGCGACCGATGCCCTTCGCCGCGGATCGCGCGGTAGTGCACGAACACGTCCACCCCGTCTTCGCGCTGAATAAAGCCGTAGCCCTTGGCGTCGTTGAACCACTTCACGTTGCCGGTTTCACGTGTTGCCATCTGTTCATACTCCTTTTTTATTATTGAACAGGCTTTTCGCAGGAAAGCCTTTGCGGAACGTCAGACTGCGCCCGACGTCCATAAAGGGCCGCGGCGACAGATTGCCGAGTATATGACAGGCGCGAAAACTCTCAACAGGAGATTACTTCGCCGCTTTTTTGCCGATTTTCAGCGAATCCGTCACACTATCGTCCGCCCGAGCATCTGCTCGGTTTTATCCACTCACGCAGAAGCCGTATGACCCGTTCCCCGTTCCGCCGTCTTGTGTTTGGCACCTTGCGCCGACTGTTGTACCTCTGGGTTCGCTCGGAGACGATCAATCAGTCGTCACTCTCCCTCAACCTCGATCGCAGTCGTCCGGTGTTCTACGTCCTGCAAAATCCTTCGCTCACCGATCTGGCGGTGGTCGATACAGAGTGCACCAAGGCCGGGCTGCCACGTCCGGTGCTGCCGGTGTCGGTCGGCTCGCTGATCGAGCCGGCGGCGTTCTTTTACCTGACGCCGGATCCGGACTGGCTTGGCCGCCAGGACAAGCGCGGTGCGCCACCGACCCTGACCCGTCTGGTCAGCGCCCTGACGCAGAACGCGGCCGAAGACGCGCAGGTGATTCCGGTCAGCGTGTTCTGGGGCCAGTCGCCGGACAGCGAAAACAGCCCGTGGAAGCTGCTGTTCGCCGACAGCTGGGCGGTCACCGGGCGCCTGCGGCGACTGCTGAGCATCATCGTCCTCGGGCGCAAGACCCGCGTGCAGTTCTCGGCGCCGATCCACCTGCGCGATCTGATCGAGCACAACAAGGGCCACGAACGCACCGTGCGCATGGCCCAGCGCATCCTGCGCGTGCACTTCCGCAACCTGAAGGCGGCAGTGATCGGCCCGGACATCTCGCACCGACGCAATCTGGTCAAGGGCTTGCTCAACCAGCCACTGGTCAAGCAAGCGATCGCGGAAGAGGCCGAGCGCGAGAACATCTCGCTGGACAAAGCCAAGGCCCAGGCATTGCGCTACGGCAACGAGATCGCTTCGGACTACACCTACACCGCGATCCGCTTCCTCGAAGTGGTGCTGAGCTGGTTCTGGAACAAGATCTACGACGGGATCAAGGTCAACCACATCGAAGGCGTGCAACAGGTCGCCCAGGGTCACGAAGTGATCTACGTGCCGTGCCACCGCAGCCACATCGACTACCTGCTGCTCTCGTACCTGCTGTTCCGCAACGGCCTGACCCCGCCGCACATCGCCGCCGGGATCAACCTCAACATGCCGGTGATCGGCAGCCTGCTACGGCGTGGCGGCGCGTTCTTCATGCGGCGCACATTCAAAGGCAATCCGCTGTACACCTCGGTGTTCAACGAATACCTGCACACCCTGTTCACCAAAGGTTTCCCGGTCGAGTACTTCGTCGAAGGCGGCCGCTCGCGCACCGGGCGCATGCTGCAGCCAAAAACCGGCATGCTCGCCATTACCCTGCGCAGCTTCCTGCGCTCCTCGCGGATGCCGATCGTCTTCGTGCCGGTGTACATCGGCTATGAACGCGTACTGGAAGGTCGGACCTATCTCGGCGAACTGCGCGGCGCGAGCAAGAAGAAGGAATCGATCTTCGACATCTTTAAAGTCATCGGCGCGCTCAAGCAGCGTTTCGGCCAGGTCGCGGTGAACTTCGGCGAGCCAATCAAACTGGCGGAATTCCTCGACAGCGAACAACCGGGCTGGCGTCAGCAGGACCTCGGTCCGCAGTTCAAACCGGCATGGCTCAACGAGACCACCAACCGCCTCGGCGACAAAGTTGCGCAGCACCTCAACGAAGCGGCAGCGATCAATCCGGTCAATCTGGTGGCGCTGGCGCTGTTGTCCACTACGCGTCTGGCACTGGACGACCGGGCCATGGCGCGGGTGCTGGATCTGTATCTGGCGCTGCTGCGCAAAGTGCCGTACTCGCCGCACACCACCTTGCCGGAAGGCGACGGCCGCGCGCTGATTGAACATGTGAAGGACATGGACCTGCTGTCCGAGCAGAACGATGCGCTGGGCAAGATTCTGTATCTGGACGAGCAGAATGCGGTGCTGATGACCTACTACCGCAACAACGTGTTGCACATCTTCGCCCTGCCGGCGCTGCTGGCGAGCTTCTTCCAAAGTACCTCGCGCATGAGCCGCGAGCAGATCCTGCGCTACACCCGTGCGCTGTATCCGTACCTGCAGGCAGAGCTGTTCATTCGCTGGAGCCTGGACGAACTCGACGCGGTGATCGACCAGTGGCTGGAAGCGTTCGTCGAGCAAGGCCTGCTACGTTTCGAGAAGGACGTGTACCTGCGCCCCGCCCCGAGTTCGCGGCACTTCGTGCTGCTGACCCTGCTGTCGAAAAGCATCGCGCAGACCCTGCAGCGCTTCTACATGACCGTGTCGCTGCTGCTCAACGCCGGGCAGAACAGCATCAGCGCCGAAGAACTGGAAGACCTGTGCACGGTCATGGCCCAGCGCCTGTCGATCCTGCACGGCCTGAACGCGCCGGAATTCTTCGACAAGAGCCTGTTCCGCCACTTCATCCAGACCCTGCTCGACCTCGACGTGCTGCGCCGCGACGAAGCCGGCAAACTGAGCTACCACGAACTGCTCGGCGAACTGGCCGAGGGCGCGGCCAAACGCGTGTTGCCGGCGGAGATTCGTTTGTCGATCCGCCAGGTGGCGTTGCATCGCAGTGAAGATGCCGCAGACGTACCGGCCCCAGCGCCCGAGGCCTGATGCAAAACCCTGTGGGAGCGAGCCTGCTCGCGAAAGCGCCGTGTCAGTCGACATCCCAGTGACTGAAATACCGCCTTCGCGAGCAAGCCCGCTCCTACATTGAAAAGGACAACAATCGATGAAAAAAATCACTTTGCTCGCCGTCGCGACGCTGCTCAGCGCCTGCCAGTCGACCACCCCCGCCGGCAAAGTCGGCCTCGACGGCGAAGTGTTCTACCTGCAACGCATCGCCCTGCCACCGAGCGCGACCTTGAGCGTGAGCCTGCAGGACGTGTCGCTGGCCGACGCGCCAGCCGTGGTCCTCGACGAACAGAAAGGCCCGGTCAAAGGTCAGGTGCCGCTGCCGTTTCATTTGAGCTACGATCCGGCGCAGGTCAAACCCGGTCATCGCTACTCGATCAGCGCGCGCATCGAAGTCAACGGCGAGCTGATGTTCATCACCACCGAAAACCACGCCGTGCAACTGGACGGCAACGATCCGCAGCCGCTGAAAATCCGCGTCGACGCCATCCGCTAACTGTCCAACAAGGAAGCCGCCATGCTCCGCCCTACCCTTCGCTTCGCCGGCCTGTGCGCGGGCTTGATGATCTCCGCCAACGTGCTGGCGCTGTCGCTCAGCGACCTGTCACAACAAGACGCCACCGGCGGCCTCAAGGATGCCCTGACCCAAGGCGCACAACTGGCCGTCAAACAACTCGGCACCCCGGGCGGTTTCAGCAACAACCCGGAAGTGAAAATCGAACTGCCGGGCAAACTCGGTAAAGTCGCCAGCAAAATGAAAGCCTTCGGCATGGGCGCCCAGGTCGACGAGCTCGAAACCGCGATGAACAAAGCCGCGGAAACCGCCGTGACCCAGGCCCAGCCAATCCTCGTCGACGCCGTAAAAAAAATGACCGTGGCCGACGCCAAAGGCATCCTCAGCGGCGGCAACGACTCGGCCACCCAATACCTGGACAAAACCAGCCGCGAACAGATCCGCGCCAAATTCCTGCCCATCGTCAAACAAGCCACCGACAAAGTCGGCGTCGCACAGAAATACAACAGCTTCGCCGGCCAGGCCGCGACCCTCGGCGTGGTCGATGCGAAAAGCGCCAACGTCGAAAACTACGTTACCGAACAAGCGCTCAACGGCCTGTTCGAAATGATCGGCAAACAGGAAGAAACCCTGCGCAAGAATCCCGCTGCTGCAGCGACCGGTCTGGCGAAGAAGGTCTTCGGCGCTTTGTAATTTTGCTGCTGCACGAAAAAGCCCGCTGAACCGTTAACGGTCAGCGGGCTTTTTAATATCGATTAACCGGCAAATCATCGATACCCGCCCAGACTCAATGCAGGAGCTGCCGCAGGCTGCGATCTTTTGATCTTGTTTTTGATTTCGAAAAGCCAAAGTCAAAAGATCGCAGCCTGCGGCAGCTCCTACAGGGAATGCGTTCAACATCAAGAATCAGGTCGGCTGTCAGGCCGCCTTCGCGAGCAAGCCCGCTCCCACAGAAAAGCCAAAGCAAACCGCATCCGCTCTTCACCAATCAACAGGATGAGCGTTAGCTCGGCTGCAGCTCTTGATCTGCAGGCCCCGTCGGCAGGCTGAGTGGAGGGATGCATCCGGGGGTGGGAGCGCAGCGACCGTGCGGCGCAGCCGCACACATCGAGAGGAGGTGCAGCGAAGCAAACCGTAGGCGATGCCCCCGGATGGATCCCGGAGCGAAGGGACCCGAGCCACGGCGAGGGCCGAACGTTGGGGCACAGACCTTTGGTTACTTTGGGGCGTTTGCCAAAGTGACTCGCCGTAAGGGCGAAACCGCCAGCCGCTACACCCCAAAAAACGGATATACACCCAAAACCCCAAGAACCTGGTCGGCCCAAAGGCCGCCAAGGCTCACCCCTCCCGACGCACCCGAAACCAGGCCGCATACAGCGCAGGCAAAAACAACAGCGTCAGCGCCGTAGCCACAATCAACCCACCCATGATCGCCACCGCCATCGGCCCGAAAAACACACTGCGCGACAACGGAATCATCGCCAGCACCGCCGCCAGAGCCGTCAACACGATCGGCCGAAAGCGCCGCACCGTCGCCTCGATAATCGCCTGCCAAGGCGTCAACCCCGAGGCGATATCCTGCTCGATCTGATCCACCAGAATCACCGAGTTGCGCATGATCATCCCCGACAGCGCAATCGTCCCCAGCATCGCCACAAATCCGAACGGCTGGCGGAACACCAGCAGAAACAGCACCACCCCGATCAAGCCCAGCGGCGCCGTCAGAAACACCATCGCCGTGCGCGAAAAACTGCGCAACTGCACCATCAGCAACGTCAGCACCACCACAATGAACATCGGCACCCCGGCGTTCACCGACTTCTGCCCAAGCTCCGAATCCTCCACCGTACCGCCCACGTCCAGCAAATAGCCGTCAGGCAATTCGGCGCGGATCGGATCAAGCGTCGGCTGGATCTGCTGCACCAGCGTCGCCGGCTGCTCCTTGCCATAAATGTCCGCGCGCACGGTCACCGTCGGCAGACGATTGCGATGCCAGATGACGCCTTCCTCGAAACCGTATTCCAGCGTGGCGATCTGCGACAGCGCCACACTGCGGCCGTTATCGGTCGGCACCGCGAGGCTCGGTAGCAATGACAACTCGGTACGCTCATGCACCGTGCCGCGTAGCAGAATCTCGATCAACTCGTTGTCCTCGCGGTACTGGCTGACGCTCGACCCGGTCAGCGAACTCTGGAGGAATTTCGCCAGGTTGGCGGTGCTCACCCCCAAGGCCCGGGCGCGGTCCTGATCGATGTTCAGGTACACGACTTTGCTTGGCTCTTCCCAATCCAGGTGCACGTTGACCACATGCGGGTTCTCGCGCACCTTGGCCGCCACTTTGCGCGCCAGCGCACGGACTTCCTCGATGTGCTCACCGGTGACGCGGAACTGCACCGGATAGCCAACCGGCGGCCCATTTTCCAGACGCGTGACCCGCGAGCGCAGCGCCGGGAATTGTTCGTTCAAGGTGCTGATCAACCAAGTGCGCAAGGTTTCGCGCTCTTCGATGTTTTTCGCCAGCACCACAAACTGGGCGAAGCTGGCCGCCGGCAATTGTTGATCCAGCGGCAGGTAGAAACGCGGCGAACCGGTGCCGACATACGCCACGTAATTGTCGATGCCGGCATGATCCTTGAGCAGCGCTTCCAGGCGCTGGACCTCGGCCGTGGTGTTGGCCAGCGACGCGCCTTCGGCCAGTTTCAGATCGACCATCAGCTCCAGTCGATTGGAGGCCGGGAAGAACTGCTGCGGCACGAATCGGAACAGCATCACCGACGCGATAAACAGCCCGACTGTCAGCACGATCACGGTCTTGCGGTGCGCCACGCACCACTCCACCAGACGTCGCACCCGCTGATAGAACGGCGTGCCATACGGGTCTGCTTGCCCATCAGTGGTTCCGTGTTTGGCGGCGTGAATCTTCGCCAGATCCGGCAGGAGTTTTTCCCCCAGATACGGCACGAACATCACCGCGGCCACCCATGAGGCGAGCAAGGCGATGGTCACCACCTGGAAGATCGAACGGGTGTATTCGCCGGTGCCGGATTGCGCCGTGGCGATCGGCAGAAACCCGGCGGCGGTGATCAGCGTACCGGTAAGCATCGGGAATGCAGTGCTGGTCCAGGCGTAGCTCGCTGCCTTGATCCGGTCGAAACCCTGCTCCATTTTGATCGCCATCATTTCCACGGCGATGATCGCGTCGTCCACCAGCAAACCCAGCGCCAGCACCAGCGCGCCGAGGGAGATCTTGTGCAGGCCGATACCAAGGTAATACATGCAGGCGAAGGTCATCGCCAGCACCAGCGGAATGGTCAGCGCGACCACCATGCCGGTACGCACCCCGAGGGAGAAGAAGCTCACCAGCAACACAATCGCCAGCGCCTCGACCAGCACCTGAACGAACTCGCCAACCCCGGTTTTCACTGCGGCCGGCTGATCCGAGACCTTGCGCAATTGCATGCCGGCCGGAAGGTTTTTCTGCAGGCGCGAGAACTCGCCTTCCAGTGCCTTGCCCAGCACCAGAATGTCACCACCGTCCTTCATCGCGACTGCCAGACCGATGGCGTCTTCGCCCATGAAACGCATGCGCGGCGCCGGTGGATCGTTGAAACCACGGCGTACATCGGCGACATCGGAGATGCGGAAGGTGCGGTCACCGACGCGGATCGGGAAGTTCCTGATCTCGTCGACGCTCTGGAAATTCCCCGAGACCCGCAGTTGCACGCGCTCGCTGCCGGTTTCGAAGAAGCCGGCGGTGGACACCGCGTTCTGCTCTTCCAGCGCCTGTTGCACCGCGGCGAGCGGCAAGCCGAGGGTCGCAAGTTTGACGTTGGACAGCTCGACCCAGACCTTCTCGTCCTGCAACCCGAGCAGATCGACCTTGCCGACATCCTTGACCCGCTGCAGCTGAATCTGGACGCGGTCGGCGTAATCCTTGAGCACCGCGTAGTCGAAACCGTCGCCGGTCAACGCGTAGATATTGCCGAACGTGGTGCCGAATTCGTCATTGAAAAACGGACCCTGAATGCCTGGTGGCAAGGTCTGGCGAATGTCGCTGACCTTTTTGCGCACCTGATACCAGAGGTCAGGAATTTCCTTGGAATGCATCGAGTCGCGGGCGATGAACGTGACCTGCGACTCACCCGGGCGTGAGAACGATACGATGCGCTCGTACTCGCCGGTTTCCATGAGTTTCTTCTCGATGCGCTCGGTGACCTGACGCGAGACTTCCTGCGCGGTTGCGCCCGGCCAGCGGGTCTGGATCACCATGGCCTTGAAGGTGAACGGCGGGTCTTCGCTCTGCCCCAATTTGGTGTAGGACAAAGCACCGACGATCGCCAGCAAAAGCATCAGGAACAGAACGATCTGGCGGTTACGCAGCGCCCATTCGGAAAGGTTGAAGCGCATCGGGGCTTACTCCTTGTCCGCCAGATTGACCACACGGTTGGAGCGATCCACGGGCCGCACCTGCTGCCCGTCGAGCAATACGTGGACGCCGGCGGCAACCACCCAGTCGCTGGCGCTCAGGCCTTCGAGCACCGGCACCGTTTTCTCGCCGAAGGGGCCGACGCGTACCGGCGTCTTTTTCAAGGTGTTGTTGGCGTTGACCACCCAGACGTAGGTCGCGCCGTTTTCTGCGGTCAGCGCCGAGAGCGGCACCGACAGCGGCACCGCATCCGTCGACTGCACGAACACCCGCGCGCTCTGGCCGAGTTCGGCCGGGACCTTACCGCTGGTGAACGCGATGCGCGCGGCGAAGGTGCGGGATTTCGGATCGGCGGCCGGCGACAGTTCACGGATCTGCCCGGCAAAGCGCTGATTTTGCTGGGTCCACAATTCGACAGTGACCGGCTGCCCGACCTTGAATCGGCCGAAGCTCTGCTCCGGCAGGCTGATCGACACTTCGCGCTCGCCATCAGTGGCAAGGGTGAACACGGTTTGCCCGGCGGCAACCACCTGCCCGACTTCCACCGAGCGCTTGGCCACCACACCGTCCTGCGGCGCACGCAGCACGGCGTAACTGGCCTGGTTGGTCGAGACGTTGAATTCGGCTTTGATTTGCTTGAGGCGGGCTTCGCCGGAGCGGTAGAGATTTTCCGCGTTGTCGTAGGCGGAACGGCTGACCATCTGCCGCTCCATCAGGGTCTTGTAGCGGTCACGTTCGGCACGCACCAGGTTCAGATTGGCTTCGGCGGCGGCGACCTGCGCGCGGGTGGCTTCGAGCTGCAGGCGCACGTCCTGCGGATCGAGCTCGGCGAGTGGCTGGTCGGCTTTCACTCGTTGCCCTTCTTCGACCAGTCGTCGGCTGACTTTGCCGCCGATGCGAAAGGCCAGATCCGGTTCGTAGCGCGCGCGAACCTCACCCGGATAACTTTCCATCGCCTGCGCCGAAGGCTCTGGCTGCACCACCATGGCCGGTCGGATGCTGACTTGCGCCGCCTCTTCCTGACCGCATGCGGACAATAAAAAGGCCAGGCTGACTGGCACGGCAAAGGACAACGCATGGCGGAACATGGTGACGGACCTTTCGCTAATGGTGCTTGGAATATTTATACTGGCCGGTATGGTATTAATAGCAAACTCACCAGTCCAGTATTAAAAGCGAAGAATGTCGAACAATCCTGCAGCACCAAACGGCCCGGGGCGTCCGAAGGATCCGGCCAAGCGCCAGGCCATCCTCGATGCGGCGAAAGCCCTGTTTCTGAGTCAAGGCTACGCCAGCACCAGCATGGACGCGGTTGCCGCTGAGGCCGGGGTGTCGAAACTGACGGTTTACAGCCACTTCAACGACAAGGAAACGTTGTTCTCCTCCGCCGTGGTGGCCAAGTGCGAGGAGCAATTACCGCCGCTGTTCTTCGAATTGCCCACCGGCATCGCCGTGGAAAATGTGTTGCTGAACATTGCCCGAGGCTTTCACCAACTGATCAACAGCGAAGAGTCGGTGAATCTGCATCGTTTGATGATGGCGCTGGGCACCCAGGATCCGCAGCTGTCGAAGATCTTCTACGACGCCGGCCCCGAACGCATGGTGCAAGGCATGGAGCGCCTGCTGAAACGCATCGACGAAACTGGCGCGTTGCGCATCGACCAGCCGCGTAATGCCGCCGAGCATTTCTTCTGCCTGATCAAGGGCGCGGGGAATTTTCGTTTGCTGTATTGCTGCGGCGAGCCGCTGAGCGAAGCGGCGGCGGAGAGTCATGTGCAGGAGGTGGTGGGGTTGTTTATGCGGGCTTACAGGCTCTGATTTTATAGCGCCTGTTCTGACGCCATCGCTGGCAAGCCAGCTCCCACAAGAGATGCGCTGAACACAAATCGTGCGAACGACACAAAAACCTGTGGACCTGGCTTGCCAGCGATGGCCGCTGAGCGATGAGGCGGCGGAGAGTCATATGCAGGAGGTGGTGGGGTTGTTTATGCGGGCTTACAGGCTCTGATTTTATAGCGCCTGTTCTGACGCCATCGCTGGCAAGCCAGCTCCCACAAGGGATGCGCTGAACACAATTTGTGCGAACGACACAAAAACCTGTGGGAGCTGGCTTGCCAGCGATTGAGGCGACTCGGTTTTAAGGCTTGAGCGCCTTCTTCGGGTAAATGTCATAACGGCTCGACTTGCCATCCAGCGCATGGCTCGGCTTCGGCCCGTCGATGCACGGCGCCTTGCGCGGGCGCTTGACCACCACGCGGTGCGTCGCCAGGGCCAGCGCCGCTTCGAGCAATGCCGGCGCGTCCGGATCATCACCGACCAGCGGCCGGAACAGGCGCATCTCTTTCTTTACCAGCGCGGTTTTCTCGCGGTGCGGGAACATCGGGTCGAGGTAGATCACCTGCGGTGGCTCGCCTTCCCAGTTGCGCATGACCTCGATCGAGTTGCCCTTGAGCAGCTTCATCCGCGCGACAATCGGCGCCACGTCGAAATCCTCCGCCGCCCGCGCCAGACCGTCCTCCAGCAGCGCAGCGATCAACGGCTGACGCTCGATCAGGCTCATTTCACAACCCAGACTGGCCAGCACAAACGCGTCCTTGCCCAGCCCCGCCGTGGCGTCCAGCACCCGTGGGCGCACGCCTTGGGCGATGCCGACGGCCTTGGCGATCATCTGCCCGCTGCCGCCACCGTACAGACGCCGGTGCGCCGCGCCACCTTCGACAAAATCCACCCGCACCGGCCCCGGTGCATCCGGGCCCAGCTGTTGCAGCTGCAAACCGTGCTCGCCCAGTTGCAGGGCGAACTCGCCGTCGGCCACTTGCAGCGGCAGGCCCAGACGCTCGGCCCACTGTTCGGCTTGCGCGGCAAACGTCGGGCTCAAGGCCTGGACATGGATGCGGCAGGCCGCGGGTTGCTCAATCATGAAAACACGCTCAAAAAAGTTAAGGATCGGCAAAAGGTGGCCGATAAACCAATCAACGCACATTTTGCCAGAGCTGAGCGTCAACCGAAAAAAATGTCAGGCATTCTTCCCACATCGATTGGCTACATTTCGCCCAAGGGCGACTTCAGCCGTCATAACACTCAAGCATTGGGCGGCGTCAGTCACCTGTGGCAGGATTTCTTTGCCCAGGCCCTGGCCGAACAGACGAGTGATGTGGTGCCGGCCTGTGGCACGTTTCCACCGGTTGACCTGAACAGCCCGCAAGAACCGACCCTGGGCAGCGAGCTGCACGCGCACATCGTCGAGCAGCGTCAGTGCGACGTGGTCGAAACCGTAGTGCGGCCGCCGGAGCCGCTGTTCCTGCCGATCGCCGAGTTCGACACCGAACTGCTGGACAAGCCGTTCCCGCCATTCCCGCCGGAAGAAATCCACGCACAGCAACAGCAGCAGGATTTCGACAGCAGCTGGGTTCGGCCGATCGTGATCAACAATGGTCAGCCGGTGCCTGAGCCAGGCCCGGCGCCGCAGAAAAAACCGCTGTACCTGCCGATTGCCGAGTTCGACCTCGACCTGCTGCAGAAACCTTCTCCGCCGTTCCCGCCGGAAGAAATCATCGAGCAGCAGAAAGCGTTGGACTTCGATAACGGCTGGGCGCGCCCGATCGTTCTGCAGAACCTGCGCCTCGCCGCCTGATCCCTCAGCGACACACGCTCCAGCGCCCGACATCGAGATGAAAGTGATTGCGATGGGCGGCGTTGTAATCCGGGCTCAATACCACACTGAACGCCTCGCAGGCGCCATCGCGCACCTGACGCAGAAACTGCGCGTCCTGATTGTGTTTCGGCCAGTCCTTGAGCACGCTGATGACGCGCCCGTCCGCCAGGCGAAAACCGGCGATATCCAGCGCATCGGCACTGGCGTGGCGACTGAGTGCCCCGCCCTCGCGGTTATAGACATTGCGGCAGGCAAAGCTGCCAAGGTGATCGACACGCGCCACAGGCTGGCCGTAAAGCGCCTGTGCGGCGGGTTGCAGGGTATGCCGTTCGAACATCGCGTACGCCACCGCCAGCGGGCAACTGGCGAGGAAGCTGCTGCTCAACGCCGTCTCCCCGCCCTGCACACGCACCGCGCCGAGCAGCGGACACTTGGCGTCGGGGCTGTCGGCTTGCGCGGTGACGCGCAGATCGGAACTGCGCAGCGCCTGTGCGCATAACTCGGGATTGCCGCGCAGGCGCATCAACTTGAAACCGCTCAGCCAGTTCGGCGCAGCCTGCACATCCAGCGGCGCCCACGGATTCCATGGCGCCGGCACGTCCAGCCAGCCACGCCAGACGCTGACCAGCGCGCTCGTGACGATCAGCAGCAGCGACAGCGCGATCCAGCGCCCCATGCTCAGCCTTTGAAGAACTGATTGGCCTTGGCGTACGGCATCGATTGCGCGGTAAAAGTGAAAGTCCCCGAATCGCGGATCTCTTCCGCCGCACGGAAAAATTCGCCGAACGCCGCCAACGCCAGGGCCGAGCCGGTACTGACGCGGCGCACACCCATTTCTTCCAGCGCCCGCACGCTCAGTTTCAAGCCGCCGGACATCAACACGTTGACGGGTTTCGGCGCCACCGCGCGCACCACCGCCAACACTTCTTCGGCATTGCGCAAACCTGGCGCGTACAACACGTCGGCGCCGGCTTCGGCGAAAGCCTGCAAGCGGCGGATGGTGTCGATGAGATCAGGATTGCCGTGCAGATAGTTTTCCGCGCGGGCGGTCAGGGTGAAGGGAAATGGCAGCGTGCGCACGGCCGCGACGGCAGCTTCGATGCGCGCCACGGCGTGTTCGAAGCAATAGATCGGCGCGTCGGCGCGGCCTGTGGCGTCCTCGATCGAACCACCGACCGCCCCCGCCTCGGCGGCGCGCAACAGGCTTTTCGCAGACTCGGCGGGCTCATCGGCGAAACCGTTTTCCAGGTCCACCGCCACCGGCAGATCAGTCGCCGCGACAATCGCCCGGACATTGGCCAGGGTTTCATCGAGACTCAGGGCGCCGTCGGCCTTGCCTTGGGAAAACGCGTAACCGGCGCTGGTGGTTGCCAGCGCCTGATAACCCAGGCTGGCGAGCATCTTCGAAGAACCGGCGTCCCACGGATTGGGCATGACAAAGATCCCCGGTCGCTCATGCAGGGCTTTGAAGGCGTGGGCTTTGCGGGCTTGTTCGTTACAGGCTTCGGTGTCCATTGGCAGGCTCCCGGGCAGAAAAAAACCGCCTCAGAGCAGGCCAAGTTGCTCGGCGGCGGGTTCTCTGTATAGCTCAGGCAGGGATGGCAGGCCAGGCAAACGTTGCATCAATTGTGCGTGGAAACGTTGCGCCAGCTTCGCCGCCATGATGTTGTCGGCGGTGTGCAGGAAGATGTACGGCGTGCGGCCCTCTTCGATCCACTCGGCGATTTTCGCCACCCACGGCAGCAGAAACGGGTCATTGGCCTCAAGTTCGGGATGGCCGATAAAGCGCACCTGCGGGCACTGGGTAAACGCCGCCGGCCGCGTCGGCACCCGCGGTTTTTTCGATTGCGCGTGGATCACCGAGGACTCCGTCGACAGGCAACTGAACAGCGCCCGCGGATCGAGGCAGATGCGCTCCACGCCACGTTCCAGCAACAGCCGATTGAGCAAACGCTCGCTCTCGCCCTTGGCGAAGAACTGCTCGTTGCGCACTTCCACTGCCAGCGGCCGGTCCACCGAGTCGATGAACGCGGTCAGCTCCGGCAGGCGCTGCGGAGTAAAGCTTTTCGACAGTTGCAGCCACAGCGGCGAGACTCGTTCGCCGAGCGGACTGAGCAGTTGCACGAAGGTTTCGGCAGCGGTCAGCTGATCGCGCAGGTCACCGCTGTGGCTGATGTCGCCGGGGAATTTGGCGGTGAAGCGAAAGTGTTCCGGCATGATCTCGGCCCAGCGCTGCACGGTGGCCGGCGACGGGCTGGCGTAGAAGGTGGTGTTGCCTTCGACGGCGTTGAACACTTGGGAGTAGAGACTGAGGAAGTCGGAGGTCTTGGCGTCCTCGGGATACAGATACTCGCGCCAGGCGTTTTCGCTCCAGGACGGGCAACCGAGGTAGTAAGGCAACGCCATCAGATGTACAGGTCGAGGCCCAGCACGTCCGCATCCCAATCGACAAAACCGGCGGTGCTCAGGTAGCTGGCCAAGGCCATCGCTACGCTCTTTTTCATCGCACGGTGATAGATCATGTCTTGCTGACGGGCAGGCAGATTGCTCAGGCGTTGGGCAGAGGCTTTGGCAGCACGGGCGGCAAGTTGCTCTTCAGTCGGAAATTCCAGCTCGCCGTCGATATCGTCGACGGATTCATCCAGCGCCACATTGCCTTTGCGAGGCTTGCGCTTGATTGGGTAGGACTGAGAGGAAACGCCGTCTATACGCATAAATTCATGCTCGGTATCGATGATGGCAATTTAGCGGCACTTGACCGACTTAGCAAACCGCCGAGTGATAACTAGAACACATAAAGCGTAAAAGGTTTAAAACCTGGGTGGGAAACTGACGATTGGCAGGCAAAAGCAAAAAGATCGCAGCCTTCGGCAGCTCCTACATAAGTGTGCAATCCCTGTAGGAGCTGCCGCGGGCTGCGATCTTTAAAGACTTAGCGAGCCTTGGGCGTGGCGACCTTGTCGCGCAGATAAACTGGCTGCGCATCGTCGGCCGGAATCGCTTCACCGCGCTCCCAGGCAAACCGCGCCAGGGTCAGCAGGTCTTCGGCGTGAGGCAGCATGCCGGCGTCCTGACCGGACAGACTGACCGCGATCCGCTCGCCATAACCCCAGCCAGTACCGGCACCGAACCAGTCGCCACTGGCATCGGCCGGCAGCGCCGCGACTTCCGGTGGCAACACCGCTTCGGCGCCGATCAGGCGCATCTCGCCAGCCGTCTCGCGGTAGCAGCCCCAATACACTTCATCCATCCGCGCATCGATGGCCGCCGCGACCTGACTCACGCCGTGTTCGCGATACGCACGCTGGGCCAGCACCGCCAGGTTCGACACCGGCAGTACCGGACGATCCAGGGCAAACGCCAGGCCCTGCACCACGCCGATGGCGATCCGCACCCCGGTAAACGCGCCCGGGCCACGACCGAAGGCAATGGCGTCCACCGCTTGCAGCGTGGTCCCGGCATCGGCCAGCAGTTGCTGGATCATCGGCAGCAGCTTCTGCGCGTGCAGACGCGGGATCACCTCGTAATGGCTGGTGATCTTGCCGTCATGCAGCAAGGCAACGGAGCAAGCTTCGGTCGCGGTGTCCAGGGCCAGCAAGGTGCTCATCGATGTATCCAAAACAGGTGAGAGAAAAAGGGCCGTCAGTATAAACAACTACGGCCCGCAAGCGGGCCGTGGATGAAGCAGCGGATCAGCTTTTTCAGCTGAGGGCTTCGAGCACCTTGGCGGTGATCGCTTCGACCGAACCAACGCCCGGGATGTGGCTGTACTTCGGCTTGCCGCCATTCTTGGCGGACAGGTTCTGGTAGAACTCCACCAGCGGCTTGGTCTGCGAATGGTAGACCGACAGGCGATGACGCACGGTTTCTTCGGTGTCGTCCTTGCGCTGCACCAGCTCATCGCCAGTGATGTCGTCTTTGCCGGCCACTTTCGGCGGGTTGTAGACGATGTGGTAAACGCGGCCGCTGGCCTCGTGAACGCGGCGACCGGCGATACGCTGAACGATTTCTTCGTCTTCAACGGCGATTTCAACCACAGCGTCCAGCTCGACACCGGCAGTCACCAGCGCTTCGGCTTGCGGAATGGTGCGTGGGAAACCGTCGAACAGGAAACCTTTGGCGCAATCGGCTTGAGCAATACGGTCTTTGACCAGCGCGATGATCAGGTCATCCGACACCAGGCCGCCGGCATCCATGATGCTCTTGGCTTGAACGCCCAGTGGGGTGCCGGCCTTGACCGCGGCACGCAGCATGTCGCCGGTGGAGATTTGCGGAATGCCGAATTTCTCGGTGATGAACTTAGCCTGAGTACCTTTACCGGCCCCGGGAGCTCCCAGCAGAATGACGCGCATCGATGTGCTCCTCAATTTTTTATATAGAAAACAACGGATTCGCCGCTTGGGGCCAATCTCGAAAAAACGGGTCGTGGCCGCACAAACGGCCAAAGGCTGATCAAGATACACAGCAGGCTGCGCCCACACAAGACGCCAAAAGTCGGAGAAACCGGCGCCCGCCGCGACCTTGCGCCGCGGTAAGCCAAGTCGCAACCCCGTCATTAACTGTCGCCTGCCCGCACGTTCCGCCTGTGTACAAAGCGGCACCCGGCCTGTGCACCGGGTGCCTGACGCCCGCGTTAAAACCTTAGCCGGTATTGCGCAAACCGGCGGCGATCCCCGCCACAGACACCAGCAGCGCCTGCTCGACCGGGCTGCCCTGCTCGACATCCTGCTGCCGCGAACGCGCCAATAGCTCGGCCTGCAATAGATGAAGCGGGTCGAGGTAGGTGTTGCGCAAACGGATGAATTCGAGGGTGTCCGGGCTATGTGCCAGCAGCTGCGACTGGCCGGTCAAGCCGAGCACCACCGTGCATGCCTGCGACAATAGGTCGCGTAACTGCGCGCCCAATGGCAGCAACTCCGGCTCGACCAGACGCTGATCGTAAGACAGCGCAATGTCGGCGTCGGCCTTGGCCAGGACCATTTCCAGCATGTCGATGCGCGTGCGGAAGAACGGCCACTGTTCACGCATCTGCCCGAGCAGTTCGCCCTCGCCGCGCGCCAGAGCATTGCTCAATGCGCGCTCCCAGCCGAGCCAGGCGGGCAGCATCAGACGGGTCTGGGTCCAGCCGAAAATCCACGGAATCGCCCGCAGACTCTCGATGCCACCGGCACGGCGCTTGGCCGGACGGCTTCCAAGCGGCAGGCGTCCCAGCTCCTGCTCCGGTGTGGACTGGCGGAAGTACTCGACGAACTGCGGATTCTCCCGCACCACCGCGCGATACGCGGCAACCCCGTCCGCTGCCAGTTCATCCATCAGGTGCCGCCACTCGGGAGTCGGTGGCGGTGGTGGCAACAACGTCGCTTCAAGCACAGCGGCCAGATACAGATTGAGGTTCTGCTCGGCGATGTCCGGCAGGCCGAATTTGAAACGAATCATTTCGCCCTGCTCGGTGGTACGGAAACGCCCCGCCACAGACCCCGGCGGCTGCGACAGGATCGCCGCGTGCGCCGGACCGCCGCCACGGCCCACGGTGCCGCCGCGACCGTGGAACAGCAGCAGTTCGACTTGCTGTTCACGGCAGATTTCCACCAAGCGTTCCTGCGCGCGATATTGCGCCCACGCCGCTGCAGTGGTGCCGGCGTCTTTGGCCGAGTCGGAATAGCCGATCATCACTTCCTGCGGGCCTTGCAGGCGTGCGCGATAACCCGGCAGCAGCAACAGGCGCTCCATCACCGGCCCGGCATTATCGAGGTCGGCGAGGGTTTCGAACAACGGTACCACGCGCATCGGCCGTAGTACGCCGGACTCTTTCAGCAACAATTGCACGGCCAGCACGTCGGAAGCGGCGCCCGCCATCGAGATCACGTACGAACCCAGCGAAGCGCTCGGTGCAGCGGCGATTTCCTTGCAGGTGGCGAGCACTTCGGCGGTGTCGGCGGACGGTTTGAAATGTGCCGGCAGCAAGGGTCGCCGATTGCTCAATTCGCGGGTGAGGAAGCTGATGCGTTGTTCTTCGTCCCAGTCTTCATAGCGACCGAGGCCAAGGTAATCGGTGATTTCCGTCATCGCCGAGCTGTGCCGGGTCGAATCCTGACGCACATCGAGGCGCACCAGGAACAGGCCGAAGGTCACCGCGCGGCGCAGGCAATCGAGCAACGGCCCGTCGGCAATCACGCCCATGCCGCACTCGTGCAGCGAGTTGAAACACAGCTCCAGCGGATCGAGCAGGTCGCGGTTGTTGTGCAGCACATCGGCGGGGGCCGGCGTGCTCGCCGTCAGCGACGCATGCGCCCAGTTGCGCGTGGCGCGCAGGCGTTCACGCAGTTGCTTGAGCACCGCGCGATAAGGCTCGGCGCTGTCCCCGGCGCGGGCCTTGAGCGCATCGCTGGCCTGCTGCATCGACAATTCGGCAGCCAGATGATCGACATCGCGCAGGTACAGGTCGGCGGCCATCCAGCGCGCCAGCAGCAATACTTCGCGGGTCACGGCAGCAGTGACATTGGGGTTGCCGTCACGGTCGCCGCCCATCCACGAGGCGAAGCGGATCGGCGCGGCTTCCAGCGGCAGACGCAGGCCGGTCGCTTCGAACAACGCCTTGTCGGCCTTGCGCATATGGTTGGGGATCGCTTGCCACAGCGAATGTTCGATCACCGCGAAACCCCACTTGGCTTCGTCAACCGGGGTCGGCCGTGTACGACGGATTTCTTCGGTGTGCCAGGCTTCGGCGATCAGTCGTTGCAGCGTGTTGTGGATCTGTTCGCGTTCGGCGCTGGTCAGGTCGCGATGATCCTGCGCGGCGAGTTGCGCGGCAATCGCGTCGTACTTCTGGATCAGCGTGCGCCGCGCCACTTCGGTGGGGTGCGCGGTGAGTACCAGCTCGATTTCCAGACGCGCCAGTTGCCGGGCCAGGGATTCGGCGCTGTGGCCTTCGTTGCGCAGGCGGGCGAGCAGTTCCGGCAGCACGCGGGACTCGAAAGGCGCCGGCTGCGACTCTTCGCGGCGATGAATCAACTGATACTGCTCGGCGATGTTCGCCAGGTTGAGGAACTGGTTGAACGCGCGGGCCACCGGGAGCAATTCGTCCTCGCTCAACTGGTTGAGGCTGGCGCTCAGTTCAGCGTCCATCGAACCGCGTCGATCGGCCTTGGCGCCCTTGCGAATCTGCTCGATCTTGTCGAGAAATTCCTCGCCGTACTGGTCACGGATGGTATTGCCCAACAGCTCACCCAGCAGGTGAACATCCTCGCGCAAGCGTGCATCAATATCGGTCATCAGCAGTTCTCCAGCGGTAATCGGGACGGCGCAGAAACGAATGCTTTGCCCAGAGAGTGCCGCTCTACGGCGCTTCTTACAAGCAGACGACGAAGGGACTTTAAACCTTGCGCCCAGAAGCTAGTCTCAACAGTAAGCCGTACAACGGCTGGCCGCCGGCCCCGCCGGACACTCAACCGATCCTGCCACGAGCAGGCACGACATGAGGTCATCATGAAAATCCGTGAACTCGCCCAGCACTGGGAAGAAAACGCCAAAGGTCGCCTGACCGATACCGGCTACACGATTCATCTGGACGTCGAAGCCGCCGCGCGGCTGGCGGCGATTGCCGAGATGTACCCCAAACGCCACCCCGAAGAACTGCTCGGCGAACTGATCGGCGCCGCGCTCGAAGAGTTCGAGGCGAGCCTGCCGTATGTGAAGGGTTCGACCGTGGTCGCCACCGATGAAGAAGGCGATCCACTGTACGAAGACGTCGGCCCGACCCCGCGCTTTCTGGCGCTGTCGCGGCGGCATCTGCAGGATCTGTCGGTAGCTGCCGGTAAACAGAAACACTGAATCAGACAACACAAAAACCTGTGGGAGCGGGCTTGCCCGCGATGACGTCAGTTCAGGCACATACGGGTTGAATTTGGTGGCCTCATCGCTGGCAAGCCAGCTCCCACAGGGACTGTGCTCCCCCTTCAATGCTGCGCACTAATTCCACACTTTTTCGCCCGCGCGTACCCCTCCCCGCCCCCAAAGTTCCCGCTCTAGAGCC
This sequence comes from Pseudomonas sp. Eth.TT006, assembly GCF_054456575.1. Classification (NCBI taxonomy): domain Bacteria; kingdom Pseudomonadati; phylum Pseudomonadota; class Gammaproteobacteria; order Pseudomonadales; family Pseudomonadaceae; genus Pseudomonas; species Pseudomonas sp. Eth.TT006. The sequence continues at coordinate 412,171 of NZ_JBTJEN010000002.1, read as the reverse complement.
TTGTCCGTTTGGTCAAAAAAAATTTTGGCGATGGGCCATCTTTTCTGAACTTTTGAAAAACGCCGCCGGTCGGAAGCTGTAACCACGCCTGGAACGAGCGTTTCAAAAACGCCTTTTCACCTGACGCTCGCGGCTCCTCACCAGGATGGATTTTCGGTTTTTTCAGGAGTTAAACAATGGAGTTGAAGACCATGAAGACCCAAACCTCGTTCTCTCACCTGCGCGGTCTGAAACTGGCTGCTCTGGCCATCGGTACCAGCTTCGTTCTGGCCGGTTGCGCCGGTAACCCGCCGACCGAGCAGTACGCCGTGACCCAATCGGCCGTCAACAGCGCCGTGAGCGCAGGCGGTACCGAGTTCGCTGCAGTGGAAATGAAGCAGGCGCAAGACAAGCTCAAAGAAGCTGAAATCGCCATGCACGACAAGAAGTATGAACGCGCACGCACCCTCGCCGAACAGGCTGAGTGGGACGCTCGTGTCGCAGAACGCAAGGCTCAGGCTGCCAAGGCCGAACAGGCTCTGAAGGATTCCCAGAAAGGTGTTCAGGAACTGCGTCAGGAAAGTCAGCGCACCGTGCAGTAAGCGCGCATCCCGATTGCAAAGCTGAAACTCTTATCGATAGAAAGGACGAAAATTATGCGTAAGCAACTGATGATCCCCGCTCTCCTGGCTGCAAGCGTTGCCCTGGCTGCCTGCTCCACTCCGCCTAACCCGAATCTGGAACAGGCGCGCACCAACTACGCCGGCCTGCAGGCCAACCCACAGGCCAGCAAAGTGGCTGCCCTGGAAACCAAGGACGCCAGCGATTACCTGGACAAGGCCGACAAGGCTTACCTGGACAAAGAAGATGCGGCCAAGGTTGACCAACTGGCCTACCTGACCAATCAGCGCGTCGAAGTGGCCAAGCAGACCATCGCCCTGCGCACCGCTGAAAACAACCTGAAGAACGCTGCCGCACAACGTGCCCAGGCGCGTCTGGACGCTCGCGATCAGCAGATCAAACAACTGCAGCAGAGCCTGAACGCCAAGCAGACCGATCGCGGTACGCTGGTGACTTTCGGTGATGTGCTGTTCGCCACTAACAAGGCTGACCTGAAATCCAGCGGTCTGGTGAACATCAACAAACTGGCGCAGTTCCTCCAGGAAAACCCGGATCGTAAAGTGATCGTCGAGGGTTACACCGACAGCACCGGCAGCGCTGCGTACAACCAGTCGCTGTCCGAGCGTCGCGCGACTTCGGTACAGGTTGCACTGGTCAAGATGGGCGTAGATCCTTCGCGCATCGTGGTTCAGGGTTACGGTAAAGAGTACCCGGTTGCTGACAATAGCAGCGTGTCGGGCCGTGCAATGAACCGTCGTGTGGAAGTGACCATTTCCAACGACAACCAGCCAGTAGTGCCACGTTCGGCGGTCAGCTCGAACTAAGCTGCACGCGGTAACGCGAAAGCCCCGCCTGAGTGATCAGGCGGGGCTTTTGCGTTTGTAGTGTTCGGTTTGGAATGGGTGGGGTCGCCGACATCGCAGCCCCTCACCCCAGCCCTCTCCCAAGGGAGAGGGAGCCGATTGGGGGATATTTGAGAATGGACCGACCTGATATTTCCTCACTGAATCCATAATCGACGCGACCTTTCAGGTCGATGTGTGCCGCAAGACAACTCGGTCAGTCCCCTCTCCCCTTGGGAGAGGGTTAGGGTGAGGGCTTGTCCTGCAGAATCACTCTTCCAGCTTCTGCGGGGTTTCCTGGCCCATGCAGCGCACGGCTTTTTTCTGCGCGTTGATCAGCACGCCAGTCAGGCCTTTCTGCTCGGTGTCGAACAACACCAGCACGCCATCGATGCACTGCGCCACTTGCGGCGCCGGGTCCAGCGAGACCTTGTAGTCTTCGCCCGGTACGGTCTTGAGCATGGTGAATTCGTTGAGCAGCAGCGCGTCCTCGGGTTTGGCGAAGTGCAGGTAGCCGTAGTACCACAGCGCCCCGACGGTGCCGAGGATGCTGCAGATACCGGTGATGATCAGCGGGATGGCGTTACGTTCTTCACTCATTGCGGACTCTCATCTTCAGAATTCGGGGCTTGCGGATAATTCGGGATCTCGCCGAGGCGGCGCAGGCCGTTGAAATGTTCGGGGTCTTCCAGATAACGCAGCATCACTTGCCGCCAGACCGGGTCGCCGAAGGTCTGCACGTGACCACCGCGAGTCAACTGCAGCACGCGCGGTGGCGGCGCCGCCTGATACAGGCGGATGCCATTGACCATCGGCACCAGCGGGTCGTCGATGCTGTGGAAGATCAGTTTCGGCACGCCTTTGAGCTGCGGCATCGAGTTGATCGCACTGTCGCCGTCCGGCACCAGCCACGACAACGGCACCTGCAACGGCCAGGTCAGCCATGAAGTGCTGAGCGCATATTGGCCGACGCTGCGGTAACTGGCGGGCACACCGTCGAGCACCAGGGCCTTGAGTTGCTTCTGCCGCTCCGGATGCTGCACCAGCCAATGCACCGCCATCGAGCCGCCAAGGCTCTGGCCGAGCAGGACCAGCGGTTTGCCTTTGACCTCGGGCGCTTGGTCCAGCCAGGCGAACGCGGCGTCGATGTCCTGATAGATCGCCGGCAAACTCGGCTCACCCTCGGACAAACCGTACCCGCGATAATCCACCAGCAGCACCTGATAGCCGTTTTTCGGCAACCACCAACTGCCGCCCAGATGCATCGGCAAATTACCGCCGTTGCCGTGCAAGTGCAGCACCGTGCCTTTGACCGCAACGCCGGGTTTGGCCGGCAGCCACCAGGCATTCAGCTTGAGGCCATCGGCGGTGGTCAGGGTGACGGTGCGGTACTCGAGCTTGGCTTTTTCCGGGGTGAAGACCTGGCCGGGTTCGGGGTAGAACAACAGCGAACTGCAACCGCCAAGGGTCAGGAGCAGGCAAAAAATGCCGAGGATTCTCATCCGGTGAAACCTCGCAGAAAATTCGGGTTGGAACGCAATAATTGTGGCAATAAAGCACCCTGTGGGAGCTGGCTTGCCAGCGATGGCGGCGGCTCAGCCAACATCAATATCGATTGACAGAAAGCAATCGCTGGCAAGCCAGCTCCCACAGGGATTGTGTGCGTGTTGGCTAGAGGATATTGGAGTAATCCGCCTCGATCCGGTCCAGGCTCAAATGATTGAGGAAGTTGGAGAAGCACATCCACGCCGACAGCGCGTTCATGTCGCGGAATTGTTCCGGCAGATACTTCGGTGGCACCACCAGGCCTTCGTCGACCAATTGCCGCAAGGTGCGCATGTCCTCCAGCGTGGTCTTGCCGCAGAACAGCAGCGGCACCTGCTCAAGCTTGCCCTTGCGCACGGCCAACTGAATGTAGTTGTAAACCATGATAAAGCCCTTGAGGTAGGACAAGTCTTTGGTGAATGGCAGACCGGTCGGCGTCGAGCCACGGAACACCCGGCTGGCGTTGCCGTAGCTTTCGGCCATTTCGAAACCCTGCTCGCGGAAGAACTCGAACACCTGCAAAAAGTCCGCGCCCTCCTCGACCATGTGGATCGCGCGAGTACGGTTGGTCAGTTTGCGCAAGCGGCTCGGGTAGGAGGCGAAGGTGATAATTTCCATCAGGATCGCCAGGCCTTCCTGGGTCACCGTCGACGAGGGCGGGCCTTTGGACAGGAAGGTGCAGATCGGCTGGTTCAAACCGTTGAGCGTGGTGCCCACATGCACCAGGCCTTCGTGGACTTCCAGCGCGCGCACGTCGCGGTCATTGAACAACGCGTCGGTGCGGATCTTGATGTAGTCGGCGCCCGCCGCCGCGTCGGCGACGATGCCGTCGGACTCGAACACGCGGATGGTTTCCTCGGCCTCGCCGAACACCTTGTTCAAGCGCGTCTGCAGCAGGTGCACGGCGTCCTTGGCGGTGAGAATCTTCGGTTCGTCCTTCAGATCACCGCGGCCATCGATGTTGTTCAGGTAGTCGGACATCATCAGGCCGAGGTCAGCCAGGGTCGGGTCGCCGGCGTGGAACGCGTCGGAGGCGGCGCCGTACAGTTCCTGCGAGATCAGGCCGAAGTCCTCGGTGCCGCGCGCCTCGAGCATGCGCACCACCATGCGGTATTCCTTGCACATGCGCCGCATGATCTGCCCGACCGGGTTGAACTGGCCGAGCTGGCGGGTGATGTCGCGCTCGATGTTCTGGAACTCGAGTTTGACCTTGCTCGAATCGAAACTCAGTGGCCGATTGAGGTAGTAGTCGCGATCCACCGCCGGCATTTCCTTGCCCTTGGCCTTGAGAAAGCCCTTGCGGATGTTCTCGTCCCACTTCACCGCATCGAGGACGCGGATCGGCGTCTGCGCCAGCACAATGCGATCGGACAGCGTGCGTATCGTCTGCTGGTAATCGTCCACCTAAAACTCCTGTCGAAAGCTGAATTATTTGGCGCGGGCCTGGCGCTGATAGCGCGCGGCTTCAACGAATACATCGGAATTGGCCGGATCGTCGAGGTAAGCAAAGACCTTGTCGAGGCTGCTGTCGACTTGCACGCCGTCGCCATCGTCGTCGGTCTGGAAGGCGTGGCCGTCGAGGGCTTGCTGTTTGATCGCCTGATTGATCTGCTCGAGGTCGAGGTTGTACAGCACCAGCTCGTGTTTGTCGGTCAACTCAAAACCGGCAATGGTGTACTGCCCGCCGTAACGCGCCGGGACCTTCGCCGACAGATACCAGCGACTGCCATGGCGCGACACGCTGAACGGATAGGCCTCACGCTCGTGGGGGCGGGCCTTGAACCATGTGACGGCCTGATAGCGATCGGTGCCGACGCGAGTCAGCTCAAGGTTCATCGGCTCGCCCCAGGCATTGGTGCTCGACCACTTGCCCAGCAGGCCCTTGGGCGCCGGTTCATGGGCGGGCAGCGGATCCTTGAAGGTCACCAGACAACCGCTGAGCAGCAGGAACGACAAGGCGATCAGCACGCCACGCCAGGCTTTCATTCAATACTCCCTATGAACACACGGCCCTGTGCATCACCCCATTACCCTGTGGGAGCGGGCTTGCTCGCGAAAGCGGCGTGTCAGGCAACAAAGAAGTTGAATGTCAGACCGCATTCGCGAGCAAGCCCGCTCCCACAGGGTGAAGCAACAGCGAATTACGCAGATGCCAGTACCAGATGCATATACCGCGTCAGAATCCCGAGCATGTCCTGTTCGGCCAAAGGCTCGGCTTCATTGAGCAGGCCCTGATACTCCATCCGTCCGATGATCGCCGTCAACACCTTGGCATCCTGCTGCGGCTCGCGCGAGCCCAGGACCTGGAACAACTGGCAGGTGCCCTGCAGCAGAATCTGTTGGTGGGAGCGCACCAGATCCGCCAGCCGCGGGTTGAGCAGCGCTTCCTGACGGAACGCCTGCTCGGCCATCAGATGTTCACGCCGATTGACCAGTTGCCGGTGCACATAGTCGGCCATCAGCCGCGCAATATCGTCCGCCAGTTGCGAGCGCGACTCGGGGCTGCCGTCGCCGCTGACCACCATCTCGCGCAGCAGGCCTTCGTTGTTGATCCACAGCTTGGCCATGTAGGCCGCACTGCGTTCGACGTACTGGGCGAAGGTATCGGTGAGCAGGTCATCGATGTCCTTGAAGTAATAAGTGGTGGCCGACAGCGGCACGCCGGCCTCGGCGGCCACGGCCCGGTGGCGTACCGCGCGTACTCCGTCACGCACGACAATGCGCATCGCCGCGTCGAGAATGTCCTGACGCCGCTGCTCACTGCCCTGCCGGCTGGCCTTGCGACCCTGGTACTGAACACTTTCAGCGACCGCAGTGGCGATACCCGCTGCACCCTCTTGAGCCATTGCACCGATCACGACAGGCATACCTCTGTTGTTTTCTTCAAAATTAACCATTTGATACGTTTGTACCAGACAGGCAATAAAAAGCCGCCCATTGCAGGCGGCTTTTTTATTGAAACACTTACGCTTGTGGCCGCATGTGCGGGAACAGGATCACATCGCGGATCGACGGCGAGTTGGTCAGCAACATCACCAGGCGGTCGATGCCGATCCCTTCGCCGGCGGTTGGCGGCATGCCGTACTCCAGCGCACGCACGAAGTCAGCGTCGTAGTGCATGGCTTCGTCGTCGCCGGCGTCCTTGTCGGCCACCTGCGCCATGAAACGCTCGGCCTGGTCTTCCGCGTCGTTCAACTCGGAGTAGGCGTTGGCGATTTCACGGCCACCGATAAACAGCTCGAAACGGTCGGTGACGTTCGGGTTGTCGTCATTGCGACGGGCCAGCGGCGACACTTCGAACGGGTACTGGGTGATGAAGTGCGGCTGCTCCAGCTTGTGCTCGACCAGCTCTTCGAAAATCATCACCTGCAGCTTGCCCAGACCTTCGAAGCCCAGCACCTTGGCGCCGGCCTTCTTGGCGATGGCGCGGGCCTTGTCGATGTCGTTCAGGTCATCGGCAGTGATCTCGGGGTTGTACTTGAGGATCGAGTCGAACACCGACAGACGGACGAACGGCTCGCCGAAGTGGAACACCTTGTCGCCGTACGGCACGTCGGTACTGCCCAAGACCAGTTGCGCCAGTTCACGGAACAGTTCTTCGGTCAGGTCCATGTTGTCTTCGTAATCGGCGTACGCCTGATAGAACTCCAACATGGTGAATTCAGGGTTGTGACGAGTCGAAACGCCTTCGTTACGGAAGTTGCGGTTGATCTCAAAGACCTTCTCGAAACCACCGACCACCAGACGCTTCAGATACAGCTCCGGGGCAATACGCAGGAACATTTCCATGTCCAGCGCGTTGTGGTGGGTTTCGAACGGCTTGGCCGCGGCGCCACCCGGGATGGTCTGCAGCATCGGCGTTTCGACTTCGAGGAAGTCGCGCTTCATCAGGAAGCTGCGGATGTGCGCGATCACTTGCGAACGCACGCGGAATGTCTGGCGCACGTCTTCGTTGACGATCAGGTCAACGTAACGCTGACGGTAGCGCTGTTCGGTGTCGGTCAGGCCGTGGTGCTTGTCCGGCAGCGGGCGCAGCGACTTGGTCAGCAGGCGCACGTTGGTCATTTCGACGTACAGGTCGCCCTTGCCGGAACGCGCCAGGGTACCTTCGGCGGCAATGATGTCGCCCATGTCCCAGGTCTTGACCGCGGCCAGGGTTTCCTCGGACAGGGTTTTACGGTTGACGTAGACCTGGATGCGCCCGGTCATGTCCTGGATCACCATGAACGAGCCACGGTTGAGCATGATGCGACCGGCAACCTTGACCGGAATTGCAGCCTCGGCCAGCTCTTCCTTGGTCTTGTCCGCGTACTGTTTCTGCAGTGCATCGCAGTAGTTTTCGCGGCGGAAGTCGTTCGGGAAGGCGTTGCCCTTGGCGCGCTCGGCAGCCAGCTTTTCCTTGCGCAGGGCGATCAGGGAGTTTTCTTCCTGTTGCAGGGCTTGCGGGTCGAGTTGTTGGTCGCTCATGTCTTTAGGTATTCCATCAGGTTCGTTGCCCCCGGGCCCTGCGGCCCGGGGATCGCCAGCAGGGCTGGCTCCTACAGGGATCGAGCCGAATCGCTCGATCCTGTCTCGGCGTCTGTTACAGGCCCGATTTCAGGCTGGCTTCGAGGTATTCGTCGATGTCGCCGTCGAGCACCTTGTCGCAGTCGCTGCGTTCGATGTTGGTGCGCAGATCCTTGATCCGCGACGCATCGAGCACGTAAGAGCGAATCTGGTGACCCCAGCCGATGTCCGACTTGGTGTCTTCCAGCGCTTGCGACGCGGCGTTGCGTTTCTGCATTTCCTGCTCGTACAACTTGGCCCGCAGCATTTTCATGGCGGTGTCCTTGTTGGCGTGCTGGGAACGTTCGTTCTGGCAGCTGACCACGGTGTTGGTCGGTACGTGGGTGATACGTACGGCCGAGTCAGTGGTGTTTACGTGCTGACCACCGGCACCGGAGGAACGATAGGTGTCAATCCGCAGGTCTGCCGGATTGATCTCGATTTCCACCTTGTCATCGATCTCTGGCGAGACGAACACTGCCGAGAACGAGGTGTGGCGACGGTTGCCGGAGTCGAACGGGCTCTTGCGCACCAGACGGTGCACGCCGATCTCGGTACGCAGCCAGCCAAAGGCGTATTCGCCCTTGATGTGCACGGTCGCACCTTTGATACCGGCGACTTCACCGGCCGACAGTTCCATGATGGTCGCTTCGAAACCGCGCTTGTCAGCCCAGCGCAGGTACATGCGCAGCAGGATGTTGGCCCAGTCCTGCGCTTCGGTACCGCCGGAGCCGGCCTGGATGTCCAGGTAGGCGTTGTTCGGGTCCATCTCGTGGCTGAACATGCGGCGGAATTCGAGCTTGGACAGCGACTCTTCGAGGCCTTGCAGGACTTCGACGACGTCGTTGACCGCGCCTTCGTCATTCTCTTCGACAGCCATGTCCAGCAGCTCGCGGCAATCGGCCAGGCCGCCGTTCAGTTCGTCGAGGGTGTCGACGATCTGCGCCAGCGCAGCGCGCTCGCGGCCCAGTTCCTGGGCGTATTCAGGTTTGTTCCAGACTGCAGGATCTTCAAGCTCGCGATTGACTTCGATCAGACGCTCATGCTTTTGATCGTAGTCAAAGATACCCCCGAATAGTTTCGGAGCGCTCGGACAGGTCCTTGATGGTGTTCAGGATCGGGTTGATTTCCATGACGGGCAGCACTCGTTGGCGAACTTTTGAAAGCCGGCGAGTATAACGTAATCAGACTGTCACGGCAGCCCGTCTGGCGGGTCCGGGGGCGAATCGCTTGACATTGACTCGACGCATTTCAAATGTGGGAGCGGGCTTGCTCGCGAAGGCGGCGTGTCAGTCGACATCAATGCTGAATGACACGCCGAATTCGCGAGCAAGCCCGCTCCCACAGGGGATTTGCATCGTCCAGCAGATCTATTCGATACCCACCTGGTTGCGTCCGCTGTTTTTCGCCTTGTACAACCCGCGATCCGCCGCCGAGATCAGCAGCCGGCAATCACTGCCCGCCTGCGGCACCATGGTCGCCAGGCCAATGCTGATGGTCAGGCTCGCCCCGTCGTCCGGGGTGTTGTGCGGAATTTTCAGGGCGGCTACGGTCTGGCGCAGCTTTTCCGCCACCAGCCGCGCGCCACCCGGCGAGGTATTCGGCAGCACCAGGGCAAATTCTTCACCGCCATAGCGCGCCGGCAGATCCGATGGTCGGGCGCTGGCGTCACGAATGGCCGCCGCGACCTTGCGCAGCGCCTCGTCGCCTTCGACGTGGCCAAAGGTGTCGTTGTACGACTTGAAGTAATCGACATCGATCATCAGCAACGACAACTGGCTCTGATCGCGCAACGAACGGCGCCATTCCAGTTCCAGATACTCGTCGAAATGCCGGCGGTTCGACAGCCCGGTCAGGCCATCGGAGTTCATCAGGCGTTGGAGCACCAGGTTGGTGTCGAGCAACTGCTGCTGGCTGACCCGCAGCGCGCGATAAGCCGCATCGCGTTGCAGCAGGGTCATGTAGGAGCGCGAGTGATAACGGATGCGCGCCACCAGTTCGATGGTGTCCGGCAGCTTCACCAGATAATCGTTGGCCCCGGCCGAGAACGCCGCGCTCTTGATCAGCGGGTCTTCCTTGGTCGACAGGACGATGATCGGGATGTCTTTGGTCGCCGGGTGATTGCGGTACTCGCGCACCAGACTCAGGCCATCGAGGCCGGGCATCACCAGGTCCTGCAGAATCACCGTCGGCTTGATCCGCACCGCTTGGGCGATGGCCATGTGCGGGTCGGAGCAGAAGTGGAAGTCGATGTTTTCTTCGTTCGACAGCCCACGGCGCACGGCTTCGCCGATCATCGCCTGATCGTCCACCAACAACACCATGGCGGCGTTTTCGTCGGTTTTAATGTCGTCGATCTGTAAATCATTCATGGGCGGTCACCTGAGTACTGCGGGGGCCAGGATTGCCGATTGACCTGTTCATTTGGGGAAAATCTCCTGCAATCGTGGCGCTATTCTTTCCAGCGGACGTATTTCTACCGCGGCATCAATCGCCGCCGCAGCCTTGGGCATGCCATATACCGCGCTGCTTTGCTGATCCTGCGCGATGGTCAGATAACCCTGCTGGCGCATGAGCTTAAGCCCTTGCGCACCGTCGCGTCCCATCCCGGTCAATAAAACGCCGATCGCATCACCATCCCAATGGTTGGCGACGCTTTCGAAAAACACGTCGATCGAGGGGCGGTAGATCTCGTTGACCGGCTCGGCGGTGTAGGCCAGCGTGCCGTTTTTCAACAAACGAATATGGTGGTTGGTGCCGGCCAGCAACACCGCGCCGGCCTGCGGCGGCTCGCCTTCACGGGCCAGACGCACATCGAGGCCACTGGCACCGGCCAACCATTCGGCCATGCCCGCAGCGAACACCTGATCGACATGCTGCACCAGCACGATGGCGGCCGAGAAACTTCGCGGCAGGCCCTTGAGCAGCACTTCCAGCGCCGCCGGTCCGCCGGCAGACGAGCCGATCGCCACCAGCCGCTTGCACGAACCACCGCTGCGCTGTGGGGTTGGCGCCTGCCGCGTGCGGCTGGGCTTCTCGCCGATCAGCCAGCCGATATTGAGGATCTTGCGCAGCAACGGTGCCGCCGCTTCCCGGGGATCGCCGGCCCCCAGCGCCGGGGTGTCGACCACGTCCAGCGCGCCATGGCCCATGGCTTCGAACACCCGGTGCACGTTCTGCTGACGGTCGACCGTGACGATGACGATGGCGCACGGGGTCTCGGCCATGATCCGTCGGGTGGCCTCGACGCCGTCCATCACCGGCATGATCAGGTCCATCAGGATCAGATCCGGGGTATTTTCGGCGCACAGTCGCACCGCCTCGGCGCCATTGTTTGCCACCCACACCACCTGATGCGCCGGCTCGAAGGCCAGCGCCCGACGCAGCGCCTCCACCGCCAGAGGCATGTCGTTGACGATTGCGATTTTCATGCCCGCGCTCCTCCAATGAGCTCAACCACTGCATCAAGCAGGGCGTCGTCATGAAAACTGGCCTTGGCTAAATAATAGTCGGCCCCGGCGTCCAGTCCACGACGGCGATCCTCTTCACGATCCTTGTAAGAAACCACCATCACCGGCAGCGATTGCAGGCGGTTGTCGCGGCGCAACAGGGTCACCAGCTCGATACCATCCATGCGCGGCATGTCGATGTCGGTGATCAGCAAATCGAAGTCCTCCGAACGCAAGGCGTTCCAGCCGTCCATGCCATCCACCGCGACCGCCACGTCATAGCCGCGATTGAGCAGCAGCTTGCGTTGCAGCTCGCGCACGGTGAGCGAATCGTCGACCACCAGAATCCGTTTGCGCGCTGCTTCGGCGGCCTGATTGCCATGCCGCGCGATGCGCTCCAGGCGCCCGGTATTGAGCAATTTGTCCACCGAACGCAGCATGTCTTCGACATCGACGATCAGCACCACCGAACCGTCGTCGAGCAGCGCCCCGGCGGAAATGTCCTGCACCTTGCCCAGCCGCTCATCCAGCGGCAGCACCACCAGCGTTCGCTCGCCGACAAAGCGCTCGACCGCCACCCCGTAGATCGCGTCGCGCTCGCGGATCACCACGACTTTGAGGGTCTCGCCGCTGCTCTGGCTTGCCGGTCGATTCAGCAACTGACTGGCCGCGACCAGCCCGACATGCCGGCCTTCATGCCAGAAATGCTGGCGGCCCTCGATCTGCACGATGTCCTGCGGCGCCAGATCGCACATGCGTTCGATGTGCGCCAACGGAAAGGCGTAGGCCTCCTCGCCGACTTCCACCACCAGACTGCGCACCACCGACAGGGTCAGCGGCACCTCCAGATGAAAGCGGCTGCCCTCGCCCGCCGTCTGCTCCAAGACCACCGCACCGCGCAGTTGCCGGACCATGTGTTGCACCGCGTCGAGACCGACGCCGCGCCCGGAGACTTCGGTGACCGTGTCGCGCAGGCTGAAGCCCGGTAGAAACAGGAAAGTCAGCAACTCTTCCTCGCTCAACTGCGCGGCGGTTTCGGCCGGCGACAACTGACGCTCGACGATGCTGCGGCGGACCTTTTCCAGATCGACGCCATTGCCGTCATCGCTCAGCTCCAGCACCAGCAGACCGGCCTGGTGCGAGGCGCGCAGGCGGATCAGGCCTTCCTCGGGTTTGCCCTTGAGCAGGCGTTGCTCCGGCGACTCGATACCGTGGTCAACCGCGTTGCGCAGCAGATGCGTCAGCGGCGCTTCGAGTTTTTCCAGCACATCGCGATCGACCTGGGTCTTCTCGCCTTCGATCTCCAGCCGCACCTGTTTGCCGAGGCTGCGCCCCAGATCGCGGACCATGCGCACCTGACCGGTCAGCACGTCAGCGAACGGGCGCATGCGGCAGGCCAGCGCGGTGTCGTAAAGCACTTGTGCGCGCTGGCTGGCCTGCCAGGCGAATTCGTCCAGTTCAGCGTTCTTCTCCGCGAGCAATTGCTGCGACTCGGCCAGCAGACGCCGCGCATCTTCAAGCGCTTCCTGGGCTTCGAGGCTCAACGCGTGCTCCTTGAGGTGCACGTTAAGGCTTTCCAGCGCACGCAGGCCGTTGTTCTGCATACGTTTGAGGCGCTGCATGGTCGCCAGATGCGGCTTGAGGCGCTGGGTTTCCACCAGCGATTTGCTCGACAGATCGAGCAGACTGTTCAGGCGTTCGGCGGTGACCCGCAGCACGCGCTCGCCACCTTCGGTGGTGCGCTTGTTCTTGCGCGGGACCGGCACAGAGGTTTCCAGCGCGGTATCAAGCACTGGCGCCAAGGGATCAAGCGCAACAGGCATCGGTGCCTGCATCTGCAATTCGGCCATGACCTGCGGCGCAACGAGGGGCGCCGCCGACGGGTCGAGCAGGCGCCCCATCAGCGCCACATAGGCCTCGATGTCGGTCGCTTGCGGAGCATTGGCCGGCGTGGCAATGCGCATCAGCAGATCGGTGCCTTGCAGCAGCGCATCGATGTGTTCCGGACGCAGCAACAATCGCCCTTCCTGGGCGCTGACCAGACAATCTTCCATCACATGCGCGACGCTGACGCCGCTGTCGATGCCAACGATGCGCGCCGCGCCCTTGAGCGAGTGCGCCGCGCGCATGCACGACTCCAGATAATCGGCCTGGGTCGGATTGCGCTCCAGCGCCAGCAGCCCGCTGCTGAGCACTTGGGTCTGGGCCTCGGCTTCGAGGCTGAACAGCTCCAGCAGCGAGGCGTCGCGCATTTGCTCGGGGGTCATGTGAGGCTCCGGGTCACGGCGGACAACAACTGTTCTTCATCCAGCCAACGCAGGCTGCGCCCGCGGAATTGCAGAACACCACGGGTGTATTTGGCGCTGGCCGCGCTGCTGTGGTCCGCGCCGGCACGCGACGCGGCGTCGAGAATGCGTTCGTCGATGGCATGGATGCCGTCGACCTCGTCCACCGGCACCACCACCGGCCCGCCGTGGGCGGCGATGATCAGCATGCGCGGCATGACCCGCGCGCCGCTGACCGGTGCGGCGTTGCCATCGAGGTCAAGCAATTCGACCAGCGACAGGCAGGCCACCAGCGCCCCGCGCACGTTCGCCACACCGAGCAAGGCCCGCGAACGCTGGTGTGGCAAGGAGTGAATCGCCTGCAGCGGCGCCACCTCCACCAGACTGCGGGTTGCCAGGCCCAGCCATTCTTCGCCGAGGCGGAACATCAGCAGCGAGCGGGTTTTGACATCACTTTCGACCGCTATGGCGACCGGGTCGCGTTCATCCTGCTGCAACGCATAGCGGTCGAGCAGACGCGTGGCGGCGGCGGAATACACCGCGCAGTTGCGGCAATGAATGTGCTCGGCCAGCAACGGACAGGACTTGTCGCCATGAATGCCGATGCGGTTCCAGCAATCATCGATGGCCCGGGCGTCTTCGTGGGTGACGTTCAAGGTGTCGGACGGGATCATCGTTTACGCTCACTGTCGGCGGTGCGCCCGCTGCGTGCGGCGCGCTCCTGCAATCGTCTGGCACCGGCGCTGTCACCCTGGGCCTGCAACAACGCCGCCAAGTGCATCAACGCCTCGGGGTGTTGCGGTTCAAGGTACAAGGCCTTGCGATAGTAATTCTGGGCTTCGAGCGCCGAGCCGGCCACGTCACTGAGCAGGCCGAGCCAGTAGAACACCTGCGCCACCGGCGGGTGACTGCGCAGGTATTGCTCGCACGCTGCACGGGCCTCGACGCTTTTGCCTTCGTTGGCCAGCGCAGCAATATGGGCCAACAACGTGGCGGCGTCCGGGTTGGCCCTTGGCTTGCTGACGGGCAGCGGTGCTGCGCTGGCGAACGGCCGTGGGCGCACCGGCGCCGGGGGCGGCGGACTGCGCAAGGACTGGCGCACCGTTAGCGGCGTGGGCGTCGGCAATGCCACCGGTTCAGGCTGCGGATCAGCGTGGCGGCTGAAGGCGAACGACTGCGGGATGCCGATCGAGCGCATGCCCAGCCGCCCGAGCAGACTGCCCTCGGCCGGGCCGATAAACAGCACGCCGTCAACGTGCGTCAGACGTTTGAGCACGGCAAACACCTGCTGCTGGGTCGGCTGATCGAAATAGATCAGCAGGTTGCGGCAGAACACAAAATCGAACGGCGGCTCGCTGGCCCACAACGTCGGATCGAGGACATTGCCGACCTGCAGGCGCACCTGCTCACGCACGATTTCGTTGACGCGATGGCCGTCCTGCTCCGCAGTGAAATGCCGCTCGCGAAAGTCCAGATCCTGACCGCGAAACGAGTTCTTGCCGTACAGCGCGCGCCGCGCCTTGTCCACCGACAGCGGGCTGACGTCCATGCCGTCGACCTTGAACTGATGCGGCTTGAGCCCGGCATCAAGCAACGCCATGGCAATCGAATAGGGTTCCTCGCCGGTAGAACACGGCAGGCTGAGGATGCGCAGCGCGCGCATGTTGTTCAATTCGTCGAGGCGCTTGCGCGCCAGTTTGCCCAGGGTGGCGAAGGATTCCGGATAACGGAAAAACCAGGTCTCGGGGACGATCACCGCTTCGATCAGCGCCTGCTGCTCATCTCGGGAACCTTGCAGCAACTGCCAGTATTCGTCGCTGTGCGCCGCTTGCGAAAGCGTGGTGCGCTGACGCACCGCGCGCTCGATGATCGCCGGCCCCACCGAGCTGACATCCAGACCGATGCGCTCCTTGAGGAAGTCGAAAAACCGCTGGTCGCTGCTCATGGCTGTGCCTCAAGTGGCGCGGGGAACAGCAGACTGCGCACGGCGTCATCCAGCAAATCGTTGACCCGCACCCACTGCACCAGCCCTTGGGCATCTTCGCGCACCGGACCGAGGTACGGCGCCTGGCGATTGTCCAGGCCATAAGGCTGAAAATCGTCGGGATTGCAGCGCAGGGTATCGGTCGCCTGCTCGAGGATCAGCCCGAGCCAGTGTGATGGCTGCTGTTCGTCCGGGCGGTAATGCACCAGCACCAGCCGGGTGCTGGTGCGCGCCTCGGCGGCATGGCCAAAAGTCAGGGCACTGAGGTCGAGTACCGGCACCACCGTCCCGCGATAGGCGAACACTCCGGCCACCCAGTGCGGGGCCTGGGCAATCGGTTTCAACGGCAGACGCGGCAGGACTTCGGCCACTTCGGTGGCGCGCAAGGCGTAGCGCTCGTTGCCGATGCGAAACAGCAGGAACAACGCCTGCTTCGCCACCGGTACAGCGCTGCGTTTGGCGGTGATTTCGCTCATCAGACTTTGAATCGCGAAACGCCACTGCGCAGCCCGACGGCCACCTGGCTCAGTTCGTCGATGGCAAAACTGGCCTGACGCAACGACTCGACGGTCTGGCTGCTGGCATCACCCAACTGCACCAGCGCATGGTTGATCTGTTCGGCGCCAGTGGCCTGGGCCTGCATGCCCTCATTGACCATCAACACCCGTGGCGCCAGCGCCTGCACCTGATGGATGATCTGCGACAGTTGCTCGCCGACCTGCTGCACCTCGGCCATGCCGCGGCGCACTTCCTCGGAGAACTTGTCCATGCCCATCACCCCGGCCGACACCGCCGACTGGATCTCGCGAACCATTTGTTCAATGTCATAAGTGGCAACGGCGGTCTGGTCCGCCAGACGCCGTACTTCAGTGGCGACCACGGCAAAACCGCGACCGTACTCACCGGCCTTCTCGGCCTCGATGGCGGCGTTGAGCGACAGCAGGTTGGTCTGGTCGGCGACCTTGACGATGGTCACCACCACCTGATTGATGTTGCCGGCCTTCTCGTTGAGGATCGCCAGTTTGGCGTTGACCAGATCGGCCGCGCCCATCACCGAGTGCATGGTGTCTTCCATGCGTGCCAGACCTTGCTGGCCGGAGCCGGCGAGCACCGAGGCCTGATCGGCGGCGGTGGACACTTCGGTCATGGTGCGCACCAGATCGCGCGAGGTGGCGGCGATTTCCCGCGAGGTCGCGCCGATCTCGGTGGTGGTGGCCGCGGTTTCGGTGGCGGTGGCCTGTTGCTGTTTGGAGGTGGCAGCGATCTCGGTCACCGAGGTGGTCACCTGCACCGACGAACGCTGGGCCTGGGACACCAGCGAGGTCAGCTCGGTCATCATGTCGTTGAAGCCAGTCTCCACCGCGCCGAACTCGTCCTTGCGTTCCAGGTTCAGACGGCTGCTCAAGTCGCCGGTGCGCATGATGTCGAGGATTTTCACGATGCGGTTCATCGGTGCCATGATCGCGCGCATCAGCAGCAAGCCGCAGGCGCCGGCCGCCAGCACCGCCACCAGCAACGAAACGAACATGCTGACTTTGGCCGCCGCCACCGCCTCGTCGATGTTGGCCATGGCCTGATCGGCGACTTTCTTGTTTTCGCCAATGATGTCGTTGAGTTTCATGCGGCCGGCGTACCAGGCTGGCGTCAGCTTCTCACTGAACAGCTTGACGGCCTCGGCTTCCAGATTGCGCTTGTGCAGGTCCAGCACCTGATCCTGGATCTGCATGTAAACCTCGTGGTCCTTCTCGAACGCAGCGAACTCGACACGGTCCTCGTCAGTCGTGACGGTGTTGCGGTAGTTGGCCATCTGTTCTTGCAGACGGTTCTCGAACGCCTTGTAGTCCGCGGCATCTTCGTTGCTGATGCCCTGCCCTTCCTTGAGCCCGAGCAGTTCCTGGGTCTGCAGATAGCTGTCGACCCACGCCCCACGAATCATCGAGCTGTAATAAACGCCGGGAACCGCGTCATCGCGCACGCTGCTTTCACTGGCTTCGATCTTCAGCAACCGTGAATAAGAGACGACGACCATCAACAACATGATCGCGATAATCACCGCAAAGCTCGCCAAAATGCGTTGGCGCAACGTCCAGTTCTTCACAGTGATTCCTCATGCGTCAGTCGAAATGCGGGGAGTATAGCCGAGGGCGCTGTTTCATTTATAAGACGCTTTTTAACCCCCGGGCCTGCCCGGAGTGGTTGTCGGCAAGGCTCTGGGTTGCGACTGTCCGCCAATCCGGGGCTGGCGTGCCAGTGATGGATCGGTAAAAAGGGGCGATGGATTGGTCATTGCTGGCGCTGTGACGCTACAAACGCTATCGCCAGCAGACGACCTTGTAGGAGCTGCGGCACGCTGCGATCTTTTGATGTTGGCTTTAAAGATCAAAAGATCGCAGCGTGCCGCAGCTCCTGCAGAGGTATCGGGCAGTTTTAGAGAGCTGCCAGCCGCACCTGTTTTTCCAGTTCGTCCTTTAATCCGGGCTCCAGCTTCAGTTGTTTGGCCAGTTCCTCCAGATACGCCTTCTCCAGAAAGCTTTCCTCGTCCACCAGCATCACGCTGGCAATGTACATCTCAGCGGCCATTTCCGGGGTACTCGCAGCGCGGGCAACGTCGGCCGGGTCTAGGGGCTTGTTGAGTTCGGCGTGCAGCCAGTGCTGCAGTTCCTGGTCGTTATCGAGTTTGCTGAATTCACCCTCGATCAACTGGCGCTCGCGGTCATCGATGTGGCCGTCGGACTTGGCGGCGGCGACCAAAGCCTTGAGGATGGCCTGGCTGTGCTGCTCGGCTTGCGCAGGTGGCAGTCGATCCAGCGTCTGCGGTTCGGTTTGCGGTGCGGTGCCCTTTTGCGCGTTCCAGTTGCCGTAAGCCTTGTAGGCCAGCACGCCGAGCGCGGCGAGGCCACCGTAGACCGCGACTTTGCCGCCGACCTTGCGCGCTTTTTTGCTGCCGAGCAGCAGGCCCATCGCCCCGGCCGCCAACGCCCCACCGCCGGCCCCCGAGAGCAAGCCGCCCAAAGCGCCCGAGCCCGAAGCGCCGCCGAGCAAACCGCCCAGACCGCCAGCCGCCGATTTGTTCTGCGCACCGCCGGCCTTGTTCTGCAACAGATCCTGGCCGGACTTGAGCAGTTGATCGAGCAATCCACGGGTGTTCATGTTCCGCCTCCAAAACAGGGTTTATCCGGATCTATCAGGCCCTCAGCCTAGTTCGAAAGTGCCCCTGCCCGGCATGCGAGTGTGCTTCCAGATGTTGCTCACCGGTTAGCCGCAGCTTCTGTGGCGCCACAGGTGTTCGCTTGCAACTGCCTTCTAAAAAACCGATATACACTCAGGCCAATCGATAAAAACAGCCCAGCGGGTACCCCTTTCATGATGACCCTGCGTCAGATTCGTCACTTCATCGCGGTGGCCGAGACCGGCTCGATTTCCGCCGCCGCACAAACCGCGTTCATTTCTCAATCGACCCTGACCCTGGCGATTCAGCAATTGGAAGAGGAAATCGGCGTCGGCCTGTTCAGCCGTCACGCCAAGGGCATGACCCTGACGCATCAAGGGCATCAGTTCCTGCGTCAGGCGCATTTGATTCTGGCGACTGTAGAAAACGCCAAACGCAGCCTGCAACAGAGCACCGATCAGGTCGCCGGGCAGTTGATCGTCGGCGTGACCAGTCTGGTTGCCGGTTATTACCTGGCGGATTTGCTCACCCGGTTCCAGCGTGCTTATCCCAACGTGGAAATCCGGGTGATGGAGGACGAGCGGCCGTACATCGAGCATTTGCTGGTCAGCGGCGAGATTGATGTCGGTGTGCTGATTCTGTCCAACCTCGAAGATCGCCACGCCTTGCAAACTGAAGTGCTGACCCATTCGCCGCATCGGTTATGGCTGCCGGCCCAGCATCCGCTGCTGGAGCACGACAGCATCAACCTCGCCGACGTCGCCAGCGAGCCACTGATTCAATTGAACGTCGACGAGATGGATCGCAACGCCCAACGCCTGTGGCGCGGGGCCGGGCTTAATCCAAAAATCACCTTGAGGACGGCTTCTACCGAAGCGGTGCGCAGTCTGGTGGCGGCGGGACTGGGCGTGTCGATCCAGCCGGACATGACCTACCGCCCCTGGTCACTGGAAGGCGACATCATCGAAGCGCGGCCGATTGCCGACCTCAACCAGACCCTCGACGTGGGCCTGGCCTGGCGCCGTGGCACCGCACGGCCGGCGCTGGTCGATCCGTTTCTGACCGTGGCGCGCGAGCAACCACACGGCGGACGCAAGCCATCTATTTAATCGAATGCCACCTTCAGTATTTAGAATTTGTCGACCCCGGAGCCGCGCACTAGTCTTGGTCCATCGAAAAGACGGTCGGCTCCCCGGGCACGGGAGCAGCAATGACCACACAACAAAAGAGATCGCGGAAAATGGCTGGTGTGCAGACCCCGATGTGTACCGCGTTGTTGATCGATGGCGAACTGGTCGCCGGGCAGGGTTTTGTCGAGCCGATTCTCAACCCGGCTACCGGCGAAATCCTTACGCACATCGCCGAGGCCAGCACCGAGCAGGTCGAGGCCGCGATCCTTGCTGCACACCGCGCGTTCGGTGAATGGTCCCGGACCACACCGCAGCAACGCTCGAATCTGCTGCTGGAAATTGCCAGTGCCGTCGAAAAGCATGCCGACCATCTCGCCCGCCTCGAAGCGCTGAACTGCGGGAAGCCGCTGCACTTGGCGCGGCAGGATGATCTGAGTGCCACGGTCGATGTATTCCGCTTTTTCGCCGGTGCCGTGCGCTGCCAGACCGGCCAGCTCAGCGGCGAATATCTGCCGGGCTACACCAGCATGGTCCGGCGTGATCCGATTGGTGTGGTTGCCTCGATTGCCCCATGGAACTACCCGATCATGATGGCCGCGTGGAAAATCGCCCCGGCCCTCGCCGCCGGCAACACCCTGGTGTTCAAACCCTCCGAACACACACCGCTGTCGATCCTCGCGCTGGCGCCAGCCCTCGCCGAAATTCTTCCACGCGGGGTGATCAACATCATCTGCGGCGGTGGCGAAGGCGTCGGCAGCCATCTGGTCGGCCACGCGAAAGTGCGCATGGTCTCGCTGACGGGCGATATCGTTACCGGGCAGAAGATCCTGCAGGCCGCCGCGAAAACCCTCAAACGCACACACCTGGAACTGGGCGGCAAAGCGCCGGTGATTGTCTGCAACGATGCCGACATTCAAGCGGTGGTCGACGGCGTGCGCACCTACGGTTACTACAACGCCGGTCAAGACTGCACCGCCGCGTGCCGCATCTACGCACAGGCTGGCATCCACGACAAACTGGTGGCCGAACTCGGTGCGGCAGTCAGCAGCCTGCGTTTTGCCGGTAAACGTGACGCCGACAACGAGATCGGCCCGCTGATCAGCACCCGCCAGCGTGACCGCGTCGCCAGTTTCGTCGAGCGCGCCCTCGGTCAGCCGCATATCGAGCGCGTGACCGGGGCGGCGGTGCATTCCGGCGCCGGGTTCTTCTATCAGCCGACGCTGCTGGCCGGGTGCAAACAGAGCGATGAAATCGTCCAGCGCGAAGTGTTCGGCCCGGTGGTGACCGTGACCCGCTTCGACGAGCTCGCGCAAGCGGTGGATTGGGCCAACGACTCCGAATACGGCCTGGCCTCGTCGGTGTGGACGCAGAACCTGGACAAGGCGATGCAGGTCGCCGCGCGTTTGCAGTACGGCTGCACCTGGATCAACAGCCATTTCATGCTGGTCAGCGAAATGCCCCACGGCGGGCTGAAACGCTCCGGTTACGGCAAAGACTTGTCCAGCGATTCGCTGCAGGACTACAGCGTGGTGCGGCACATCATGGCCCGGCATAGCCGGGAGCTTTGAGTGGCAAGCTATATGCCGCAAGTTAAAAGCAGATCCGCTGTGTCTTGCAGCTTGGCGCTTGCGGCTTGCGACTACTCTTAACAGAAATCTAAAAAACGAAGAGGTGTGTCCCATGTTCGTGCACAAGACCGCACTGCTCAGTGCAATCACCACGGCCTTGCTGGCCAGCGCCAGTCTGCAAGCCGCCGAGCCGCTGAAAGCGGTCGGTGCCGGCGAAGGACAGCTGGATATCGTGGCCTGGCCCGGTTACATCGAACGTGGCGAAAGCGACAAGGCCTATGACTGGGTGAGCGGTTTCGAGCAGGAAACCGGCTGCAAGGTCAACGTCAAGACCGCCGCCACTTCCGATGAAATGGTCAGCCTGATGGCCAAGGGTGGTTACGACCTGGTCACCGCGTCGGGCGATGCCTCGCTGCGCCTGATCGTCGGCAAGCGTGTGCAACCGATCAACACCGCGTTGATCCCGAACTGGAACACCCTCGACCCACGCCTGAAAGATGCACCGTGGTACGTGGTCAACAAACAGACTTACGGCACCCCGTATCAGTGGGGCCCGAACGTGCTGATGTACAACACCAACGTGTTCAAGTCTGCGCCAGGCAGCTGGAGCGTGGTGTTCGCCGCACAGGATCTGCCCGATGGCAAACCGAACAAGGGCCGCGTGCAGGCGTATGACGGGCCAATCTATATCGCCGATGCGGCGTTGTATCTGAAGACCGTCAAGCCGGAGCTGGGCATCAAGGATCCGTATCAACTGACCGAAGAACAATACAAAGCCGTGCTCGATCTGTTGCGCGCGCAGCAGCCGCTGATCCACCGCTACTGGCACGACACCACGGTGCAGATGAGCGACTTCAAAAACGAAGGCGTGGTCGCCTCCAGTGCCTGGCCGTATCAGGTCAACGGCCTGATCAACGAGAAGCAGCCGATCGCTTCGACCATTCCGAAAGAAGGTGCCACCGGCTGGGCCGACACCACCATGCTGCACGCCGAAGCCAAGCATCCGAACTGCGCCTACAAGTGGATGGACTGGTCGCTGAAACCGAAAGTCCAGGGCGATGTGGCGGCGTGGTTTGGTTCGTTGCCGGCCGTGCCCGCGGCATGCAAGGAGAGCGAACTGCTCGGTGCCGAGGGCTGCAAGACCAACGGGTTCGATCAGTTCGACAAGATCGCCTTCTGGAAAACCCCGCAGGCCGAAGGCGGCAAGTTCGTGCCGTATAGCCGCTGGACCCAGGATTACATTGCGATCATGGGCGGCCGTTAGGGCCGAGAGCACCTCGGTCGAGCTCCCTTTCCCCCTCTCCCCCCTGGGGGAGAGGGAGCCAAAAGCAATTTCAGCGCCCTGCAGACCTACTGTAGGAGCTGCCGCAGGCTGCGATCTTTTCGACGCACACACGACTTTTTTGAAAGCCCGTTTTACCGGAGCACCGCACCATGACGCTTGCAGTCCAGTTCACCAACGTTTCCCGGCAGTTCGGCGAGGTGAAGGCCGTTGACCGGGTTTCCATCGATATCGAGGACGGCGAGTTCTTTTCCATGCTGGGTCCGTCGGGCTCGGGCAAGACCACTTGCCTGCGGCTGATCGCCGGTTTCGAACAACCGAGCGCCGGCTCGATCCGCATTCACGGCGCCGAAGCGGCCGGGTTGCCGCCGTATCAACGTGACGTCAACACGGTGTTTCAGGATTACGCACTGTTCCCGCACATGAACGTGCTGGACAACGTCGCCTACGGCTTGAAGGTCAAAGGCGTGAACAAATCCGAGCGCCACAAGCGCGCCGAAGAGGCGCTGGACATGGTAGCCCTCGGCGGCTACGGCGCGCGCAAACCGGTGCAGTTGTCTGGTGGTCAGCGCCAGCGCGTGGCCCTCGCTCGCGCCCTGGTCAATCGCCCGCGGGTGTTGCTGCTCGACGAACCTTTGGGTGCGCTCGACCTGAAACTGCGCGAGCAAATGCAGAGCGAGCTGAAGAAGCTGCAACGCCAGCTCGGCATCACTTTCATTTTCGTCACCCACGACCAGACCGAAGCACTGTCGATGTCCGACCGCGTCGCCGTGTTCAACAAGGGTCGCATTGAACAGGTCGATACACCGCGCAATCTGTACATGAAACCGACCACCACCTTCGTCGCCGAATTCGTCGGCACCTCGAACGTGATCCGTGGCGATCTGGCGCGCCAGCTCAGCGGCCATCCGCAGCCGTTTTCAATCCGTCCGGAACATGTGCGTTTTGCCGAAGGTCCGCTGGCCAGCCACGAGATCGAAGTCAGCGGCTTGCTCCACGACATCCAGTATCAAGGCAGCGCCACACGTTATGAATTGAAACTGGAAAACGGCCAGACCCTGAACATCAGCCACGCCAACAATCAGTGGCTCGACAGCAGCGCCCAGCACCAGACTGGTCAGCGCTTGAGCGCTCGCTGGGCGCGGGAAGCGATGATCCCGCTGCACGACACCATCGCTGGCGGGGTGTGAGATGAGCACGCTCGCGCTGACTCAAGCGCCGCCGTTGCGCAGGTTTTCCAACCTGCTGTATCGCAAGCCGAACCTGTACCTGTC
The DNA here is from genome assembly GCF_054456575.1 of Pseudomonas sp. Eth.TT006. Lineage (NCBI taxonomy): Bacteria > Pseudomonadati > Pseudomonadota > Gammaproteobacteria > Pseudomonadales > Pseudomonadaceae > Pseudomonas > Pseudomonas sp. Eth.TT006. The sequence goes on along the minus strand of NZ_JBTJEN010000002.1, from coordinate 388,498 downwards.
GCTGTTGCTGGTGCCGCCGCTGCTGTGGTTCGGGGCGATCTATCTGGGCTCGTTGCTGGTGCTGTTGTGGCAGGGCTTCTACACCTTCGACGACTTCACCATGGCGGTCACACCTGACCTGACGCTGGCCAACTTTGCCGCGCTGTTCCAGCCGTCGAATTTCGACATCATCCTGCGCACGCTGAGCATGGCCATCGTGGTGTCGATCGCCAGCGCCGTCGTCGCATTTCCGATCGCCTACTACATGGCGCGCTACACCACGGGCAAGACCAAGGCGTTTTTCTACATCGCGGTAATGATGCCGATGTGGGCCAGTTACATCGTCAAGGCCTATGCGTGGACGCTGCTTTTGGCCAAGGGCGGCGTGGCGCAATGGTTCGTTCAGCAGCTGGGGCTGGAGCCAGTATTGCAGTTCATCCTGGGGATTCCCGGCGTCGGCGGCAGCACCTTGTCGACCTCGCATCTGGGACGGTTCATGGTGTTCGTCTACATCTGGCTGCCGTTCATGATTCTGCCGATTCAGGCGTCGCTGGAGCGTCTGCCGCCGTCGCTGCTGCAGGCCTCCGCCGACCTCGGTGCCACGCCGCGTCAGACCTTCATGCAAGTAATTCTGCCGCTGTCGGTGCCGGGGATTGCCGCGGGTTCGATCTTCACTTTTTCCCTGACTCTGGGCGACTTCATCGTGCCGCAACTGGTCGGGCCGCCGGGTTACTTCGTCGGCAGCATGGTGTATGCGCAGCAAGGGGCGATCGGCAACATGCCGATGGCGGCGGCGTTCACGTTGGTGCCGATTGTGCTGATCGCGGTTTACCTGTCCATCGTCAAACGTCTGGGGGCCTTCGATGCACTCTGAGAAAGCGTCTTTGGGCTTGAAAATCGCCGCTTGGGGCGGGCTGGTGTTCTTGCACTTCCCGATCCTGATCATCTTCCTCTACGCCTTCAACACTGAGGAAGCCGCGTTCAGTTTTCCACCGAAGGGCTTCACCCTGCACTGGTTCAGTGTGGCGTTCTCGCGGCCTGATGTTCTGCAGTCGATCAAGCTTTCTTTGCAGATCGCAGCTATCGCCACGTTGATTGCGATGGTGCTTGGCACGCTCGCATCAGCCGCTTTGTACCGCCGGGAGTTCTTCGGCAAGCAGGGTATTTCTCTGATGCTGATCCTGCCGATTGCGTTGCCAGGTATCATCACCGGAATCGCCCTGCTGGCGACGTTCAAGACGCTGGGGATCGAACCGGGGATGTTCACCATCATCGTCGGCCACGCGACCTTCTGCGTGGTGATCGTCTACAACAACGTCATCGCCCGCCTGCGCCGCACTTCGCACAGCCTGATCGAGGCCTCGATGGATCTCGGTGCCGATGGCTGGCAGACCTTCCGCTACATCATCCTGCCGAACCTCGGCTCGGCGTTGCTGGCCGGCGGCATGTTGGCGTTTGCGCTGTCGTTCGACGAGATCATCGTCACCACGTTTACCGCCGGGCATGAACGCACGTTGCCGCTGTGGCTGCTCAATCAACTGAGCCGCCCGCGGGATGTGCCGGTGACCAACGTCGTCGCGATGCTGGTGATGATGGTGACCATGCTGCCGATTCTCGGCGCGTATTACCTGACCCGGGGTGGCGAGAGCGTGTCGGGAAGTGGCGGCAAATAACCGAATAACCGGAGAAACCGGAACCCTGTAGGAGCTGCCGCAGGCTGCGATCTTTTGATGTTGTTTTTCAAGATCAAGATCAAAAGATCGCAGCCTTCGGCAGCTCCTACAGGATCGGGTTTCTACAGAGAAAAATAATAGATTCGAAGAGGACAAACCCATGCAAACCAGACTCTTGATCAACGGCCAACTGGTCAACGGCGAAGGCCCGGCGCAGCCGGTGCTCAACCCCGCCCTCGGCGAAGTGTTGGTAGAGATCCACGAAGCCAGCGAAGCCCAAGTCGATGCCGCGGTGCGTGCCGCCGACAACGCGTTTACCGAGTGGTCGCAAACCGCACCGAAAGACCGCTCGCTGCTGCTGCTCAAACTCGCCGACGCCATCGAGGCCCATGGCGAAGAACTGGCCAAGCTCGAATCCGCCAACTGCGGCAAACCCTACAGCGCCGCACTGAATGACGAGATTCCGGCGATTGCTGACGTGTTCCGTTTCTTCGCCGGCGCCAGCCGTTGCATGAGCGGCTCGGCGGCGGGCGAATACCTGCCCGGGCACACCTCAATGATCCGCCGCGATCCGGTCGGCGTAATCGCCTCCATCGCACCGTGGAATTACCCGCTGATGATGGTCGCCTGGAAAATCGCCCCGGCCCTCGCTGCCGGTAATACCGTGGTGCTCAAACCGTCGGAACAAACCCCGCTGACGGCGTTGCGTCTGGCCGAACTGGCGTCGGAAATCTTCCCGGCCGGCGTACTCAATCTGGTGTTCGGTCGCGGTCCTACGGTGGGCAGTCCGCTGGTCAGCCATCCGAAAGTGCGCATGGTCTCGCTGACCGGCTCGATCGCCACCGGCGCGAACATCATTTCCAGCACCGCCGACAGCGTCAAACGCATGCACATGGAACTGGGTGGTAAGGCGCCGGTGATCATCTTCGACGATGCCGATATCGATGCGGCGGTGGAAGGCATTCGCACTTTTGGTTTTTATAACGCCGGTCAGGACTGCACCGCGGCCTGCCGGATCTATGCGCAGCAAGGCATCTACGACAAATTTGTCGAGAAGCTTGGCGCGGCGGTCAGCAGCATCAAGTACGGCTTGCAGGATGATCCGTCCACTGAACTGGGGCCGCTGATTACGGCGCAACATCGCGACCGCGTCGCCGGGTTCGTCGAGCGCGCCGTGGCGCAGCCGCACATTCGTTTGATCACCGGCGGCAAGGCGGTCGAGGGCAATGGTTTCTTCTTCGAACCAACGGTGCTGGCCGATGCGCAGCAGGACGACGAGATCGTTCGCCGTGAAGTGTTCGGGCCGGTGGTGTCGGTGACCAAATTCACCGATGAAGCGCAGGCGCTGGAGTGGGCCAACGACTCGGACTACGGCCTCGCCTCTTCGGTGTGGACGGCGGATGTCGGCCGCGCGCATCGCCTGTCCGCGCGTTTGCAGTACGGCTGCACCTGGGTGAATACGCACTTCATGCTCGTCAGCGAAATGCCCCACGGCGGTCAGAAATTGTCCGGTTACGGCAAGGACATGTCCATGTATGGGCTGGAGGACTACACCACGGTTCGGCATGTGATGTTCAAGCACTGACAGCGAAAAGATCGCAGCCTGCGGCAGCTCCTACATGATGGACGCCGCTCTCCTGTAGGAGCTGCCGCAGGCTGCGATCTTTTCCGCGACACACGGATGATGTCGGCGATTCACCACCAGGCTTACCGAAACCAAAACAATAACCACCGATCCGGGCGGCGCCCACAAAGCCCCGCCACGGCTTCGGCCATCCGAAATCTGCCGATTTCACGGAGCATACCCACATGAGTGCCTCACCCGATCTCAGCGCCACCGTTGTCGATAGCGATGCCGAACAACTGCGCAAACTGGGCTACACCTCGAACTTCAACCGCAGCATGAGCCTGTGGGAAAACTTCGCACTGGGCTTCACTTATCTGTCACCGGTCGTAGGGGTTTATACCCTGTTCGGCCTGTGCCTCGCCGCTGGCGGGCCGCCGATGTTCTGGGCGTATTTGCTGGTCGGTTGCGGCCAGTTGCTGGTGTGCCTGATCTTCGGCGAAGTGGTCTCGCAGTTCCCGATCTCCGGCGGCGTCTACCCTTGGGCGCGCCGTTTGGTCGGCAAGAAATGGGCGTGGATGGTCGGCTGGATCTACTCCATCGCCCTCTGCGTGACCATCGCCGCCGTGGCGGTCGGTGCCGGCCCGTATCTGGCCGCCATGCTTGGTTTTGAGCCGAGCAACAACACCAACATCGTCATCGCCCTGCTGCTGACGCTGTTCGCCACCCTGGTCAACCTCAGCGGCACCAAAGTGCTGGCGCGGATTGCCATGTTTGGCTTTCTCTGCGAACTGGTGGGCGCGGTAATCGTCGGCGTGTACTTGCTGATTTTCGAGCGTCACCAGCCGATCAGCGTGCTGTTCAACACCTTCGACATCCGCGTCGACGGCTCGTACCTGCCGGCCTTCCTCACCGCCTCGCTGGCGGGGATGTTCCTCTACTACGGCTTCGAGGCCTGCGGCGACGTTGCCGAAGAAACCCCGAACCCCAGCGCGAAAATCCCGGTGGCCATGCGCATGACCATCTACATCGGCGGCATCGCGGCGATGTTCGCCTGCCTGGCGCTGATCCTCGCCGTGCCAGACATGCAAGCGGTGATCAACGGCACCGACAAGGACCCGGTCACCACCATCCTCAACAACGCCTTCGGCCCGATCGGCTCGAAAGTGGTGATGGGCGTGGTGATGATTTCCTTCATCTCCTGCGTCATCAGCCTACAGGCCGCAGCGAGTCGTCTGCTGTATTCCTACGCTCGCGATGAAATGGTCATCGGCAGCCGCCTGCTGAAAAAGATATCTCCTACGACTCAAGTACCGGTTGCCGCACTGTTCGTTTCCGGCGTCCTGCCGGCGCTGATCATCGCCCTCGGTTTCTTCCTGCAAGACGCCGTCGCGACCATCGTCAGCTTCGCCGCCATCGGCATCTACCTCGCGTTCCAGATGATCGTACTGGCTGCTTTGTATGCGCGGATGAAAGGCTGGAAACCCAGCGGCAAATTCACCCTCGGCGCCTGGGGCTGGCCGGTGAACCTCGGCGCGCTGGTCTACGGCGTCGGCGCAATCATCAACATGGCCTGGCCGCGTACGCCGGATGCGGCGTGGTATGTGAACTATGCGATGGTGTTGAGTACGGTGATCGTGATTGGCTTGGGGCTGGCTTATATGTGGATTGGCAAGCCGTATGACCATGGGAAGGCGCCGGCTGGGGATGCTTGGAAGGTGAGTCGCTAAGAAGAATCACCCCGGAATCGAGATTTGATTCCGGGGTCTCCTCGAAGCACTACCATCAATTCATCAGTTCGCCATTTGATATCGGCTTTACCTCTAACAGCTTCGAAGCGATCAAGATCGATCACCTTTCTCTTTTTACCCTTCGCTTCATCTTTGCTCACAGAATTGCTTCTCCCTTTTCCCGATAGCTAACTCATAAAGGAAAATCTTCGTTGCAGGGATGGTTTAGCAGCGGAAGCTGCAAAAACAGGCATTTCCTACGGACACAGCCTTCCTCAAAAAGCTGCGCGAAACCCACTCAAGTCCCAGCGGGAAACCACCCGAGCCTGAGTTCGATGCATTGGGCGGGCGTCACCGTGCCGGTTGATGCACGGACAGCGACCGTATTCGGTTCAGGGGATTTGTCGCTAAACCCCAGTGAACAAAAAACCTGTGGCGAGGGAGCTTGTCGAATCGTCGCAGAGGCCCTCTGCAAAAAGCAGAGGACTGCTGCGCAGTCCAGCGGGAGCAAGCTCCCTCGCCACAGGTTTACTCCGCAATTTGATTGATCTGGCCACCGTAAAAGCCAGATGGCTTTCACGGTGCCAACCATGGCGCTAAAACCGCGAAACACTCCTCATCGCATCCACCAGATACCGCATCGCAATCCGGTCGCTCTCCGACAACTCGCGATAACGCTCGACCAGTTTCAATTCCTCGGAGCTCAACCGCCGCCTTCTGCGTCCGTTGCTCAGGCAGGGGAAGATGCCGAGCATTTCGGTGATGTCTTGTACTTTTGCCATGGACGATGTCCTTCTCTAATACTTCAAAGAATTGCCTGATCACCACATCGCCCTGCCCCTTACAGCAGCGCCTGTGCCCTGCCGGTCGTGCCGGCCATGCCCATAGAATAGAAAGTTAATCGGCGCTGAAAAGCGGTTTTTAGAGTAATTAGTCGAGAAAAGCAGATATGCCCTATAAATCAGAAAGTGCCGTCAGATTTTTAACCGACATGTCTTGTTTCATTGACACTCTGTCACTCTGCTATCAATGAATTTTGCCCGGCGAGCGAACCGTTTAAGCTAGCCGGCATCTGTTTATAGTCCGTTGCGTTTGGTCGAAGGCGTGTCCGAACCGTAATTTCTGATCCAGCACGTGCCAGGAACGGCGCGGGATTGCTCACCACAGGTTGTATTTATGCACCGCAGGAATTTGCTCAAAGCGTCGATGGCCATTGCGGCCTACACCGGTCTCTCGGCTTCCGGCCTGCTGGCTGCCCGTGCCTGGGCGGCCAATGGTGGCGCCGCTGATGGCGAGGCTCAGGCTTTCGACTTCGAAGCGCTCAAGCGCCAGGCCAAGCAGTTGGCCGGTTCGCCCTATCAAGACACCAAGCAAGTGCTGCCGCCAACCCTGGCAACCATGACTCCGCAGAACTTCAACGCGATCCGCTACGACGCCGATCATTCGTTGTGGAAAGAGAACAAGGGGCAGCTGGACGTGCAGTTCTTCCACGTCGGCATGGGTTTCCGCCAGCCAGTGCGCATGTACAGCGTCGATCCCAAGACCCGCACCGCCCGTGAAGTGCATTTCCGTCCAACGCTGTTCAATTACGAAAACACCTCGGTCGATACCCAGCAGCTCAAGGGCGACCTCGGCTTTGCCGGTTTCAAACTGTTCAAGGCGCCGGAGCTGGATCGCCATGACGTGGTGTCGTTCCTCGGCGCCAGCTATTTCCGCGCGGTGGACGCCACTGGCCAATATGGCCTGTCGGCCCGCGGTCTGGCCGTCGATACCTACGCGAAGAAGCGCGAAGAATTCCCTGACTTCACCAAATTCTGGTTCGAGACCCCGGAGCAGAACGCCACGCGTTTTGTGGTCTACGCCCTGCTCGACTCGCCGAGCGCCACCGGTGCGTACCGTTTCGACATCGATTGTCAGGCCGAGCGCGTGGTGATGGAGATCGACGCGCACATCAACGCGCGGACCGCCATCGAACAACTGGGCATCGCGCCGATGACCAGCATGTTCAGCTGCGGCACCCACGAGCGCCGCATGTGCGACACCATTCACCCGCAAATTCACGACTCTGATCGCCTGGCGATGTGGCGCGGCAACGGCGAGTGGATCTGCCGCCCGTTGAACAACCCGGCGACCCTGCAGTTCAACGCCTTCGCCGATACCGATCCGAAAGGTTTTGGTCTGGTGCAGACCGACCACGAATTCGCCAACTATCAGGACACCGTCGACTGGTACAGCAAGCGCCCGAGCCTGTGGGTCGAGCCGACCACCGCGTGGGGCGAAGGCTCTATCGACCTGCTGGAAATCCCCACCACCGGCGAAACCCTCGACAATATCGTCGCGTTCTGGACCCCGAAGAAACCGGTGGCCGCCGGGGACTCGCTGAACTACGGCTACAAGCTTTACTGGAGCGCGCTGCCGCCGGTGGGCACGCCACTGGCACGAGTGCATGCCACCCGTTCGGGCATGGGCGGTTTCGTCGAAGGCTGGGCCCCAGGCGAGCATTACCCGCCGGTCTGGGCCCGTCGCTTTGCCGTGGACTTCACCGGTGGCGGTCTGGATCGTCTGCCGCAGGGCACCGGGATCGAACCGGTCGTGACGTGCTCCAACGGCAAGGTGCAGGACTTCAGCGTGCTGGTGCTGGATGACATCAAGGGTTACCGGATCCTGTTCGACTGGTACCCGACCAGCGACAGCGTCGATCCGGTGGAACTGCGCCTGTTCATCCGCACCAATGACCGCACGTTGAGCGAAACCTGGTTGTACCAGTACTTCCCGCCGGCGCCGGACAAGCGCAAATATCCTTGATGATTTGAGGTGCCTGCATGGGCCTCATCGCTGGCAAGCCAGCTCCCACATGATCGGGGTTGATCACAAAATATGTGAATGGCACCAAACCTGTGGGAGCTGGCTTGCCAGCGATGACGGCAGCATGACAACCCAAAACAACCAGACAAAACAAAGCCCCGGCCATTACTGACCGGGGCTTTTTGCTTTACCGCTACCGACTCAATCGCGCAAATCGGACTCATGAATCGGCTGATCACGATGCGTCGCGCGCTGATACTGCGCCGGCCACACCGCTTTGCGCCCGCCAAGATCATCGTCGGCATGCAGCGGCCAGTACGGATCGCGCAACAGCTCGCGGGCGAGGAAGATGATATCGGCCTGGCAGGTGCGCAAAATGTGCTCGGCCTGCGCCGGTTCGGTAATCATGCCGACGGTGCCGGTGGCGATGCCTGACTCCTTGCGCACCCGTTCGGCGAAGCGCGTCTGATAACCCGGCCCTACGGGAATCTCGGCGTTGGCGGCAGTGCCACCGGACGAGACGTCGATCAGATCCACCCCCAGTGCCTTGAGCCGACGCGCCAGCTCCACGGTTTCATCCGGGTTCCAGCCGTCTTCGACCCAATCAGTGGCTGATACCCGGACGAATACCGGCAATTCTTCCGGCCAGACCTCGCGTACGGCCTCGGTCACCTGCAGCACCAGACGAATGCGGTTTTCGAACGAACCACCATATTGATCGCGACGCTGGTTGCTCAGGGGAGACAGGAACTGATGCAGTAGATAACCATGGGCGGCATGCACCTCGACCACACTGAATCCCGCCGTCAGCGCGCGTTTGGCGGCGGCGACGAAGGCCTGGATGACTTCAGCGATTTGCCCTTCATCGAGCTGCCTGGGTTGCGTGTGTTGCGGATCAAAAGCAATCGGCGAAGGCCCGACCGGCGTCCAGCCACCGTCGTCCGGTTTGACGCTGCCATGCTTGCCGATCCATGGCCGATGGGTGCTGGCCTTGCGCCCGGCATGGGCCAGCTGAATGCCGGCCACCGCGCCCTGGGCGGTGATGAAACGGGTGATGCGTTGCAGCGGTTCGATCTGTTCGTCGTTCCACAAACCGAGGTCTTCGGCGGTGATCCGCCCGTCGGCCGTGACCGCCGTGGCTTCGGTGAACACCAGACCGGCACCACCCACGGCGCGACTGCCCAGGTGTACCAGGTGCCAGTCGTTGGCCAGGCCGTCGACGCTTGAGTACTGGCACATCGGCGAGACGGCGATGCGATTGGGCAGGGTCAGTTGGCGCAGGGTAAAGGGTTCGAGCAGCAGACTCATGGGGCACCTCGCAAATCAGTGGGCAGGCTCCAGGGTTCTGTTTGAAAAGTCGACGAGTGACAAGAAAAGGTGCAACACCCGCCCCCGCGGGCAAAACATTCGACAAGGCGTCACAAGGCCAATCAAGCAGTGCTTAGAGCCTAGTCGACAACTGGGGATGAGGCAGGGTTCAGAGTAATTCTGTGTGTGAAAGACCGCCTTCGCGAGCAAGCCCGCTCCCACATGGGCAACACCGTACCTGTGGGAGCGGGCTTGCTCGCGAATGGCGTCAACGCGGTTCGATGTGGGCAATCATCAACTGAACAGTTTCGTTACCGCGGAACTCGTTAACGTCGAGCTTGTAGGCCAGCTCAACCCACTGAATGGTCGGATTCGGCCAGACCTCACGGTCGATGCCGAAAGCGATGCCGTCGAGCTTCACCGAACCGCATTCGCTTTTCAGCACCACTTTCAGGTGCCGCTCACCGACGACCCGCTGCTCGACCAACTGAAACACGCCATGGAACAGCGGCTCCGGAAAGTGCTGGCCCCACGGCCCGGCGTGGCGCAAGGCGCGAGCCAGTTCGAGGTGGAATTCCTCAACCGCCAGCGTACCGTCCGACAGCATGCGCCCGGTCAGGTCCTCTTCGCGAAGCTGGCGACGTACTTCGGCATCGAACGCTTCGGCGAACAGCGGAAAATTCTCTTGTGGCAAGGTCAGGCCGGCTGCCATGGCGTGGCCGCCGTATTTGCTGATCAGGTTCGGATGCTGCGCGGCGACAACGCTCAGGGCGTCCCGAATATGGAAGCCCTGCACCGATCGCCCTGAGCCTTTGAGCAGGCCGTCGCCAGCATCGGCAAAGGCGATGGTCGGACGGAAATACCGTTCTTTCATCCGCGACGCGAGAATGCCGATCACACCCTGGTGCCACTCAGGATCGAACAGACACAGACCGAATGGCATCGACTCCACCGGCAAGTCCTTGAGCTGGGCCAGCGCTTCGCGCTGCATGCCCTGCTCGATGGATTTTCGGTCCTGGTTCATGCCGTCCAGCTGTGCAGCCATTTCCCGCGCCAGATTGACGTCGGCGGTGAGCAGGCATTCGATGCCCAGGCTCATGTCGTCGAGGCGCCCTGCCGCGTTCAGGCGCGGGCCGACGATGAATCCGAGGTCGGTGGAGGTGATCCGCGCCGCGTCACGCTTGGCCACTTCGAGAATCGCCTTGATCCCCGGCCGCGCGCGCCCGGCGCGAATCCGCTCGAGGCCCTGATGCACCAGAATCCGGTTGTTGGCATCCAGCGGCACCACGTCGGCGACGCTGCCCAGCGCCACCAGATCCAGCAGTTCACCGATATTCGGTTGCGGTTTGCTGTCGTACCAGCCGAGGCTGCGCAGGCGTGCGCGCAAGGCCATCAACACATAGAAAATCACCCCGACCCCGGCCAAGGCCTTGCTCGGGAATTCACAGCCCGGCTGGTTCGGATTGACCAGCGCATCGGCCTGCGGCAGCTCATCGCCGGGCAAGTGGTGGTCGGTGATCAAAACTTTGAGCCCAGCCTGTTTCGCTGCGGCCACGCCTTCGACGCTGGAGATGCCGTTGTCGACGGTGATCAGCAACTGCGGCTCGCGGGTCAAGGCGACTTCAACAATTTCCGGGGTCAGGCCGTACCCGTATTCAAAACGGTTCGGCACCAGATAATCGACGTGCGCCGCGCCCAGCAGGCGCAAGCCGAGCACGCCAACCGTACTGGCGGTCGCGCCGTCCGCATCGAAGTCGCCGACGATCAGAATCCGCTGGCGCTGCTCCAGCGCCGTCACCAGCAGATCCACTGCCGCCTCGATGCCCTTGAGCTGCTGGAACGGGATCAGCCGCGCCAGACTCTTGTCCAGCTCCGCCTCGGACTGCACGCCCCGCGCCGCGTACAAACGGGTCAACAGCGGTGGCAGGTCGCCGAGAAACGGCAGCGTGGCGGGCAACGGTCGAGGATCAATACGCATGGGCTAACGGAAACTTCTCTTGAATACGTGGGATTAATCAGTTGCGACGCAGGATCAGCCGCGCTCGCCTTGCAGCCATTGCAACTGGACTTCATGCTGGCCACGGTCGTCAGTGACGAACATCGTGCCTTCGCTGATCATCACGTCCCACTTGATAACGCGCGGCATGTCCTTGGCCAGGGTTTCCAGCACTTCCTGCGGGACGGCAGCGATGTTGACGTTTTTCAGGTTCTTGATCGCCGGGATCACCTTGGTTTCCCAGACGCGCAGGCTGCCATAGGCCAGCAGACTGGTGCGTTCGGTGCGACGCGAGCACCAGGTCAGGCGATCCGCGTCCGGCTGGCCGACCTCGATCCAGTGCAGAACGCGGTCATCCAGGCTTTTTTCCCACAGCGCAGGTTCATCCACGTCCGACAGACCACGACCAAACGACAGCTGCTCGTTGTACCAGAGGGCGTAGGCCAGCAGCCGCACGGTCATGCGCTCTTCGGTTTCCGAAGGGTGACGGGCGATGGTCTGCTTGACGTTCTCGTAGACGCTACGGTCGAGGTCAGTGAGGTTCAGTTCGAATTTGTAGGTGGTAGACGGCTGGGCCATGAACGGGCTTCTTGATACGAGGAAAGTCGGCAAGTCTAACCGATGCGCCAGGCAATCATCGAATTGATGGCGATCAACCTGCGGCGTCTGACAGCCGGCTATGTTAAAACGCTGTATCTGCTCAGCCTTGTCCTACAGGATTCTGTATGCCGTTCGCCAACAAACCGCTCAGCGGTGTGAAAGTCATTGAATTGGGTACGTTGATTGCCGGGCCGTTTGCCTCGCGCATTTGCGGCGAGTTCGGCGCCGAAGTGATCAAGATCGAATCGCCCGACGGCGGCGATCCGCTGCGCAAGTGGCGCAAATTGTATGAAGGCACCTCACTGTGGTGGTTCGTTCAGGCGCGCAACAAAAAGTCGCTGACGCTGAATCTGAAACACCCCGAGGGTCTGGCGATCCTGAAAAAACTGATTGGCGAAGCCGACATCCTGATCGAGAACTTTCGCCCCGGCGTGCTGGAAAAGCTCGGGCTGAGCTGGGAAACCCTGCACGCGCTGAACCCGAAACTGGTGATGGTGCGCCTCTCCGGCTTCGGTCAGACCGGGCCGATGAAGGATCAGCCGGGCTTCGGCGCGGTCGGCGAATCCATGGGTGGTTTGCGCTACATCACCGGTTTTGAAGACCGGCCACCGGTGCGCACCGGGATTTCCATTGGCGATTCGATTGCTGCGCTGTGGGGCGTGATCGGCGCCTTGATGGCGCTGCGTCATCGCGAAGTGAATGGCGGACTCGGCCAAGTGGTTGATGTCGCGCTGTACGAGACGATTTTCGCGATGATGGAAAGCATGGTTCCGGAGTTCGACGTGTTCGGTTTCATCCGCGAACGCACCGGCAATATCATGCCGGGCATCACACCTTCTTCGATCCACACCAGCGCCGACGGCAAGCACGTGCAGATCGGCGCCAATGGCGACGCGATTTTCAAGCGTTTCATGCTGATCATCGGCCGCGACGATTTGGCCAATGACCCGACGCTGGCGAGCAACGATGGGCGCGACAGCCGCCGTGACGAGCTGTATGGGGTGATCGACCGCTGGGTCAATTCATTGCCGCTGCAACGTGTGCTCGATCTGCTCAATCAGGCAGAAGTGCCAGCCAGCCGGATCTTCAGCGCCGAGGACATGTTCAGCGATCCGCAGTACCTGGCGCGGGAAATGTTCCTGCAGGCGAAACTGCCGGACGGCAAATCCTTCAAGATGCCGGGCATCGTGCCGAAACTCTCTGAGACGCCGGGTACGTCCGAATGGGTCGGGCCGCAGCTCGGTGAACACAACGCGCAGGTACTCCACGATCTTGGCTACGACGAACAGCAGATCGCCCGCTTGCGCGCTGATGGCGCCATTTAACCTGAAACGGCAGCAGCCATCGGACGCCAACCGCGCCCACCACTGGTGGACATGGCGCTTGTTCGGCCTGTTGTTTCTGCTGGCACTGCCGGCCTGGGCCGAGGCCAAACCGACGCTGATCTGGTTGATGCGCGACCTGCCGCCGCTGACCATCTTCGAAGGCCCGAAAAAGGGCCAGGGCGTGATTGATCAACTGCTGCCGTTGCTGATCGCCGGCATGCCGCAATACGAACATACGCTGATGCGGGTCAACCGCGCCCGGGGCATGCAGATGATGCATGAGACCTCGTTCACCTGCGATCCATCGCTGATCTGGAGCAAGGAGCGCGCGCAATGGATCGCTTTCTCCATCCCGGCGTTTCGCGCCGTCAGTAACGGCCTAGTTGTTCGTCAGAAAGATCGTGCCGTGCTGGAGCCCTACCTGGTCGATGGCGAGGTCGATCTGGCAGCGTTGCTGGCCGACGCCAGGCAAAAGGTCGGGATCGTGGCCGAACGCAGTTATGGTGAATTTCTCGATGGCCTGCTGAAACAGGCGCCCGACGGTGCGCTGACGCCGCATTACGGTAACGATGCACTCAGCAACCTGTTATCGATGCAGCGCCTGGGCCGCCTGCAGGTTGTGCTGGGTTACTGGCCGGAGATTCGCTATCAGGCCCATCAGGCGCAAATTGCCGAAGATGAACTGCTGTTCTATCCGATCCGCGGCACGGGCAAATACCTGTCGGGCTACGTCGGCTGTTCTGATACTGCCGAAGGACGGCAGGCCATCAGCGAGATCAATCAACTGTTACGCACCCTTGCCCATGACCGTTTGAACGAGCTCTACGCCGACTGGCTGGACCCGGGCATGCGCAGCGATTATCTGGAACAGGCCCGTGTCTTTTTCGGGCAGCAAACCGCGCCGTAAAAACCTGCGGGCAAAAGAAACCCCGAGCAGTGGGGAGACAACTCGGGGTTAAACGTGGCCTGTATAAAGACCCGTAGCAGCAAGCGACAAGCACCGGAGCACAATGCTTGATCCTGCTGTTATGGGGTCTGACTGACAGGGATGCAGGAAGGTTCCCACAAAAAATATTTCATCTTTACAGGGCTGCGTGCTTATCCAGCGCCGCATTGCGCAAGGCCGCGATCACACAGGGTTCCAGTCGCCCTTCGGCGATCAGCACGTCGCGGTGCAAGCCATCGACCACATCGGTCAGCAGGCGTTTGTCGGTCAACTGCGCCTGATTGAATTCGCGCTCCACCACGAGGGCGCCGTTGCTGTTCCGAAGCGTCACCAGGCATTCGCCATGGGCGCCACATGGGGTCAACGTCACCTGATACGGGCTCAGAGCCTCACCGAGCAATAGACTGATACTTTCCATCTCGATCTCCACTCAATAGTCCGAAAACATTGTGTCTGGGGCGTGTCCACAATAAATGACCACCGGCCCGAGAAGAAAGTTCTGTATACCGGGCTGCTGTCTGCAGTGACCCGTCTGTCAGAGCATGCACGCGGAAGATGACAGAAAAATAACCATGCGATTCAGGCCATGACCGGTATTCCCCTGCACGCCAGATACGCGTCCAGCAAGCCTCTCATCAGGACGGCTGACACCGGCGTGTGCAAACGCCCCAGCAGCATCGGCGCCTGTCCCTGCAGCGAGCATTCGAGATCCGCCAGAATTCCGGCCGCCACCGGCCCTAGAAGAATCAGGCCGCGGGCCTGGCGTTGTGCCGCCAGGTGACGGATCAGCGCCAGACCATCACCGCCCTTGAGCTGCGGATTGCAGATGGCAATGTCCACAGCGCCGCGACGGCTCAGGGAGACCCGCGCCGAAGCGAGTGTCGACGCGGTCAGCACGTCGTAGATGCCGATCGCGTTGAGCATCTGATGCAAGGCCATCAGTTGGAACGGGTCGGGTTCAAGTATCAGGACTTTTAACGAGCGCATCGGCGACCTCGGTAACGGCGGTGGCGGACTTTCGCCGCATTGGCCCTTCACTCTAGGGGAGCCGTCTTCAGCCTCCCATCGGAAAAGGCGCCGCATCGCATAGGATATTTCCCTGTTTCACGGCGAACATGCGCAACCGCCTGGCGCGCGGCGCTGGCCGATGTCGATCCAGCCACCGAGCAGGCCACGCAATTGCCCATCGGCGCTGTAAAATGGCACGGTCCACTGATAGATCGCCTTGGGACCGCTCTTGAATGCCAACTGGCGCTGACTGAAGCGCGCCTTGCGCGTTTGCAGTTGCACCATGAACTCGTCGTGCAGCATTCGAGCCGTGTCTTCGGGCAACGTATCGACTTCGAACAGCGTTCGTCCCTGCGCCTGCTCGAGCCGGATCGACAGCGCCTCCTCATAGCTGCGATTGCACATCACCAGCCGCCCTTGCAAATCACGCACAAAGACCGGATCAGGCATCGCATCGATCAACGCGTGCTGAAAAGCCAGTTGGTCGCCCAGATGTTTTTCTGCCTCGGCTCGCTGCCGGATGACCACGGTCAGCCGCCGATTCCAGATCAGAGACAACAACCCGAAGCCCCCCAGCCCCACCATTCCCCAGCAGCCCCAATCGACGATCGTCTCCCACAGCGAAAGTGGTGCCGGAGGAGAAACACCGCCCAGCCATTTCACCCGGATCGCCCGCAATTCTGTAGCGGGAAACGCGCTCAGCGCCTTGTTGAGGATACTCAGCAGCTCCGGCATGCCCTTGCGCACGGCCAAGTGATCGGCTTCCCAACGCCCTTCCAGCAAAGCACCGACCCGGAGCAAGCCCGAAGGGAACAGTTGCGCGCCGATTTCATTTTCGATGGTGGCGTAGGCCTCACCGCTCTCGACCAGCGCCCGCGCTTCGGCATACGTCTTGACCGACAAAATCTCGATGGTTGGATATTCGCGCCGAACCGCTTCTTCCAGCGCGTGCCGTGCGGGTAACACCAATACCCGCCCGACCAGTTGCTCCAGCGACTGGATCGCCGGCGCGTCCCTGTGCCCGACAAACACCCAGCCGGCACCGCCGAACGCGTGACTGAAATCCAGGAAGGTTTTACGCTGGTCATTCATGGCCAGGGTCGTACTCAGATCAGCCGCGCCACTTTGCAGACGCTCCAGCATCTGATCGGTGGAAAACGATTCCGCGTGCACAAATTGCAGGCCGGTCATGGCACTGATGCGCTTGAGCACATCGTTGTTCAAACCCGCCCAGCGCCCGTGTTCGTCCTGAAACAGATACAGGGGGTATTGCACTGAGGCGACCGTCACGCTGGGATTGTCCCGTATCCAGCGCCGCTCCCGCTCGTCCAGTTCGATACGTTCGATGTTCGGTGCCTGCACCTGTTCGTGCAGCATCATTTGTGCCGCCATGCCTGCACGGACAAATCCGCTCAGGCACAGCAACACCAGCCAGCCCAAGGCCGGTTTAATTGCTCGTTCAAACAGCATTGCCACTTCCTTCGTGATCGACTCACCCATTTTTCATGGGCGAAAACCCGAGCAGTGTGGCAGCAGAAACAAAAAAGCCCGTCAGGAGACGGGCTTCAAAATGTGACAGCTTTTACGGCTTACAGCGGCTTTCCGCGGTTGCCATGCTGGCTGACAAAGGCCTGCACGGCTTTCAGATCGTTTGGCAAAACGGTGCAACGCTCGTTTCGCTCAAACAAATCAGAAAGATGTACAGGGAGTTCGAGAGCTTTTCCTACACCCGCTTTCTCCACCGCGTCCGGGAATTTCACCGGATGCGCGGTGCCCAGGATCACCATCGGGGTGTCCAGGCTGCGACGGCATTCACGGGCCGCGCGCACGCCGATGGCGGTGTGCGGATCCAGCACTTCGCCGCACTGTGCGTAAACTTCGGCGATGGTGTCGCAGGTTTGCGCATCGTCCACGGCCAGCGAGTCGAACAGTTTGCGTGCTTCGGTCCAGCGCTCCTGTTCGACGCTGAAACCGCCGCCCTGCTTGAACGAATCCATCAGCCCGGCAATCGCCGCGCCGTTGCGACCGTGCAGGTCGAACAGCAGGCGTTCGAAGTTCGACGAGACCATGATGTCCATCGACGGCGACAGGGTGGCGTGCAGGGTTTCCTTGACGTACTGGTTGCCGCTCATGAAGCGGTGCAGGATGTCGTTGCGGTTGGTGGCGACGATCAACTGGTTGATCGGCAGCCCCATATTGCGCGCCAGGTAGCCGGCGAAGATATCGCCGAAATTGCCGGTCGGCACCGAGAACGCCACCGAACGCGCCGGGCCGCCCAACTGCAGGGCGGCGTGGAAGTAGTAGACGATCTGGGCCATGATCCGCGCCCAGTTGATCGAGTTCACCGCCACCAGACGCGTGCCTTTGAGGAAGCTCTGGTCGGCGAAGCTGTTCTTGACCATTTCCTGGCAGTCGTCGAAGTTGCCTTCGATGGCGATGTTGTGGATGTTCTCGCCGAGAATGGTGGTCATCTGCCGACGTTGAACTTCGGACACACGGTTGTGCGGGTGCAGGATGAAGATGTCGACGTTTTCGCAATGCTTGCAGCCTTCGATGGCCGCCGAACCGGTATCACCGGAAGTGGCGCCGACGATCACCACACGCTCGCCGCGTTTTTCCAGCACGTAGTCGAGCAGACGACCGAGCAGTTGCAGGGCGAAGTCCTTGAACGCCAGGGTCGGGCCGTGGAACAGCTCCAGCACCCATTCGTTGCCGTTCAGCTGACGCAGCGGCGCCACCGCGCTGTGCGAGAACACACCGTAGGTTTCTTCGAGGATCTTCTTGAAATCGGCATCAGGAATGCTGCCGGTGACAAACGGGCGCATGACCCGGAAAGCCAGCTCGTGATACGGCAGACCGGCCCAGGAAGCGATTTCTTCCTGGGTGAAACGTGGCAGGTTTTCCGGGACGTACAGACCGCCGTCGGTGGCGAGACCGGCCAGCAGGACATCTTCGAAATTCAGGGCCGGTGCCTGGCCGCGGGTACTGATATAACGCATAAGGGCAAACCTTCGGTTTGAGCTTCAAGCCATGAGCTGCAAGCTGCAAGTGAAAAGCGGTTGTGCTTTTACTTGCGGCTTGCAGCCTGAAACTTGCCGCTGCTGTTAATTCAAGTGTTCGACGCGGATCCGCACAACCGGACCGTTGACGCCGGCCAGCGCTTCGAGCGCGGTGATCGCGTCGTTGATGCGCTGCTCGACCACGCGGTGGGTCAGCAGGATCATCGGTACCAGACCGTCGTGCTCTTCAACTTCCTTCTGCATGATCGACTCGATGTTGATGCCGCGCTCCGAGAGGATGCTCGCCACCTGCGCCAGTACGCCCGGATGGTCCTTGGCCTGAATGCGCAGGTAGTAGGCGCTTTCGCAGGCTTCGATCGGCAGGATCGGATGGGCCGACAGCGAGTCCGGCTGGAAGGCCAGGTGCGGCACGCGATTTTCCGGATCGGAAGTCATCGCACGCACCACGTCCACCAGGTCGGCGATCACCGACGAAGCGGTCGGCTCCATGCCGGCACCGGCGCCGTAGAACAGCGTCGAACCGGCGGCGTCACCGTTGACCATCACCGCGTTCATCACGCCGTTGACGTTGGCGATCAGGCGATCGGCCGGGATCAACGTCGGGTGCACGCGCAGCTCGATGCCGGCAGCGGTGCTGCGCGCCACGCCAAGGTGTTTGATGCGGTAGCCCAGCGCTTCGGCGTAGTTCACGTCAGCGGTGGTCAGTTTGGTGATGCCTTCGGTGTAAGCCTTGTCGAATTGCAGCGGAATGCCGAACGCGATCGACGCCAGAATCGTCAGCTTGTGCGCCGCGTCGATGCCTTCGACGTCGAAGGTCGGATCGGCTTCGGCATAGCCCAGCGCTTGCGCTTCGGCCAGCACGTCCTCGAAGGTGCGACCCTTCTCGCGCATTTCGGTGAGGATGAAGTTGCCGGTGCCGTTGATGATCCCGGCGACCCAGTTGATGCGGTTGGCGGACAGGCCTTCACGGATCGCCTTGATCACCGGAATGCCACCAGCCACCGCCGCTTCGAACGCCACGATCACGCCTTTCTCGCGTGCCTTGGCGAAAATCTCATTACCGTGAACGGCGATCAGTGCCTTGTTCGCGGTGACCACATGCTTGCCATTCTCGATGGCCTTGAGTACCAGCTCGCGGGCAACGGTGTAGCCGCCCATCAGCTCTATGACGATGTCGATCTCAGGGTTCGTGGCCACTTCGAAGACATCGTTGGTAATCGCAATACCGGTCGTCTGGAACTGAGGCTTTGGCGTGCGCATGGCAATTTGTGCCACTTCGATCCCACGCCCGGCACGACGAGCAATTTCCTCGGCGTTGCGCTGAAGTACGTTGAAGGTACCGCCACCGACGGTCCCTAACCCACAGATGCCTACTTTGACCGGATTCACTGTGAACTCCCCATGAAACGGCCGACGCAAGGTCGGCCGGAAAACAACCGCGTGCTCGCGGCTCTCTATTAATGGCCCGGCGCGGATGGCGCCGGACCATGATCGTCAAGGCTGACCCTGACGATGCGAATTACTTGGCGCCCAGCGCCAGTTTGGCGACTTGTGGCGCCGGCTGGTAGCCCGGAATCACTTGTCCGTCGGCCAAAACGATGGCCGGTGTGCCATTCACGCCGATCGACTGACCGAGGGCGAACTGTTTGGAAACCGGGTTGGCGCACTTGGCGGCCTTGATTTCCTTGCCATCGACCATCTTGTCCATGGCGGCTTTCTTGTCGGTCGAGCACCACACGGCCTGCAGTTGCTCGTCACCCGGCGAACCGAGGCCCTGACGCGGGAACGCCACATAACGCACTTCGATGCCGCGCTTGTTCAGCTCCGGCACTTCGGCGTGCAGCTTGTGGCAGTACGGGCAGGTGGTGTCGGTGAACACGGTGATGTGCGACTTGGTTTCGCCCACGGCCGGATAGACCACGGTTTCCGCCACTGGAATGGCGTTGATCAGTTTGGAGATGCCCAGACGTTCGGTCTTCTCGGTCAGGTTGACCGGTTTACCGTCCTTGAGCTGGAACAGATTGCCCTGAACGATGTACTGGCCGTCGGCGCTGGCGTACAGCACCCGGCTGCCCTTGAGCCTGACTTCATACATGCCCGGCAACGGGCTGGCGCTGATGTTTTCTACCGGAACCTCGAGTTCGAGTTTTTCCAGGCTTTGGCGAATCGCTTTGTCGGCGGCGTCATCGGCGACGGCAAAGGTGCTGACCAACGCAATGGCTGCGGCGGCGAAAATCTGGGTCAAACGCATGAGAACTCCTGAAGGCGGACAAATGAAACGGTCAGAACGCCCGTGCCGGAACACCGGGTCATCACCGTCCATCGTGCAAACCGGGAAAGCCTAACACATAAGGCCACGGTGGCCGAATGCGCCTGTCGCCACACATCACACCCACTCCTGTAGGAGCTGCCGAAGGCTGCGATCTTTTGATTTTGTTTTTAAGAGCAAGATCAAAAGATCGCAGCCTTCGGCAGCTCCTACAGGGATTGTATTCAGCCTCGCGGGTGGTGTTTGGCGTGCAGGTCTTGCAGGCGGGCGCGGGCGACGTGGGTGTAAATCTGCGTGGTCGACAGGTCACTGTGCCCGAGCAGCATCTGCACCACCCGCAGATCGGCGCCGTGGTTGAGCAAGTGCGTGGCGAACGCATGACGCAGTGTGTGCGGCGACAGCGTCTTGCCGATCCCGGCGACCCTGGCCCAATGCTTGATGCGGTGCCAGAACGTCTGGCGGGTCATCTGCTCGCCGCGCTGGCTGGGAAACAGCACATCGCTGGGGCGCCCGCCGAGCAGTTCGCTGCGACCATCGCGCATATAGCGCTCGACCCAGACAATCGCTTCCTCGCCCATCGGCACCAGGCGCTCCTTGCTGCCTTTGCCCATCACCCGCAGCACGCCCTGGCGCAGATTGACTTGCTCCAGGGTCAGGCTCACCAGTTCAGTCACCCGCAAGCCGCAGGCATACAGGACTTCCAGCATGGCGCGATCACGCTGGCCGATGGCTTCGCTCAGGTCCGGCGCCTTGAGCAGCGCCTCGACGTCAGCTTCCGACAGGGATTTGGGTAATGGCCGACCGAGTTGCGGCATGTCGACGCGTAGGGTCGGATCGACGCTGATAAGCTTTTCCCGCAGCAGATAGCGATAAAAGCCACGCACCCCGGAGAGAAATCGCGCGGTGGAACGCGGCTTGTAGTTCTGTTCCAGACGCCAGGCCAGATGATCGAGGATCAGCTCGCGACCGGCATTGATCAGCTCGAGATCCTTCTCCTGCAGCCAGCCGTTGAACAGCGCGAGGTCACTGCGGTAGGCGCCACGGGTATTGTCGGACAGGCCTTTTTCCAGCCACAGGGCGTCGAGGAATTGATCAATCAGCGGATGGTCGATGGCAGGCATGGGCGCTCGAAACATGCAGCCTCAAAGGCCGCGGGCAAAGGTAGAGTGAACAGCAGGAATGCGCACTAGTCTTTCATAGCCCGCCATTTCAAGGAACAGGGAGCATCAATGAACGAGCAGCAAATTCTTTTGGCATTTGGCGGGATTGGCGTCGCTGCGCTGGGTTGCCAGTGGCTGGCGTGGCGTTTGAAACTGCCGGCGATTCTGTTTCTGTTGCTGACCGGGATTGTCGCCGGGCCGGTTCTGGGCTGGCTCGATCCGCAGGAAATGTTCGGCCCGCTGCTGATGCCGCTGGTGTCGCTGGCGGTGGCGTTGATCCTGTTCGAGGGTAGCCTGACCCTGCATCTGTCCGAATGGCGCGAGATCGGCAGTGTCGTGCATCGACTGGTGACGATCGGCGCCCTCGTCACCTGGGGCGTGATTGCCGTCGCCACGCACTTCTTGCTCGGCTTCGACTGGCTGCTCGCCATTCTCTTCGGCAGCCTGACGCTGGTGACCGGTCCGACCGTGATCGTGCCGATGTTGCGGGTGGTGCGCCCGAAGGCCTCGATTGCCAACATTTTGCGTTGGGAAGGGATTGTCATCGACCCGATCGGCGCCCTGCTCGCGGTGGTGGTCTACAGCTTCATCATCGCCAGCGGCGAGGGTCAGGGGCTCAAGCAGAGTCTGCTGACCTTCGGTGGAGTGATCCTTTGCGGCAGCCTGTTCGGCATCGTTGGTGGTTGGGTGCTCGGCACCATCATCCGCCGCCAGTGGCTGCCGGAATACCTGCACAATCTCGCTTCGCTGGCAGCCGTGCTGGGGATTTTCATTGCGTCCAATCAGGTGATGCACGAGTCCGGTCTACTGGCGGTGACGCTGATGGGTATGTGGCTGGCGAACATGAAGGGCGTGGATGTGCGGCACATTCTGCACTTCAAGGAAAACCTCAGCGTGCTGCTGATTTCCGGACTGTTCATTCTGTTGGCGGCGCGTCTGGATCTGCACGCGCTGATCGGTCTGGGTCCGCTGGTGCTGATACTGTTGCTGGTGATTCAACTGATCGCCCGCCCGCTGAACGTGTTGCTGAGTACCGCCGGCTCCAGCCTGAGCTGGCGAGAACGGGCGCTGCTGTGCTGGATCGCCCCGCGCGGGATCGTCGCGGCCGCGGTGTCGGCGATTTTCGCGATTCGCCTCGATCAGGCCGGGCACGAGGGCGCCCTGCTGCTGGTGCCGCTGACGTTCGCGGTGATCATCGGCACGGTGGTCCTGCAGAGCGCCACCGCGCGACCGCTGGCGCGTTTGCTCAATGTGGCGGAGCCGGCGCCGAGTGGCTTCCTGATCGTCGGCGCCAATGGTCCGGCCCGGGAGCTGGGCAAGGCGCTGCAGCAACTGGGCAGCCGGGTGCTGCTCACCGATTCAAGCTGGGAGAATATCCGCGCCGCGCGCATGGAAGGATTGCCGACGTATTTCGGCAATCCGGCCTCGCAGCACGCCGATGCGCATCTGGACCTGGTCGGCCAGGGGCATCTGCTGGCGCTGTCGCCGTCAGGCGAACTCAACACGCTGGCAGCGATGCGCTTTCGCCACGACTTTGGCCATCAACGATTGTTTGGTCTGGCCAGCGGCCATGAAAGCCGGCGCAGCGACAAGCATCGGGCGAGCCTCGAACACCGTGGCAATCAGTTGGGCAGCGAGGCGTTGACCTACGCCAAACTGGCGAGCCAGATGGGCCAGGGCGCCGAGCTGTACAGCACGACGCTGACCGACGGATTCGGCTGGGAGGATTACCGCGCGCTGCATGGTAATCGTGCGACGTTGCTGTTCATGCGTGACGACAGTGGCTGGGTGCATGTGGTGACGCCGGAGACTGCGCTGAAGCCGGGAGCCGGGTGGACGCTGTTGGCATTGATTCAGCCTGAGAGCGGCGGCGCCTCTTGAATCCAATCGCGGGCAAGCCCGCTCCCACAGTGGCCGAGTCGTACATAACAGATGTGAACGACACAAAACCTGTGGGAGCGGGCTTGCCCGCGATGGCCGCGACTCGGTTTGGGATCAGGCCGCAAACCCCGGCAACACCGGCACCGGCCGCTTGTCAGCATCAATCGCCACAAAGCTGAACTGACCGTGAATCGCCTTCTCGCGACCGTCACAGCTCATGCTCTCGACGAACACTTCAACCTCGACCTTGAGGCTGGTATTGCCGACCTTGATCACCCGGCCCACCAACTCGACGATGGAGCCGGCCGGAATCGCGTGATTGAAGTCGATGCGGTCGGTGGACACGGTCACCAGCGGCAGGCGGCAGAAGCGTGTGGCGGTGATGAATGACACTTCATCCATCCACGCCAGCGCAGTGCCGCCGAACAGAGTGTTGTGGTGGTTGGTGGTCGGCGGGAAGACGGCTTTGGTTACGCGGGTTACCGAGAGTTCGGTTCGGCGTTCGATTTCCTGGGTGCGGGTGGTCATGGTTATTACTGCTCGTGTGTGCACATACCGGATACAGCAAGATCAAAAGATCGCAGCCTTCGGCAGCTCCTACAAAGGGGGAAATAGCGGGCAACAAAAAAGCAGCCCGTAGGCTGCTTTTTTCTGCATCGGAAGCTGGGCTTAAGCCAGTTTTTCCTTGATGCGAGCTGCTTTACCCGACAGGTCGCGCAGGTAGTACAGCTTGGCTTTACGTACGTCACCGCGACGTTTGACAGCCATGCTGTCGATCTGCGGGGAGTAGGTCTGGAAAGTACGTTCTACGCCAACACCGTTGGAGATTTTACGAACGGTGAACGCACTGTTCACGCCGCGGTTACGCTTGGCGATTACAACGCCTTCGAACGCTTGCAGACGGGAACGATCGCCTTCCTTCACTTTCACCTGAACGACAATGGTGTCGCCCGGGGCAAAGGTAGGGATTTCTTTGGTCATCTGCTCTGCTTCGAGTGCAAGGATGATTTTGTTGGTCATGCTGTGCTCCTAAGGTAAATCAACTGATCTACCATCGATACGTTGTTAACTATCGTCCCGCTCGCGGATATATTCCTCGAGCAGCTTCTTCTCTTCTCCAGAAAGCGAGCGGCTTTCCAGAAGATCGGCGCGTCGTTCCCAGGTCCGACCAAGGGACTGCTGTAAACGCCAACGCCGGATATGCGCGTGATTGCCACTCAGCAACACGTCGGGAACACGCTGATCCGCATACACCTCAGGTCGGGTGTAGTGCGGGCAATCCAGCAGACCATCCGTAAAGGAATCTTCCTCAGCGGAATCCGCATGCCCTAAAGCTCCAGGCAGCAGTCGTGTAACCGCATCGATCATGACCATGGCCGGCAGCTCGCCGCCAGACAATACATAGTCACCAATCGACCACTCTTCATCGACATGAGCCTCAATAAAGCGCTCGTCAATGCCTTCATAGCGGCCGGCAATCAGGATCAATGCATCCGATTGTGCCAGCTCGCGTACCGCCGACTGAGTCAGTTGACGGCCTTGGGGGGACAGGTAAATCACCTTCGCCGCCTCCCCGGCTGCTGCCTTGGCCTGAACCAGTGCATCTTCCAGGGGCTTGATCTTCATCACCATGCCCGGACCACCGCCAAACGGGCGATCGTCCACCGTGTGATGCCGATCCGTCGTGTAATCCCGCGGATTCCAACAGGTCAGCTGCAACAGCCCCTGTTTCACCGCCCGACTGGTAATGCCGTACTCACTGATGGCCGAGAACATCTCGGGGAACAACGTTATGACGTCTACGCGCAGGCTGGCCATTGCTTAGAAGTCCGCGTCCCATTCCACCCGCATCACGCCTGCCTCCAGGTCGATTGCCAGCACGCATTGCTCCGTATAGGGCAACAACCGCTCGCGATCATCCAGGCTGCCTGCGCAGGGCTTGACCACCAATACATCGTTCGCGCCGGTCTCCAACAGGTGATCAACCTTGCCGAACAATTGCTCGTCCTGGTTGATGACGCTCAGACCCTGCAACTGGTACCAGTAGTACTCGTCGCCTGTCAGGTTGGGCAAAAGGCTTCGCGAGATGCAAATCTCGTAACCGCTCAGAAGACGGGCTTCATCGCGATCGTCGAGGCCTTTGAGCTTGGCAACCAGATCCTTTTGAGTGGATCGGCCGCTGACCAGCTCGACCTGTTTCACCACGCCTTCGCGCCGAAGCGTCCAGTTGCGGTAGTCCAACAGGTTTTCAATCGGATCGGTAAAGGAAAAGACCTTCACCTCGCCGCGAACGCCGTGAACCGAAAAAATCTTGCCGACAACGATCAGGTCATCAGCTTTTTCTGGCGTCGCGCTCATACTGCTCAGGCTGCAGCCTTGGCAGATTCCTTCAGCAACTGAGCAACACGCTCAGAAGGCTGTGCACCAACGCTCAGCCAGTAGGCTACGCGCTCTTGGTTCACGGACAGACGGATTTCCTGACCACGGGCAACAGGGTTGAAGAAACCAACCTGTTCTTTGTGGGAGCCGTCACGCGGGTTACGCGAGTCGGTTACGGTCAGGTGGTAAAACGGGCGCTTTTTGGAGCCGCCAAGGGCAAGACGGATTGTTAGCATGTGAACATCGTTCCTGTAGTCGGTGCTGCAAATCTAAATGCACAGCGGGCATGGGTGCCCGAAAGGCCGCATATTCTAAGGAATATCCGGACTTTTGCAAATGACTTTTTCCGGCGCCCATGGCATGCCGTGCGGATTTGCATAGTGAGCCGTCGGTAACAACGGCCAGTCAGCTCCCGCCGAGTGCGGGTTTGCTGTTGATCCCGCGTCCTTGCGGGGTCTGCGCCGGTGCGACGACCGGCGAAGTCCTGGTGTCCTGTCTCACCCGTTTCGCTCGTTTTTGGCGAGAGGAAAGGGCGAAACGGCGCACCTTACATCTTTGGCATGCCGCCGCCGGGCAACATTCCGCCCATGCCGCGCATCATTTTCGCCATACCGCCTTTGGCGGTAAATTTCTTCATCATCTTCTGCATCTGCTTGTGCTGCTTGATCAAGCGGCCGATGTCCTGCACCTGGGTACCGGAACCCATGGCGATCCGGCGCTTGCGCGAACCGCTGATCAGCTCAGGGTCGCGGCGCTCGGCCGGGGTCATGGAGTTGATGATGGCTTCCATCTGCTTGAACTGCTTTTCTGCGGCGTTCTGGGCATTGCCCATCTGCGACAGGTTGACGCCGCCGATGCTCGGCAGTTTGTCCATGAGCCCGCCGAGGCCGCCCATGTTCTTCATTTGTTGCAGCTGATCGCGGAAGTCTTCGAGGTCGAAGCCCTTGCCCTTCTTCAGCTTCTTGGCCAGCTTGTCGGCCTTGTCCTTGTCGAGCGTGGCTTCGGCCTGTTCGATCAGGCTGAGCACGTCGCCCATGCCGAGAATGCGCGAGGCAATACGCTCCGGGTGGAACGGATCGAGCGCTTCGCTCTTCTCGCCCATACCGATGAACTTGATCGGCTTGCCGGTGATTGCCCGCACCGACAGCGCGGCACCACCACGGGCATCGCCGTCGACCTTGGTCAGGATCACGCCGGTCAGCGGCAGTGCATCACCGAAGGCCTTGGCGGTGTTGGCGGCGTCCTGGCCGGTCATGGCATCGACCACGAACAGGGTTTCGACCGGGTTGATCGCGGCGTGCAGCGCCTTGATCTCGCCCATCATCTCTTCGTCGATGTGCAGACGACCGGCGGTGTCGACGATGACCACGTCGATGAACTTCAGTTTTGCTTCTTTAATAGCCGCGTTGGCGATGTCGACCGGCTTCTGGCTCAGATCGGACGGGAAGAACGTCACGCCGATGTCGTTGGCCAGGGTTTCCAGCTGTTTGATAGCGGCTGGACGGTAGATGTCCGCCGACACGACCATCACCGACTTCTTCTTGCGCTCTTTAAGGAAGCGCGCGAGTTTGCCGGCGGTGGTGGTTTTACCCGCACCCTGCAGACCGGCCATCAGAATGACCGCTGGCGGCACGGCGCTCAGGTTCAGGTCTTCGTTGGCCGCGCCCATCAGGCTTTCGAGTTCGGCCTGGACGATCTTCACAAACGCCTGGCCCGGCGTCAGGCTGCGCGACACCTCGGTGCCGACAGCGCGCTCCTTGACCGAATTGACGAAGTCCTTGACCACCGGCAGGGCGACGTCGGCTTCGAGCAACGCCATGCGCACTTCGCGCAGGGTGTCTTTGATATTGTCTTCAGTCAGCTTCGCCTTGCCGGTGACATGGCGCAGCGTCTGCGAGAGACGGTCGGTTAAGTTTTCAAACATTGCGCGATCCTTTCAGGCCCTGTGTAGACCGGGATAATGGCGGCCCAGACCGGATTCAACATGTGCTCGGCGAGCCTGCGGCGTGGGCAGGTCGCGGATTATAGCGAAGACTGCGTCGGGCGGACACCTCGCACTTTCGTGGTATGGCGGTTCTATGCCAAACTCAGCGCCTTTCGGGCCTGCCTAACAGGATTTATGCTCCCCTTGTCACCCAGTTTGCTGACTACGCTCGCCGCCGCGCTCCTTTATGCCGCTGCGACTCTTTATCAGGGCACCCGCCTGGCCACCGGCGCCAAGGCCAACAAGCGCCTGCTGGTTACGCTCGGCATTCTCGCCGTGCTCGCCCACAGCGCCAGCCTGCTCACTCACCTGCTGACGCCGATCGGCCTCGGTCTGGACTTCTTCAGCGCTGCCAGCCTGATTGCTGCAGCGGTGATCGCCCTGACGCTGCTGGCCTGCTCGCGGATCCCGGTGGAAAACCTGCTGGTGCTGCTGTTCCCGCTGGGTGCGGCAACGGTGCTGCTGGCGCAGTTCGCGCCCGCCGGCACGGTGCAGATCATCGACGAAGAGCCGGGCATCCTCGCCCACATCCTGCTGTCGATCCTGGCCTACGGCATGTTCACCATCGCAGTGTTCCAGGCCTTGCTGCTGCTGGTGCAGGATCACCAGCTCAAGCACAAGCACCCGTCCGGGCTGATCAAGAACTTCCCGCCGCTGCAGACCATGGAAAGCCTGTTGTTCGGTTTCCTCTGGGCCGGCTGGACGCTGCTGTCGCTGTCGCTGATCTCCGGCTGGCTGTTCGTCGAGAACCTGTTCGCCCAGCATCTGGTGCACAAGACCCTGCTGGCGTGCCTGGCGTGGGTGGTGTTCAGCGTGCTGTTGTGGGGCCGCAATCGCCTTGGCTGGCGCGGTCACAAGGCGATTCGCTGGACCCTCGCCGGTTTCTGCCTGCTGATGTTGGCGTACTTCGGCAGCAAACTGGTTCGTGAATACATCCTGCACATCTGACGGGCGGCATAAATGGACGGTTTGCCCATGGGGCCGATGCTCGCGGTATTTGTCCTGCTGATTTTATGGTCGGGGCTGTTTACCGCCGTCGAAATCGCGCAGCAGCATTTGCTCGCGCAACGCACCGCCTCGCGCGCCAGCGACAAACCGCTGGCGAAGCTGAGCTTCCCGCTCGACAGCCTGATCCTGTGCAACACCCTGTGCCGCGCCCTCGCGGTGGTCATCGCCACTTTGCTGGCGATTTTCCTCTGCGAAGAAAACGGTCCGTGGGCCGCCTGCCTCGGCGCCGCCGCGGTATTGCTGGTGTTTGCCGATTACTTCCCGCGCACCGTGGCCCAACGCTATCCGGATGCGGTGCTGTCCTTCGGCAATACCCTGTTGGCGATACCGCTGAAAATCCTTTATCCGCTGGCCTGGCTGCTGAGCAGCATCAGTGGTCTGCTGACGCGCCCCTTCGCGCGCAAGGTTCAGGTGGTGCAACAGAGCGACGATGAGGAGCCCGCTGATCGCCACGAAGATTCCGAGCATCCGTCTCGCACCCATCCGGTTTCAGGGATTCACGCGCTGGACAACATCACGGTCAACGACATTCTGGTCCCGCGCAGTGATGTCGATGGCATCAACCTCGACGACTCGATCGAGGCGATCATCGAACAATTGCGCCACAACAAGCGCACGCGCCTGCCGGTGTTCCACAGCGACATCAACCAGGTCGAAGCGGTACTCAACACCCGGCAAATCCGCCACTTGCTCAATGACGGCGAGCTGACCCGCGAAGCCTTGCTCGGCGCCAGTTATGAACCGTACTTCGTCCCGGAAAGCACCCCGCTGCAACTGCAACTGCTGAACTTCCACAAACAGCAGCGCCGTTTGGGCATGGTGGTCGACGAATACGGCGAGGTGCTGGGCATCGTTACTCTGGAAGACATACTCGAAGAAATCGTCGGCGAGTTCGAAAGCGAGCACAGCCTCGACAACCCGCACATCCATCCGCAGGCCGACGGGCGCATGGTGATCGACGGCACCGCGTCAATCCGCGAACTGAACAAATGTCTGGGCTGGCATTTGCCCAGCGACGGGCCGAGAACCCTCAACGGCCTGGTGACCGAAGCGCTGGAGACCATTCCGGAAAGCGCGGTTTGCCTGAAGATCGGGCGCTATCGACTGGAAATTCTCGAGACCGAGGAGAACCGGGTGAGCAAAGTCTTGATCTGGCATACGAGCTCGGTGCCCGCCGTCGCGGCGATTCGTTAAGCAGATCAAAAGATCGCAGCCTTCGGCAGCTCCTACATGTGAAATACACTGCCCTGTAGGAGCTGCCGAAGGCTGCGATCTTTTGCTCTTGTTTGATCGTTAGCCCCCTTCCTATAATCGAGGTGCTTACCCAAGCACCGCCGAACCTCGTGCTTACCCCGCACAAGACAGGTTTCGGCTATTTCCGCATCACCCCGGCGACTGTTCCTACTCGAAACAGCGACCGCGCCTCATCCCACATCCCTGGGTGCTCGACCATAATAATTCGCTCCAACGGAGCTCATGACTGTCAGGGATCACCGCATGACGACCAGTACCGCTTACAGCGCCACCGCGCCTGCCCAACCGACCAACTCCGCCACCCGCGTGGCCACCGCGAGTTTTATCGGCACCGCCATCGAGTTCTACGATTTCTATGTGTACGCCACCGCCGCCGCACTGGTGATCGGGCCGGTGTTCTTTCCGCAGACCTCCGGCACCGCGCAGATGCTGTCGGCGTTTCTCACCTTCGGCATCGCTTTTCTCGCCCGACCGCTGGGCTCGGCGCTGTTCGGCCACTTCGGTGACCGTATCGGGCGCAAATCGACGCTGGTTGCCTCGCTGTTGCTGATGGGCGTGTGTACCACGCTGATTGGCGTGCTGCCGGGCTATGACAGCATCGGGGCCTGGGCGCCGATTCTGCTGTGCGTGCTGCGCTTCGGTCAGGGTCTGGGACTGGGCGGCGAATGGGGTGGCGCGGCGCTGCTGGCCACGGAAAACGCGCCCAAGGGCAAACGTGCGTGGTTCGGCATGTTCCCGCAGCTTGGCCCGTCGATCGGCTTCCTTGCGGCCAACGGGTTGTTCCTGACCCTGGCCATGACCCTCAACGATGAGCAGTTCCGCAGCTGGGGCTGGCGGATTCCGTTTCTGCTCAGCGCGGTGCTGGTGATGGTCGGCCTGTACGTGCGCCTAAAACTTCACGAAACCCCGGTGTTCGCCAACGCCATCGCCCGTCAGGAGCGGGTGAAAGTGCCGCTGGTCGAACTGTTCAGCCAGTATTGGGCGCCGACCCTGCTCGGTGCTGCGGCGATGGTGGTGTGCTACGCGCTGTTTTACATCTCGACCGTTTTCTCTCTGAGCTACGGCGTGGCCACGCTCGGCTACAGCCGTGAGACCTTCCTTGGATTGCTGTGCTTTGCCGTGCTGTTCATGGCCGCCGCGACACCATTGTCGGCTTGGGCCAGCGACCGTTACGGACGCAAACCGGTACTGATCATTGGTGGCATGCTAGCGATTCTTTCAGGGTTTCTGATGGAGCCGCTGCTGACTCAGGGTTCGACCTGGGGCGTGGCACTGTTCCTGTGCATCGAGCTGTTCTTGATGGGTGTGACATTTGCCCCGATGGGCGCGTTGCTGCCGGAATTGTTCCCGACGCATGTGCGCTATACCGGCGCATCTGCCGCTTACAACCTGGGTGGCATCGTCGGCGCGTCGGCGGCACCGTTCTTCGCGCAGAAGCTGGTGGCGATGGGTGGTTTGGGTTATGTCGGTGGGTATGTGTCGGCGGCGGCAGTGCTCAGCCTGATTGCAGTGCTGTGCCTGAAGGAAACGCGCAATAACGATCTGAATCAGGTTGCCTGAGAGAAGATCAAAAGCTTCGCGAGCAAGCCCGCTCCCACAGTGGTTTTGGTCGATCACACGTTCTGTGTACAGCCGAAATCCTGTGGGAGCGGGCTTGCTCGCGAATGTCGCGCCTCGGTTTACAGCTCTACGACGACAGCCTGAGCAGCACGGGTCGCCTTCGCACGAGCCGCTTCAATCGACTCATCCCGCGCCAACGCCACGCCCATGCGGCGCTGACCGTTGACTTCAGGTTTGCCGAACAGACGCAGCGCGGTATCCGGCTCGCTCAGCGCAGCGCCAAGGTTGGCGAAGGCGGTCTGGGTCGACTGCCCTTCCACCAGAATCACCGCAGAGGCCGATGGGCCAAACTGACGGATCAGCGGCACCGGCAGGCCGAGAATCGCGCGCGCATGCAGCGCGAACTGCGACAGGTCCTGGGAAATCAGGGTCACCAGACCGGTGTCGTGCGGGCGCGGCGAAACCTCGCTGAACCACACCTGATCACCCTTGATGAACAACTCGACGCCGAACAGACCGCGGCCACCCAAGGCCTCGGTCACGGCTTTGGCCACGCGCTCGGACTCGGCCAGGGCAATCGGGCTCATCGCCTGCGGCTGCCAGGATTCCTGATAGTCGCCCTTCTCCTGACGGTGACCGACCGGCGCGCAGAACGTGGTGCCACCGATGTGGCGTACGGTCAGCAGAGTGATTTCGTAGTCGAAATCGATAAACCCTTCGATGATCACCCGGCCCTTGCCGGCCCGCCCGCCTTCTTGCGCGTAATCCCAGGCTTTCTGCACGTCATCGGCGCTGCGCAGCAGGCTCTGGCCTTTGCCCGACGAACTCATGACCGGCTTGACCACGCACGGGAAACCCAAGTCCTGCACGGCTTTGCTGTAGTCCTCGAAGGTGTCGGCAAAGTGGTAGGGCGAGGTCGGCAGGTCCAGCTCTTCAGCCGCCAGACGACGGATACCTTCGCGGTTCATGGTCAACTGCGCTGCACGCGCGGTCGGGATCACG
Source organism: Pseudomonas sp. Eth.TT006 (assembly GCF_054456575.1). NCBI lineage: Bacteria > Pseudomonadati > Pseudomonadota > Gammaproteobacteria > Pseudomonadales > Pseudomonadaceae > Pseudomonas > Pseudomonas sp. Eth.TT006. The sequence goes on along the minus strand of NZ_JBTJEN010000002.1, from coordinate 356,047 downwards.
GTGAAGCCTTCGGCTTCCAGCTCGACCAGCGTGGCGGTGGCGATCGCTTCGATTTCCGGCACGATGAAGTGCGGCTTTTCGGCTTCGATCACCGCACGCAGGGCGGCGCCGTCGAGCATGTTGATCACATGGCTGCGGTGCGCAACCTGCATCGCCGGCGCGTTGGCGTAACGATCGACGGCAATCACTTCAACGCCCAGGCGCTGCAGCTCGATTACCACTTCCTTGCCCAACTCACCACAGCCACACAGCAATACGCGGGTCGCGGTTGGCGACAATGGAGTTCCGATACGGGTCATCTCAGGTCCTCAAAGAAGCGGATCATCGAGGAAAGCAACGCCAGACGCGCTTTCCATGGGGGAGAAAGCGCGGCATTTTACATGAACCCGAAGGTTTGGCTTCAGCTGGCAACGGCCTGTTTGCGCTCGCGCCAGGCCATGATCAGCCAGACGGCGGTAACGCCGGCGAACTTAGAGGCCAGCGCGGTGATGATTACCGGTGGCGTCATCAGGTCGATCATGCCGAAGAAGATGAAGGTATCGAGGGGAATGCTCAGCGCCGAGCTGATCCACAAGCGGTCACGCAACGGCCGTTTGGTGATGCTGAATACCAGCCAGTCGATGCACTCGGAGACCGCGAACGCCGTGGCGCTGGCCAGAGCGATGGACGGATCTGACGTCACGTAGGACAACACCAGCGCCACCAGCATCGCCACGATGGCGCCGTGACCGAAACGGGTCTGCACCATGTCGCGCAATACAAACACCAACCCGCCCCAGGCCGACCAGATGATGTCCAGGTGCGGTGCAGTGGAGAAGGCGAAGTTGATCAGCACGACGCTGCTGATGTAGGCGATGAGGAAAATCATGGGGGATGACCTGTGAGATTGGCGCACAGGGTACTTGAGGGTTGCTTTTGCGCCAATAAGAAGTGGTGAATGTGCCGCCGCCTTCGCGAGCAAGCCCGCTCCCACAAGGGAATGCATTTCAAATGTGGGAGCGGGTTTGCCAGCGATGGCGGCCTGACAGCCGATCATGCTCTGACAGATTGAACTCTGTCCCCTGTGGGAGCGGGCTTGCTCGCGAAAGCGGTGGCTCAGGCGCCTGATTTCCCGGGAATCATCCACACCAACCCACTCGCCTTCGCCCGCTCATGACACAACCCCAGCACCACGCGGCGCTCGTCGTTGTTCATCCGGCCCCAGCGGGTGATCTCCTCGACCGTGCGCTGGCAGCCGGTGCAGATATCGTCGTCATCCAGTGCGCAGATATTCACGCACGGCGAGGCGACCGGTCTTTCTGGAGTGTTCATTCTTCCTGCTCTACCAGATCACGCGCATAGCGTTGCGAGTTATGCACATAGTGCGCGGCGCTGGCTTCGAGCATCTTCTTCTGCGCCTCGGTCAGCTCGCGCACGACTTTGCCCGGCGAGCCCATGACCAGCGAGCCGTCAGGGATTTCCTTGCCTTCGCCGATCAGCGAATTGGCGCCGATGATGCAGTTCTTGCCGATCTTTGCGCCATTGAGGATCACCGCGTTGATGCCGATCAGGCTGTAATCGCCGACGGTGCAGCCATGCAGCATGGCGTTATGGCCAATGGTCACGCCGGTGCCGATGGTCAGCGGATAACCCATGTCGGTGTGCATCACCGTGCCGTCCTGCACGTTGCTGTTCCTGCCGATCAGGATCAGTTCGTTGTCGCCGCGCAGCACGGCGTTGAACCAGACGTTGGCGCCCTCTTCCAGTTTGACCTTGCCCACCAGCACGGCGTTAGGCGCGACCCAGCTCTGTGGGTGGGTCTCGACGCGGGCGTCGCCCAGGCGGTATTTCATGGTGTTTTCCTCAAGGCTCACGGTCACAGGCCATTCGCACGATGGCTTCAGGTATTGATATAGCTTTTCGGCGGGTGGTGCAGGCTGATCTGTTCGTCATAGAGCAGATTGATCAGCTCGACGATCATGATTGCCGTCAGTCCCCAGATCTTGTATTCGCCAAACCGATAGCTTGGCACATACCAGCTGCGGCCCTGGTAATCGATGCGGTGCGTGTGTTCACGCGGGTCTTTGCGGAAGAGTTCCAGCGGCACATTGAACACGGCGGCGATCTCGGCATCGTTGGCCTGGTATTCGACGAAGTCCGGGATCACCCCGACATACGGCGTGACCTTGATCCCGTGCAGCGAGATCAGCGGGCTCAACGGGCCGATGACCTCGACCAGTCCTGGGGGCAGGCCGATTTCTTCCTCGGCTTCGCGCAGCGCAGTGAAAATCAGGTCAGGGTCTTCCGGATCGCGGCGACCACCGGGGAAAGCCACTTCGCCGCCATGGGTCGAGAGGCCGCTGGCGCGCAAGGTCAATACCAGTTCCGGCTCGTCACTGCGGGTGATCGGCACCAGAACAGCGGCCTCGGGGAAACGCTTATCGGTCTCCAGCGTGCGCGGTGTGTGGTTGCTTACCCTATGCAGTAGCTCGTCCAGCATGAGTGTTCTCGATCTGTGCCTTACCCGGCATCATGCACCAATCATGGCAGCCGCCCAAGCCCCTCGCCAGGCCATGTCGCGAAACGACAACTTGCCGACCGGCACCGCTGCACGCCAAGATAGGCGCAGCATTCAGGAACCCCAGCATGAAATTTTGCAGCCAGTGCGGCAACCCGGTGACCCAGCGCATTCCCGAAGGCGACTCGCGGCTGCGATTTGTCTGTGACAGCTGTCAGACCATTCACTATCAAAACCCCAATATTGTCGCCGGCTGCGTCGCGACCTGGGGCCGCCAAGTGTTGCTCTGCCGCCGCGCCATCGAACCGCGCCTCGGTTACTGGACGCTGCCGGCCGGTTTCATGGAGAACGGCGAGACCATCGAGCAGGCCGCCATTCGCGAAACCGCCGAGGAAGCCTGCGCCCGGGTGCGCAACCTGAGCATCTATACGCTGATCGATGTGCCGCACATCAGTCAGGTGCATGTGTTCTTTCGTGCCGAACTGGTCGATCTGGACTTTGCCGCCGGCCCCGAGAGCCTCGAAGTGCAACTATTCGACGAAGCCGACATTCCATGGGACAAGCTGGCTTTCCGCACGGTGGGGCGTACCTTAGAATGCTTCTTCGCTGATCGGCGTGTCGAGACCTATCCGGTTCGTTCGGAATCGATTCCGCCGTTGGTGCAGCCGGTCATTGTCGGTTAGAAGATCAAAAGATCGCAGCCTGCGGCAGCGCCTACACTTAACAATGCGTCATCTTTGGGGAATCGTTTCAATGCGCTGGTTGTTTGCTCTGTTTTGCCTGTCGTTCGTCTCAGTCTCCCAGGCGTCCTTCGTGACCACCGTGACGCCGTCGAATACCCCCATGATCGAAAAAGTCCTCGTGCTCAAATCGGCGCATCAACTGCAGCTGATTGCCGATGGTAAGCCGTTGAAGACCTATCGCATTTCCTTGGGCAAAGGCGCGAAGAAAGGTCCGAAACTGATAGAGGGCGACAAACGCACGCCGGAAGGTTTCTATTGGATCGACTGGCGCAAGGTCAGCGAAAAATTCAACCTGGCGATGCACATCTCCTACCCGAACATCAGCGATTCCGCACGCGCCCGGCGTGAAGGCGTCGAGCCTGGCGGGATGATCATGATTCACGGTACGCCGGACTCGGAAGACACCCCGGAAGACCTGTTCCACACCCTGGACTGGACCGACGGCTGCATCGCCATGCGCAACATGGACATGCGCGAAGTCTGGGGCCTGGTGCCGGACGGCACGATGATCGAGATTCGCCCGTAACCTGCGACCGCTGGTCACCCGCAAAAAAATAAATCAAAAGATCGCAGCCTGCGACAGCTCCTACAGGGTTGATACCACTTTCCCCTGCAGGAGCTGCCGCAGGCTGCGATCTTTTGCTTTTTAACGCCCACCCTTAATACCACTTGAAACCACCATCCATAAAACCCTCTATTTCACTGGACTTCAGGCCAATTCGACGCGTTGACATGGTATTCAAGTGGTATTAATTTCCGCCGCACAAGCGAGCAACAACAATCCTATACTCGCGACGGAAATGACCTACATGAAAGACCTCCACGCCCTACGCCCGGACGACTCCCAGCCGACGCCGTTGTACCTGCAGCTGGCGCGCAATCTGGAATCGGCGATCCATGCCGGGCAGTGGAAAGCCGAACAGGCGATGCCATCCGAGCGCAACCTCAGCGAGCAACTGGGTATCTCCCGGGTCACCGCACGCAAGGCGCTGGAAGTGTTGCTCGATCAAGGTCTGATCCGTCGCCTGCAAGGCTCCGGCACTTTCATCACGCCACGCCTGGAACAACCGCTGTCACGCCTGTCGGGCTTCAGCGAAATGCTCCGCCTCAAGGGCTTCGTCCCCAGCTCACAATGGCTGGAGCGCGAAATCACCCTGCCGACCCACGAAGAACTGATCCGCCTGAGCCTGTCGCCCAACGACAAGGTCGCGCGCATGAAACGCCTGCGCAAGGCCGACGACACCGTGATGGCCATCGAGATGAGCACCCTGCCCGCCTCGATCATGCCCAAGCCGCAACGGGTCGGCGATTCGCTCTACGAATACCTCGACGGCATCGGCAAACCGGTCGTCCGCGCCCTGCAGCACATTCAGGCGATCAACGCCTCGGACGAATTCGCCGCACTGGTCGGCATCGCTCCCGGCACCGCCATGCTGCTGATGACCCGGGTCGGCTATCTGGAAGACAACACGCCGATCGAAGTCACCGACACCTATTGCCGCAACGATTACTACGACTTTGTTGCAGAGCTGCGCCGTTAATCGCGGCCCCAAGCGAGAACCGAAATGTCCGAAGACAACATCCTCACCGCCAGCGGCTGGGTTCGCGGCCGGCTGATCCACGAACACGGCAAAGTCGTGTCGATCGAAGGCGTGCCCTGCGATCCGGCCGACAATGACCTGCCGTATCTGCTGCCAGGCTTCATCGACCTGCACGTGCACGGCGGTGGCGGCAAGGACATCATGGAAGGCGCCAGCGCGTTCGAGACCATCAGCAAAACCCACGTGCGCTTCGGCACTACTTCGCTGCTGGCGACCACCATGACCGCGCCGAGCGCCGAGATCTCCAGCGTGCTCAGGGATGTGGGAATCTTCTGCGAACAGCGTCCGAAAGGTACCGCCCGGGTGCTCGGCGTACACCTTGAAGGCCCGTACATCAATCCCGGCAAACTCGGCGCGCAACCGAATTTCGCCCACACCGCGTTGATGGCCGAAGTCGAGGAATACCTGGCGCTGGCACCGATCCGGGTGATCACCATCGCCCCGGAAATCGCCGGGCATGACGGTTTGATCCGTGAGCTGAGCAGCCGCGGCATCCGCATGCAGATCGGCCACACCCTCGGCAGCTACGAGGAAGGCGTCGCGGCGCTTGCGGCCGGCGCGACCAGCTTCACCCATTTGTACAACGCCATGAGCCCGCTGCACCACCGCGAGCCGGGAATCGTCGGCGCTGCCCTCGCCCACGCCAAATTCGCCGAGTTGATCCCGGATTTGCTGCACGTGCACCCCGGCGCGATTCGCGTGGCCCTGCGTTCGATCCCGTGCCTGTACTGCGTCACCGATTCCACCGCGGCCGCCGGCATGCCCGACGGTGAATACAAGCTTGGCAGCCATACCGTGACCAAATGCCTGGGCGGCGTGCGCCTGCCCGACGGCACGCTGGCCGGCAGCACCCTGACCATGGATCAGGCCCTGCGCAACCTGGTGAAGATCGGGTTGCCGATCGCCGAAGCCTCGCAGCGTCTGTCGCAATTTCCCGCCGACTACCTCGGCATCACTGAACGCGGGCGCCTGCAAACCGGTGCCTGGGCCGACTGCGTGCGGCTGGATCGCTCACTCACACTGACCGCCGTCATGGTCGAAGGAGAAGACATTGACTTCAAAAATGCTTGAAGAGGCGCTGTCCTCGTTCGAGGCCGTGCAAGCGCAACTGCAGCAACTCGACCCGCAAATGATCGAGATCGCCGGGCGCCTGCGCCGTCAGCCTCCGCAAGTGGCGATGACCGTTGCCCGCGGCAGCTCCGACCATGCAGCGAGCTACTTCGCTTATCTGACCATGCAGCAACTGGGCGTGCCGGTGGCGTCGTTGCCGATGTCGGTGGTGACCATGCAGCAGGCGCCGTTGAAGGTCAGCGGTCAGGTGGCGTTCGCCTTTTCGCAATCGGGGCAGAGCCCGGATCTGGTCAACAGCCTGCGTCTGCTGCGCAAGCGCGGCGCACTCAGCGTATCGATGGTCAACGCCGCCGATTCGCCGCTGGAAGCAGCCTGTGAATTCAGTCTGCCGCTACTGGCCGGCACCGAAAGCAGCGTCGCCGCGACCAAGAGTTTTATCGCCACCCTCAGTGCCAGCGCCCGGCTGATCGCGCACTGGAAAGAAGATCGCGAATTGCTGCAAGCGCACGACGCCCTACCCGAAGGCCTGCGCGAAGCGGCGCAACAGGACTGGAGCGCCGCCATCGACGCACTGCGCGATTGCGAACGGTTGATGGTGATTGGTCGTGGCGCCGGTTTTGCCATCGCCCAAGAGGCTGCGCTGAAGTTCAAGGAAACCTCGGCGATTCAGGCTGAAGCCTTTAGTAGCGCCGAAGTCCGTCACGGCCCGATGGCGCTGATCGACGAGCACTACCCGCTGCTGGTGTTTGCCCCACGCGGTGCCGAGCAGGCCGGCCTGATCAGCCTCGCAGCGGAAATGCGTCAACGCGGCGCCCGCGTGTTGCTCGCCGCGCCGGACGACATTCCCGAACGCGACCTGACCCTGAGCCGCGCCGAACACCCGGCCCTCGACCCGATTCTGGCGATCCAGAGTTTCTACGTGATGGCCGCCGGCCTGGCCGTAGCCCGAGGCATGGACCCGGATCAACCACGTCACCTGAGCAAAGTGACACGTACGCACTGATAACCAAGACGGACGACGATTTCCCCTGTAGGAGCTGCCGAAGGCTGCGATCTTTTGATCTGGTTTTTATGGATCAAGATCAACAGATCGTCCGATCGCGGCCCGAGCCTTCGGCAGCTCCTACAGGGCTCAGCGAAACCGTGAGATCGCGATGCAGCCATTAAGCAATACCGTGGAATCGCGACATTCCGAACTACTGATGAGACCGAGCCATGCACAACAACAACAATAAAGAGCTGACCCTCAGCGCCCCGCTCAGCGGCCCGGTGCTCACGCTCGCCAAAGTCCCGGACGCGGTGTTCGCCAGCGGCGCGATGGGTGACGGCATTGCCATCGACCCGCTGAACGACACCCTGTATTCGCCCTGCGCCGGCGTAATCATCCACGTCGCCCGTACCGGCCATGCGCTGACCGTGCGCGCCGACAACGGCGCGGAAATCCTCCTGCACCTGGGCCTCGACACCGTTGAACTGAACGGCGAAGGCTTCTCGATGCTGGTCAAGGAAGGCACACCGGTCAGTCAAGGCCAGCCACTGTTGCGTTTCGATCTGGACAAGGTCGGCCAGCAATGCAAAAGCCTGGTCAGCCTGCTGATCCTGACCAACAGCCAGGATTTCCAGGTCCGCCCGATCACGCTCAAAGCAGTGAAAGTCGGCGAGCCGTTGTTGCATATCATCGCCCGCAACGGCGCGGCCGCGAACGTTGAAGAGGCTGGCGGGCCAGAGGTGCAGGGGCACGCGTTGGTGGCGCATCGCGGCGGTCTGCATGCGCGCCCGGCGGCACTGATTCGCCAGACCGCGCAAGCCTTCAACAGCCAGTCGCAACTGCACTACGCCGGCAAATCGGCGCCGTGCAACAGCCTGATCGGGCTGATGGGCCTGGCGATTGGCGAACAGGACGAAGTACGTGTCAGCTGCCAAGGGCCGGACGCCGAAGCCGCGCTGCAAGCCTTGCTCAGCGCATTGACCACCGCGCTGCCCGAGGACCATCACGCCGCTGCACCGGTCAGCGCCGCACCGCGCCAACGCCCGGCCGAAGCAGGTGTATTGCAAGGAGTGTGCGCCGCGCCGGGACTGGTCGGCGGGCCGCTGTTTCGCCTGAACGCGATCAACCTGCCGGCGGATACGGGTAATCATGATCCGCTGGCGCAACAGCAGCTTCTTGAATCAGCGCTGAATCAGGTACGCAGCGACATCCACGCCACCCTGACCCAAGCGCAAAAGCATAAAAGCAGCGACGAAGAAGCAATCTTCGCCGCGCATCTGGCGCTGCTCGAAGACCCGGCACTGCTCGACGCCGCGCAACACGCCATCGAGCAAGGCAGCGCAGCGACTCACGCCTGGAGCCAGGCAATCGATGTGCAGTGCGAAGTGCTGCAACACACCGGCAGCGCGCTGTTGGCCGAGCGCGCCAACGACCTGCGCGACCTTAAGCAACGGGTGCTGCGCGCGCTGCTCGGCGAAGCCTGGCATTACGATGTGCCACCTGGCGCCATCGTCGCCGCGCATGAACTGACGCCGTCGGATCTGCTGCAACTCAGCACGCAAGGGGTCGCCGGGTTGTGCATGGCCGAGGGCGGCGCGACGTCGCACGTGGCGATTCTGGCGCGGGGCAAAGGGTTGCCGTGCCTGGTAGCGTTGGGTTCAGCGTTGCTTGATCAGCCGCAAGGGCAGTCGGTGGTACTGGATGCTGATGGCGGTCGTCTGGAACTGACGCCAAACGCTGAGCGCTTGGTTGAAGTGCAGCAGGCACAAATCGATCGCCAGCAACGTCGCGACGCACAGCAAGCCAAAGCCCACCTGCCTGCCGAAACGCGCAACGGCGTAACCATCGAAGTGGTTGCCAACGTTGCCTCTAGCCATGAAGCGGCCGACGCATTTGCCAACGGCGCCGACGGTGTCGGCCTGTTGCGCACCGAATTTCTCTTTGTCGATCGGCAAACCGCGCCGGACGTCGAAGAACAGCGCGCCGCTTATCAAGCCGTGCTCGACGCCATGGGCGACAAATCGGTGATCATCCGCACCATCGACGTCGGCGGCGACAAGCAACTCGACTACCTGCCGCTGCCCGCCGAGGCCAACCCGGTGCTCGGTTTGCGCGGCATTCGGTTGGCGCAGGCGCGTCCGGAGATCCTCGATCAGCAATTGCGCGCGCTGCTGCAAGTCAGGCCATTGCGCCGCTGCCGGATCCTGTTGCCGATGGTCACTGAGGTCGATGAGCTGCTGGACATTCGCCAACGTATCGATGCGTTGTGCCTCGAACTGGGTGTGAATCAGCGCCCGGAAATCGGCGTGATGATCGAAGTCCCCGCCGCCGCGCTGCAGGCCGAACAACTGGCCGAACACGCTGACTTCCTGTCGATCGGCACCAACGACCTGTCGCAATACACCCTGGCCATGGACCGCGACCACGCCGGCCTCGCCGCGCGGGTCGATGCCCTGCACCCGGCGCTGCTGCGCCTGATCGCCATGACCTGCGCAGGCGCGGCGGTGCACAAGCGCTGGGTCGGCGTCTGCGGTGCTCTCGCCTCGGATCCGTTGGCTACGCCGGTGTTGATCGGCTTGGGCGTGACCGAACTGTCGGTGAGCCCGGTACAGATCGGTGAAATCAAGGACCGCGTGCGCCAGTTGCACGAGGCCGAATGCCAGCGCCTCAGCCGTGACCTGCTCAAGCTGAGCAGCGCCGCCGCCGTGCGTCACGCCTGCCGCCAGCACTGGCCTCTGCACTAACAACAAGCTCTCTATAAAGAGCCGGGAGAACCACCATGTACCAACTGTTCATCGAAGGCCTGCAACGCCTCGGTCGCGCGCTGATGCTGCCGATCGCGATCCTGCCGATTGCCGGCCTGCTGCTGCGTCTGGGTGACACCGACCTGCTGAACATCGCGATCATCCACGATGCCGGTCAGGTGATCTTCGCCAACCTGGCGATGATCTTCGCCATCGGCATCGCCGTCGGTTTCGCCAAAGACAACAACGGTACCGCCGGCCTGGCCGGGGTAATCGGTTACCTGGTGATGATCTCGACGCTGAAGGTGCTCGATGCGAGCATCAACATGGGCATGCTCGCCGGGATCGTCAGCGGCCTGATGGCCGGCGCGCTGTACAACCGCTTCAAGGACATCAAGCTGCCGGAGTACCTGGCATTCTTTGGCGGCCGGCGTTTCGTGCCGATCGTCACCGGGTTTGCCGCGGTCGCGCTGGGCGTGCTGTTCGGCTATATCTGGCCGCCGATCCAGCACGGCATCAACAGTTTCGGCAGCCTGATGATGGAAAGCGGCAGCCTCGGCGCGTTCGTGTTTGGCGTGTTCAACCGCCTGCTGATTGTCACCGGCCTGCACCATATCCTCAACAACATGGCGTGGTTCGTGTTCGGCAACTTCACCGACCCGACCACCGGCGCCCTGGTCACCGGCGACCTGTCGCGCTACTTCGCCGGCGATCCAAAGGGCGGCCAGTTCATGACCGGGATGTTCCCAATGATGATCTTCGGCCTGCCCGCCGCGTGCCTGGCGATGTACCGCAATGCCCTGCCGGAGCGGCGCAAGGTCATGGGCGGGATCTTCCTGTCGATGGCGCTGACCTCGTTTCTGACCGGCGTGACCGAACCCATCGAATTCGCCTTCATGTTCCTCGCCCCGCTGCTGTATCTGCTGCATGCGCTGCTGACCGGGCTGTCGATGGCGATCACCAATGCGCTGAACATTCACCTGGGCTTCACCTTCTCCGGCGGCTTTATCGACATGGTTCTCGGCTGGGGTCGCTCGACCAACGGCTGGCTGGTGATTCCGGTCGGGCTGGCGTATGCCGTGGTGTATTACGTTGTGTTTGATTTCTGTATTCGTCGCTTCAACCTGAAAACGCCGGGGCGTGAGGATGTTGCTGTCAGTGAAAAAGCCGTACTCACTGAAAACGAACGCGCCAGTGCTTACATCAAGGCCTTGGGCGGTGCGCAGAATCTGCTCACCGTTGGCGCGTGCACCACGCGGTTACGGTTGGAGATGGTCGATCGCAACAAGGCTTCGGATGCTGATCTGAAAGCACTGGGTGCGATGGCGGTGGTACGTCCGGGCAAAGGTGGCAGTTTGCAGGTTGTTGTGGGGCCGATGGCCGACAGCATCGCCGACGAAATTCGCCTCGCCATGCCGGCGTTGGGTCGCGCGTTGGTGGCTGCGCTTGGGGTGGTGGTCGAGGAGTCGAAAGCCGCATTGGTCGCTGCACCGGAAGCCCTACAATGGTTGGCGGCATTGGGCGGTCACCAGAATGTGCTGCAACTGGACTGCATCGCCCTGACGCGCATTCGTTTGCAACTGGCCGATGGCAAGGCGTTGTCCGAGGCGCAGTTGAAAGCGCTGGGGTGTCAGGGTGTGAGCGCGTTGGAAGGTGGGGTCTGGCATTTGTTGGTGGGGGAAAAGGCGGCGAGTTTGAGTGGGGCGATTGAGGCCCTCGTCAGTCGAAGTGAGGTCAGTGCCAAGGTTTGAATCTCCGGCGTCTGGGCGGGCCTCTTCGCGAGCAAGCCCGCTCCCACAGTTTGAATTGAATGCTGCCTGCCACAATCTGGTCGGCGCGAAGGGCGTCATCGCTGGCAAGCCGACTCCCACATTTGCAATGCAATCACCTGTGGGAGCGGGCTTGCTCGCGAAGAACGATAACGCGGTGAAGCTGAGAGATCAGGTTTGTGGATCGACCCGATCCAGGGCGCGGTTTACCGCGAGTTCGGCGAGCATGGTGATCTGCTGGATCGCAAGTGCGGTGCTGCGTTGCAGACCGCTCAGTTCGTTGGCGAAGTTGCTGGCCATGGCGCTGGCGCAGGCCAGTGATTCACACGCGTGAGCGAGCAGGCTTTCGGTGTCGACGTTGGGGTGGACGAGGAACATCGTGCTCGGTTGGCGCGGCTTTTTCGGTTCGGGGCAGAGATAGAAGTCCAGCGCGCGCTTGATCGCTTCGCGGTTTTTGGCGAGGTCTTCGGCGTGGAGGGCTTCGGCGAGTGGGGTGGTGGTTTCGGGGGGTGGATCGGGGATTAGTTTGTCCATAATTCAACTCCTGCTGCAGCAAGTAAGGATGCCATCGTTCGCCGGATCTCACGCGGCGAAGAGGTGGCAGCTATGTGCAGGGTGAGATCCACCGGAGCAGGCAACCGGCCAGACCGAAGTCTGCCCGCACACAGCCGCCATAAAACAGGCAGCAGATTGAGCTGGCGCCAATTATCGTGGTGTTGGCGCTAGTTGCAAGCATTCCGGGGATCTCACGCCCGGTCGCTGAATTGGCAGCGACAGGTAAAGCCTAGAGAGCAGGCGTCCGACGGACAACCTGAAAACCTTGTGGGAAGGTTCTTGTTGATTTGACCCAGATTTAAACAGCCTCATAGACCTTGGAGACGGCACTGATCCTACCGGCAGTAGGCTCGCTCAAACATTTTGAGCACGGTGTTTCCAGATAAAGGCCGCCATCGATTTACAGGCGATTGTGTATTTCGAGAGCAGTCCAACTTCGAATAACAAACTCAGTCAATATTCAAAAAAACTCTAGCGGACTGTTAGTTCTTACAGTAGAGATCATTTAGCTATCGGTAGACCCTGCACAAGAGCAGTTCAACTAAAATGATAGTTTATAAAGCAGGTATCTTATGCAAACTCGTAATAAATTCATTATGGTTTCGTCATTCCCTTTCGCCTTGTCGCTCTGTTCTGAATATGTCTCAGCGGGTGATTGCGAAGTCGCATGGGAAGCCAGCAGCGCTAAGGCTTCCTGCGAATTGACGGTAAAACCTATTCCTCTCAGTTATCCTAAATCGGGCTTGGAAGAACAAGTAATTTCATGTGAGATGAATACTAAATGTTTAACAGGAACCACCCACCCGGAGAACAGCAACAGCTTGAGTACGCGTGAAATACTGGATTATAAATTTGAAAAATTTGTAATGCCGCCACGTCAAGTAAAAAACCTCAAAAACTGCGGTGGCAGCTTACGATTCAGTAATTGTTGAAACAAAAACCGCAAAAACCCGCTGGAATCACTCCCAGCGGGTTTTTCATTTCAGCAGCAGAAAGATCAGAAATCTTCCAGCCGCCACACCTCATAAGCCGGCGTCTCATACGGATGGCTGAGCTTCAACGCCGCCACAACAGCAACGATCACCTCATCCGCCACCACAAGCTCGACCTTCCACTCCTCAACCCGCTCGACCTGCCCCGCTTCACCCATAAACGGCTGACTGCCGTCCAAAGGTCGAAACTGGCCCAGACCGAGCACCTGCCAGGCACAGTGGTCATAGTCGCCAATCCGCCCACCACCGGCAGCGAATACGGCTTCCTTGACCACCTCGACATGACTGTCAGGAACAAAAAACCCGACCTTGTACACAGGCCTCAGTTCACCCAGACGCGCGCATTACGGAACATGCGCATCCAGGGAGCATCCTCGGTCCAGTCTTCCGAACGCCACGAGTTCTGCACCGCGCGGAACACCCGCTCCGGGTGCGGCATCATGATCGTCACACGGCCATCACGGCTGGTGAGACCAGTAATCCCGCGCGGCGAACCGTTCGGGTTGGCCGGGTAGGCTTCGGTGACCTTGCCGTGGTTGTCGACAAACCGCATCGCCACGCAACCGGACAGATCAGCTTCCAGCAGCGCTTCTTCGCTGGCGAACTCGGCATGGCCTTCACCGTGAGCGATGGCGATCGGCATGCGCGAACCGGCCATGCCCTGCAGGAAGATCGAGTTCGATTCCTGGATCTGCACCATCGCCACGCGCGCTTCGAACTGCTCGGAGCGGTTGCGCACGAAGTGCGGCCAGAACTCGCTGCCCGGAATCAGCTCGTGCAGGTTGGACATCATCTGGCAACCGTTGCACACGCCGAGGGTGAAGCTGTCGTTACGCTCGAAGAAGCCCTGGAACGCATCGCGGGCGCGGCTGTTGAACAGCGCCGACTTGGCCCAGCCTTCACCGGCGCCGAGTACGTCGCCGTAGGAGAAACCGCCGCAGGCCACCAGACCTTTGAACTCGTTGAGGTCGACGCGGCCAGCGAGAATGTCGCTCATGTGCACGTCGATCGCGTTGAAACCGGCGCGGTCGAACGCGGCGGCCATTTCCACCTGACCGTTGACGCCCTGCTCACGCAGCACGGCAACCTGTGGGCGGATGCCTTTCTTGATGTAAGGCGCGGCGATGTCCTGGTTGACGTCGTAGCTCAGCTTGACGCTCAGGCCCGGATTGTCTTCTTCCAGCAGCGCGTCGAACTCTTGCTCGGCGCAGTCGGCGTTGTCACGCAGACGCTGGATCTGGTAGCTGGTCTCGGCCCACTGACGCTGCAGCAGACGACGCTGGCCTTCGAACACGGTGTCACCGTTGAAGGTGATGTTGATCTGGCCATTGTTGATCGGCTGACCGATCACCGACACGCAGTCGCCCAGACCGGCCGCGCTGAATTGCGCGAGGATGTCTGGCGTGGCGTCCTGACGAACCTGGATCACGGCGCCCAGCTCTTCGTTGAACAGGATCGCGGCGATTTCTGCCGAGCTTTCGGCAACGCTGTCCAGGTTCAGGCTCAGACCGCAGTGGCCGGCGAAGGCCATTTCCACCACGGAGGTCAGCAGACCGCCGTCGGACCGGTCGTGGTACGCCAGCAGGTGACCGTCGGCGTTGAGGCCCTGGATCACCGCGAAGAAAGCTTTCAGGTCTTCAGCGTCATCGACGTCCGGAGCCTGCTTGCCGAGCTTGCCGTGCACCTGCGCGAGGATCGAAGCACCCATGCGGTTCTGGCCGCGACCGAGGTCGATCAGGATCAGGTCGGTGGTGCCCTTGTCCATGCGCAGTTCGGGGGTCAGGGTCTGACGGATGTCAGCCACTGGGGCGAAACCGGTGACGATCAGCGACATTGGCGACGTGACGGTTTTCTCTTCGCCGTTGTCGTTCCAGCGAGTGGCCATGGACATCGAGTCCTTGCCCACCGGGATGGTAATGCCCAGCTCAGGGCACAGTTCCATGCCGACCGCTTTCACGGTGTCGTACAGACGCGCGTCTTCGCCGGGGTGGCCGGCGGCGGACATCCAGTTCGCCGACAGTTTGATGTCGGAGATTTTGTTGATGCGCGACGCGGCAATGTTGGTCAGGGTTTCGCCGATGGCCATGCGGCCTGACGCCGGAGCGTCCAGCAGTGCCAGCGGAGTGCGCTCGCCCATGGCCATGGCTTCACCGGTGTAGACGTCGAAGCTGGTGGCGGTGACGGCGACGTCGGCCACCGGAACCTGCCACGGGCCGACCATCTGGTCACGGGCCACGAGGCCGGTGATGGTGCGGTCGCCGATGGTGATCAGGAAGCTCTTGCTGGCCACGGCCGGGTGATGCAGAACGCGCTCGATGCTTTCAGTGATGTCGAGGTTCGACGGATCGAAGTCATCGCCCAGCTCGGCTTCGCGAACCACCGAACGGTGCATGCGCGGCGCCTTGCCCAGCAACACTTCCAGTGGCATGTCCACCGGGTTGTTGCCGAAGTGGCTATCCGTGACAGTAAGCTGCGGTTCGGCGGTGGCTTCACCGACCACGGCAAACGGGCAACGCTCGCGTTCGCAGATCGCCTGGAAGCGCTCGAAGTCTTCCGGGCCGACCGCCAGAACGTAACGCTCCTGGGATTCGTTGGACCAGATTTCGTGCGGGGCCATGCCCGGCTCGTCGTTGGGAATGTTGCGCAGTTCGAAACGGCCACCGCGGTCGCCGTCGTTGACCAGTTCCGGGAAGGCGTTGGACAGACCGCCCGCACCCACGTCGTGGATGAAGCTGATCGGGTTCTTGTCGCCCAGCTGCCAGCAACGGTCGATGACTTCCTGGCAACGACGCTCCATCTCAGGGTTTTCCCGCTGAACGGACGCGAAGTCGAGATCTGCCGAGCTGGTGCCGGTGGCCATCGAGGACGCAGCGCCGCCGCCCAGACCGATGAGCATCGCCGGGCCGCCAAGCACGATCAGCTTGGAGCCCACGACGATTTCGCCTTTCTTGACGTGTTCTTCGCGGATGTTGCCCATGCCGCCAGCCAGCATGATCGGCTTGTGGTAACCGCGAACTTCGTCACCGTGCGGAGTGCTGATCGACTGTTCGAAGGTACGGAAGTAGCCGGTCAGGGCCGGACGACCGAATTCGTTGTTGAACGCGGCGCCGCCCAGCGGGCCTTCGATCATGATGTCCAGTGCGGTGACGATGCGCTCAGGCTTGCCGTACGGCACTTCCCACGGCTGTTCGAAGCCCGGGATCTGCAGGTTGGACACGGTGAAACCGGTGAGGCCGGCCTTTGGCTTGGCACCACGACCGGTGGCACCTTCGTCGCGGATCTCGCCACCGGAACCGGTGGAGGCGCCCGGGAACGGCGCGATCGCGGTCGGGTGGTTGTGGGTTTCGACCTTCATCAGAATGTGCACCGGCTCCTGCACCGCGCCGTACTGGCGGGTTTCAGGGTTCGGGAAGAAGCGGCCGGCGACGTTGCCGACGATCACCGAGGCGTTGTCCTTATAAGCGGACAACACGCCTTCGCTGTGCATCTGATAGGTGTTCTTGATCATGCCGAACAGGCTTTTTTCCTGGCTCTGGCCGTCAATATCCCAACTGGCGTTGAAGATCTTGTGGCGGCAGTGCTCGGAGTTGGCCTGGGCGAACATCATCAGTTCGATGTCGTGCGGGTTGCGCTTGAGGCCGTTGAAGGCGTTGACCAGATAGTCGATCTCGTCTTCGGCCAGGGCCAGGCCCAGCTCGGTGTTGGCCTTTTCCAGCGCGGCGCGGCCGCCGCCGAGGATGTCGATCGCGGTCAGCGGCTTCGGCTCGGCGTGGCTGAACAGACCGGCGGCCTGTTCCAGATTGTTCAGGACGATCTGGGTCATGCGGTCATGCAGTACGTCGGCGATTTGCTGCGCCTCGGCTTCGCTGAACTGCCCGGCCACGTAGAACGCGATACCGCGCTCCAGGCGCTGGATCTTGCTCAGGCCGCAGTTGCGGGCGATGTCGCTGGCCTTGCTCGACCATGGCGAGATGGTGCCGAAACGCGGCAACACCAGAAACAGACGGCCGGTCGGCTCTTGAACCGGAACGCTTGGACCGTACTTCAGAAGGCGCGCAAGCACCTGCTGTTCGTCGCCGGTCAGGACGCCGGTGACTTCGGCGAAGTGAGCGAATTCAGCATACAAGCCACTGACAGCTGGAACCTTCTGGCTCAGTTGCTCAAGGAGTTTGCTGTGGCGAAAGGCAGAAAGGGCAGGAGCGCCGCGCAGGATCAACATCTTCGGGACAGCCTCGGGAAGGGGTGTGCTTTGAGGCCGTGCATTCTAGCCTAAACCGCCCTCAACATCACCCGAAACGCTACGCACGGTTGCACCCGGATATCAATCTGTGTTTCTGCCTTTCGAGTCAGATTTAACCGACCTGTGATGCTGGCTTATTTTTACTGTAACAAAATGCTCTAGAGCCCCGTTCCTGCTGGGTTTCGCGCAGATTTGTGATCTCTAGCAGACAAGCCCTTCACTGTCGAGATATGGCGCCCGCAGCCGTTTGCGTATACTGCGCAGATGTTTTTCCCAACGGCTTTGCGTCCGCGGTACGCCAAATGGCTGATCGCAACCGGACTCTTCCTGATGCTCGGTGGCTGTGTTGATAAACCCAACACACTCGAGCGCGTAAAGGAGGATGGTGTGCTGCGGGTGATTACCCGTAACAGCCCCGCCACCTACTTTCAGGATCGCAGCGGTGAAACCGGCTTCGAATACGAGCTGGTGAAGCGCTTCGCCGACGATTTGGGGGTCGAGCTGAAGATCGAGACTGCCGACAATCTTGATGATCTGTTCAACCAGGTCGGCAAACCGAACGGGCCGGTATTGGCGGCAGCCGGGCTGGTCAGCAGTGAAGATCGGCAGAAGCAGGTGCGCTTCTCCCACTCCTACCTCGAAGTCACCCCGCAGATCATCTATCGCAACGGCCAGTCGCGGCCGACCGATCCCGGCGATCTGGCCGGCAAGAAGATCATGGTGCTCAAGGGCAGCACCCACGCCGAACAACTGGCAGAGCTGAAAAAGAAATTTCCCGGCATCGAGTACGAAGAATCCGACGCGGTGGAAGTGGTCGACCTGTTGCGCATGGTCGATGAAGGCCAGATCGACCTGACCCTGGTCGATTCCAATGAAGTGGCGATGAATCAGGTGTACTTCACCAACATCCGCGTGGCCTTCGACCTCGGCGATGCGCGCAGCCAGAGCTGGGCCGTGGCTGCCGGCGAAGACAACAGCCTGCTCAACGAGATCAACGCCTACCTCGACAAGGTGCAGAAAAACGGCACCCTGCAGCGCCTCAAAGACCGTTATTACGGGCACGTCGATGTCCTCGGCTACATGGGCGCCACCACCTTCGCCCAGCACCTGCAGCAGCGCCTGCCCAAATACGAACAGCACTTCAAGACTTACGCCAAGAAAGAGAAAGTCGACTGGCGCCTGCTCGCCGCCATCGGTTATCAGGAATCGCTGTGGCAACCGTCGGTCACTTCGAAGACCGGCGTGCGCGGCCTGATGATGCTGACCCAGAACACTGCTCAGGCGATGGGCGTGTCGAACCGACTCGATCCCAAGCAAAGCATCATGGGCGGCGCCAAGTACCTGGCGTACATGAAGGATCAGCTCGACGAATCGATTCAGGAGCCGGACCGCACGTGGTTCGCCCTGGCGGCTTATAACGTTGGCAGCGGCCACCTCGATGACGCGCGCAAACTGGCGTCCCGCGAAGGCCTGAATCCGGACAAATGGCTGGACGTGAAGAAGATGCTGCCGCGCCTGTCGCAGAAGCAGTGGTACAGCAAGACCCGCTATGGCTACGCCCGGGGCGGCGAGCCAGTGCATTTCGTGGCGAACATCCGGCGCTACTACGACATCCTGACTTGGGTGACCCAGCCGCAGCTTGAGGGCGACCAGGTGGCCGAGGGCAATCTGCATGTGCCCGGTATCGACAAGTCAAAACCCGCTCAAGAACCTGCCCCGCTCTAAATTTTTGTTGTCTTTGATGACGCCATCGCGGGCAAGCCACGCTCCCACAGGAGATCCCCGAACCTGTGGGAGCGTGGCTTGCCCGCGATGGCAGCGCCGCCGTCTTCAGCCTTTGAGCGCAGCAGCCAGAATCAGCGCCTTCATCTCCGACACCGCCGACTTGAACCCCACAAAAAGAGCATGTGCCACCAGCGCATGACCAATGTTCAGTTCGTTGATGCCCTTGATCGCCGCCACCGCTTCAACATTGTGGTAATGCAGGCCATGCCCGGCATTGACGATCAGGCCTTGAGCCAGACCAAACGCCACGCCGTCCGCCACACGCTTCAGCTCTTCAGCAACCTCGGTCGGGGTCTCGGCATCGGCGTAACGCCCGGTGTGCAGTTCGATGGCCGGTGCACCCACGCGTTTGGACGCAGCGATCTGCCGCTCGTCGGCGTCAATGAACAGCGACACTTCACTGCCGATCTTCGACAGACGCTCGACCGCTGCCTTGATCCGCTCTTCCTGCCCCGCGACATCCAGACCGCCTTCGGTGGTCAGTTCCTGACGGGTTTCCGGGACCAGGCAGATGTGCGCCGGACGGATGCGTTCGGCGAACGCCATCATTTCTTCGGTAACGCCCATCTCGAAGTTCATGCGGGTCTGCAGCACATCCTTGAGCAGCAACACGTCGCGCTCCTGAATATGCCGGCGGTCTTCACGCAGGTGCACGGTGATGCCGTCGGCGCCCGCCTCTTCCGCGTCCAGCGCCGCCTTGACCGGATCCGGGTAGCGCGTGCCACGGGCCTGCCGCAGGGTGGCGACGTGGTCGATGTTCACGCCAAGAAGAATGCGATTGCTGCTGGTCACGGATGCGCTCCTGAAGGGAAAGATTCGGCGCACAGCATATCAGGGCTTGCGAAATAGCTCGCGGCTGACGAGGGGGCGCCCGCCGAGATGAACCGCCAATGCCTGGCGCATCAGCCGCTTGGCCGCCGACAGCGCGCCGGGGGCGGTCCAGTCGGCTTCGGCCATGGCCAACAATTCAACACCGTTGAACAAACCCGGTTGCAGCAGATAGACCCGCTCAAGCCCGGCATCCACTTGCAGGCGATAGAGCCCGTCCGCCGCCACCGGTTCGCCGTGGATGTCAGTGTTCATCGAGAAACCGTAGCCGAGATCGTCCAGCAGACGCCATTCGAAAGAACGCAGCAGCGGCTCCAATGGCCGACCTTCGGCCAGGGCCAGCAACGTGGCGGCGTAATGATCGAACACCGCCGGATGTGGATCTTCGGCGGGCAGCAGACGGATCAGCAGTTCATTGAGATAGAGGCCGCTGAACAGCGCCTCGCCGACCATCCAGGTCGCATTGCCGGCACTTTCCATGCGCCCGACATTCTTCAATTCACCCTTGCCCCGAAACTCCACCTCCAACGGCACGAACGGCCGCGCCAATGTCCCGGCCTTGCCCCGCGCGCTGCGCAACACCGCCCGCAGCCGACCTTGCGGCGTGAGGAAATCGACCAGTGCGCTGGTTTCGCGGTAGGCGCGCGAATGCAGGACGTAGGCGGGTTGGGCGGGAGGCGAGGTTTGCGACATTGAGTTCTCGATGAAGAATCGCGGTTTTGTAAACAACCCAGAACCAAATGTGGGAGCGGGCTTGCTCGCGAATGTGGTGTAACAGTCAACATCAATGCTGAATGCTACACCGCATTCGCGAGCAAGCCCGCTCCCACAGGGGGTTCTGGTCTACTGGAAAACCGCTACTTACAGGTCGCCGTAACCCAGCGAACGCAGTGCGCGCTCGTCGTCGGACCAGCCGCCCTTCACCTTGACCCACAGGTTGAGCATGATCTTGGAGTCGAACAGCAGCTCCATGTCCTTGCGCGCCTCGGTGCCAATGCGCTTGATGCGCTCGCCCTTGTCGCCAATGATGATCTTCTTCTGTCCGTCACGCTCGACCAGAATCAACGCGTGAATGTG
Organism: Pseudomonas sp. Eth.TT006; assembly: GCF_054456575.1. Taxonomy (NCBI): domain Bacteria; kingdom Pseudomonadati; phylum Pseudomonadota; class Gammaproteobacteria; order Pseudomonadales; family Pseudomonadaceae; genus Pseudomonas; species Pseudomonas sp. Eth.TT006. Next base: position 335,157 of record NZ_JBTJEN010000002.1, on the reverse strand, counting down.
CAGGGTCTTGCCCTGTTGCTTGAATTCTTCGATCTCGACGGTGATCTGGTACGGCAGCTCGGCGCCCATCTGGCGCATGATTTTCTCACGCACCAGTTCGGCGGCGAGGAAACGGCTGCTGCGGTCGGTGATCTGGTCTTCGGGGAAGAAGTGATCGTTCTCCGGCAGATGATCAGCGATGACTTTTTCCAACGCATCGAGGTTGTGCCCGTGCTGCGCGGAAATCGGGATGATCTGCGCGTTCGGCAGCTGTTCCTGCAACCACGACAGGTGCGGCATCAGCTCGGCCTTGTCTTCGATGCGGTCGGTCTTGTTCAGCGCGACGATCAGCGGGCCGGTCACGTACTGCACGCGCTCCAGGACCATCTGGTCTTCGTCGGTCCACTTGGTACGGTCGACCACGAAGATCACCACGTCGACGTCTTTCAACGCCGCCGAAGCGGTCTTGTTCATGTAACGGTTCAGGGCCTTTTCGCCGCCCTTGTGCATGCCGGGGGTGTCGACATAGATCGCCTGCACGTCGCCCTCGGTCTTGATCCCGAGCATGTTGTGGCGAGTGGTCTGCGGCTTGCGCGAGGTGATCGCCAGCTTCTGCCCGAGGATGTGGTTCAGCAGCGTCGATTTGCCGACGTTGGGACGGCCGACGATGGCAACGTAGCCACAGCGAGTTGCGTTTGTATCAGTCATTGCCATTCTCCACGCCCAGGGCAATCAGTGCTGCGGCGGCCGCTACCTGTTCGGCAATGCGACGGCTCACGCCCTGACCCCGGCTTTTTTCATTCAGTAAAACCACTTCGCACTCGACGAAGAAGGTACGGCAGTGCGGCTCGCCCTGGATATCCACCACTTCGTAGCGCGGCAGTTCACAACCGCGCGATTGCAGGTGTTCCTGCAGACGGGTTTTCGGGTCCTTGTTGGTGTCGACCAGCGTCAGGCCTTCGAACTCGCCGGCCAGCCAGGACAGGACGCGCTCACGGGCGACGTCCATGCCGGCGTCGAGGTAGATCGCACCGATCAACGCTTCGAGGGCATCGGCCAGGATCGACTCGCGACGGAAGCCACCGCTTTTCAGTTCGCCCGAACCCAGGCGCAGGTAGTCGCCCAGGTCGAAACCACGGGCCAGCACGGCCAGTGTCTCACCCTTGACCAGACGTGCGCGCAAACGCGACAACTGGCCTTCGCGGGCCAGCGGGAAGCGATCGAACAGCGCCTCGCCGGCGACAAAGTTGAGGATCGCATCGCCGAGGAATTCCAGGCGCTCGTTGTTGCGCCCGGCAAAGCTGCGATGCGTGAGGGCCAGCAGCATCAGCTCCTGATCCTTGAAGGTGTAACCGAGCTGGCGCTCGAGACGGCTTAGAGAAACGCTCACGGTTTACCCACGCTGAGTTCGTGGCTGGATTCCACCGCCATCGCCGGGATACGGCGCAGGCCTGGGACAATTAACGCTGTGTTCAAAAATGACGTCCTGAATATCGTGGCTTCATGCCCTGGCGCCGATTTGTGTCGACTCCAGAAATGCATTCGGCGCTGTGGTCAACAGCGCCGTGATTGATTACTTGATCAGGCCAACCCGCGAGAAATTCGGCAGGTGGCTGAGTTTCGGTTCCGGCCAGCTCATCCAGACAGCGAAGGCTTTGCCGACGATATTCTGGTCGGGAACCATGCCCAGCAGATCCTTGGGAATGTTCGGGTCATCCCAGTAGCGACTGTCGTTGGAGTTGTCGCGGTTGTCGCCCATCATGAAGTAATGGCCGGCCGGCACGGTCCAGCTATGGTCCGGGGTGGCGCGGTAGCGGCTCATTTCCTTGCGGATCAGGTGCTCGGCAGCGCCGAGTTTTTCCTTGTACAGCTCCGCGCTGCCCAGCGTGCCCGGCTCGGAGCCGACCAGTTGCTCGGCAATCGACTCACCATTGACCAGCAGACGCTTGTCGGCGGTGTACCGCACGGTGTCGCCCGGCAGGCCGACTACACGCTTGATGTAGTTGACGTTCGGGTCGCTCGGGTAGCGGAACACCATCACATCGCCACGCTGCGGGTCACCGACTTCGATGATTTTCTTGTCGATCACCGGCAGGCGGATCCCGTAGGAAAATTTGTTCACCAGAATGAAGTCGCCGACGTCCAGGGTCGGTTTCATCGAGCCGGACGGGATCTGGAACGGTTCCACCAGGAACGAACGCAGCACCAGCACGATGAACAGCACCGGAAAGAACGACTTGCCGTATTCAACCAGCAACGGCTCTTTGTTCAGCTTCTCGACCACCACGGCTTCGGGCTGGCTGACACTGCCTTGATAAGAGGCAATGGCAGCACGCCGACGCGGTGCCAGGAACAACAGATCGAGCAACGCCAACAGGCCGCAGACGAACACGGCGATGACCAGCAACAGCGGGAAATTTAGTGACATAGGACCTGACTATTCCAACCTGAGCACGGCAAGGAAGGCTTCCTGTGGAATTTCCACGTTGCCGACCTGCTTCATGCGTTTCTTACCGGCCTTCTGCTTTTCCAACAGTTTTTTCTTACGGCTTACGTCACCGCCGTAGCATTTGGCCAATACGTTCTTTCTGAGTGCCTTGACGGTTGTCCGGGCAACGATCTGACCGCCAATGGCCGCCTGGATCGCCACGTCGAACATCTGACGAGGAATCAGTTCTTTCATCTTCTCGGTCAACTGGCGACCTTTGAAGTGCGAATTGTCGCGGTGCACGATCAACGCCAGGGCGTCGACCTTGTCACCGTTGATCAGCACGTCCAGTTTCACCAGATTAGCCGATTGGTAACGATCGAAATGGTAATCCAGCGAAGCATAGCCGCGGCTGGTGGATTTGAGGCGGTCGAAGAAGTCCAGGACCACTTCGTTCATCGGCAGGTCGTAAGTGACCTGCACCTGATTGCCGAGGAACAGCATGTCGACCTGCACACCGCGTTTCTCGATGCACAGGGTGATGACGTTGCCCAGGTGTTCCTGCGGAACCAGGATGTTGGCACGCACGATCGGCTCGCGCATGTCTTCGATGGCCGACACATCCGGGAGCTTGGACGGGTTGTCGACGTAAATCGTTTCACCGGTTTTCAGCACCAGCTCGAAAATTACCGTCGGCGCAGTGGTGATCAGGTCCAGGTCGTATTCGCGCTCGAGACGCTCCTGGATGATCTCCATGTGCAGCATGCCGAGGAACCCGCAACGGAAGCCGAAGCCCAGGGCGTCAGAGCTTTCCGGGGTGTACTGCAGCGACGAGTCGTTCAGGGTCAGTTTCTGCAGCGCTTCGCGGAAATCCTCGAAGTCGTCGGAGCTGACCGGGAACAGACCGGCGTAAACCTGTGGCTGGATGCGTTTGAAGCCGGGCAGTACCGGGACGTCCGGGGTCGAGCTCAGGGTCAGGGTGTCACCGACCGGTGCACCGTGAATGTCCTTGATGCTGGCGATGATGAAACCCACTTCGCCGGCCTTGAGGTCAGCGGTGGCGGTGTGTTTCGGGTTGAATACACCGACGCTGTCGACGAGGTGAACCTTGCCGGTGGACTTGACCAGAATCTTGTCGCCCTTCTTCACCCGGCCATGACGCACGCGCACCAGGGAGACAACGCCCAGGTAGTTGTCGAACCAGGAGTCGATGATCAACGCCTGCAACGGATCTTCGATGTTGCCGGTCGGCGCCGGAATGGTCGCGACCAGACGCTCGAGCACTTCGTCGACACCCAGGCCGGTCTTGGCGCTGCAGGTGACGGCGTCGGTGGCGTCGATGCCGATGATCTTCTCGATCTCGTCCTTGACGCGGTCCGGCTCGGCCTGTGGCAGGTCGATCTTGTTCAGTACCGGCATGACCTCCAGGCCCTGCTCGATCGCGGTGTAGCAGTTGGCCACGGACTGGGCTTCAACACCCTGACCGGCATCGACCACCAGCAATGCACCTTCACACGCGGCCAGGGAGCGGCTGACTTCATAGGTGAAGTCGACGTGGCCCGGGGTGTCAATGAAGTTCAGCTGGTAGGTGACGCCATCTTTGGCTTTGTAATAGAGGGTAACGCTGTGGGCCTTGATGGTGATCCCGCGTTCGCGCTCCAGATCCATGGAATCCAGTACCTGGGCTTCCATTTCACGCTCGGCCAGGCCACCGCACATCTGGATGAAACGGTCAGCCAGCGTCGACTTGCCATGGTCAATGTGGGCGATGATGGAGAAATTGCGGATATGACTCAAATCACTCACGGATCAACACTCAAAAAGGCTGCAGGCTGGGCCCGCCGAAAAATAGCCGGGGATTGTACCTGATGCGCGGCGCAAGCGTCACGTTCGCCTGTCACCCGGATTGCATACGAAAACGCCCCGATCTGTCGACCGGGGCGTTTCAAGGTTAAAGCGCTTGCTTCAACGCGGCCATCAACCGGCCCGGCGCAACAGCCAGACCCCGGCCAGCGCACAGACCGTGGCCGGCACCAGCACCGCGAACAGCGGCGAGAAACCGAACACCAGACTCGACGGGCCGAGCAGATCCTGGACGATGCGGAAGGTGAAGCCCACCAGCACACCGGTGAACACCCGCTGACCGAGAGTCACCGAACGCAATGGCCCGAAGATGAAGGAGATCGCCATCAGCACCAGCGCGGCGGTGACCAGCGGCTGCAACACCTTGACCCAGAATGCCAGCCAGTAACGGCCGTTGCTCAGGCCTTGATCCTTCAGATAGTGGATGTAGCCCCACAGCCCGGAAATCGACAGCGATTCAGGCGCCATCACCACGGTATTGAGCAGTTGCGGGCTCAGCGCCACGTCCCACTCCTCGCTCGGCGCGTTCACCACCTCGGTGCTGCGCTCATGGAACAGCGTGGTGGTCACGTCGGTCAGCAGCCAGCGCTTGCCGTCGAACTCTGCGCGCTTGGCGAAGCTCGAACTGAGCAGGTGACGCTCCTTGTCGAAGTGGTAGCGGGTCACGCCATACAGCAGGCCGTCAGGTTGCACGGCATTGATATGGATGAACTCCTCGCCCTGACGGTGCCACATACCGTGCTTGGCGCTTTGTGCATCGCCGCTGCCTTGCGCCAGCGAGCGATTGGCCTGGGCCATGCTTTCGGTAGCCGGGGCCACGTACTCGCCGATCAGCACACCAGCCAGCATCAGCACCAGCATCGGTTTCATCACCGCCCAGACAATGCGGCCGATGGACACGCCAGCGGCACGCATCACGGTGAGTTCACTGCTGCTGGCCAGACTGCCAAGACCGATCAGGCAGCCGATCAGTGCGGCCATCGGCAGCATTTCATAAAGACGACGCGGTGCGGTGAGCAGGACGAAGCTCAATACGTCGGTCAGCGTGTAGGTATCGCTGACGTCGCTCATCTCGTCGATGAAGGCAAACAGCGTTGCCAGACCCAGAATGATCGCCAGCACGGCGATGATTGCCACGAATACGCTGCTGCCGATGTAGCGGTCGAGTTTAACCACGGGCCACCTCCAGCGCAGCGCTGCGACGGCTGGCCAGCTTCAGGCGCAACGGCTCCCAGTACAACAGGCCGAGGCCGATGACCAGGAAGATCCCGTGCACCCACCACAGGCCAAGGGCCGGCGGAATCTTGCCTTTTTCGAGGGCGCCGCGGGCGGCAATCAGGATGGTCAGGTAAGCCATATAAAGAAGAATCGCCGGCAGCAGCTTCAGGAAACGCCCCTGACGCGGGTTGACCCGCGACAGCGGCACCGCCATCAGGGTCACGATGAATACCAGCAACGGCAACGAAAGGCGCCATTGCAGCTCAGCCTTGGAACGCTCGTCGCTGTTGCTCAGCAAGGTCGAAGTCGGCATCGCGTCACGGTCGGTGACCTCGTCGCTGGCATCGGGCTTGGGCAGCAATACGCCGTAGGTGTCGTATTTGATCGCGCGATAATCGGCCTGGCCCGGGCTGCCGTCATAGCGATAGCCATTGTTCAGGATCAGGTAGCGGTTGCCGTCGGCATGGATTTCCTGACGGCCCTTCTCGGCCACCAGCACGGAAATCCCGCGGTCCTTCTGATTGGCCCCGAGGTTTTTCTGCGAGATGAACACGCCGCTGAGGTTGACGCGATCGTCAGTCAGGGTTTCGGTGTAGGTCACCCGGGTGCCATCACGCAGCGCCTGGAAACGGCCGGGTTCGAGGGTATCGAACTCGGTCAGCGCGTCCTGCTTGTTCAGCAACAGCTGGAACTGATTGGCGCCTTGCGGGGCCAGGCTCAGGCTCAACCACGCCACCACCAGTGCGACCAGCGTCGCCGGAAACAGGGTCATGCGCAGCAGGCGCTGCTGACTCATGCCGGTGGCCGAAAGCACGGTCATTTCGCTTTCGAGGTACAACCGGCCGTACGCCAGCAGGATCCCCAGAAACAGGCCCAACGGCAGGATCAGTTGCATGAACCCCGGCAGACGGTAACCCATGATCAGGAACAGCGATCCCGGATCGAGTTGGCCCGCAGCAGCCTGGGCAAGGTATTTGATGAAGCGACCGCTCATGATGATGACCAGCAGCACAGCGCTGACGGCGCTCAGGGTCAACATCACTTCACGGGACAGATAACGGAAGACGATCAAACCAGACACTCCAGGGTTGTCAGGCTAAGGCGGCCAAACAAGCAAACGTCTCGACCGGCCCGCAAGGCAGAGCCGTCGAAAAAAGATGCGGCATTATCCTGTGATTGGGTGCGCCTGTCACTGCGCACACTCATCCATCTCTGTAATCCTTTGCTGATCGTACAACCTAGGGGGCGTTCTCAATTAGTTTTCACACCGCGCCGGGTCTGCTGTTGTGCAGGGCAAGGCGCGAGAAGCGTGGTTTGGTCATTCCAAATAAGCTTCGAGCAACGCAGCCCTGCACAACAGCAGGCCCAGCCCTTCGGGTTGTGCCTTAAAGCCGGCCAGTCTGCGTTGCAGGCCTTGGAAAGGGAACAACCATTCCCAGCGGCGCCTTGCCTGGCTGGCTTTAAGGCGACAACGCGGTGTGAAAACTAATTGAGAACGCCCCCTAGGGTTGTCAGGCGCGGGGAGCGAGGTTCAAACTGCGGCCCTTGTCGCAGGCTTTGGCCTGCGCCTCTTCTATCTATAAGCAGGCGCCTGCGGACACCGCCGAACGCCTGTGTGTTGACCATTCATTCAGGGATCCGGACATGGAACTGGTTGTAAAAAGCGTTAGCCCAGAAACGTTGAAAACCGCCACCCTGGTGGTTGCCGTCGGCGAAGGCCGTAAACTCGGCGTTGCCGCCAGACAGGTCGACGAACTCAGCGGCGGCGCGATCAGCGCCGTGCTCAAGCGTGGCGATCTGGCCGGCAAAGTCGGTCAGAGCCTGCTGCTGCACAGCCTGCCAAACCTGAAAGCCGAGCGCGTGTTGCTGGTCGGCGTGGGCAAGGATGAAGAACTGGGCGACCGTCCGTTCCGCAAAATCGTCGCCGGCATCCTCAACACCCTCAAAGGTCTGGGCGGCAGCGACGCCGTGCTGGCGCTGGACGAAATCATCGTCAAAAAACGCGACAGCTATGGCAAGACCCGTCTGCTGGCCGAAACCCTGGTGGACGGTGAATACACCTTCGACCAGTTCAAGAGCCAGAAAGCCGAACCGCGCGCCCTGAAGAAGATCACCCTGCTGACCATCAAAGCCGCTCAGGCCGAAGTGCAGCGCGCGGTGAACCACGCCACGGCAATCGCCAACGGCATGGCCTTCACCCGTACCCTCGGCAACCTGCCGCCGAACATCTGCCACCCGACTTTCCTTGGCGAGCAGGCTAAGAGCCTGGGCAAAGAGTTCAAGGACCTGAAAGTCGAAGTCCTCGACGAGAAGAAGATCAAATCCCTGGGCATGGGCTCGTTCTACGCGGTAGGCCAGGGCAGCGCCCAGCCGCCGCGCCTGATCGTCATGCAATACAACGGTGGCAAGAAGTCCGAGAAGCCGTACGCGCTGGTCGGCAAAGGCATCACCTTCGACACCGGCGGCATCAGCCTGAAGCCGGGCGCCGGCATGGATGAAATGAAATACGACATGGGCGGCGCAGCCTCCGTGTTCGGTACCCTGCGTGCCGTGCTTGAACTGAAACTGCCGATCAATCTGGTGTGCATCCTCGCCTGCGCCGAAAACATGCCGAGCGGCACCGCTTCGCGTCCGGGCGATATCGTCACCACCATGAGCGGCCAGACCGTGGAAATCCTCAACACCGACGCCGAAGGCCGTCTGGTGCTGTGCGATGCCCTGACCTACTCCGAGCGCTTCAAGCCGCAAGCGGTGATCGACATCGCCACCCTGACCGGCGCCTGCGTCGTGGCGCTGGGTGCCCACACCTCGGGTCTGCTGGGTAACAACGACGAGCTGATCGAGCAACTGCTCAGCGCCGGCAAAGCGGCTGACGACCGCGCCTGGCAACTGCCGCTGTTCGACGAATACCAGGAGCAACTGGACAGCCCGTTCGCCGACATCGCCAACATTGGCGGGCCGAAGGCCGGCACCATCACCGCCGCGTGCTTCCTGTCGCGCTTCACCAAAAACCTGAACTGGGCGCACCTGGACATCGCCGGCACCGCCTGGACCAGCGGCGGCAAGGACAAGGGCGCCACCGGCCGTCCGGTTCCGCTGCTGACCCAATACCTGCTGGACCGCGCCAAAGCCTGAAACCGATGACTTGCGGCGGCGTCACTTGCGGGTGACGCCGTTTGCAGCTCAGGAACCGCAATGACCAAAGTCGACTTCTATATCCTGCCCAGCGCCGATCCTTCGGCTCGCCTGGACTTTGCCTGCAAGCTCACCGAGAAAGCCTGGCGCATGGGCCACCGCATCTACCTGCATTGCAGCGATGTCGCCCAGCGTGATGACCTCGATGCACGCCTGTGGGCATTCAAGGGTGAAACCTTCGTGCCTCACGGCCCTGCCGACAGCGAACCGGACGGTTTGATTGTATTGGGGGTGGGCGCCGACTGTGGCGCGCATCAGGATCTGCTGGTCAATCTCGACCTGAAAGTCCCGGCCTTCGCCAGCCAATTCGCCCGCGTCGCGGAAGTGGTGGTGGAAGATCCGACGATTCGCGCGGCGGGACGGGAGAGTTTCCGTTTCTACCGGGAACAGGGCTATCCTCTGCAAGATCACCGTTTACAGCGCCTCTGAGTACGCCGATGGACACTCCAAAACCGCTGCAAAAGCCTGCGCACCTGCTGGACGATCTCGAATCGATCCGCCAGTTGCTCGGCGATGACAACCTGCAACCGCCGCTGCTGACCGATACGGTCGAGGACGGCGAACAAGAACAGATTCCGATGCTGTTCGAGGCCGTCGACACCAAGCCGCCGGCCATCGAACCGTCACCCGCGCCGGCCCCGACACCTGCGCAACCGCCTGCTGCCGCACCTGTGAATAAAGGCCCGGACGCCCTGCTGCACCTGGACCGCGAACTGCGCGCCGCCGCGCAATTGATCATGCAGGACGTGATCGACGACTTCGCCCCGCACATCGAAACCGAAATCAAACGCCGCCTCGAGGCGCGCATGGAACGGCTGCTCAGCCAATACGAATAACCACAAATCCCCTGTAGGAGCTGCCGCAGGCTGCGATCTTTTGACTTTGTTTTTCAAGATCAAAATCAAAAGATCGCAGCCTGCGGCAGCTCCTACATTTAAATGCCCTACCCGATCCCCCGCTCGCCCTCGGCCCCATGCCCCGCTATACTTCCCGGCTTTTCCTGAATAAATGCCAATAGGGTCCCGCCGCGCATGGATAAGACCTACCAGCCGCACGCCATTGAAACTTCCTGGTACAACACCTGGGAGTCCGAGAACTATTTCGCACCGCAAGGCGCGGGCGATTCCTACACCATCATGATCCCGCCGCCGAACGTCACCGGCAGCCTGCACATGGGTCACGGTTTCAACAACGCGATCATGGACGCCCTGATCCGTTTCCGCCGCATGCAGGGTCGCAACACCCTGTGGCAGCCGGGCACCGACCACGCCGGCATCGCCACGCAGATGCTGGTGGAGCGTCAACTGGAAGCCACCGGCCAGAACCGTCACGACCTGGGCCGCGAGAAATTCCTCGAGAAAGTCTGGGAGTGGAAAGAGCAGTCCGGCGGCAACATCAGCCGGCAGATCCGCCGCCTCGGCTCGTCGGTGGACTGGAGCCGCGAGCGCTTCACCATGGATGACGGTCTTTCGGAAGCGGTTAAAGAAGCGTTCGTGCGCCTGCACGAAGACGGTCTGATCTACCGTGGCAAGCGTCTGGTCAACTGGGACACCAAGCTGCACACGGCGATTTCCGACCTCGAAGTGGAAAACCACGACGAGAAAGGTTTCCTGTGGAACCTGAAATACCCGCTGGCCGACGGCGCGAAAACCGCTGAAGGCAAGGATTTCCTGATCGTCGCGACCACCCGTCCGGAAACCATGCTCGGCGACTCCGCCGTCGCGGTGAACCCGAACGATGAGCGCTACAAAGCCCTGATCGGCAAGTTTGTCGAGCTGCCACTGGTGGGCCGCCGCATCCCGATCATCGCCGACGATTACTGCGATCCTGAATTCGGCACCGGCTGCGTGAAAATCACCCCGGCCCACGATTTCAACGACTACGAAGTCGGCAAGCGCCACAACCTGCCGCTGCTGAACATCTTCGACAAGAACGCCAACGTGCTGCCAGCGGCCCAGGTGTTCAACCTCGACGGCACGCTGAACGACAGCATCGACGGCAAGATCCCGGCTGAATACGCCGGCCTCGAGCGTTTCGAAGCGCGCAAGCAGATCGTCGCTGCGTTCGACGCCGCCGGCCTGCTGGTCAGCGTCGATGACCATAACCTGAAAGTGCCGAAAGGCGATCGTTCCGGCACCGTGATCGAGCCGTGGCTGACCGACCAGTGGTACGTGTCGACCAAGCCGCTGGCCGAGCCGGCGATTGCTGCCGTTGAAGACGGTCGCATCCAGTTCGTGCCCAAGCAATACGAAAACATGTACTTCTCGTGGATGCGCGACATCCAAGACTGGTGCATCAGCCGTCAGCTGTGGTGGGGCCACCGGATTCCGGCATGGTACGACGAGTCGGGCAAGGTCTACGTCGGTCGCGATGAAGCCGAAGTGCGCGCCAAGCACAACCTCGGTCCGGACGTTGCGCTGCAACAGGACAACGACGTGCTCGACACCTGGTTCAGTTCGGGTCTGTGGACATTCTCCACCTTGGGCTGGCCGGAGAAGACCGAATTCCTGAAGAAATTCCACTCCACCGACGTGCTGGTCACCGGTTTCGACATCATCTTCTTCTGGGTTGCCCGGATGATCATGCTGACGATGCACCTGATCAAGAACGAGGACGGCACCCCGCAGGTACCGTTCAAGACCGTTTATGTACACGGTCTGGTGCGGGATGGTCAGGGCCAGAAGATGTCCAAGTCCAAGGGCAACGTCCTCGACCCGCTGGACATCATCGACGGCATCGAGCTGGAAACCCTGGTGCAGAAACGCACCTCGGGCCTGATGCAGCCGAAGCTGGCGAAGAAGATCGAAAAAGCCACCCGCGACGAGTTCGCCGACGGCATCGCCAGCTACGGCACTGACGCCCTGCGCTTCACTTTCTGCTCGCTGGCCTCCACCGGTCGCGACATCAAGTTCGACATGGGTCGCGTCGAAGGCTATCGCAACTTCTGCAACAAGATCTGGAACGCCGCGCGCTATGTTCTGGACAAGGGCGAAGACTGCGGCCAGAACGGCGAGGCCTACGAGCTGTCGCTGGCCGATCGCTGGATCATCTCGCAGTTGCAACGCACCGAAGCCGAAGTGACCCGTCAACTGGATCAGTTCCGTTTCGACCTCGCCGCGCAAGCGCTGTACGAGTTCATCTGGAACCAGTACTGCGACTGGTACCTGGAACTGTCCAAGCCGGTGCTGTGGGACGAGAACGCGCCGGTTGAGCGTCAGCGCGGCACTCGCCGTACGCTGGTGCGCGTGCTGGAAGTGGCGCTGCGTCTGGCGCATCCGTTCATGCCGTTCATCACTGAAGAAATCTGGCAGCGCATCGCGCCGCTGGCCGGCATTCAGGGCAAGACGATCATGCTGCAACCTTGGCCGGTGGCCAATGAAGAGCGCATTGATCCGGCGGCCGAAGACGACATCGAATGGCTCAAGGGCCTGATGCTCGGCACGCGCAACATCCGTGGCGAAATGAACATCGGCCCGGGCAAACCGCTGCCGATCTACCTGAAGAATGTCAGCGCTGAAGACCAGCGTCGCCTGACCGAGAACGAAGCGCTGCTGAAGAAGCTGGCGCGTCTGGAATCGATCACCGTGCTGAAGGCTGGCGAAGAAGCACCGTTGTCCGCCACCGCGCTGGTTGGCGAGATGGAAGTGCTGGTGCCGATGGCCGGCCTGATCGACAAGGGCGCCGAGCTGGCACGTCTGGACAAGGAAATCCTGCGCCTGCAGGGCGAAGTCCAGCGCGTTGGCGGCAAGCTGTCGAACGCCGGTTTCGTTGACAAGGCCCCGGCCGAAGTCATCGAGAAAGAACGCGCCAAACTGGCCGAGGCCGAACAGGCCCTGAGCAAGCTGGCCGAGCAGCACGCGCGGATTTCCAGCCTGTAACGGCAAGCCGCAATGAAAGAGGGAGGCCCAGGTGGCCTCCCTTTTTCATTCCCGCCACACCAAAAATCCCCTGTGGGAGCGGGCTTGCTCGCGAAGGCGGTGTGTCATTCCATTGGTGCGTTGGCTGATACAACGCATTCGCGAGCAAGCCCGCTCCCACAGTTTGATCGGTGTTGCCTTTATATGTGGGACAATACCCGCCACTTTCAGCCATACCCGAATCGACCACGCCCATGAACGCCCCCCGTACACCTCGCCCCGCGCGCAAGAAGCCTGATTCCGCCACCCCGGCCAAAGCCGTGGAGCCGCGTAAAGAGGCCAGCCTGCACCCGCGCAACCGCCATCAGGGCCGCTATGACTTCCCGGCGCTGATCAAGACCACGCCGGAACTGGCGAAGTTCGTGATCACCAACCCGTACGGCAAGGAAAGCATCGACTTCGCCAGCCCCGACGCGGTGCGCGTGTTCAACCGGGCGTTGCTCAAGGCGTTCTATGGCATTCAACACTGGGACATCCCGGCAGACTACCTCTGCCCGCCCGTGCCGGGCCGTGCCGACTATGTGCACTTCCTTGCGGACCTGCTGGCGAGCATGAACGACGGCAAGGTGCCCCGTGGCGCAATCGTCAACGTGCTGGACATCGGCATGGGCGCCAACTGCGTGTATCCGCTGATTGGCAACAGCGAATACCGCTGGCACTTCCTCGGCTCGGAAATCGATCCGACGGCCGTGGCTGCTGCCAAAGCCATCGTCCAGTCCAATGATCTGAACAAGGTGATCCAGCTGCGCCTGCAGGAAAACCGCAAGCACATCCTGATCGGCTTGCTGGAACCGGGCGAGCGTTTTGACCTGACCATGTGCAACCCGCCATTCCACGCTTCGATGGAAGAAGCGACCAAGGGCAGCGAGCGCAAATGGCGTGCACTGGGCAAGGCTGATCCGAAACGCAAGCTGCCGGTGCTGAACTTCGGCGGTCAGTCGGCGGAGCTGTGGTGCGAAGGTGGCGAAGCACGTTTCGTGACGCAACTGATCGCCGAAAGCGCGAACTTTGCGCACAAGGTACTGTGGTTCAGCACGCTGGTGTCGAAAGCCTCGAACTTGCCTGCCATCGAAACCGCGCTGAAAAAGGCCGGCGTGCTGGAAAGCCAGGTGGTGGAGATGTCCCAGGGGCAGAAGCAGAGCCGCTTCGTCGCCTGGACCTTCCAGACCAAGTCCGAACAGCAGATCTGGCGACGCGAGCGCTGGACCCGCTGACCTTGCCCCTGTAGGAGCTGCGGCACGCTGCGATCTTTTGCTCTTGTTTTTGACAAGCCAGATCAAAAGATCGCAGCGTGCCGCAGCTCCTACAGGAGAATCGCAGGCACAAAAAAACCGTGCCCGGATTGCTCTGGTGCACGGTTTTTTTATCGCTGCGTCTTACTTGTTCACAGCGTCGGTCAGGCCTTTGGCCACAACCAGCTTGATCACTTTCTTGGCAGGAATTTCGATGGCAGCGCCAGTCGAAGGGTTACGGCCAGTGCGGGCAGGACGCTCGGTCACTTTCAGCTTGCCGATACCTGGCAAGGTGATTTCGCCGCCATTTTCCAGCTGATCAGCAACGATTTGGCCCAGTTGGTCCAGAGCGTTACGCGCGGTGGTTTTCGGCGCGTCGATAGCTTCAGCGATGTCAGCGATCAGTTGGTCTTTAGTAAGAGCCATGTAGTGTTCCTTCCCTATCAAATTCATATGGATTGCAGAGTGCAGTGTCAGCCATCGAGCCCGATCTTCTGGATCTGGCACCCTCGGCGATAACCGCGACGAGTCGGGTTATAGATGCCGAAATCAGGGTTTGGTTCGACCTGACAAATGCTGAATGCACGCTTAACGCAGTGACTTCGCGTAAGACCGGGCAAAACTAGCACAGAGACGGGGAAATATCCGCCTCTAGCTACCCATTTGGTCAGGTTTATTGCTCTAAATCGGTAAAAAACTGCATAAGGACGGGCGCTTGCCCCGGTTTCGGCCTTCAACCCCCTGATTACGCGGCCACGGGTCACAGTTTTTTGCGGCGCCCGCTTTCTGTAGGAGCTGCCGAAGGCTGCGATCTTTTGATCTTGTTTTTTAAAAAATCAAAGTCAAAAGATCGCAGCCTGCGGCAGCTCCTACAGGGGGACGGTTGCAACGTCCCGGGTGGAGAATCGGGTACACTTAGCGCTTTTTCGGGGGAGCCTGCCCTCCTCCCTTCCACCAGCCGAGAAGCCCATGCCGATCCGTCATTGCATCGTCCACCTGATCGACAAAAAACCCGACGGCACGCCCGCAGTTCTGCACGCCCGTGATTCCGAACTGGCTGAGTCCGCGGCCATCGAGAACATGCTCGCCGACCTCAACGAGAGCTATAACGCCAAACAGGGCAAAGCCTGGGGCCTGTTCCATCCGGAATCCGGCGCGTTCCCGTTCAGCGGCTGGCTGAAGGAGTACATGGACGGTGGCAAGGACTTCACCACGTTCAGCAAAGTCGCGGTCGAGCATCTGCAGAAGCTGATGGAAGAGTCGAACCTGTCGGTCGGCGGCCACGTGCTGTTCGCCCATTACCAACAAGGCATGACCGATTACCTGGCGATCGCCCTGCTGCACCACAGCGAAGGCGTGGCGGTGACCGATGAGCTGGACGTGACCCCGTCACGCCACCTCGACCTCGGCCAGTTGCACCTGGCGGCGCGGATCAACGTGTCCGAGTGGCAGAACAACAAGCAGTCCAAGCAGTACATCTCGTTCATCAAGGGCAAGAACGGCAAGAAGGTCTCGGAATACTTCCGCGACTTCATCGGTTGCCAGGAAGGCGTCGACGGCCCAGGCGAAACCCGCACTCTGCTCAAGGCCTTCAGCGATTTCGTCGAGAGCGAAGACCTGCCGGAAGACTCCGCCCGCGAAAAAACCAAGACCCTGGTCGATTACGCCAGCAGCCAGGCCAAACTCGGCGAGCCGATGGGTCTGGAAGAGCTGTCGGAGCTGATCGATGAAGAGCGCCCGAAAGCCTTCTACGACCACATCCGCAACAAGGACTACGGCCTGTCGCCAGAGATTCCGGCGGACAAACGCACCCTCAACCAGTTCCGCCGCTTCACCGGCCGCGCCGAAGGCCTGTCAATCAGCTTTGAAGCGCACCTGCTGGGCTCGAAGATCGAATACGACGAAGAGGCCGGCACCCTGATCATCAAGGGCCTGCCGACCTCGCTGACCGATCAGCTCAAGCGTCGCAACTGATGCTGGGCAAGGTGCTGAAGAAGGTCGCGCTGGTTCTGCTGGTGGTGGTGATCTATCAGAACTGGGGCAAGATCGAGCGGGTGTTCAATCCGTCGCAGATGGTCTCGGAGCAGACGCGGGCGCAGGCCCGTGTCGTGCTGTACGCCACCGACTGGTGTGGCTACTGCAAGCAGACCAAGCGTTTTCTCGACAGCAAGGGCATTGCGTTCAAGGAGTTTGACATCGAGAAGGATGCCGAGGCGCGCAAGGCGTATGAGGCCTTGGGCGGGCGCGGGATTCCGTTGATTGATGTGAATGGCACGTTGATTCGCGGGTTTGATCCGGATGAGATTCTGGCGGCCCTGAAGTAACACTGCGCCCCTGTGGCGAGGGGATTTATCCCCGATCGGCGGCGAAGCCGTCGCAAAACCTGCCTGGTGAAGCGTGCAGGTTTTTGGGGGCGCTTCGCACCCCATCGGGGATAAATCCCCTCACCACAAATGCGCCCCATCCTATCAAGCAAAGGCTACTCGCTGATCAGCGAGCCTCGATGCGGAAACCAAAGCGCGGGAAGTGCACATGCACCACGCCGCCACGCGGGTCTTCACGGCGCAGGATCAGTTCTTCACGTCCGGCAAACAGCAACTCGCCCTGCACCGCATCCACGCCGTAGTCGATCGCGGCTATCGCCACCTGCTGCCCGGCCTTGAAGCCGTTCGGATCGGCAAACGGCTCCTCCGGCAATGCGGCCGGCGTCGCGTTGCGCGCCACGTCCAGCGCTTCCTCGGCGGTCATTACACTCGACGCACCATGTCCAAAGCCCAGCACACGCGACAGCCACGCAGTGACCGCCGGATATTCGTCGACCAACGGCGCAGTGACAGGCGTCGCCTTGAGGAACCACAGCGGATGCGCCAGGGCGAAGTCGGCAATCGACGGCTCACCGAACAGGAAGTCGCCCTGCTCGCGCTGCAACTGTTGCTCCAGACGCGCCATGATCGTTGGCCATTGATGCTTGGCCTGTTCGGCCGACAGGCGGGTGGCGCTGCCGCCACTGAACAGCCCGGCACGGTCGGCGAGGAACGCCTTGATCGCTTCCGGCGGCAGCTTGGCGAAACGCACCGCCACCGACTCGGGCTGGAACACCAGACTCACGGCATGCTGGAACACCACCGAGTCGGCCCACGCGGCAAAACTGGTGCTGATCATTTCCTGGCCTTCAGGGAACAACGCCGGCAGGGCTTTTTCCTGCTCCAGGCGCCGAGCGATCAACGCCGTGTCGCAATAAATATCCGCGCCGATCTGCAGCACCGGGGTCTTGCGATAGCCACCGGTCAGTGCGGTCAGATCGGGTTTGGGCATCACCGGCGAAATGTGCACCGAGCGCCAGGACAGGCCTTTGAAGCCCAGCAACAGGCGCGCCTTCTCGGCAAAGGGCGAGGTCGGGTAATGATGCAGAATCAACTCGGACATGCTCGGCTCCGCCGCTCAATTAGTGAGTCGGCAGCTTAGCGTGCATTTGATTAGCGGCCTACAGATCTGGCTGATAGCAACCGATCAGTCAGATTGATAAGACGCGACCAGACATTCCTTGGCGCTCTTGCGCAACTTCTTGATCAGCCGTTCCTGACGCAGCGCATCGCTTTTGTCGCGGCAGCGCTCGGTATAGACCAACGCCATGGCCGGACTGGACAGGAAAAAGCGTGCGCCCTTGCCGCTCTGGTGCTTGGCGAAGCGGCGCAGCGGGTCGTCGCTGATCCCGCAGTACAGCGAACCGTTGGCCGCGCGCACCAGATAGACGAACCAGGACTTGCTCACGGGTTCGACGACTTCGGCAGTATTTTCGCTGAGGCTGGTCACTTCGGGATCAGGACGTGTAGGAAACAGGCCGCGATCTTATCAGCGACCGGCCTGAAATGCCTTCAGCCCTTTCAACGCCTGCGCACGAACAGCGTTGCGCACCAGCGGCGTCCAGCCCAGCAACAGACCTTTGAAACCCAGCGCCTGACGCGACCAGCGCCACAGATCGAAGTGGTCGTGGTGCTCGCAGATCTTGCCGTCGCGGAAGACAAAACGCGCCTGGATGTCGTTGATCACCACGTTGCCGGTCTGACTGAACAGATACGTCGCCACCCAGTGCGCGCCGCCACTGCGCTCGTCGGCGCGGACGTTGTCGAAGGTCAGGGAGAAGTCCTTGGCCCGGGTGGTGAGCATCCGCCACATGTCGCCGGCATCACGTCCGCGCAACTCGCCGAAGGCCGGGTCGCTGAACACCACATCGTCGGTGTAGCAGGCGGCCATGGCCTCGGCGTCGAGGCGCTGGAAGGCCTGGTAGAAGCGGGTGATCAGGGCGGCGTGGGCTTCGCTCATGGGCAAACTCCAGAAAATGGACAGATTGCCAGCACGATAATCTGCAACGCGCAGAAACACTATCGGCATTCGCCCACCGAATACCCTTGGTGCACAAAACCTGTAGGAGCTGCGGCACGCTGCGATCTTTTGCTCTTCAGGATTTTCCAATCAAGAGCAAAAGATCGCAGCGTGCCGCAGCTCCTGCAAGGTCAGATTTTTTCGCTTTGCACTTGCACGTACAGCGCCCGGCCCGCGCCCAATCCGGCAACGATTGCGCCAGCGCCGATGATGCCGAAAATCCAGCCCAGCGCAGTCCAGCCACCGGTCCAGTCATGCACCACGCCGACGGCGAATGGCCCCATTGAGGCCAGGGTGTAGCCGAAGCCCTGAGACATGCTCGACAGGTTCGCCGCGACGTGGGAGTCCCGCGAGCGCAACACGATCAAGGTCAGCGCCAGACTGAACGTACCGCCCTGCCCCAGCCCCAGCAGGATTGCCCAGCCCCACAGACCTTCGAGCGGCGCATACAGGCAGCCGAACAGCCCACCGAGGGTCAGCGCCATCACCACCACGATCGCCAGCCGCTGATCCTTGCCCCGGGTCGCCAGCCATGGCGCCGCGAGGGAGCTGGCGAGCTGGATGAGCACCGAGCCGGACAGCACTAGTCCGGCCTGGGTCGGGGTCAGCCCGCGACCGATCAGGATCGACGGCAACCAGCCAAATACGATGTACGCCAACGACGATTGCAGGCCCATGTACAAGGTCACCTGCCAGGCCAGCGGATCACGCAGCAGTCCTTTCACTCGATAGGCAACGTTGTGCGCACCGTGCTTTTTCCCCACTTGAGGCAGCCAGAACACCGCCGCCACCAGCGCCGGAATCACCCAGAAACCCAGACCCAGCGCCCAACTGTGGTCGAAGTGTGCGCTCAACGGCACGGTCGAACCCGCCGCCATCGCCGCGCCCAGGCACAGCGCCATGGTGTAGACGCCGGTCATGGTCCCGGCGTGTCGGGCGAAGTCGCGCTTGACGATGCCCGGCAGCAGCACACCGATAATGCCAATGCTCGCGCCACCCAGGACGCTGCCGGCAAACAGGCCGACTTCACCGAAGTTGCTGCGCAAAATGATCCCGCCGGCCAGGGTCAGCAGAATCCCCAGCACTACCCGCTCGGCGCCGAAACGCCGCGCCAGAATCGGCGCCAGCGGTGCGAAAAGTCCCAGGCACAGCACCGGCAACGTGGTCAGCAGACCGGCTTGTGCGGCGGACAAGCCAAGGCTTTTCGAAACTTCGCTGAGCAGCGGCGCCATGCTCGACAGCGCAGGACGCAAGTTCAGCGCCACCAGAATCAGCCCCAGCAGCAACAGCCACGGCCGACGCACCAGCGGATGGCTTTGCTGCACCTGCTCGTCGTCGGCTTCGGCGTCGATCAGCAGCTCTTCGAGCTCTGCCGCGCGCTTGGGGGTTGCGAAGTTTTTCTCGCTTTCAAGGTTCATTGATCAACTGCCTCGATATGGCTTTGGCCCGTTCCGGGTCGCGTTGTTCGACGGCATCGAGCAGCTCGATATGCAGGTCGAACACTTCCTGACGGCGCGGGACGATGTTCAGCGTCTGACGCAATTGCGCGCCGACAATGCTGGAGAAATAGCGATACAACTCGCTGAGAGTGGGGTTGTGCGCGGCGTCCACCAAACGGCGGTGGAACACCAGATCGCAGGCGATGTAAGTATCGAGATCGCCGTGGTAATGGCTGCCGCTGGTGCCGAGCGCCTCGCGCAAGGCGCGCAGATCTTCATCGGTGCGCCGTACTGCCGCCAGGCCGATGGCCTCGACTTCAAGGATGTGCCGGGTTTCGCGCGCCTGCTCCAGCGAGCAGCGCGACAGCGCCTTGAGCGTGTCCATCGGATCGACCACCGCGCGCAGATAACTGCCGTCGCCCTGGCGGATTTCGATCAACCCGGAAAACGCCAGCACGCGCATGGCTTCACGCACGGTGTTGCGGCTGATGCCCAGCTCGGCGCACAGCTCGGGTTCGGTGGGCAGCCGTTCACCGACCTGCCACACGCCGTCGGTGATGCGCTGACGCAGTTGATCGAGCGCCTGATCGACCAGTGAGCGTTTTATGAGCAACGAATTTTCTGACATGGGACTCGTCCTTTCATCCAATCATAGGATGAATTTTCTGACATGTTAGTCAGCTCCATGTAGGACGGCAACCGCCTAGGGTTCAAAGGAGACACACGAAGCGAGATTTTCGATTAGTCAAAATTACCCTTAGAGGGTAATTTCAGGGACAGGATTAAGCGTTCATGGAGAAAAACACACCCCACTACAATCTGGCGGTGATCAAGGAGGATGTCAGGCGCAAGGGCAAAGCAGCGTTCACCCAAACTGCGCGAATCAGCGCCAGGAATTTGGGGTTGGACATCAATGAGATGCAACAAATCGTGTTCGGGCTCGACAGCCGGATGCTGTTCAAATCCATGACGACCTACAACGACCATCGCATCTGGCAGGACGTCTATCACACGACCTGGAACGATCTGGAGATCTACATCAAGGTGACTTACTGCGCGGGCGGTGAACCGCCGGTGATCTCCTTCAAGGAGAACAATGCATGAGCACAAAACAATGCTTCAGTTGTGGCGCTCCCGAGGGCATGCGGCATTTCGCGGGGCGCGCTGAAACCATGAGCGTCAAGGGCATGGAACGACGGCTTGATGACCTGTCCGGCTGGGAATGCCAGGCATGCGCCGAGGTCATCTTTGATCCTGAGAGCGCGGAACGCCATTCGGATGCCTGCGACGAGTTGGTCGTCGCGGGCAGACAAATGATCGGCAGCGAGATGAAGCGCATCCGGCGCAAATTGCATCTTTCCCAGAAAGACGCAGTGCAATTGCTCTCGGGTGGCGGGCATAACGCGTTTTCACGTTACGAACGTGGCGAAACACTGCCGCCCAAAGCGTTGCTGGTTTTGATGCGGCTGCTTGATCGCTACCCGTACTTGCTCGCTGACGTTCGCGCACTGGGTGAAGGTGCGGACTTGCGGGGTTTCAAAGATACCGTCCACAAAGAACACGAAACTATCAACGTGCCCTGACCCACAAAAAACAAACCCGGCACAAGGCCGGGTTGGTTTTACGCGCCGATCATCAATGCAAAATCTGACTCAGGAACAACTTCGTCCGGTCATTCTGCGGATTGTCGAAGAAGTCGTTCGGCGCTGCCTGCTCAACGATTTCGCCCTTGTCCATGAAGATCACGCGGTTGGCCACGGTGCGGGCGAAGCCCATTTCGTGGGTCACGCAGAGCATGGTCATGCCGTCTTCGGCGAGGCCGATCATGGTGTCGAGAACTTCTTTCACCATCTCCGGGTCGAGCGCCGAGGTCGGTTCGTCGAACAGCATGATTTTCGGTTTCATGCACAGCGCGCGGGCAATCGCCACACGCTGTTGCTGGCCGCCGGACAGTTGCCCCGGGAATTTATGCGCCTGCTCCGGAATGCGTACGCGCTCCAGGTAATGCATGGCGATTTCCTCTGCCTTGCGCTTGGGCATCTTGCGCACCCACATCGGTGCCAGCGTGCAGTTCTGCAGGATGGTCAGGTGCGGGAACAGGTTGAAGTGCTGGAACACCATGCCGACTTCGCGACGGATCGCTTCGATCTGCTTGAGGTCGTTGGTCAGTTCCACGCCATCGACGACGATGCGCCCCTGCTGGTGTTCTTCCAGGCGATTGAGGCAGCGGATGGTGGTCGACTTGCCGGAACCCGACGGCCCACACAGCACAATACGCTCGCCCTGTCTGACGTTGAGGTTGATGTCCTTCAGCACGTGGAACTGGCCGTACCATTTGTTGACGCCCTGCATCTGGATAATGCCTTCAGGGCCCACAGGCTTTTTGATTGCTTCGCTCATTTACAGAGAACTCCTAACGCTTGTGGCCAGTGTCGAGCTTGCGTTCCAGATGCATGGAATAGCGCGACATACCAAAACAGAAAATCCAGAACACCAGGGCGGCGAACACGTAGCCTTCGGTGGCCATGCCCAGCCATTTCGGGTCGGCAGCGGCTTGCTTGACGCTGTTGAGCAGGTCAAAAAGGCCGATGATGATCACAAGGCTGGTGTCCTTGAACAGCGCGATGAAGGTGTTGACGATGCCCGGAATCACCAGCTTCAGGGCTTGCGGCAGAATCACCAGGCCCATCGCCCGCCAGTAACCGAGGCCCATCGCTGCAGCGGCTTCGTACTGACCTTTGGGGATCGCTTGCAGACCGCCACGCACCACCTCGGCAACGTAGGCCGACTGGAACAGGATCACCCCGATCAGCGCCCGGAGCAGCTTGTCGAAGTTCATGCCTTCAGGCAGGAACAACGGCAGCATTACCGAGGACATGAACAGCACGGTAATCAGCGGCACGCCGCGCCAGAACTCGATGAACGTCACGCACACCACGCGAATCGCCGGCATGTTCGAGCGCCGGCCCAGCGCGAGGATGATCCCCAGCGGCAAGGCGCCGGCGATGCCGACGGTGGCGATCACCAGGGTCAGCATCAGTCCGCCCCACTGGCTGGTCGCTACGCTGTCGAGGCCGAACACGCCGCCATGCAGCAAGCACCAGGCGATGATCGGGTAGATCACCAGGAAGCTCAGGCCGTAAATCGCTTTACGCGGAAAGCGCGAGATGAACAGTGGCGCCACCCCAAGCACCGCCAGCCACACGGTCAGGTCCACGCGCCAGCGCAGTTCGAGCGGGTAGTAGCCGTACATGAACTGGCCGAAACGCTGCTGAATGAACACCCAGCAGGCGCCATCCTTGGTGCAGTCGGCGCGAGTAGTGCCGACCCAGTTGGCATCGAGGATCGCCCAGCTGAGGATCGGTGGCACCACCAGGTAGATCAGGTAAAACGCAAACAGTGTCAGCAAGGTGTTGAGCCAGCTGGAGAACATGTTCGCACGCATCCACGCCACCACGCCGATGCTACTGTTCGGTGGAGGCATGTCGGGTTTGAAAGTATGAGTACTCATGCGCTATTCCTTACCGCTCGATCAGCGCAATGCGCTTGTTGTACCAGTTCATCAGCAGGGAAATGCTGATACTGATCGCCAGGTACACGCTCATGGTGATGGCAATCACCTCGATCGCCTGACCGGTCTGGTTGAGCACCGTACCGGCAAACAGCGAAACCATTTCCGGATAACCGATACCGGCCGCCAGCGAAGAGTTTTTCGCCAGGTTGAGGTATTGGCTGGTCAGCGGCGGAATGATCACGCGCAGGGCCTGCGGGATGATCACCTTGCGCAGGGTCGGGCCGTTGCGCAGGCCGAGCGAGCGGGCCGCTTCGGTCTGGCCGTGGCTGACCGACTTGATCCCCGAACGGACGATTTCCGCGATGAACGCGGCGGTGTAGACGGTCAGGGCCAGGGTCAGTGCCAGCAGTTCCGGGATCAATACCCAGCCACCGACGAAGTTGAAGCCCTTGAGCTGCGGCATTTCCCAATGCAGCGGAGCGCCGAAGATCAGCGCGCACAGGGTCGGGATTACCAGCAGAATCGCCAGACCAACCCAGAACTTGTGGAACGGCTCGCCGGTTTCCTCGAAACGCTTGTTGGCCCAGCGGCACATCAGCACGGTGGCGACAATCGCCAGCACCACGCTGATCACAAACGCCCAGAAGCCGTCAGCCATTTGCGCGGCCGGCATGTTCAAGCCCCGGCTGCTGACGAAGAAGGTGTCGCCGAAGTTGTGGCTGTTACGCGGCCCCGGCATGGTCAGGAATACCGCGAAGTACCAGAACAGGATTTGCAGCAGCGGCGGAATGTTGCGGAACACTTCCACATACACGGTCGCCAGTTTGCTGATGATCCAGTTCGGCGACAGGCGCGCCACACCGATGATGAAGCCCAGCAACGTCGCCAGGATCACGCCGATAAAGGTGACCAGTAACGTGTTGAGCAGGCCGATCACAAACACCCGTGCGTAACTGTCCGCTTCGGTGTAGGAGATCAGGTGCTGAGCGATACCGAAACCGGCACTACGCTCCAGAAAGCTGAAACCGGAAGTGATGCCCCGGTGCTGCAGGTTGGTCTGGGTGTTATCGAACAGATACCAGCCCATGGCGACCACCGCCACGACGGTGATGATCTGAAACAGCCACGCACGCACTCGCGGATCGCTGAGGCTGAACCTCTGCTTTGGTGCGCCGATTGAATTTTGCATGAAGTGCCCCGGAAGAAATGGAACAGAACATCACCCGGTGGTTGGCCCACCGGGTGATAGAACCATTAGCGCACTGGTGGTGCGTACTGAATGCCGCCGGCGTTCCACAGCGCATTCATGCCACGGTCGATTTCCAGCGGAGTGCTCTTGCCGAGGTTTTTCTCGAAGATTTCACCGTAGTTACCGACCTGCGAAACGATTTTCACAACCCAGTCCTTCGGCAGTTTCAGGTCCTTGCCGTATTCACCGTCAGCACCCAGCAGACGCGCGACGTCCGGGTTCTTGGTGGATTTGGCTTCTTCCAGGACGTTTTTCGAGGTCACGCCGGCTTCTTCAGCGTTGAGCAGCGCGTAGCCAACCCAGCGCACGATCGCCAGCCACTCGTCGTCGCCGTTACGCACGACCGGACCCAGTGGTTCCTTGGAAATGGTTTCCGGCAGCACCACGTAGTCTTTTGGCGAAGCCAGTTTGCTGCGCTGTGCGTACAGCTGCGACTTGTCGGAGGTCAGCACGTCGCAACGACCGGATTCCAGCGACTTGGCGCTTTCATCGGAGGTGTCGAAAGTGATCGGGGTGTACTTCAGGCCGTTGGCGCGGAAGTAGTCGGACACGTTCAGTTCGGTGGTGGTACCGGCCTGGATGCAGATGGTTGCACCGTCCAGTTCCTTGGCACTTTTCACGCCCAGCTTGTTGTTGGCCAGGAAGCCCACGCCGTCGTAGTAAGTGATGAAGCCCGGGAATTTCAGGCCCATGCCGGCGTCACGCGAGCTGGTCATGGTGGTGTTGCGCGAGAGCAGGTCGATTTCGCCGGATTGCAGCGCGGTGAAGCGCTCCTTGGCGTTCAACTGGCTGAATTTGACCTTGTTCGCGTCGCCGAAAACGGCAGCCGCCACAGCGCGGCAGACGTCAGCGTCGATCCCGAGGATCTTGCCCGAAGCGTCCGGTACCGAGAAGCCCGGCAGACCGTCGCTCACGCCACACTGCACGAAACCTTTCTTCTGTACGGCATCCAGGGTTGCACCCGCCTGAGCGAACCCGCTGACGCCGAGTACTGCTGCAGCAGTCACGACCGCCAGAGTGGATTTCAACATCTTCATTCAAACCTCCAGTTTTGCTCTTGTTGTGTCGGAGCTTGAGTCCCGTCGCACCCTTTTGAGGCGTTGCTGACCCGTGTTGGCTTTTTTTGGGGTCAACCGACGTAAGACCTTCGCTATGAGTCTAGTAGGAGAAAATCCACATCATGGACAACTCACTTCTCACCAATCGGCCGAACGGGCTGTAGCCCTTTCACGTTCGCTTTGCCCGTAGCGGCCATTGGCGAACATCCATCACCGGATTCTTTGCAATCCCTTCACACGACGTACACTGATAGTGTTACCGCCACATGCGAGAACAGTTGCACGCAAAGAGCCGTAGCAAAGCCCGTACCACTCCGCTTGCTGAAGCGATTGCGCGACAGGTCAATAGCAAAACTTGTAGCCTTGCGACATCTTCTTAACGGATCGACCGGGTGCGCACCTCAATCACGCACTTATTGAGAGCGCCCGCACACTTTTGGAGCAGCCATGACCGAGCCCCTGATTCTTCAACCCGTAAAGCCCGCAGATGCCTGCGTGATTTGGCTGCACGGCCTCGGCGCGGACCGCTATGACTTCCTGCCAGTGGCCGAAGCGCTGCAGGAAAGCCTGCTGAGCACACGCTTCGTATTGCCCCAGGCACCGACCCTGCCGGTGACCATCAATGGTGGCTACGCGATGCCGAGCTGGTACGACATCAAGGCCATGAGCCCGGCGCGGGCGATTGATCGTGAGCAGCTGGAAGCGTCGGCGGATCGTGTCATTGCATTGATCGAAGAGCAGCGAGCCAGCGGAATAGACGCTTCGCGGATTTTCCTCGCCGGGTTTTCCCAGGGCGGCGCCGTGGTGCTGCACACCGCTTATATGAAGTGGCAAGGTCCGCTGGGTGGGGTCCTTGCCCTGTCCACCTATGCCCCGACGTTCTTCGACGAGATGGAGCTTTCTGCCAGCCAGCAACGGATCCCGGCGCTGTGCCTGCACGGCCAGTTCGATGGCGTGGTGCAAAACTCCATGGGGCGCAGTGCCTATGAGCATTTGGTGAAGCATGGTGTCACCGTGACATGGCAGGAATACCCAATGGAGCACGAAGTGTTACCCGAAGAAATTCGCGACATCGGCGTCTGGCTGGCAGAGCGTCTACGCTGATTCGGCCGCTCAGCGGACCCCTTTGATCATCCCCCTACGCCGAGCCCGCTTCTTGCATTACACTGGCCGGCGTACATTCCTTAACCAATTGATGAGATGACCGTGCTCAAAGCACTCAAGAAAATGTTCGGTAAAAGCGAGGCCGAACAACTCGCGCCAGTCCCCAGTGCGCCGTCGCACACCCCCGGCCCTCGCGCCGATGCGCCCAAGGTTGAGCGTCCGGCGCCGGTCGCGCCACCCAAGCCTGAGCGCCAGCCTGCGCCTGCCGTCGAACCGACCCGCACTGAAGCCCCGAAACCGGCCAGACCGCGGCGCGAACCGAAGCCCAAGGCGCCGGTCATTGCCTGGAAACTCGAGGATTTCGTCGTCGAACCCCAGGAAGGCAAAACCCGCTTCCACGATTTCAAACTCGCTCCGGAACTGATGCACGCCATCCAGGACCTGGGCTTCCCGTATTGCACGCCGATCCAGGCGCAGGTGCTGGGTTACACCCTCGCCGGCAAAGACGCCATCGGCCGCGCGCAGACCGGTACCGGTAAAACCGCCGCGTTCCTGATTTCGATCATCACCCAGTTGCTGCAGACCCCGCCGCCGAAAGAACGCTACATGGGCGAACCGCGCGCGCTGATCATCGCTCCGACCCGCGAACTGGTGGTGCAGATCGCCAAGGACGCCGCCGACCTGACCAAGTACACCGGCCTCAACGTCATGACCTTCGTTGGTGGCATGGACTTCGACAAGCAGCTCAAGCACCTCGAAGCGCGGCACTGCGACATTCTCGTCGCCACCCCCGGCCGCCTGCTCGACTTCAACCAGCGCGGCGATGTGCACCTGGACATGGTCGAAGTGATGGTGCTGGACGAAGCCGACCGCATGCTCGACATGGGCTTCATCCCTCAGGTACGGCAGATCATTCGCCAGACCCCGCCGAAATCCGAGCGTCAGACACTGCTGTTCTCCGCGACCTTCACCGAAGATGTGATGAACTTGGCCAAGCAGTGGACCACCGATCCTGCGATCGTCGAAATCGAAGTCACCAACGTGGCCAACGAAAACGTCGAGCAGCACATCTATGCCGTGGCCGCCGCCGACAAATACAAACTGCTCTACAACCTGGTCAACGACAACGGCTGGGAGCGGGTCATCGTATTTGCCAACCGCAAGGACGAGGTACGCCGCATCGAAGAGCGCCTGGTACGTGACGGCATCAACGCCGCGCAGCTGTCCGGCGACGTGCCGCAGCACAAACGGATCAAGACCCTTGAAGGCTTCCGCGAAGGCAAGATCCGCGTGCTGGTGGCGACCGACGTGGCCGGTCGCGGCATTCACATCGACGGCATCAGCCACGTGATCAACTTCACCCTGCCGGAAGTGCCGGACGACTACGTGCATCGCATCGGTCGTACCGGTCGTGCGGGGGCCGATGGCGTGTCGATCAGCTTCGCTGGCGAGGACGACTCCTACCAATTGCCGTCCATCGAAGAGAAGCTGGGCCGTAAGATCAGCTGTGAAACCCCGCCGACGCACCTGCTGCGTCCCGTGGAGCGCAAGCGTCCGCAATAAGCGACCCGATAAAGAAAAAGCGCAGCCGGCAACGACTGCGCTTTTTTTTCGTCCGGCCTTTCAACCGGTGCTTGCGAGAAATGGATTTAAATATCCATAATGGATAAATAAGTTTAATTTCAGATGCCGGAGCCCGAGATGCCCATTACGCCCTTCGTGATCGACCAGCCTCAGGCCCGCGAGCTGTTGGCGCGCATCGACGTGCCGCAAATCCTCCGCAAACTGTTTCGTGACCTCGCCGCAGGGCACGCCGTGCAACCGCCACAGCAACTGGTGGAATTCCCCCAGGGCGCCGGCGACTTCATCAATTATCTGGGAGTGCTGGCCGAGGACGGTGTGTATGGGGTCAAGACCTCGCCGTACATCGTCCGTGAACAGGGGCCGCTGGTAACGGCGTGGACGTTGCTGATGTCGATGAAAACCGGCCAGCCGTTGCTACTGTGCGATGCCGGAGAACTGACCACCGTGCGCACCGCTGCGACCACAGCGGTAGCGGTCGATGCCCTCGCCCCGCTGAATGCCTCGCGACTGGCGATCGTCGGCAGCGGCAAGGTCGCGCAGGCGCATCTGCATTATGTGAAAGGTCTGCGCGACTGGCAGAGCATCAGCGTCTATTCGCCCTCCTTGCTCGAAGACGCTGAAACTCAGGCACAATTGCGAGCCATCGCGCCCGCTGTGAAGATCGCCGACAGCCGCGAAGCCGCCCTCGCCGAGGCCGATGTGATCATGCTCTGCACCTCATCCGCCGGACCGGTAATCGACCCGACCACCCTGAGCAAACCGGCGCTGATCACCTCGATCAGCACCAACGCCCCGCGCGCCCACGAAGTACCGCCGCACAGCCTCAACGCCATGCAGGTGTTCTGCGATTATCGACTGACTACGCCGGACTCGGCGGGGGAAATGCTGATCGCGACCGAGCAGCATGGCTGGGACAAATCTGCAATTGTCGGCGACCTGGCCGACCTGCTCAGCGAGAAAGTGCCGCGCCCCGGTAACGACCGTCACGTGTTTTTCCGTTCAATCGGTCTGGGGCTGGAAGACATTGCGCTGGCGAATGCGATTTACCAGCTGCACAACTGAACCGAACACCGAAACATTGAACCCTGAAACACCGAAACACCGAAACACCGAACACTGTAGGAGCTGCCGAAGGCTGCGATCTTTTGATCTTGATCCTGATTTTGAAAAACAAGATCAAAAGATCGCAGCCTTCGGCAGCTCCTACAGGGGATGTATTCAATGGGGAGTGCCGCGGGCAGATCCTCAAGAACCTCGACAGCTTTTGGAGTGACTCATGAGCCAGGCAGACTTCATCATCATCGGCGGCGGGATTGCCGGCGCTTCCACCGGGTTCTGGCTGGCGCCGCACGGCAAAGTGGTTGTGCTGGAACGCGAGTCGCACCCGGCCTATCACTCCACCGGACGCTCGGCAGCGCTGTACACCGCGGCTTATGGCACCCCACAGGTGCGCGCACTGACCCAGGCCAGCCGGGCGTTTTTCGATCAGCCGCCAAGCGGCTTCTGTGAGCATCCTTTACTGACACCGCGTGGCGAGATGACCGTCGATTTCACCGGCGATGCCGTTGAACTGCAAAACCAATACCTCAGCGCCAAAGCCACGGTGCCGGAGATGCAACTGCTCAGCGCTGACGAAGCCTGTGCTCGCCTGCCGATCCTGCGTCGGGAAAAGGTTCACGGCGCGATCTACGACCCGACCGCCAGCGACATCGACACCGACGCCCTGCACCAGGGTTACCTGCGTGGCATCCGCCGCAACAACGGCGAAGTACACACCGACTGCGAGGTGCTGGGCCTGAGTCGCGGCGCCGACGGCCAATGGCAGGTGCAGACCAACGGCCAGACGTTCAGTGCGCCAGTGATCATCAACGCTGCCGGCGCTTGGGCCGACCAGATCGGCGCTTTTGCCGGCGCCAAACCATTGGGCCTGCAACCCAAGCGTCGTGCCGCATTCATTTTCGCCGGCCCCGAAGGCGTCGACATTCATCACTGGCCGATGCTGGTCAGCCTCGACGAATCGTTCTACATGAAGCCCGACGCCGGGATGTTTCTCGGCTCGCCGGCCAATGCCGACCCGGTCGAGCCGCACGACGTGCAGCCGGAAGAACTGGACATCGCCATGGGCATTTACCAGATCGAAGAAGCCACCACGCTGACCATCCGCCGCCCGACGCGCACCTGGGCCGGCCTGCGCAGCTTTGTCGCCGACGGAGATCTGCTCAGCGGTTTCGATCCGCAGGTGCCGGGGCTGTTCTGGGTCGCGGCCCAGGGCGGCTACGGCATTCAGACGTCACCGGCGATGGGCCAGGCCAGCGCGGCATTGGTCCGTGGTCTGCCGCTGCCCGAGCCGCTGCTGCAATTCGGTCTGAGCAGCGCCATGCTCGCCCCTGCCAGGCTTGGCTGAACCTCTCGCGGATGACGCGCCCAACGGATTGCGGCACACTCGCAGCGCCCCCTGTTCACGGGGGCGTTGACGCCGCCTGGAGCTCCACAGACATGACCGCCCCCGAATTCGATCCGGCACTGGATAACTTCCGTGCCGTCGCCGACGCCATCGCCACGCTGTTCTTTCCCCACGCCGAAGTGGTGCTGCACGACCTGCGTACGCAAAAGGTCGATTACATCGCCAACAACCTGTCCAAGCGCGAGATCGGCGACGACTCGTCGCTCGAAGACATGCTCAGCGAGGATGTCAGCGACCGTAACATCGGCCCGTATGAAAAACTGAATTGGGACGGTCAAAAGATTCGCAGCCTGAGCACCGTGCTGCGCGACAGCGAAAGCCGGCCGCTGGCGGTGCTGTGCATCAACCTGAATATTTCGCTGTTCGAAAATGCCAAAGCGGCGCTGGACCTGTTCCTGTCGCCAAGCAAACTGATCCCGCAACCGGATTCATTGTTTCGCGATGATTGGCAGGAACGCATCAACACCTTCCTCCACGCCTGGCTGCGCGAGCGCCAGCTGAGCCTGAATCTGCTGACCCGCGACCACAAGCGCGAGCTGGTACTGGCTCTGCACGCCGAAGGCGCGTTCAAGGGCAAGAGCGCCTCGAACTATGTGGCCAGTGTGCTGAACATGGGGCGGGCGACGGTGTACAAGCATTTGAAGGAATTGAAGGGCTGAAGATCTGCGCTGATTTTTCCGGCCCCATCGCTGGCAAGCCAGCTCCCACAGGTTGTGTAGTGATCACATATTTGTGCACGACACAGACAATGTGGGAGCTGGCTTGCCAGCGATGGCGGACTATCAATCGCCGTAAATATCGGACTTGAAATACTTCTCGGAAATCTTCTGGTACTCACCACTCGCGCGAATGCCATCGATGGCGCCATTCAACTGGCTGACCAATTCGGCATTGCCCTTGCGCACCGCAATCCCCGCGCCCTCGCCCACGTATTTCGGGTCTTTGAGTTCAGGCCCGACAAACGCAAAACCCTTGCCGCGCGGCATCGACAGGAAGTCTGTCAGCGGAATGGTGTCGGCGAAAATCGCATCGAGGCGCCCGGCGGCCAGGTCCATGTAGATCTCTTCGTTGTTGCTGTAGCGCTTGACGTTGATACCCTTGGGCTCGAACACCTCGGTGGCATAACGGTCGGTGGTGGTGGCGCGCTGCACGCCGACGTTCTTGCCCTTGAGGCTGGCGTACTGGTCATCGACCGTGGCGCCTTCCTTCATCATCAGTCGCGACGAGGTGAAGTAATACTTGTGGGTGAAATCCACCGACTTCTTGCGGTCCTCGTTGATGGTCATCGACGACAGCGCCATGTCGATTTTCTTCACTTTCAGCGACGGAATCAGGCCATCGAACTCCCCCTCGACCCATACGCATTTGACCTGCATCTGCGCGCACAGAGCGTTGCCGATGTCGTAGTCGAAACCGACGATTTCACCCTTGTCGGTTTTCGAAGCAAACGGCGGGTAAGCCGCCTCGATGCCGATGCGCAGGGTTTTCTCCGCGGCGAACACGCTGGTGCACGCCAACAGGCTCAGAGCCAGACCGGTGATGAGGGGAAGTTTCTTCATGTTCGTTCTCTCGCGGGGTTGTTGTTGGTTTGGCAAGAAAAAGCTGAAAACGGAGGCGGAAGTTTTTTGTACTTATAAATCCATACTGGACTTTAATGTTTATCTCGTCAATCGGCGGGAAAAGCAAAAGATCGCAGCCTTCGGCAGCTCCTACAGGGTGTACGCCTGTAGGAGCTGCCGAAGGCTGCGATCTTTTTGCTGGCAAAGCAGAGGTTATTTGTTCCAGCGATCCGCTGCGGCATGATCGCTGTCACGCCCCTCAACCCAACGCGGGCCGTCGCTGGTGTTTTCTTTCTTCCAGAACGGCGCACGGGTTTTCAGGTAGTCCATGACAAAGGCGCAGGCATCAAATGCGGCCTGGCGATGGGCACTGGCGGCGCCGACAAACACGATCGGCTCGCCCGGTTCCAGCGCGCCGATGCGGTGCAACACTTCCAGTTTCAACAACGGCCAGCGCTGCTCGGCCTCGACGGCGATCTTGCCGAGGGCCTTTTCAGTCATGCCCGGATAGTGTTCGAGGAACATTCCCGCCACGTCCAGCCCATCATTGAAGTCGCGCACGTAGCCGACAAAACTCACCACCGCGCCGACGCCAACATTGGCCGCGTGCATCGCGTTGACTTCAGCACCGGGATCGAACGCCGTGGACTGCACACGAATCGCCATGCCTCAGCCCCCGGTCACGGTGGGGAAAAACGCCACTTCGTCGCCGTCGCTCACTGGTTCATCGAGCTGACACAAGTCTTCGTTGCGCGCGCACATCAGGTTCTGTTCGCTCAACACCTCGGCGCCGTCACGTTGCGCGAGCAATGCGCGCACGTCCTCGACAGTGGCGAAATCGCCTTCGACCTTCACCGAATCCACGCCGAGCGCTTCCCGGTAACGGGCGAAAAACTTCACGGTCAGGTTCATGGCTGCTCCGCCTGGAAATGCCCGCTCTTGCCGCCGACTTTCTCCAGCAGGCGCACGCTTTCGATGGTCATGCCGCGGTCCACGGCCTTGCACATGTCGTAGATGGTCAGCGCGGCGACGCTGGCGGCGGTCAGCGCTTCCATCTCGACGCCGGTCTGCCCGGACAGCTTGCAGCGCGCGACGATGCGCACGCTGTCGTCGCCTTCAGCACTGAGCTCGACTTTGACCCCGGTGAGCATCAGCGGATGGCACAGCGGGATCAGATCACTGGTTTTCTTCGCCGCCTGAATGCCGGCGATCCGCGCCACGGCAAACACGTCGCCTTTGGGATGGCCGCCACTGACGATCATCTGCAGGGTTTCAGGGAGCATGCGCACCAGCGCCTGAGCGGTCGCCTCACGGAACGTCACGGCTTTTTCGGTGACGTCGACCATGTTGGCGCGACCTTGGGAATCGAGATGAGTCAGCACGGGATTACTCCTGATCAGGAGCCGGGATTGTAAACCTGTGGGTCAAATTTCCGCATCATTGATTATGAAATCACCCGTATCCCCTGTGGGAGCGGGCTTGCTCGCGAATGCGGTATGTCAGCCACCACATCTGTGCCTGATACACCGCATTCGCGAGCAAGCCCGCTCCCACAATGGTTATGCATTTATCCAGAAAAAACCGGGCGGCTTGTCGGCCGCCCGGTTGGGTGTGAAGGGTTACAGATGCGATTCGGCGTATTCGGCCAGAATCGAGCGTGGCACGCCCTGCAGGGTGATGTGCACCCCGTTGGGGAAATCCTTGAAGCGTTCGGTCAGGTAGGTCAGCCCGGAGCTGGTCGCGGACAGGTAAGGGGTGTCGATCTGTGCCAGGTTGCCCAGGCACACCACTTTGGAACCGGCGCCGGCCCGGGTGATGATGGTTTTCATCTGGTGCGGCGTGAGGTTCTGGCATTCGTCGATCAGGATCAGGCTCTGCTGGAAGCTGCGACCGCGAATGTAGTTGAGCGATTTGAACTGCAACGGCACTTTGCTGAGGATGTAGTCGACGCTGCCATGGGTGTTTTCGTCATCCATGTGCAAGGCTTCGAGGTTGTCGGTGATGGCGCCCAGCCACGGCTCCATTTTTTCCGCTTCGGTGCCAGGCAGGAAGCCGATTTCCTGGTCCAGGCCCTGCACGCTGCGGGTCGCGATGATGCGCCGATAACGCTTGCTGACCATGGTCTGCTCGATCGCCGCAGCCAGCGCCAGAATGGTTTTACCCGATCCCGCCGCACCCGACAGGTTGACCAGATGGATGTCCGGATCCAGCAGCGCATACAGCGCCAGGCTCTGATAGATGTCCCGAGGCTTGAGGCCCCAGGCTTCCTGGTGCAGCAGCGGTTCCTGGTGCAGGTCGAGGATCAGCAGCTTGGCGTCGTGGATTTCCTTGATCCAGCCGACAAAGCCCTGTTCGTCAATGATGAACTCGTTGATGTGCACCGCCGGCAGGTTGTCGATCAGTTGCACCTGGTGCCAGGTGCGGCCGTGATCCTGACGGGTATCGACCTTGCTCACGCGGTCCCAGAAGGAGCCGGTCATGTTGTGGTAACCATTGGGCAGCAGGGACACGTCATCGACCAGTTGGTCGGTGCTGTAGTCCTCGGCATCAATCCCGCAGGCGCGTGCCTTGAGGCGCATGTTGATGTCTTTGGTGACCAGCACCACGGCTTTCTGCGGGTCACGGGTGTGCAGGTCGATCAGTTGGTTGATGATTTTGTTGTCGTTCAGATGCTCGGGCAGAATCAGATTCGACTCGGCCTGCTTGCTCATCAGAATTGACAGCAAGCCCTTCGGCCCGCCCTTGCCGCGCTGGATCGGTACGCCCAGCTCGACATCCTCGGGGGAGGCATCGCCCAGGGTCTTGTCGATCAGCCGGATCGCCTGGCGGCATTCGGCAGCAACGCTGTGATGGCCGCTCTTGAGCTTGTCCAGCTCTTCTAGCACGGTCATCGGGATCGCGACGTGGTGTTCTTCGAAATTCAGCAGGGCATTCGGATCGTGAATCAGTACGTTGGTATCGAGTACATAAAGGATTGGCTGGTTGGAAGAAGGGCTACGTCCGTGATCATCCATACTCGGTCACCTTTGTGGGAGCCATTCGACGCAATACCTGGGCGGTGCTGCGCCTCGAAGTGACTGCCGAATACATCCCCGAGCGTCAGGATGAACTGCACACAAAATGGGTCTTGGGAGACGCCACCTGTGTTGCAGGTTTCGGCGGTCTGTCTTCGTAATACTCCAAAACCCATGACATAAAAAAGCACTTTGACGGATTTTTCAGGTTTATTTTGCAGAGTGACGAAAAGCCCTTGGCGGACCGTCCAGACCCCGCTAAAGTCGGAAGTCCGCCTGCATCGAATCCCCTCGTAAAATCACCCCAGGCCCAATGTTTCCGGGCTTTTGCCGTTGGTCAGCGAAAACCGTCCTGACAATCCTCCCAGCCGATGCCGCTTTGCGCGGTTTGCGTGATCAGCCACGGCAACGCGGTCTTCACCGCATCCTGTTTCATGTTGAAATTGATCACCCCGTGACGCCACAGCAGCATCAGGGTGAGCACCCGCTGCGCGCTTGGCTCGCCCTTGAGTTTGCCCGCGCCATCCTGGGCATCAATGTCCCACAGCGCCACGTGCAGGCCCTGAGTGCGGAAAAAACTGCCGGCATCACTGCGTCGCTGTCCTTCCGGCGGACGGAACAGCGGCACGTAGTTTTCCGGCAGTTTGTTCTTCACCAGATCGCTGCTGCGGCGCACCGAATCCTGCCAGTCCTGCCAATAGCTGTGGGAACGGAACTCCCAGCCCTGTACGCCGACGCACTGTTTCGAGAAGCCGGCTTGCAGGCTACTCACCGGACTGTCGGCCAGGCGCGCCTGAATATCCTTGCCCAACACAAAGAACGTGCCGCTCAGGTTCGCTTTGCGCAGGTATTCGGTGAGCCAGCCGGTATTGTCTGGCTGTAGGTTGGCGGCGCTATCGAACGTCAGCAAAAACAGCCGGTCGTGCATCTCGTCACCGCTGCGCTCGTAGTCACCGAAACGATCGATCTCGCTGCTGGTCTGCGGCGACAGAGCGGCCTTGCGCAGCAACTCGTCGAGATACTGCACATGGAAGATCCGGCTCGGCTCGGCCCACTTGGTGTAGTAGCTGTCATCGCTGACCACGAACTTGGCGGCCTGCTCGCGCAAGGTCGGCAAGTCCTCGACGAGGAAGCAGAACGAAGCGTCCTGATCGCAGCTTTGCTGGGCGTAGTTGTAGTTGGCCAACAGGCGTGCCCACAGCCGCTGACGCAGGCTGTTGACTGCATCGACGTTGACCGTACGCAGCCCCAGACGTTGGGCCAGCGCGGGCTCGTCAATCGACTCGGTGCCCAGCAGAACACGGGCGAACATGAGGATTTCCGCGCGCGAGGCGACGTCGAACAGGGTCGGGCTGCCGAGCTGCTCCGGCCAGGTGCTGCGATCCAGCGTCGCCACATCGCTCGGCGCCGCCATGGCACCGCAACTCAACAGCCACGCGGTGAATAAAAGAACAATGCGCAAAGGGGTGTCTCCATAACCAAACCCGCGCGGCACTATAGCTGATGTGCAAGATTCACGGACGCTGCCCTCACCCCAACCCTCTCCCGGAGGGAGAGGGAGCTGACCGAGTGTTTCTTTCGACATCCGCCGACCTGAGATAACGAGTCGAACTCAATTTTGAAACCAACCAAGATCGGCTCCCTCTCCCTCCGGGAGAGGGCTGGGGTGAGGGAAAAATCCACCAGCCGTCGCAAATGCCCGAGCTGAACCATACCTATAACCCCCATAGCTGGAGTCAACTCGGACAACCCCCTAGAATCGCCCCCACGATTAAAGGAGACGACTTCATGCTGATGGTGATTTCCCCCGCCAAGACCCTCGATTACGAAACACCGCCGGCGACCCAGCGTTTCACCCAGCCGCAATACCTCGACCACTCCCAGGAGCTGATCCAGCAACTGCGCGAACTGAGCCCGGCGCAAATCAGCGAACTGATGCACGTGTCCGACAAGATCGGCGGCCTCAACGCCGCGCGTTTCGGCAGCTGGACGCCCGCCTTCACCCCGGACAATGCCAAGCAGGCGCTGCTGGCGTTCAAGGGTGACGTGTACACCGGTCTCGACGCCCAGTCCTTCAGCGAAGCCCAGTTCGACTATGCGCAAAAGCACCTGCGCATGCTCTCCGGCCTTTATGGCCTGCTGCGCCCACTGGATCTGATGCAACCCTATCGTCTGGAAATGGGCACCAAACTGGCCAATGCCCGTGGCAAAGATCTCTACGCCTTCTGGGGCACGCGCATCAGCGAATGGCTCAACGAAGCGCTCGCCGAACAAGGCGATGACGTGCTGCTGAACCTGGCTTCCAACGAGTACTTCTCGGCGGTCAAACGCAGCGCCCTGAACGCGCGGATTATCAACACCGAGTTCAAGGACCTGAAGAACGGCCAGTACAAGATCATCAGTTTCTACGCGAAGAAAGCCCGTGGTCTGATGAGCCGTTTCGTGATTCAGCAGCAGATTAATGATCCAGCTGCCCTCAAACAGTTCGATGTGCAGGGTTATCGCTACAGCGCCGAGCAATCGAAACCGGACAATCTGGTGTTTCTGCGCGACCACGCCCCGGAATAAAGCATGCTCAATGCACGACTCTTTCTATAAGGAGTCGTGCAGTGCGCACGACGTCAAAAATCCCCCGCCACATTTCGCCGACTTATTGGCGCCATAAAAGCGTCCCTACCGATTCTAATTTTAGTTTCACTCGACAGCCGCCATTTTTTTCAGTAGTGGCACGCAAAATTTTTTACGGTAGTGGCACAAAACTATCGACCTCAATTTCACCTCGATTAATAAAGGCCCAAATCGAAAGTGCTATCAAATTGAAAGCAGTGCCATCTTTGGCAATATTTCAAAAAATTTCAGATTTCGCGATGAGCGGGTAGGAACTATGTCCGAATGCATAGCTCATACCACCGGTAACGATTCTCGCCGAGTTTGTACGAGATAACTTACGCAGAGCGGAGAACCATGTAACCAAGTTGTCACAGCAACTTGCCTAGATGGTTCACTCATCTGACGAACTGACGATGGATAGGTGAAACGCACCATAAACATCCTCTACAAGGCCAAGGTTGCGCCCCTGTATAACGTGCTCGCCTGAGCACCCAACCGCTTGATTCATAGGCCTTCCGGCCAAAATCAGGTGGACTGAGAACATGCACGAGAGTCTTTCTGAGAAGAGGATCGGCCGCATAACAGGGCAAGCCATAACAATCAGGCCTAGTTGCGCACATCTTGAGTGCACTTATTTAGACACTCGGAACTTAGTATGCCTGCACACGGCATTGTGGCGCCTGTTTGCCGCACTTTCGAGTGCACTATGACCGCTGAACACCATTAACTCCGGCCATCTAATGGCTTGATAAAACACAGAGGTAATTGCGATGCGCATCAGCATATTTGGTTTGGGTTACGTTGGCGCGGTGTGTGCCGGTTGCCTGTCTGCACGGGGCCACGACGTGGTTGGCGTCGATGTTGCCAAAGACAAGATCGACATGATCAACGCCGGTAAATCGCCCATCGTTGAACCGGGTCTGGGCGAACTTCTGGCCCAGGGTATCGAGACCGGTCGTCTGCGCGGTACGACCAACTTCGCCGAAGCCATTCGTGACACCGACCTGTCGATGATCTGCGTCGGTACACCAAGCAAGAAGAACGGCGACCTGGAACTGAACTACATCGAAGCAGTGTGCCGCGAGATCGGTTTCGTGCTGCGTGAAAAATCCACTCGCCACACCATCGTGGTCCGCAGCACCGTGCTGCCGGGCACCGTGGCCAACGTGGTGATCCCGATCCTCGAAGACTGCTCGGGCAAGAAGGCCGGCGTCGACTTCGGCGTTGCGGTCAACCCGGAATTCCTGCGTGAATCCACCGCGATTGCCGACTACGACCAGCCACCGATGACCGTCATCGGCGAGTTCGACAAGGCCTCGGGCGACGTTCTGCAATCGCTGTACGAAGAACTCGACGCACCGATCATCCGCAAGGACATCGCCGTTGCCGAAATGATCAAGTACACCTGCAACGTCTGGCACGCGACCAAAGTGACCTTCGCCAACGAGATCGGCAACATCGCCAAGGCGGTCGGCGTCGATGGCCGTGAAGTGATGGACGTGGTCTGCCAGGACAAGACCCTCAACCTGTCCCAGTACTACATGCGTCCAGGCTTCGCTTTCGGCGGCTCGTGCCTGCCAAAAGACGTGCGTGCCCTGACCTACCGTGCAGGTTCGCTGGACGTCGAAGCACCGCTGCTCAACTCGCTGATGCGCAGCAACGAATCGCAGGTGCAGAACGCTTTCGACATCGTTGAAAGCCACGAAAAACGCAAAGTCGCCCTGCTCGGTCTGAGCTTCAAGGCCGGTACCGACGACCTGCGCGAAAGCCCGCTGGTGGAACTGGCCGAAATGCTGATCGGCAAGGGCTACGACCTGAGCATCTACGACAGCAACGTCGAGTACGCCCGTGTCCACGGCGCGAACAAGGACTACATCGAGTCGAAAATCCCGCACGTGTCGTCCCTGCTCAACTCGGACTTCGATTCGGTGATCGACAACTCCGACGTGATCATCCTCGGCAACCGTGACGAGAAATTCCGCTCGCTGGTGCAGGACGTACCGCACGGCAAGCAGGTAATCGACCTGGTGGGCTTCATGTCCAAGGCCACCAGCGCCGGTAGCCGTGCCGAAGGCATTTGCTGGTAAAGCAGCCTTAAGCGGCAAGCCTCAAGCTGCAAGACAAAGCGTTTCGCTTGCAGCTTGAAGCTTGCAACTTGCAGCTTCCCTGACCTTCGGATGACGTCGATGACCAAGCTCAAACATCTTTTTCTACAATCCGCCGGCTGGCTTTTGTTTTTAAGCCTGTTGATGGGCCTGGCCTTGATGCTGCCCGCGTCCACATTCGACTCGCAGTCGAAGGACTTCATTTTCCTGATTGGCGCCGTGGGTATCTGGCGCTACTCGATGGGTGCAACGCACTTTGTGCGCGGCATGATTTTTCTCTACATCGTTTACCCGCACCTGCGCCGCAAAGTGCGCAAGCTGGGTGACGCGGCGAACCCGTCGCATGTGTTTCTGATGGTCACCAGTTTCCGTATTGACGCGCTGACCACTGCGCAGGTCTACAGCTCGGTGATCCGCGAAGCCATCGACTGCGAACTGCCGACCACCGTGGTCTGCTCGATCGTCGAAATGTCCGATGAGCTGCTGGTCAAGGCGCTGTGGGCGCGGATGAATCCGCCGGACCGGGTCAAACTCGACTTCGTGCGCATTCCCGGCACCGGCAAGCGCGATGGTCTGGCCTTCGGTTTCCGCGCGATCTCCCGTCACCTGCCGGACGACCGCGCCGTGGTCGCCGTGATCGACGGCGACACCGTGCTCAGCGAAGGCTGCGTGCGCAAGACCGTGCCGTGGTTCCAGCTGTTCGGCAACGTCGGCGGCCTGACCACCAACGAGTTCTGCGAAGTGCGCGGCGGCTACATCATGAGCGAATGGCACAAGCTGCGTTTCGCCCAGCGCCACATCAACATGTGCTCGATGGCCCTGTCCAAGCGCGTACTGACCATGACCGGGCGCATGTCGGTGTTCCGCGCCAGTGTGGTGACCAACCCGGAATTCATCGCCGACGTCGAAAGCGACTCGCTGCAACACTGGCGCCTGGGCCGGTTCAAGTTCCTCACCGGCGACGACAAGTCGAGCTGGTTCAGCCTGATGCGCCTGGGTTACGACACCTTCTACGTGCCGGACGCGGCGATCAACACCGTTGAGCACCCGCCGGAAAAGAGCTTCATCAAGGCCAGCCGCAAGCTGATGTTCCGCTGGTACGGCAACAACCTGCGGCAGAACTCGCGTGCGCTGGGCCTGGGTGTGAAACGCCTCGGTGCCTTCACTTCGGTGGTGCTGTTCGACCAGCGCGTATCGATGTGGACATCGTTGCTGGGCCTGACCGTGGCGATCATCGCCAGCTTCAAGTACGGCGGCGCGTTCATCCTCGCCTACCTGCTGTGGATCGGTATCACCCGACTGATTCTGACCCTGTTGCTGTCGTGCTCC
This sequence comes from Pseudomonas sp. Eth.TT006, assembly GCF_054456575.1. Classification (NCBI taxonomy): domain Bacteria; kingdom Pseudomonadati; phylum Pseudomonadota; class Gammaproteobacteria; order Pseudomonadales; family Pseudomonadaceae; genus Pseudomonas; species Pseudomonas sp. Eth.TT006. Next base: position 293,913 of record NZ_JBTJEN010000002.1, on the reverse strand, counting down.
GGTCACCGGATCGGCCCGGCCTATCCGCTGATTCTCTATTACAACCAGATCGTCGGTGCGCTGGTGAAGATCTACGTGTTCTTCCGTCTCGACCAGCAATCCTGGACTCGCCAACCCACTTCCCTGACCCGTGATCTCGCCAGCTTTCAACGTTGGTTCAACACCTGGTCGTCTCGGACCATGACCTTCTCCGCCGGCAGCATTTTCGTCGCCGTGCTGCTGATGATGGTCTGACCTGCCCCTATTGAATTAACAAGGAAATCGCCCCCATGAATACCGCCGTCAACGCCAACGTAGTGCATGAATCCGAAGCCCAGCGCCAGCACGCCCGAGTGAAAATTCCGGCCAAACTGCGCTTCTTCGGCCCCGACCGGACCCCGATCGAAGCGCGGGTCCTGGACCTGTCCGCCGGTGGTCTGGCGTTCAACGCCGGGCAGACGCCGCTGACCATCGGCGAGGTGTACAAGGCACGTCTGCAGTTCGTGATCGACAACCTCGGCCTGGCCATGGACGTTGAACTGCAAGTGCGCTCCATCGACCGCCCGACCGGCCGTGTTGGCTGCCAGTTCCAGAACCTGGAGCCACAGGACATCTCGACCCTGCGTCACCTGATCACCTCGCACCTGGCCGGCGACATCGTCAGCATCGGCGAAGTGCTGGCGACCCTGCAGCGCGACAACTTCACCAAGGCGCGCAAGAACAAGGACAGCGGCAGCGGCATGACCCCGTTCGGGCGTCTGAAAGCCGTGACGTTCAGTGCCGGGATCTTCGCCATCGGCCTGGTCGCGTTCGGTTTCGTGTTCAAGTCGGTGTACGGCATGTACTTCGTCAGCCATGCGCAGGCCGGTCTGGTCAGCGTGCCGGGGATGAACATCACCATGCCGCGCGACGGCACCGTGCAAAGCCTGGTCAAGTCCGACGGCGTCGCGGCCAAAGGCGCACCGCTGGCGACTTTCAGCACCAGCATGCTCGACGTGCTCAAGGGCCATCTGGACGAAGACCAGTTGCAACCGGCCAAGGTTGAAGAACTGTTCGGCAAGCAGATGACCGGCACCCTGACCTCGCCGTGCGATTGCACCGTGGCCCAGCAACTGGTGGCGGACGGGCAGTACGCGAGCAAGGGCGATGTGATCTTCACCCTGGTACCGCGCAATACTCAGGCCACCGTCGATGCACGCTTCTCCTATCGCCAGTTCGGCGACGTGCGTCCGGGGACTCCGGTGAGCTTCCAGATCGCCGGCGAAGACAAGACCCGCACCGGCAAGATCGTCAGCAGCACCAGCCTGAAGAGCGCCGACCTGTCCTCCGACATCCGCGTGCAGATCCAGCCGGACGAACCGCTGGACAGCAGCTTCGCCGGCCGCCCGGTGGAAGTGAACAGCGACCGTGGTCCGAACCTGAACTGGCTGATCGACAAAGCCATGGCTGCCGGTCTTTAAGTCGAGGACATGCCTGTGACTACTCCAACGCTCTTGAACACGCCGCAGCCCTTGTGGGAGCGGGCTTGCTCGCGAATGCGCTTCAACGTTCAAAATCAGTATGGGCTGACACACCGCCTTCGCGAGCAAGCCCGCTCCCACATGGGGCCTCTGTGTGCAGTTGCATTGGCCGTCAGCCTCGCCGGTTGCGCCGGCCTGCCTGACCAGCGCCTGGCCAACGAAGCGCTCAAGCGTGGCGACACCGCCACCGCCGCGCAGAACTACCGGGCGCTGGCGGACCTGGGTTACAGCGAGGCGCAAGTCGGCCTCGCCGATATCCAGGTCGACAGCCGCGACCCCGAGCAGATCAAACAGGCCGAGGCGACCTACCGCGCCGCTGCCGATGTATCGCCACGCGCCCAGGCGCGTCTCGGGCGCCTGCTGGTGGCCAAACCGGGCTCCACCGAAGCCGAGCATCACGAGGCCGAAAGCCTGCTGAAAAAAGCCGCCGCCAATGGCGAAGGCAATACCTTGATCCCGCTGGCGATGCTGTATCTGCAATACCCGCACAGCTTCCCCAACATCAACGCCCAGCAGCAGATCGATCAGTGGCGCAAATCCGGCTACCCGGAAGCGGGTCTGGCCCAGGTGCTGCTGTATCGCACTCAGGGCACTTACGACCAGCACCTGGATGACGTGGAAAAGATCTGCAAAGCCGCGCTCAACACCACTGACATCTGCTACGTCGAACTGGCCACGGTCTATCAGAAACGTGCCCAGCCGGAGCAACAGGCCGAGCTGATCAAGCAGCTGCAGGCCGGTTACAGCCGTGGCACGGTCAGTGCGCAGCGTGTCGATTCGGTGGCCCGTGTACTGGCCGATTCGACCCTCGGCAAGACCGACGAGAAGACCGCGCAAGCGCTGCTCGAGCCGATCGCTCCGGGCTATCCGGCATCGTGGGTGACCCTCGCGCAACTGCTCTACGACTTCCCGGAACTGGGCGACGTCGATCAGATGATGAAGTATCTGGACAACGGCCGTGCCGCCGACCAGCCGCGCGCCGAGCTGTTGCTGGGCAAGCTCTACTACGAAGGCAAACTGGTGCCGGCCGATGCCAAAGTCGCCGAAGAACACTTCCAGAAAGCCGTTGGCCGCGAAGTCGCCGCCGACTACTACCTCGGCCAGATCTATCGCCGTGGTTACCTGGGCAAGGTCTATCCGCAGAAGGCGCTCGACCATCTGCTGACCGCTGCGCGCAACGGCCAGAACAGCGCCGATTTCGCCATCGCCCAACTGTTTTCCCAAGGCAAGGGCACCAAGCCCGACCCGCTCAACGCTTATGTATTCAGCCAGTTGGCCAAGGCGCAGAACACCCCGCAAGCCGATGAGCTGGCGACCACCCTCGCCGCGCAACTGCCGCCCGAGCGTCTGGCCGAAGCCCAGCGCCTGTTGCAACAGGAACAGGCCAGCCGTGGCGCCCTGAATCAGAACACGCTGCAACTGCACGCCCTGCAAGAAGAAGACGGCGAGGAATCCCTATGAAGTTGAATCCCTTTGTGAAGGCCGGTATCGGCCTGACCTTCGCGCTGATCTGGTCTTGCCCGACCCTGGCCGCGATCACTGAATCGAAGAACTTCGGCCTGGAAGTGAAAATCACCGGCCAGTCCGAAGACGACCGCGACCTCGGCACCGCCCCCGGTGGCGACGTCAACGGTGTCGGCCTGGACCTGCGCCCATGGATCTACGGCGAAAGCGGCGCGTGGAGCGCCTACGCCATGGGTCAGGCCGTGACCTCGACCGACATCATCGAGACCGACACCCTGCAACAGGCAGACGGCGCCGAAACCACCGACAGCGGTGATCGTGAAACCAAGAAAAACTACCTGGCGATGCGCGAGTTCTGGGTCGGTTACAGCGGCTTCACGCCGTACCCCGGCGAGATACTCAAGTTCGGTCGCCAGCGCCTGCGCAATGACGACGGCCAATGGCGCGACACTAACATCGAAGCGCTGAACTGGACCTTCGACACCACCCTGCTGCGCGCCAACGTCGGCGTCGCCGAGCGCTTCAGCGAGTACCGCACCGACCTCAAAGAGCTGGCGCCGAAAGACAAGGATCGCCTGCACGCCTACGCCGACGCCGCCTACCAGTGGACGCCGGGCAACTGGGTCGGCATTCGCGGCCATCACACCCACGACGACGGCAAACTCGATTACGCCGAACCGGGTGTACCGCGCGACTCGCTGGACAAGACCCAGAACGGTGACATCAGCTGGCTCGGCCTGACCGCCGACAGCGACGCCTACAACTGGCGCAACACCAACACCGTCAACTACTGGGGCAGCATCACCGGCATGAGCGGCGACCGCGATACGGTCAACGCCTTGAACGCCGATGGTTCGCGCCCGGCGCAGGCCAAGCGCAGCGACGACATCAACGGCTGGGCGACTGATCTGGGCGTGCGTCTGCGCCTCGATCCGCAGTGGCAGGTCGGTGCCGCCTATGCCCGCGCCAGCGCCGATTACCAACAGAACGGTCTGGAGAGCAACCGCTCCAACTACACCGGTACGCGCTCGCGCGTGCACCGTTTCGGCGAAGCATTCCGTGGCGAAATGAGCAACATGCAGACCGCCACCCTGTTCGGTTCGTGGATGCTCAACGACCAGTACGACGCCAGCCTGATCTACCACAAGTTCTGGCGCGTGGACGGCAACAAGCCGGTGGGCAGCAACGGCATCAACGCCGTGGAAAACAACACCGACGACGTCACCGGCGCGATCCTCTCCAGCACTTCGCTGCCGCTGCAGGATGGCAACAAGGACCTCGGTCAGGAGATGGACCTGGTGGTCACCAAGTACTTCAAGCAAGGCCTGTTGCCGGCCGCGCTGAGCCAGTCGATCGACGAGCCGTCCGCCCTCGTGCGCTTCCGTGGCGGTGTGTTCAAGCCCGGCGATGCCTACGGCAGCCAGGTTGATTCGTACATGCACCGCGCGTTCATCGACGTGATCTGGCGCTTCTGATGCAAACCGCCAAGGGAGTGCCCGACATGCACCATGCAAGGAAAGGCTCGCTCAGCCTGTTGGCCGGCGCCATGCTGCTGGCCTCCGCTGGCGCCTTCGCCACGGTGGAACCGGCTGCGCCTCAACAGGGCAAGCCGGTGACCACCGCCAAAGAGCTGCAACAAGCCAAGACCTACACCGTCAGCAGCGCGCCGACCGAGGCGCTGCAACTGGCCAAGCCGACATTGCCCGACCTGTCCGGCTTCACCGCCGAGGCTGCCGCCGCGAAGATCAATCGCAGCAAACCGGGCAAGATCAGCGTGCGCCGGATGATGCAGGAAGACGCCCTGAAGGACTTCATCGGCGGCGACAACAAGATGGCCGAATGGGTGGTGCGTCAGCACGGCATCCCGCAGGCGATCTTCGTCGACGACGGCTACCTGAACCTCAAGGATCTGGCGCAGAAACTGCCCAAGCAGTACTTCAGCGAAACCGCGCCGGGTGTGTACCTGGCAAAGCTGCCGATCGTGGTCGGCCGCAAAGGCATCCTTGAAATCGACGGTCAGACCCAGGAATTGCGCCTGTCACAAGAAGGCGGCTCGTTCCTGGTCAACGACGGTCAGCTGTTCGTGCGTGACACCAAAGTCACCGGCTGGCGCGAGAAGGACAACGGCCCGGCAACCTTCCGTTCGCCAAAGGAATTCCGTCCGTTCCTGCTGGCCTGGGGCGGCACCGAGACCTACATCGTCAACAGCAAGATGGCCAGTTTCGGCTACGCCAACAGTAAGTCGTACGGGGTGAGTATTTCCCAGTACACGCCGAACATGGCCAAGGTGCTCAAGCGTCCGGAGCCGACCGGCTGGATCGTCGGTTCCGAGTTCTCCGACATGTGGTACGGCTTCTACTGCTACGAGACCCGCGACTTCGTGGTCAAGGGCAATACCTACAAGGACAACATCGTCTACGGCATCGACCCGCACGACCGTTCGCACCGTCTGATCATTGCCGAGAACACCGTCCACGGCACCAAGAAGAAGCACGGGATCATTATTTCCCGTGAGGTCAACGACAGCTTCATCTTCAACAACAAGAGCTACGACAACCACCTTTCGGGCCTGGTGATCGACCGTAACAGCGTCAACAACATCATTGCCTACAACGAGATCTACAAGAACCACACCGACGGCATCACGCTCTACGAGTCCGCCGACAACCTGCTGTGGGGCAACAAGGTCATCAGCAACAAGCGTCACGGCATCCGCATTCGTAACAGCGTGAACATCCGCCTTTACGAAAACGTCGCCATGGCCAACGGCCTGACCGGTGTCTACGGGCACATCAAGGACCTGAGCGACACCGACCGGGACATCAAGCTCGACCCGTTCGATGCGCAGGTGTCGCTGATCGTGGTGGGTGGTGAATTGGCGGCCAACGGCAGCGGCCCGATGGCCATCGACTCGCCGTTGAGCGTCGAGTTGTACCGCGTGTCGATGCTGGCGCCGACCAAATCCAGCGGCATCAGCTTCAACGGCATCCTCGGCGAGCGCCAGGATGAAATTCTCGACCTGCTGGTGCGCCAGCAGAAAGCCGTACTGATCGACCCTGTCGAACGCCAGACCGAACTGCGGGACTGAGGATAATTTTATGCACCCACACTTGATCAAATTACTCAGCCTGTCGGCCCTGACCGTGGGCATCCTGGCGGCCAGCAATGCGGCTCGCGCCGACGCAGCGGCGGGCGTCACCCCGCCAAAGTTCAGCGCCGAACCGTGCTGCAACCTGTGCCCGGCTGCTCACGATCCGAAGAACTACACCACGCGCTACCAGCAGAACTTCACCACCCTGGTGCAGGCGCAGGGCGACTGGTTGTTCCGTACCCAGGAAGACCTGCGCACCGAGTTCAACACCACGCCGGCCGGCTACAAACGCCTGCAACAACTGCACGATGCGTTCAAGAGCAAAGGCGTCGAACTGGTGATCGTTTATCAGCCGACCCGTGGCCTGGTGAACCGCAACAAGCTCAACCCGGCAGAAAAAGCCGCGTTCGATTACGAGAAAGCGCTAGGCAACTACAAGACCATGCTGAGCCGTTTCGCGCAGATGGGTTACGTGGTGCCGGACCTGTCGCCGCTGACCAACGAATCGCTGCCGGACACCCTGCCCGCGCACGATTTCTACTTCCGTGGCGACCAGCACTGGACCCCGTACGGCGCGCAGCGCACGGCGAAAATCGTCGCCGAGAAGGTCAAGCAGATCCCAGCCTTCGCCGACATTCCCAAGCGTGAATTCGAGACCAAGCGCTCCGGGCGCATGGGCAAGACCGGCACCCTGCACAACATGGCCGGGCAGCTGTGCGGCACCAGTTATGCGATCCAGTACATGGACCAGTTCACCACCGAGCCGAAGGGCGAGGCCGGTGACGGCGACCTGTTCGGCGATTCGGGCAACCCGCAGATCACCCTCGTCGGCACCTCGCACAGCGGCAAGAACTACAACTTCGCCGGCTTCCTCGAAGAAGCCATCGGCGCCGACATTCTCAACGTCGCCTTCCCCGGCGGAGGTCTGGAAGGTTCGATGTTGCAGTACCTGGGCAGCGACGAATTCCAGAAGACCCCGCCGAAGATTCTCATCTGGGAATTCTCGCCGCTGTACCGCCTCGACCAGGAAACCATCTATCGCCAGATGATGGCCCTGCTCGACAACGGCTGCGAAGGCAAAGATGCGCAAATGTCCGCGAGCACCACGCTCAAGCCGGGCGGCAAGCAAGAACTGCTGGTCAACAGCAAGAACCTGAACCTGCAGAACAGCAGCCATCAGGTCGACATCCGCTTCGCCGACCCTTCGGTGAAAAAACTGCAAGCCACCCTCTGGTACATGAACGGTCGCCACGAGGACATCAAGATCGAGAAACCGGAAACCTCCGACACCGACGGTCGTTTCGCCTTTGAGTTGCGCACCGACGAAGACTGGGCCTCGCAAAACCTGCTGGCGGTCGAAGTCCAGGGTCCGGATGCGGGCACCGCGCCACAAAAAGTCGAAGCGAAAATCTGCAAACGCAACGTATTCCCGGGCGCTGGGCAACAAACCGCCCAGATCGGGCAATGAGGTCTGCTATGCGAAATCCGAAACTGAAGAATCTGTTGGCCCCCACCCTGCTGAGCCTGGCGATGTTCGCCGGCGCCACCCAGGCCGCTGCGCCACTGCGTCCACCACAGGGTTACTTTGCCGCGGTGGATAAATTCAAGACCGGCGACCACAGCGAAGGCTGCGACGCGATGCCCGCGCCGTACACCGGCCCGCTGCAATTTCGCAGCAAATACGAAGGCTCGGACAAGGCCCGCGCGACACTGAATGTGCAGTCGGAAAAAGCTTTTCGCGACACCACCAAGGACATCACCACGCTGGAACGCGGCACCGCCAAGCGCGTCATGCAGTTCATGCGCGACGGCCGTCCGGAGCAGCTCGACTGCACGCTGAACTGGCTGACCGCGTGGGCCAAGGCCGATGCGCTGATGTCGAAAGACTTCAACCACACCGGCAAGTCGATGCGCAAATGGGCACTGGGCAGCATGGCGTCTTCGTACATCCGCCTGAAGTTCTCCGACTCGCATCCGCTGGCGGCGCATCAGCAAGAGGCGCAGCAGATCGAGGCGTGGTTCAGCAAGATGGCCGATCAGGTGGTCAGCGACTGGGACAACCTGCCGCTGGAAAAAACCAACAACCACTCGTACTGGGCCGCATGGTCGGTGATGGCCACCGCCGTCGCCACCAACCGTCGCGACCTGTTCGACTGGGCGGTGAAGGAATACAAGATCGGGGTCAACCAAGTCGATGCCGACGGTTTCCTGCCGAACGAATTGAAGCGCCAGCAACGCGCCCTCGCCTATCACAACTATGCCCTGCCGCCGCTGGCGATGATCGCCAGTTTCGCCCAGGTCAACGGTGTCGATCTGCGCCAGGAAAACAACAGCGCGCTGAAACGTCTGGGTGATCGGGTGCTGGCCGGGGTGAAGGATCCGGAGCAATTCGAGCAGAAGAACGGCAAAGAGCAGGACATGACCGATCTGAAAGAGGACATGAAATTCGCCTGGCTCGAACCGTTCTGCACCCTCTACACCTGCCCGCCGGAGGTGATCGAGAAGAAGCACGGCATGCAGCCGTTCAAGACCTTCCGCCTCGGTGGCGACCTGACCAAGGTCTACGACCCGTCCCACGAAAAGGGCAATAAGGGTTCGTAAAGATGAATGCAATCCCCTGTGGGAGCGGGCTTGCTCGCGAATGCGGTCTGACATTCAAAAATAATGTCGACTGACGCACCGCCTTCGCGAGCAAGCCCGCTCCCACAGTGAAGTGATGTCGCCCTCTGAATGTTCATGGGGGGTTTGGGGGGGCTTTGGCCCTTGACTGTTGGTTCAAACATGGAGAGATCGGGATGGTATTTTCATCCAACGTGTTCCTGTTTCTGTTCTTGCCGATCTTTCTCGGCTTGTACTACCTGAGCGGGCAACGCTATCGCAACCTGCTGCTGCTGGTCGCCAGCTACGTGTTCTACGCGTGGTGGCGGGTGGACTTCCTGGCGCTGTTCGCCGGGGTCACCCTGTGGAACTACTGGATCGGCCTGAAAGTCGGTGCCGCCGGCGTGCGCAGCAAACCGGCCCAGCGCTGGCTGCTGCTCGGCGTGGCGGTCGACCTGTGCATCCTCGGCTACTTCAAGTACGCCAACTTCGGTGTGGACAGCATCAACGCGATCATGACCTCGTTCGGTCTGGAGCCGTTTATCCTGACCCACGTGCTGCTGCCGATCGGCATCTCGTTCTACATCTTCGAGTCGATCAGCTACATCATCGACGTGTACCGCGGCGACACCCCGGCCACCCGCAACCTGATCGACTTCGCGGCGTTCGTGGCGATCTTCCCGCACCTGATTGCCGGCCCGGTTTTGCGTTTCCGCGACCTCGCCGACCAGTTCAACAACCGCACGCACACCCTCGACAAGTTCTCCGAAGGCTGCACGCGGTTCATGCAGGGTTTCATCAAGAAGGTGTTCATCGCCGACACCCTCGCAGTCGTTGCCGACCATTGTTTCGCCCTGCAAAACCCGACCACCGGGGATGCCTGGCTCGGCGCGCTGGCTTACACCGCGCAGCTGTATTTCGACTTCTCCGGTTACAGCGACATGGCCATCGGTCTGGGCCTGATGATGGGTTTCCGCTTCATGGAAAACTTCAAGCAGCCGTACATCAGCCAGTCGATCACCGAGTTCTGGCGCCGCTGGCACATCAGCCTGTCGACCTGGCTGCGTGACTACCTGTACATCACCCTCGGCGGTAACCGCAAAGGCACGCTGATGACCTATCGCAATCTGTTCCTGACCATGCTTCTGGGCGGTCTGTGGCACGGCGCGAACATCACCTACATCGTCTGGGGCGCCTGGCACGGCATGTGGCTGGCGATCGAAAAAATGCTCGGCATCAACACCGCGCCGCGCAGCCTCAACCCGATCCGCTGGGCGCTGACCTTCCTGCTGGTGGTGATGGGCTGGGTGATCTTCCGTGCCGAAAACCTGCACGTTGCCGGACGCATGTACGGCGCCATGTTCAGCTTCGGCGACTGGTCGCTGTCGGAACTCAACCGCGCCAGCCTCACCGGCCTGCAAGTGGCAACCCTGGTGGTGGCTTACGCAACCCTGGCGTTCTTCGGTCTGCGCGATCTGTACACCAATCAGGCACCGGTGAAGAGCAAACCTGAAGTCAACGTCGAGGCCAACGGCCCTGCTACCGCGACCCCGGGCATGATCAAAGCCGCACCCGGCGAAAACCCGGCGAGCATCCACGAGCCTGGCTACACCGTCGGCGTCGACGCCCAGGTGCAACCGGCCTACTGGACCGCGGACTGGTCGCGCTACGTGATGCGCGGGCTGATCCTGCTGCTGTTCATCGCCTCGATTCTCAAACTCTCGGCGCAAAGCTTCTCGCCGTTCCTTTACTTCCAGTTCTGAGGGATCTGACATGACCCGCTCATTACGCATCGTCTACATCGCGCTCTTTCTGCTGACCCTGCTGGTGCTCGGTCTGTGGTCGGTGCGCAGCTTCTTCGGCTTCAGCACCAATGCCGATGCGACGGTGCTCAACGGTCGCTGGACCAAAGCCGTGGAAACCCACTACGACGACCAGTTTCCGATCAAGCGCCTGGGCACCAACCTCTGGGCCGCGCTGGATTTCAAACTGTTCAACGAAGGTCGTCCGGGCGTGGTGCTCGGTCGCGATCAGTGGCTGTACAGCGACGAGGAATTCAATCCGATCGTCAACGAAGAGCTGAACCTGCAAGGCAACTACGCGCTGGTCGAAGGCGTGCGCCAACAGTTGAAAGCCAAAGGCGTGAAACTGGTGATGGCGATCGTTCCGGCCAAGGTGCGCCTGTACCCGGAGCATCTGGGTGAAGTGAAACCGGCGAGCATCCACGAAAACCTCTACCAGGATTTCCACGCCCGTGTCGCGGCGGACAAGATCCTCGCCCCGGACCTGCTCGGCCCGCTGCAACAGGCCAAACAGAACGGTCAGCAAGTGTTCCTGCGCACCGACACCCACTGGACGCCTGAAGGTGCCGAGATCGCTGCCAACACCCTGGCGAAAACCATCGCCGACAAGTTCCCGCTCAGCGGCGAGCCGCAGCGCTTCGTCACCACGCCGGCGGAGAAGGTTACGCACAAGGGCGACCTGCGCCTGTTCCTGCCGCTCGATCCGCTGTTCGAAAACCTGATGCCGGCCAAAGAACCGCTGCAAAAGCGCAACACCGTGGCCGTCGAGCAACCAGCCGGTGACGACGCCCTGTTCGCGAACAGCGAAGTACCGGTCGCGCTGATCGGCACCAGCTACAGCGCCAACCCCAACTGGAACTTCGTCGGTGCGCTGAAACAGGCGCTGCACAGCGACGTGGTCAATTACGCCGAAGACGGCCATGGCCCGATTCTGCCGATGCTCAGTTACCTGAAAAGCGATGACTTCAAGAACAGCCCGCCACAGGTGCTGATCTGGGAGTTTCCTGAACGATATCTGCCCGTGAACAACGAAATCGGCGACGCCGACCCGCAGTGGGTCGCAGAGCTCAAACAAGCCGGCGCGCGCCAACAAAACGTAGCTGTAAACACTAAATCCGAGACGCCCGATCGGGCGCAAAACTGAAAGAGAGGTACACCATGACTTTCACTACTACTCCTCGTCGTCTCGCAAAACGCTTTGCTCTGGTTGCTGGTCTGAGCGTGCTGTCGGTCCAGGCTTTCGCCGGCGGTGACGCCGCGCTGTACGGCCCGACTGCACCGAAAGGCTCGACCTTCGTACGGGTCTACAACGCCAGCAACAGCGAAGTCAGCGCCACTGTCGGCAGCACCAACCTGAGCGACGTTGCGCCACTGGCCAGCAGCGACTTCAGCTTCATGCCGGGCGGTGACTACAGCGCCAAGATCGGCAGCCAGACCCTGCCGGTGAAACTCGCCGGTGATCACTACTACACCCTGGTCAACAACGCCTCCGGCGCGCCGCAACTGATCGAAGAGCCGCCGTTCAAGAACAAGCAGAAATCCCTGGTCCGCGTGCAGAACCTCAGCGACAAGCCGCTGACCCTGAAGACCGCCGACGGCAAGACCGACGTGGTGCCGAACGTTGCGGCCAAGGGCCGTGGCGAACGTGAAATCAACCCGGTGAAAGTCAGCCTGGCGCTGTACGAAGGCGACAAGAAAGTCGGCGACGTGAAACCGGTCGCGCTCGAGCGCGGTGAGGCCGCGGTGCTGTACGTCACCGGTTCCGGCAGCAGCCTGTCGCCAGTCTGGGTGAAACGCCCGGTATCGACCCGCTAATCATTTTTCCTGACTGACGCAATGCCCCCTGTGGGAGCGGGCTTGCTCGCGAAAGCGGTCTGACATGCAACGGATATGTCGATTGATACGCCGCCTTCGGGAGCAAGCCCCCTCCCACCCTTGATCGGGTTGCCAGTTCGGATACGAAACAAAAACAAGAGTGAAACGACACAACGTTCGTGCCTCTAACCAATCGATTTTATGGAGTAAACAATATGATTCCGGTGATCTTGTCAGGTGGTAGCGGTTCACGTCTTTGGCCGCTTTCGCGCAAGCAATTCCCCAAGCAATTCCTCGCCCTGACCGGTGAACACACGCTGTTCCAGCAAACCCTGGAGCGTCTGGTGTTCGAAGGCATGGACACCCCGATCGTGGTCTGCAACAAGGATCACCGTTTCATCGTCAACGAGCAGTTGGCCAGCCGTAACCTCGAATGCCAGCGCATCCTGATGGAACCGTTCGGCCGCAACACCGCGCCGGCCGTGGCGCTGACCGCGATGATGCTGGTCAACGAAGGACGTGACGAGCTGATGCTGGTGCTGCCGGCCGACCACGTGCTGGAAGACCAGAAAGCCCTGCAACGCGCCCTCGCCCTGGCCACCGTCGCCGCCGAAAACGGCGAAATGGTGCTGTTCGGCGTGCCGGCGACCAAACCGGAAACCGGTTACGGGTACATCAAGTCCACCGCGGACTCGCTGCTGCCCGAAGGCGTCAGCCGCGTTTCGCATTTCGTCGAAAAACCCGACGTCAAGCGCGCCACCGAATACGTCGAGTCCGGCGGTTACTACTGGAACAGCGGCATGTTCCTGTTCCGCGCCAGCCGCTTCCTTGAAGAGCTGAAAAAGCACGATCCGGACATCTACGACACCTGCCTGCTGACCCTTGAGCGCAGCGAGCAGGACGCCGACACCGTCACGCTGGACGAAGCCACCTTCGCCTGCTGCCCGGACAACTCCATCGACTACTCGGTGATGGAAAAGACCCAGCGCGCCTGCGTGGTGCCGCTGACCGCCGGCTGGAGCGATGTCGGTTGCTGGTCGTCGCTGTGGGAAGTCAACGAGAAAGACGCCAACGGCAACGTCAGCAAAGGCGATGTGGTGATCCAGGACAGCAAGAACTGCATGATCCACGGCAACGGCAAACTGGTGTCGGTGATCGGTCTGGAAAACATCGTCGTGGTCGAAACCAAGGACGCGATGATGATCGCGCACAAGGACAAGGTTCAGGGCGTCAAGCAACTGGTCAACACGCTCAACGAGCAGGGCCGCAGCGAAACCCAGAACCACTGCGAAGTCTATCGCCCGTGGGGGTCCTACGACTCGGTGGACATGGGCGGGCGCTTCCAGGTCAAGCACATCTCGGTCAAGCCGGGCGCGTGCCTGTCGCTGCAGATGCACCACCACCGCGCCGAACACTGGATCGTGGTCAGCGGCACCGCCGAAGTGACCTGCGACGAGAACGTGTTCCTGCTCACCGAAAACCAGTCGACCTACATCCCGATCGCCTCGGTGCACCGCCTGCGCAACCCGGGCAAGATCCCGCTGGAAATCATCGAAGTGCAATCGGGCTCGTACCTGGGTGAAGACGATATCGAGCGTTTCGAAGACATCTACGGTCGCTCCACCCCGATCGAACGCGGCGTGTCGGTGAAAACCATCGCGCAGTGATCACCGTGCAATGAGAAGCCCCCCGTCCAGCCCGCTGCGTCCCCTATCCGCAGTGGGTTGGGCGGGGGCTTTTTTAGAGCCGTCACGCCGCTCTGTACCGCGCGATCGCTGTCTTTTTATTCCAGATACCGACTTTTACCGAACCAGGAATCTTGATTTCAAGTGTTCCGTGGAATGATTTGTCGAGACTGTCCAGCATTGCCCGAGCATCCATTCTTCCCACTTGTACTGGACTGATCCCAGAATTGCCTAAAAGCATTGCCTTCAAGTCTTTCAATTGGCCTTTTATCATCGGGACGGCGCTCAGTTCGGATGAATGCTTTGGATCGAGCACATCTGGAGAAGCAAAAAACTCCAGGCTATCGAAGCTATCGCCAAAGGCGTCTCTGAGCTGACGGTCATTCTCAAGGTCATATTCTGCGAAATGGGTCATGCTCGCGAGAAACCTGCGCTCGTTCACCTCTCCATTTATTGCCAACAGAAAGAAGGTGAAGCCCATATTTCCAGCTTTGCTCCAATCCTTTTCGCTGGTATTGCCACCCTTTCCACCCAATGTCTTCAGCTTATTGTTGACCAGAGAAAAGTTGGACTTGATCTCCATATGTGACGGTGCCGCGCCTTTCGTCGCGAAGTTATAAGAGTAATGACGCAAGGTGAATTTCAAGTCTTTGGTTTTTTCGAGCACAGAGGCCGACGCCTTCGCGGTTTTGAACTTGAGCCTGCTTTCGGTTATGTCATTCATCATGGTGTAGGGTTTTACTCTGTCCACATCACTGTAATTGTCCTTATACGATTCAAATATCTCGATTGCCGTGCGCACCGCCGAATTGGATTTTGATTCCTCGCCTTGCTCGTCAAAGAAGGTCAACGGATTGTTGCGAACCATTCGAAAAAGATTGGTGCCATCTGCCTCCACGCCTGCCGGATCCGGATTGCTCCATTTTTGCAGCCACGGGATGTAGTAGCGATAGCCGTAGTAATCAAGCCCGGTCGCGTCACGTTCCTTGCCCGAGTACCGCACGAATTTGTAGCCGAGTTCACCGTCTTGCCAGGCGGTTGTGCCAAAGGGGTGAACCGCCTCACGACTGATGACCGCGCCTGCCGCGTTGGTCTCCAGACTGATTGATCCCAAATGATCCGCGCCGGTATATCGATACTGATTGTTGATTCCCGAAGGCGGTGGGCTTTCCCAATGCAGTGCCCGCACATTGTTCAGTCCACCCTCGGCAGTGATGATCTGCAACTGCTCACCAGTGCCGTTGTTGATGCGCATCTCCAGCCCTGGCAAGTAGCGCACATCGGCAATAATGGAGCGGGCATTGGTGCGCAAAGAACGGATCTTGCGCACCCGCTGGTTACTGCCATCGTAAAGATAGGTCTCGCTGTCATTGACGCCGGAATCGTGCTCCACCGGACTGACCGCTTGCACCTGGTTGCGCAGGTTCCAGCTCAGCATCCGCCCCGTTTGCAGTGCCAGCAAGTTGCCTCTGCGATCATAGGCAGCCTGGATCTGCGTATCGTCGGGAGGCACGTCCCCGTAAGGCAAGGAGCGGTTGCTGTAACGCGCCGGTTGCAGTTTTCGCCCGTGGCTTTGCGCGCCGGCATGAATCAGCCTGAGCAGGTTGCCGCCGGCATCATATTCGTAAGTCTGCTGATAGTTACTGACAGCCTTCGGATCAACGCGCCCCATGGACTGCGGGCCTTGACTGGTAGCGCCGGCTTCCCAGCCGAAGGCCTTGATCAATTGATAAAGGCTGTCGTAGACAAAGCGACTGACCGGTTCGATGCGCTGGTTGGCGAAGTAGCGGATCGGCAGTGCTTTGTCTTCGATGCTCAAGACATTGCCCATCCTGTCGTATTCATAACTCAGGTGTTGCAGCACTTCACCGTGAGCGTTTTCGGTGCGCAGGATCAGCAGGCGATCGTCTTCGCCCCGATATGCCCGTTGGGTGTGCACACCATTGCCAGCGGTTTCCTGTGTGATATTGCCTGATGCGTTGTAGCGGATGTCAGTGACCAGAATCAGCTCAGGCTCACCCTTCAACTGCAAGCGCTGCTCACGCAGGCGGCCATCGACGGTCAGCATAAACGTATGCCGATTGTCTCGGGCATCTGTCTGCTCCAGCACATCACCCAGCGCACCATGGCGCCACCGTGATGTCGCCCCAACGCCAGGCTCCAACAGCCGCTGACGATCCACCTCCGGCTCCAGCCAATCAGGCGTCAGTGGATCCAGAGTGAAATGACGGGTGTCTGAGGTGCATGGGCCGTTGATTGCAAAGGCGTTGAACAGCACGCTGCCGGCCGGATGATCATGACGAACCAGCTGCCCAAAATGGTTGCATGACTGGTCCCCGCTGCCGGGATGACCGTAGGTCAATCGCTCGACACAACGCCGAGGCTCGCCTGCCCCTTGTTCGAATATCGCGATGGGGCGCAACAAGGCGTCGTATTCGATGTCGCGTTGCGTCTCACGACTGTCCCAACCGAGCACTGTTTGCCCGGCGAGCCCCTTCAGCTCGATCTGTGTGCCGGCATCAACGCTGTCCGAACGAATCACCGAGGCGTCGAGAGCAAACACCTGCGTCAGATTGGCTGGCGTCAGCGGGTCGCCGACGTGTGACAGCCACAGCCGCGGGTCCCACTGTTTCACCGCATGTCCCGCCGGGTCATGAAGAGTGCGATTGATCCGTGCCTCGACAGGGCCGTCTTCGACAGCTCGATAATAGTCGACCCTGCGAACCGGCAAGCCGCGCGGATCGAACACAGACACACTCGGCGTATTGATGTGCAAGCTCATGAAACCCGCTCCCCGCGCAAACAGCATTCTTGTGCCTGCAACATCTGAGCAGCCATAAGGCGCGTTCCGCTACTGTCAGAAATTACAGTCCCGACCAATGGCGCCCTGGAACTATCCGCACATGTCCATTCCCGCGCCCGTTCGGTAGGATATTCATCATGAGTTCAAGGAGCGTTCGCACATGTTCATCGGCATTCTGCTGGTCATCACCTGGCTGATCCTGTTGCTGCGCTATCCGGCCAAAGCGTTGCCGGTGTCGGTGGCCGCCGCTGTCGGCCTGGGGCTGGTGGCGATGTGGGTGGTGTGGCTGGACAATCGCGAGAACAAGCAACTGGCGCGTCTGCAAATGCGCATTGCCTACGCCCCTGAACAGTGCCCGGCGGATCGCCCGCTGCAACTGAAAATGAAAAACGGCAACGACGTGCCGCTGACCGAACTGCGCTGGCGCATCGCTGCCTACGCACCGGGTGACACGGTCAATCTGGCCGACAATCAATACGCCGCCCCACGCTATCGTGGTCCCGGTGAGTTGCAGGCCGGCGGTGAGTGGGAAGACTGCCTGCCGATGCCGCCACTGCGTCCCGGTTATCGCCCGCAAACCCTGGAATTTCGCGCCGAGCGGTTGCAGGGCAGTTTCTCCGACTGATCCCCTCCCCCACTTTTTTGCACAAGGAATGCGCCATGCCCGTTGCGTTGATTACCGGTTGCTCCAGCGGCATTGGCCGCGCCCTCGCCGATGCATTCAAAGCTGCTGGCTACGAAGTCTGGGCCACTGCGCGCAAGCCCGAGGACGTCGCGGTGTTGAGCGCCGCCGGTTTCACAGCGGTGCAACTGGATGTCAACGACGCCGGCGCACTGGAACAGCTCGCCGAGCGGATCAACCAGCAACAAAACAGCCTCGATGTGCTGATCAACAACGCCGGTTATGGCGCCATGGGCCCGCTGCTCGACGGTGGCGTGCCGGCCATGCAGCGCCAGTTCGAAACCAATGTGTTCTCGATTATCGGCGTGACCCGCGCACTGTTTCCGCTGCTGCGCCGGGCCAAGGGTCTGGTGGTGAATATCGGCAGTGTCTCCGGTGTGCTGGTGACGCCGTTTGCCGGTGCCTATTGCGCGTCGAAAGCTGCCGTGCATGCGCTCAGCGATGCGCTGCGCATGGAACTGGCGCCGTTCGGCATTCGCGTGCTGGAGGTGCAGCCGGGAGCAATTCAGTCGAGCTTCGCCAAAAATGCCGGGCATGAAGCGGAGCAGTTGATCAACGAGCAGTCGCCGTGGTTTCCGTTGCGTGAGGGGATTCGCGCGCGGGCCAAGGCTTCGCAGGACAAACCGACACCGGCGACCGAGTTTGCGGCGCAATTGCTCAAGGCTGTGCAGCAAGACAAGCCGCCACGGTTGATCCGTATTGGCAATGGCAGCCGGGCGTTGCCGTTGCTGGCGACGTTGTTGCCCAAGGGATTGCTGGAGTCGACGTTGATGAAACGGTTTGGTTTGCGTGGCAAGCTTTGAGACTGAGGCGACCCCATCGCGGGCAAGCCACGCTCCCACAGGTTTTTGTGTCGTTCTGGCTATTTGTGTACGCCGCAAAACCCTGTGGGAGCGGGCTTGCTCGCGAAAGCGTCAACAAGATCAGCACAGATCCTCAACCCCACGCCTTCATGAAATCAATAAACGCCCGCACCTTCAGCGGCAAATGCCGGGTATCCGGATACAGCGCATACACCCCCTGCCGAGCAAAGCGGTAATCGGCCAGCAACCGCACCAGTCGCCCGGCCTCCAGATCATCCTGAATCAGCCACTGCGGCAAAATCGCCACGCCCTGCCCGTTTAACGCAAACGCCCGCAACGTCGCCGAGTTGTCGGCAACGATGGCAGTGGTCCCGGGTTTTGGCTGATAGACATGCTCACTGCCGGCGGGGTCGGCGACGGTCATTTCCGGCACCCGTCCGTGGCCCAGGGTTGGCATCGACTCCAGCGTCGCCAGTGTGGCGACCGGCGTGAAGCGTTCGACCAGACAGGGCGCCGCCACCGCAAACACTTCGAACGTCGACAATTGCACCGCGCGTAGATTGGAGTCGTGCATGCGCCCCAGACGGATCGCCAGGTCGAAGCGTTCGGAGATCAGATCGGCATGGGTCGAGGAGGTCGACAGGTGAATGTTCAACTGTGGCTGTTGCTGGCGGAACACCTCCAGCGCCGGCACCACTTGGGCCAAGGCAAACTCCACAGTGGTGGTGATGCGCAACGTGCCCTTGAGTTGCGCATGTTCGGAGCGTGCTTCCTCGATTGCCAGCCGGGCTTCGTCGAGGGTGCGCAGGCAGCGTCGATAGAAGCGCTCGCCAGCATCGGTCAGCGCCAGTTGCCGGGTATTGCGCGTGAGCAGAGTGACACCCAGCTCCTCTTCCAGCCGCTTGAGATTGAAACTCACCACCGCCCGGGTCTGGCCCAGCGTATCGGCAGCGGCGGTCAGTGAACCGGCCTCCACCACGGCTTTGAACGTGTCAAAACGGTCCAGACTGACCATCGCCACCTGCCTCGCTGTCAAAATAATTTTGACAAACTAGCAGGCAAACCAGCGTTTTCCTAACTCCTGCGGCACTCTACCCTGCACGTCTCATCACAGGGACGCTGCCATGGTCTATCGCTCGAAAGTTGCGCTGGTGTATCTGTTCGGGTTCGCTCTCGACCTGCTGAACATGTTCGCCGCAAGCATCGCCTACCCGGACATCGCGCGGCAGTTGCACGCCTCGGTCACGCAACTGGCGTGGATCACCAACGCCTACATGCTCGGGCTGACACTGATCATTCCAATGAGCGTGTGGCTCGCCGCGCGATTGGGCGAGCGCCGCTTGATCCTGAGTTCGCTGCTGCTGTTCGGGATCGCTTCGGGGCTGGTGGCGCAGGCCGGGTCGATCGAAAGCCTGATTGGCTGGCGCCTGCTGCAAGGGCTCGGTGGCGGCTTGTTGCTGCCGGTCGGGCAGGCCCTGGCGTATCGGCAATTTCCGCCAGCGCAACGTGCGCACCTCACGGGCGTGGTGCTGCTGGTAGCGCTGATGGTCCCGGCCCTGTCGCCGGCAGCGGGCGGTCTGATCGTCGAGGCCCTGTCGTGGCGCTGGATTTTCTATCTGAACCTGCCATTGGCCTTGCTGGCGTTCGCCTTGGGCCTGCTGTGGCTGAACGCCGATCAGCCTGCCACTGAACGCCCGACGCTGGACCTTCGCGGCCTGCTGCTGGCGGTGTCCGCCCTGACCCTGCTGCTGATCGCCGTAAGCCTGGGCAGCGCGTCCGCGACCCGCCACCTCGCGGGCTGGGTGCTGTTGCTCGGCGTCTTGGCTTTAGGGCTGTACCTGCGTGATGGCTGGCGCAAACCCGATGCCGTGCTCGACCTGCAACTGCTCAAGCGTCCGTCGTTGCGCCTGGCGATGCTGATTTATCTGCTGGTACCCGGGGTCTTCACCGGCACCAACATGATTGCCGTGTTGTACCTGCACGAACTCGGTGTCGGCGCCGCACAGACCGGTGCGCTGATGCTGGCCTGGGCCGCCGCCTCGGGCGTGGCGATCATGCTCGGCAAACGCAGCTTCAACCGTATCGGCCCCAAGCCGTTGCTGATTGCCGGGATGCTTGCTCAATGCCTGGGTATTGTTCTGCTGATGCGCATCGAACAACCCGCCGCCGCGCCGCTGATCAGCGCTTACGCCCTGATGGGCCTGGGCGGCAGCCTGTGCAGCGTCACCGCACAGACTCTCGCATTTGTCGGCATGCCCGCGGAAAAAATGAGCCAGTCCAGCGCCCTGTGGAACATCAATCGCCAGCTCGGTTTCTGCCTCGGCGCAGCATTACTAAGTTCGCTACTGGGCGCGCTGGGCGGCAACGATTTCCACACCTGTTTTCTCGCCGCTGCGCTGCTGACGCTGTTGCCGATGGTCGCCGTGCTGCGCTTCGATGCTACCCATGTGCTCGCGCTGCTGAGCACGCCATCCCTTGAGGAAAAATCCGCATGACTGACTACAACGACTATTTCAATGAAGTGATCCAGGCCCATCTGGTCATCGAACGCTGGTTTGCCGTGGAGCAGGATTCGGCGGAACTGGAGCGTCTGTTAAGCCGGTTCGCGACGAATTTTTCCATGGTCACGCCGCTGGGCCGGGCGCTGGATATCGGTGCCTTACGCGCATTGTTTCAAGCGGCGGGCGGGAAAAAAGCAGGCCTCAGAATCAAGCTCAGTGAACTGCGCGGGATTGCCCTGCATGCGCACGGTGCGACGCTGAGTTATCGCGAGCAACAGACGGATGCGAGCGGCTTGCATACAGATCGGCGCTCGACGGTGGTGTTTGAAAAAACTGCGTCCGGGCAGGTGCTGTGGCGGCATTTGCAGGAGACGTTTTGCGCTGATTGACCGTTCGTTATTTCCATGACAGACCGCGTCGCTGCCATCGCGGGCAAGCCACGCTCCCACAGGTTTCGGGGCGTCCCCGATTTTTTTGAACGCCGCGATACCTGTGGGAGCGTGGCTTGCCCGCGATTGGGGCGACGCGGTCTGTCAGTTGTCCACAACGTCCTGCTTCACTACCACCGTGCAAGTAATCCCCGCCG
This sequence comes from Pseudomonas sp. Eth.TT006, assembly GCF_054456575.1. Classification (NCBI taxonomy): domain Bacteria; kingdom Pseudomonadati; phylum Pseudomonadota; class Gammaproteobacteria; order Pseudomonadales; family Pseudomonadaceae; genus Pseudomonas; species Pseudomonas sp. Eth.TT006. The sequence goes on along the minus strand of NZ_JBTJEN010000002.1, from coordinate 272,584 downwards.
CCAACAACACGCCCTGCGGTACTTCATCGATGTGAATCCGCACCGGCACCCGCTGCGCCAGGCGCACCCAGTTGAAGGTCGGGTTCACATCGGCGATCAATTCGCGGCTCTCCGGGTTGTCGCGGTCGTAGATGCCGCGCGAGATGCTTTCCACGTGGCCCTTCAACACTTCGCCGCTCATCAGTTGCATGTCGGCTTTGTCACCGACGCGCACGTGCGGCAGTTTGGTCTCTTCGAAGAAGCCGTAGACCCAGAACGAGTTCATGTCGACCACGGCCATTTTCGCCTCGCCGATACGCGCGTAGTCGCCGCGATGCACATTGAGGTTGGTCACGTAGCCGTCCACCGCCGCGCGCACTTCGGTGCGTTTGAGGTTGAGTTCGGCGGCCTCCAGTTGCGCTTGCGCGTGTTGGTAATCGGCCAGCGCCGCGTCGGCGATGTTGCTGGCGTCGTCGCGGTTTTCCCTGGAGATCACCAGGTTGTCCAGATCGGCGCGGCGATGGGCGTTAAGCTTGCGCATCTCCCACGTCGACTTGCGCGAAGCGACCAGCGACTGCGCCTGTTTCACCGCGATGCGGTAGTGCTCCGGGTCGATCTGCATCAGTAAATCGCCCTTCCTCACCAACTGGTTGTCGCGCACCGGCACATCGACGACCTCACCGGTGACGTCTGCCGCGACGTTGATGATGTCGGCGCGCACCCGGCCATCGCGGGTCCACGGCGTGTTCATGTAGTGCTCCCACAACGTGCGGCCGATCCACAGCGCCAGGGCCAGCACCAGCAGGGTCGCGAGCAGGCTGAAAAACTTTTTCATCAATAGGTTCTCAACGGTAGACGGTCAGCGCCATCGCGCCGAGCAGACAGGTAAACAGACTCAGACGCAGCAGCGCCGGGTGCCAGAAGAAGCGGTACAGGTCGAACCCCGAGAGGAACCGGTCCAGCGCCCAGGCCAGCGCCGCAGCGGCAAAAAACATCAGGGTCATGGTCGGCATGTACACGCCGTGGAAGGCGATTTCACGAGGCATGGGCAAGTCCTTCGGGCTTGGCGACGGCATAGGCAGCGAGTGGTGATTGCGGGTCGAGCAACGAGGTGCGGATGAAGTGCAGGTAGCTCTTTACCCGGCGCAAGGCCGAAGTGTCGAAGTGCGGCGCGAACGGCTCGTCGGTCGCAGCAACGCGGCTGATCGCGTGATCGACCGCCACCAGCGCGCGTTCCAGATTGCTCGGGTTCGGCTGCAGAAACAGCCGCACCAGCGCCCGGCCCATCACCCGGATCGCCTGGCGCCACGGCTGCGATTCGGCATACGCCGGGTGCACCGGGAGAATCGCCTGTTCCTTGCGCAACTCGATGATCGCGTGGCCGACTTCCAGCACCACGAACATCCAGCGCAACAGGTTCTTCTGCACCGTCGGCTGTCCGGCGGCGAGGCCGTAAGCCTGGTGCAGCAGGTCGCGGGTGCGGCTCTCGAAACTCGACGCCAGGCCCTTGAGTTTGCCACTGATCGCGAACACCACTTGGCCGCGCAGATCCTGCTCCAGACGCTGCCACAACCAGCGACTGTTCGGCGGCAGAATGATCGCCCCAGCCGCTGCGCAGACCAGCATGCCCATGACCATGGCGATGTAATCGTTGATGAAGGTGTAGGGGTTGTAGACGGTCAGGTTGTCCGGCACCGAACCGGTGCTGAAAAAGATCAGCAGACCGAGGCCGACCCCGGCATATTGCGGCCGCGAAGTCAGGAACGAGCCGAGCACGATCACCGGCGCGAGCATCACGCACAGCAGCGGAAAACCGTCGATCCACGGGAAGATGAAAAACATCTCGACGAAGCCGATCAGCGCGCCGAGAAACGTCCCGCAGGCCATCTGGAACGCCATGCGTTTCGGGTTCGGCGTGGCGGCGGACAGGCCGACGGTGGCCGCCGCGATCAGGGTCATGGTCGCGCCGCTCGGCCACGCGGTGGCGACCCAGTAACTGCCGAGCACGATCAGAATGAACGAGGCGCGTATCCCCGACGCCGCAGCCGCCCACCAGTTGGTTTGCGGGGTGAACGGCTCGTCCCAGCGCTCGCGTTCGTGGCTGTGATCGGCCAGCGACGCGTGGGTCTGGGCGTAACTGTGCAGGTCGTCGACGAAGCGATAGAGCAATTCGTACGCGGTGTGGAAATCCAGTTGCTCGGCGTCGCTCGGCGCAGTTTCCTGGAAGGCTGCGCGCAAGGTGCGCACGCGCGTCGGCAAGCCTTCCTTGTAGGCCGCCAACGCCGTCGCCAGACGTGCGGCGTCCGGGCTGGTCAGGGCGCGGCCACTGAAGCCGTCGAGCACTTCAGCCAGATCCTGCAGGCCCGGTCTGATCGCCGCCACCACGTGTTCTTCGCCGTTGCCGCGCAAGCGTTCGAGCAACTGATGCAAGGCGTTGAAGCGAGTGGTGATGCCCATGAACTCGCTGTTCAGGCGACTGAGGCGACCGTTGCGCCGACGCATGTGCGGGTCTTCGAACACGGTCACGCTGCGCAGCCCTTCCAGGCCCACCGCTTCGGCGATAAAGCGCACGTTGTTGCTTTCGAAGGCCTCGGCCTTGCTGCGCCCGCGCAGGCCATCGGTGACGAACAACGCAAACACCCCGAACCGCTGATACAGCGCGTTGCGCATCGCGGCACTGGCGGTTTGCGGCAGGATCGCGGCGCTGACCAGCGTCGAGCAGAGAATCCCCAGCGAGATCTCCAGCACCCGCCACACCGCGGCCATGAACGCGCCGTCCGGATGCGCCAGCGCCGGCAACCCGACCATCGCTGCGGTGTAACCGGCGAGGACAAAACCATAGGCGCGAAAGTTACGGCAACGCGCCGCACCGGCGGTGCAAATGCCGACCCAGATCGCCAGCGAGCCAAGGAACAGCTCGGTGTTCTGCGCGAACAGCGCGATCAGCGTGACCATCATCGCCGACCCGGCCAGGGTGCCGAGAAAGCGGTAGAAACTCTTGGCGAACACCTGCCCGCTCTGCGGCTGCATGACGATAAACACGGTGATCATCGCCGTGCGCGGCTGCGGCAGTTCCAGGCGCATCGCCAGCCACAACGTGAGGAACGCGGCGAGCAGCACCTTGAAGATATATACCCAGGTCACGCCATCACTGCGCGCCCAGTCGAAGAAACCACGGCGCCATTCCAGGGAGTAGAGCCAGCGTATTGGTGCGGGCAAGGGGGTCATTTGGTCATGCTCAAAAATTCAGTCGAACCGGAGAAACTGTGGGAGCGGGCTTGCTCGCGAATGCGCTGTGTCAGATAACACATGGGCTGCATGACATTCCCTCTTCGCGAGCAAGCCCGCTCCCACAGGGGTTGTGTGTTCACCGCAGTAGCGCCGGAGTTTTCGGCGCCTGGGTTTGCTTGGCACTCGGCACATCATTGCCAGCCCCAAGCCCCCCACCCAACGCTGTCACCAGTTCGGCATGCGCACTCAACCGCGCCGCCTGCACCTGCTGCTGCACTTGCTGCTGCTTGAACAGCAAGGTCTGCGCGTTGAGCACGTTGAGGTAATCGGTGAGGCCGCGCTGATAGGCGATCATTGCGATGTCGTAAGTCTTCTGCGCCGTGGCCACCGACTCGGCAGCGAACGCTTGCTGCTTGTCCATCGACTCGCGGCGGATCAACTGGTCGGAGATGTTCTTCAGCGCATTGACCAGCGTCTGGTTGTAATGCGCTACAGCGATGTCATACCCGGCAGAGGCTTCACCCAACTCACTGCGCAAACGCCCGCCGTCGAAGATCGGCAGGGAGATTGCCGGGCCGACGTTGTAGTTGAGTTTCTTGCCGGTCAAAAACTCCAGCGCCCCGCCGCCGGTGGCCATGTAGCCAAGGCTGCCGACCAGATCGACGTTGGGATAAAACCCGGCGTGCGCAACATCGATGCCGCGCGCCTGCGCCGCCACCTGCCAGCGACTGGCGACCACGTCCGGGCGCTGACCGAGCAACTGCGCAGGCAACGCCGACGGCAACTTCAATGCAGCCCCCAGCGCCAAAGTCGGCCGTTGCAACTGCGCAGCGGCGCCCGGGCCTTTGCCTGCCAGCGCGGCGATCTGATTGCGCGTCAGAGCGATTTCTTCGTCCAGCGCATCCAGTTGCCGATGGGTTTCCGGCAACGGCGTTTCGGCTTGGCTGACTTCGAAGTGAGTACCGATACCGCCGTCCAGACGCTTCTGCGCAAGGTCGAGAATCTGCTGTTGCTGCTTGAGCGTCGCGGCGACGATGTCGCGCTGGGCGTAATGCAGCGACAGCTCTATGTAGGCGCGCACGATGTTGTTCTGCAATTCCAGCTGCGCCTGGCGTGCTTCGGCGGCGCTCATGTGCGCCAGATCCACCGCCCGCTCGCTGGCATTGCTTTCCCGGCCCCAGAGGTCGAGGGCGTAGCTGAAACCCAGCGCGGCGTTGTTGTCCCAGGTGGTGGTGTTGGCCAGCTCGCCGGGGCCGTAGAACTGGTCGGTCGGCCAGTTGTGGCGTTTGAGCGTTGACTCGCCATTGATCTGCAACGACTCGGCAGCTTCGGCGACACCGGCCAGCGCCCTGGCCTGACGCACCCGCGCGGCCGCCATGGCTATGCTCGGGCTGCCTTGCACGGCGAGGTCGATCCAGCGATTGAGTTGCGGGTCGCCGTAGGCTTGCCACCATTGCGCGGTGGGCCAGTGGGCGTCCTGGGCGGCGTGGGCAATGGCGTCGTCGGTGGCCAGGGTATTGGCCTCCAGCGCCTTGCCCTGTGGGGCTATGCCTGCGGTACCGATGCAGCCGCCGAGAGCCAAAGTGAAAGCCAGAACACTGAGCGGCAAAAGCGCTCTGTTGATGCGACGCGGCACAGCTGCGAATTCCTGAAAGAGGATAAGGCGGGGACTTGTCTGTGCAGGAGCTGCCGCAGGCGGCGATCTTTTGATCTTGATTCCCTTAAAACAAAATCAAGAGATCGCAGCCTGCGGCAGCTCCTACAGGGGACGGCGCAATTCTAGGGGGCGCCCTGAACGGCGATAAGCTGGGATTCCTGTGAATCTTTGTTACCGTTAACGAGATAATCCCTTGGTCGGGGGTCTCAGCCCCTGAAACTTCGTGTCACAATTTGCCATCTCCCTTGAGAGCACCCCATGGACACATTGCAAAACATGCGCGCGTTCAGTTGCGTGGCCGAAGCCGGCAGCTTCACCGCCGCCGCCGTGCAACTCGACACCACCACGGCCAACGTCTCGCGCGCGGTCTCCAACCTGGAAGCCCACCTGCAAACCCGCCTGCTCAATCGCACGACCCGGCGCATCGCCCTGACCGAGGCCGGCAAGCGCTATCTGCTGCGCTGCGAACAGATCCTGGCCTATGTCGAAGAAGCCGAAGCCGAGGCCAGCGAAGCCCACGCCCGCCCTGCCGGCCAACTGAAAGTGCACACCATGACCGGCATCGGCCAGCACTTCGTGATCGACGCCATCGCCCGCTACCGCAAGACCCACCCGGACGTGACCTTCGACCTGACCATGGCCAACCGCGTGCCGGACCTGCTCGACGAGGGCTACGACGTGTCCATCGTGCTGGCCAGCGAACTGCCGGACTCGGGCTTCGTCTCGCAACGCCTGGGCATCACCTACAGCATCGTCTGCGCTTCGCCCGCGTACGTGAAAGCCAACGGCAGCGCGAACAAACCCAGCGACCTGCTGAACCACGCCTGCCTGCGCCTGGTCAGCCCGGTGATCCCCCTGGAAAAATGGGCCTTCAACGGCCCTGACGGCCAGGAGATGGTCACCATCAACAGCTCGCCGTTCCTGGTCAACTCCGCCGACGCGATGAAAGCCGCGATCATCAGCGGCATGGGCGTCGGCGTCCTGCCGGTCTACGCCGCCATCGAAGGCCTGCGCAACGGCACGCTGGTGCGGATGATGCCGAACTACCGCTCGCAGGAACTCAACCTGTACGCGATCTACCCGTCGCGGCAATACCTGGATGCGAAGATCAAGACCTGGGTCGAATACCTGCGCGGCTCGCTGCCGGAAATACTGGCAGCGCATCAAGCGGAACTGGCAGCTTACGAACTGAGCGGCAGCCTCGCTGGCGCCCGCGTCGCCACCTGACCTTAAACGCACCGCATCCAATGCAGGAGCTGCCGCAGGCTGCGATCTTTTGACCTTAATGTTTAAAAATCAAAAGATCGCAGCCTACGGCAGCTCCTACAGGGGCGGTGATTGGCGGGGAGATTTCCGACAGGGTTTGACGGTTGTCGGTCGGAAACGGGGTGGATAGGCTCAGGGGGTCGTTGACGAATCAGCGACCGGACTTGGTCGTCCGGGTTTAGAATGGCGCACTTTTCAAGCTTGCTTGATGGCGAGCTGTGCGTGGGAGGGCTTCGGCCCTGCCGGGTTTCCATTCCCTGGTCGACCAACCTGCGTACGGTTCGCCACCCTATTGCTTGGTCGCAGTACGTGGCGAACTCCACATCCCGAATGGAGTTTCAACATGATCAAACCCACACCCAATCCGCCCGAAGCAGACTGCACTTCGCCCTACGAATCCCTCGACTCGAAAAAACTCCACGACGCCGCCGAGCGTGCGCTGGACCACTACCTCAAACCCTCCGCCACCACCGTCAAATTCCACAAGCCGAGCACCATGTTCCAGGTCGCTCCGGAGATGGATAACGAAAGCCTGCTGATGCATGCCTGCGAATCACTGGCCTCGGCAAACATCATGACCAGCGACATCGCCGCCTATGTGGATCCGCCGCAGCGCCACACCATTCTGGCGATCCAGCAGATCATCATGCTGGCGGAGCTGGCGGTGAATCGGGTGCTGGATAATGTGGAAGTCAGCCAATCCTCATCACACAGCTGAACCCTTGTAGGAGTGAGCCTGCTCGCGAAGGCGTCGGCAGCTCCAATACTTGCGGTGACTGATACGGCGCTTTCGCGAGCAAGCTCGCTCCCACAGTTGGATTGAGTGTGGACAGTTAACGACCGGTCGGCTGGCAGGCCGCCATCGCGAGCAGGCTCACTCCTACAGTTGGATTGGATGTGGTCAGTTGGGGATTGGTCGGCTGGTAGGCCGCCATCGCTGGCAGGCCAGCTCCCACAGAAAAGCCAAAGCAGACCCATCCGCTTTTCACCACTCCACAGGATGAGCGTTAGCTCGGCTGCAGCTCTTGATCTTGATCTGCAGGCCCCGTCGGCAGGCTGAGTGGAGGGATTCATCCGGGGGTGGGAGCGCAGCGACCGTGCGGCGCAGCCGCACACATCGAGAGGAGGTGCAGCGAAGCAAACCGTAGGCGATGCCCCCGGATGGATCCCGGAGCGAAGGGACCCGAGCCACGGCGAGGGCCGAACGTTGGGGCAAGCCTTTTTTTGCTTACTTTTTTTAGGCGTTTGTAAAAAAAGTGAGTCGCCGTCAGGGCGAAACCGCCAGCCGCCACACCCAAAGAAACGGATATACACCCAAAACGACCCACAACATGGTCGGCCCAAAGGCCGCCAAGACAACCCTGAGCCAGAAATGTTAGCGTGCTTGGCAATAAAGCCCAGAAGCCGAGCCCAATCCCAATGAAAAAAACCGTCCTGGCCTTCAGCCGCATCACCCCGCCCATGATCGAACGCCTGCAACAGGAGTTCGACGTCATCGTCCCCAACCCCAAAAACGGCGACATCAACGCCCAATTCAACGAAGCCCTCCCCCACGCCCACGGCCTCATCGGCGTCGGCCGCAAACTCGGCCAAGCCCAACTCGAAACCGCCGCCAAACTTGAAGTGGTCTCCAGCGTCTCCGTCGGCTACGACAACTACGACCTCGACTACTTCAACCAACGCGGCATCATGCTCACCAACACCCCCGACGTGCTCACCGAAAGCACCGCCGACCTCGCCTTCGCCCTGATCATGAGCAGCGCCCGCCGCGTCGCCGAACTCGACGCCTGGACCAAGGCCGGCCAATGGCAGGCCAGCGTCGGCGCACCGCTGTTCGGCTGTGACGTGCACGGCAAAACCCTCGGCATCGTCGGCATGGGCAACATCGGTGCCGCCGTCGCCCGCCGTGGGCATTTCGGCTTCAACATGCCGATCCTCTACAGCGGCAACAGTCGCAAGAGCGAACTGGAACAACAACTCGACGCACAATTTCGCAGCCTCGATCAACTGCTGGCCGAAGCCGATTTCGTTTGCCTGGTGGTGCCGCTCAGCGACAAGACCCGCCACCTGATCAGCCACCGCGAACTGGCGCTGATGAAACCCGACGCCATCCTGGTCAACATCTCCCGTGGCCCGGTGGTCGATGAGCCGGCGTTGATCGAAGCCCTGCAGAACAACCGCATCCGTGGCGCCGGCCTCGACGTGTACGAGAAAGAACCGCTGGCCGAATCGCCACTGTTCCAGCTGAAAAATGCGGTGACATTGCCGCACATCGGCTCGGCCACCCACGAAACCCGCGAAGCCATGGCCAACCGCGCCCTCGCCAACTTGCGCAGCGCGCTACTTGGCGAACGCCCGCAAGACCTGGTCAATCCGCAAGTCTGGCGCGGCTGAAAAAACGGGCAAGTGCCAACGACCACTTGCCCGTTTCAATTCAATCGTTGGCGAACCCTTACATACCTTGCAACTCAAGCCTCAACTAAAACCATCGCAAGGAACCTTAAACTCTCCAGACTGATCGACAGAAAATAAAAACCTGGAGAGAAACTTGAAGAATCTGCCCACTCAAAAACTCATTCGTTACAGCAAAATCATTCTGATGGCCTACATCAGCGTCTTTGGTTTACTGGTGGTATTCAGCAACTTTACCGACTATGCATCGAACTACGAATATGTCGGCCACGTCCTCAGCATGGACACTACCTTGGCCAACCCCAACATCCGTTACCGAGCCATCGAATCATCGCTGCTGCATCACCGGATCTATTGGCTGATCATCACCCTGGAAGTGACCTGGAGCACTTTCTGCCTGGTCGGCGCCTACCAGCTACTGCGTCACGTGAACGCTTCGGAGCAAGCCTTTCATGAAGCAAAGAAGTTCTCGATTATCGGCTTGCTGATCGCGATGTTTGTTTATTACGTCTGCCTGCAAGTTATCGGCGTTGAATGGTTCGACATGGACACTTCGCAAGTCTGGAACGCCAAGGACTGGGCGCGGCACATCGTAGACTTCATATTACCGTTATTGATTTACATCACATTGAAAGTCGAGCGCTGAGTTCTCAGCGCTCAAAGGTTTCAGGCCAACTTTCCTCGAGCTGACAATATGACTGCTTTGGGTTTACGAAACACCAGCACATTACCCAGCATGACCAATACCAGGCCTAGCAATGCCGGCGCCGTCCATTGATAACCTTCGGCAAACGCCGACACGTTCAGCGCCACCACCGGGAACAGCACGGTGCAATAGGCCGCACGTTCCGGCCCCATGCGCCCGACCAGCGTCAGGTACGCGGTGAAGCCGATCACCGAACCCGGAATCACCAGATACAACAGCGCACCGACGTAACGTGGCGACCAGTCCATGTCGAACGGAATGCCTTTGAACAGGCACCACACCGATAACATCGCCGCGCCATAGGCCATGCCCCAGGCGTTGGTGGTCAACGGTTTCAGACCGGCCTTCTGTTGCAGGCTCGACAACATATTGCCGGCCGAGAAACACAAGGTGCCACACAGGGCCAACGCCAGCCCCAGCAAGGTTTGCGGGCTGGTGCGATGGCCTGCCAGTTCCGGCCAGAACAACATCCCCAGCCCGAACAGACCCAGCGCGCCGCCCATCAGCACGTTGCGCGCAATGCGCTGGCCGAAGAACACCCGGGCGTTGAGCGCGTTCCACAAGGTCGCGGTGGAAAACACCACCGCCACCAGACCGCTGGGAATCCACTGGCTGGCCGTCAGGAAACACATGAAGTTCACGCAGAACAGGCACAGCCCCTGTGCCACGCAGATCAGATGGCCACGGCGGTTCATCGGTTGCAGGCGCCGGCTGAGCAGTAACAACACGAACAGCACTAGCGCGGCGAGGCCGAAGCGATAGACGATCGATACCGCAATCGCCACCACCCCCAGTTGCCATTTCAGGGCAATCCAGGTAGTGCCCCAGATCAGCACGGTCAGCAGGTACAACGAAAGATTCATGGCAAACACTCCTTGATACGGCAACGCTGAGCGCTTCTGTGGCGAGGGAGCTTGCTCCCGCTTGAGTGCGCAGTACTCACGAATCTGCATTGGCAACCGAGAATCTTCGGGCCGCTTTGCAGCCCGGCGGGAGCAAGCTCCCTCGCCACAGGTTTTGCGCTGAATTGCAGATCAGGGTGCGGCAGCAGAGATCGGCGCGCTTGCAAAATCTTGCGCTTTTGACCGGCCGCAGGCTGGCAGCGCGGCGGCGTCGGAGTAGGATGCAAGGCGTTGGAGAGAACCGCCCATGGCCGCTATCGATACCCTGCAAGTCTTTCAAGCCCTCAACCGCTCGCCGAACGCACGCCTTGTGCGCAGCGCCGAGCTCGGTGACGGCTTGTCGGCGGCCCTGTGGACCAACCACCACGATGCCCAGGAATACCAAGCGCCGGGCCATCACACGCTGTCGTGCTACATCGCCGGCGGCACCGGGACCTTTCGCCGCGGTCAGCCGGGCAACAAGGGCGGTCCGGACAAACTCTGCATCCTGCCGGCCGATCATCAATCGGGCTGGGTGATCAACGGCGATATCCGCCTCGCGCATGTGTATCTCAGCGCCGAACAATTTGCCTTGGGCTGCGTCACCTTGCTCGATCGCGAGCCACGGGAAATGCAGTTGCGCGAGCAGACTTTTCTCGAAGATCCGCAGCAGGCTCAGCGCTTTCGGCAATTGCTCACGCTGAACTGGGATGAGCCGGCCGAGCGTCTGCTGACCAGCAGCCTGGCGCACGAGTTGATCAGCCACACTCTGCTCAGCCAGGTCAGTGCCCGTCAGGGCTTGCGCCTCAAGGGCGGGCTGGCGCCGCATCTGCGTCGGCAACTGGTGGAGGTCATCGACCATCAACTGGCCGAGCCGATCAGCCTCGGGCAACTGGCCGGGTTGTGTGCGCTGTCGGAATACCACTTTGCGCGGATGTTCCGCAGCAGTTTCGGTTTGCCACCGCATCAGTATCTGCTGGCGCGGCGCTTGAGTCGGGCGCGGGCGTTGTTACGCGGGACGGCGTTGCCGTTGGGGGAGATTGCGCTGGCGTGCGGGTTTGCCAGTGCGAGTCATTTTACCAACCGGTTTCGGCAGGTTCTGGGGGGGACGCCGGGGGATTATCGGCAGGCGTTTTTACGCTAGAGCCGGAAATCTTACTGCCTGTCAGGGCCCTATCGCTGGCAAGCCAGCTCCCACAAAATCTTCAGTCGTTCAAAGATGTGTGTTCGACTCAGAACCTGTGGGAGCTGGCTTGCCAGCGAAGAACGATGACGCGGTCCGGGATCAGAACTCCAGCGTGCTCGACAACGAAATCTGCCGCGAATCGCCCATCGACACAAAGAACCGGCTCGCCGCCGAGGTGTAGTAGGTGCGGTCGAACAGGTTCTTCACGTTGAGCTGGAACTTGACCTTCTGCCCTTCGAGTTTGGTGTCGTAAGTGGCGAAAGCATCGGCCACGGTGTAGCTCGGCAGGTCGAAATCATTCACCGCGTTGCCCGCACGTTCACCGACATAACGAGCACCCGCGCCGACGCGCAACTGGTCGCCACCGATCACGCTGCCGAAGTCATACACCGCTGACAGCGAGCCGCTGTTCTTCGCCACGTTTTGCAGGCGATTGCCTTTGTAGTCCGGGTCTTCGGTGACCTCGGCGTCGGTGTAGGCATAGGCGCCGATCATGCTCCAGCGCTCGCTCAGTTGCCCGGTCAGATCGAGTTCCAGGCCCCGCGAGTGCACTTCGCCAGCGGCGCTATAGATCGTGGTCGGACCTTCGGAATTGGCTACCAGCACGTTGCGTTTCTTGATGTCGAACAGCGCGATGTTACCGGTGAGGCGCCCCGGCATCTCCAGCCGCGCGCCCAGCTCCCACGACTTGGCCTCCTCCGGCGCAATGCTGCCGTCGAGCACAGTGCTGCTGCCGCTGAGCGGGGCGATGGTCGAGTTGGGTTTGAACGATTCGGTGTAGCTGCCGTAGAACGACAATTCGTCGGTGTAGCGATACACCAGGCCGGCGCGCGGCACGAATTTCTGTCCATTACTGTCGGTGTTGGCCTTGAACGGTACGCCTTTGCCGGCGTACTGGTCGTACTCCTGGAAGCGCCCGCCGGCGACCAGAATCCACTGGTCGTTGAGGTGAATCGAGTCCTGCATAAATACCGAATCGCTGCGCAGCAGATCGGTCTGTGCGCTGTCGGCCGGGCTGACCGTGGTGCCTTCGACTTCACGGCCATACACCGGATTGACGTAACTGAAGGTGCTCAGGCTTTTCTGACGGATCAGGCCGGCGCGGTAGATCTTGCGGTACTCGTCGTCGACGCCGAACACCAGGTCGTGCTGCATGCCCAGCACGTTGACCTTGCCCTCGAGGCTGGCGGTGGTGAAACGGTCGGTGCTGATCGCGCCTTGAGTGCCGTCCATGCTGCGGGTCAGCGTGCCTTTTTTGGTGTCGATGGCGGTCACGCGGACCTGACTGGCATCGTAGGTTTCGCGGTTCCAGCTATAACCGAAGTGGGCTTTCCAGTCGTCGTTGAGTTCGTGGTCGGCCTCGAAATGATAGAGATCGGAGCGGCCTTCCATGTCGTTGAACGGCTCGTCCAGACGCTCGTTGCGCGAGATGTCCAGCGGGTGGTTGGTACGTGGGTCGATCACCGTGCCCCGGTCGAACGGCGTGAGGAATTCGCGGTGCTCATAGCCGAACGACAGCTTGGTGCGTTCGCCGAACCAGGCCAGCGACGGCGCGATCAGCGTCTCGCGGTGGGTGCCGTAGTTGCGCCAGTAATCTTCGTCTTCGTGATCGAGCACCAGCCGATAGGCCAGCCCGGATTCACCCAAGGCACCGGTGCTGTCGAAGGTGCCGCCGCTGCCGTTCTTGCCGTCGCCGTAGCTCGAGCCGCGCACAGTCAGGGCGTTGTATTGAGTCAGTTCCGGTTTCTTGCTGACCAGGTTGACCACGCCACCCGGGTCCTGAATGCCATAGAGCAACGAGGCCGGGCCCTTCAGGACTTCGACCCGATCGACCGTCGCATTCATGCCACGGCCCTGCACGATCGGCATGCCGTCACGCATGATCGAACCGTTGCGGTTGTCGCCGAAACCGCGGGTCATCACCGAATCCTGAGTGCTGCCCAAGGTGTTGCCCTGGGTGATGCCGCTGACATTGGCCAGCGCGTCGTCGAGGTTGCGCGGGGTTTGATCGCGGATGACCTGGGCCGGGATCACGTTGACGGTCTGCGGGATTTCCTGCAGCGAGGCCGAGGAGCGCATCACCGAGCTGGTTGGCGGCGGCTGGTAGCTCATCGCGTCGTCGCGGGTCGAGGTGATGGTGGTGGCGCCGAGGTTGAGCGCACCTTCGGTAGGCTGCGGTTCCAGCGCCAGGGTGTGGCTGTCGGTGCGGCGGAAGGTCATGCCGGAGCCGCTGAGCAGACGTTGCAGCGCCTGTTCGGCGCTCATCTGACCGCTGACCGCGGGCGCATTGACACCGTACGGCGCTTCATCGGTGTAGACCACGCTTTGCCCGGTGACGCGGCTGAAGTCGCTCAGGGCTTGCGGCAGCGGTTTGGCACTCAGGGAAAAACTGAACTGCTGTTGCGCCGGGCCGCTGACAGTTGCAGCAGCCAGCGCCACGCTCATCGGCAACAGCGCCAACGCAGAAAAACTCAATGCCGAAACGCCCAACCACTGTTTGACCGAACCCGATTTTGCCCTGGACTTCATTGCTCAATGACCTGTGTAGAACCGCAACGGATGCGAATGACTCGCAGTTTCAGTCACTACACGGATGAGGTTCGGGTTTACCTCACCACAAATCTGAAAATATTTTTCAAGAGCAAAAGATCGCAGCCTTCGGCAGCTCCTACATTGGAATGCGGTCTTTTGACTTTGAATCAACGCAAAATAATCAAATGTCCCAAAACCCGATGCTGCTCAAACCCCATCACTCCCTGCAGCGAACTCAACACCGCCTGCGGATCCTTGCTCGGAAAACTGCCGCTGACCTTGCGCGCGCCCAACTCATCGCTGAGCAACACAATCCGCCCCGGATAATAGCGCCGCAAATCCTCCACCACCTCCGCCAGCGACGCCTTGTAATACGTCAGCCAACCCTGCCGCCAGGCCAGTTGCGCTTCGCTGTCCACCGCGTGCAGTTTTTCTGCGCTGCCGTGCCCGTATGCGACTTGCTGGCCAGCACTCAGAATCTGCTGCTGCGCGTTGCGATCCGCCGTCACGCCAACGCGTCCAGACAGCACCGTGACCTGCGCGCCCCGCGGTTGCAGGCGCACTTCGAATTGTGTACCGAGGACCCGCGCCTGACCTTTCTCGGCCTCGACCACAAACGGCTCGCCGGTGTGGGTCACGCTGAAAAAACCGGCGCCGCGCCGCAACTGCACATGCCGCTCGCCACGGCTGAAATCCACGGCGATGGCGCTGTCGGCGTCGAGGGTGACTTGCGATTGATCGGCCAAGGTCACCGTGCGGATTTCCCCCGGCGCGGAAACGTAATCGGCGCCCAGATCGTCAATCCAGCGCTGCGGCTGCCAGCCCGTGCCGAGACTGATCATCAGCAGCAGACACGCGGCCATCGCCAACGCGCCGGACCAGCGCACTAGTGCGGAACGACGCGGACGATCCATCGCATTCAGGTAGCCCAGCAACGCCAGCGCATCCTCATCGGCCAGGGTGCGCGCCGGGCTTTCGCTCAGCTCCCACAGCACCTGCGCCTGGGCATACGCTTCGGCGTGGGCCGGATCGGCGCGCAGCCAGTGGCTGAATGTCAGTTGGTCGCCGGTGCTCGGGCGGTCGTGGAGCAGGCTCAGCCAGGCGAGCGCAGCCTGCTCCTGAGCGGGCGTCGGAACGACGCGGTCGGTGGGGGTCACGGTGCTTTCCCTGGCAGACGTGGTGCGGGTTCGCGCAGGCTGGCCTTGCAGGCTTCGAGGGCGCGCATCATATGTTTTTCCACGGCGCTTTGGGACAGGCCCATGGCCTTGGCGATGTCGGCGTACTTGCGGCCGTGGATGCGATTGAGTAAAAAAATCTGCCGGGTGCGTTCAGGCAAGGCGCGCAAGGCTGCTTCGACATGGCGCAGATCGTTGCCTGCTTCGAGCGCGGCTTGCGGCTCGCTGCCATGGCTGTCCGGTGCGTCCGGTTGCCAGCCTTCATTGACTCGCACCCGCGTGCCTTCGCTGCGCAAATGATCGATGGCGATGTTGCCGGCGCAACGCAGCAGGTAGGTGCTGAGTTCCTCGACCTGCACCAGCGGTCGACGCCAGAAGCGCAGGAACAGGTCCTGCACCAGATCCGCTGCCGTCGCCCGGCAACCGACGCGCCGGTTCACCAGCGCTTCCATCTGCGAGCGCTGTGAGAGGAACACCTGGAGAAAATGCGCACGCGCGCCATGTGGCTCGTCGTCGCGGGATTCCGGGGGATGACCGATCAGCATTTCAATAGTGCGCCCATGCAGCGACCGGTGTGGCCAGCAGACTCAGCACCGCCAGGGCCAACACCAGTTTCGGTCGATACGGCATCAGCAGCACCAGCAGCAATGCGCTGCACATCAACACCGCGAACCAGTCGACCAGACCCAGGCTCCAGCCGTTGGCTACCACTGCGGCCCAGAGTGAAGCGCCGAGCAACAGCCATCCGGCAACCTTCAGATGCCGTGCGCGGCCAGCCGAAGGCTTGTGGCCCAGCAGATCATCGTGATGCCGCGGCATCGACAGACACAAGGCGGTGAACCCGGCATAACACAGCAACAGCGCCAGCAGCATCAGTGCGTCCCCTGCTCAAGGGTGATCGGCCGCGCTGCTGCGCGAGGGGTTTTCTGCACTCGAACCCCATGCCCGGCGCGCTGCATTTTCCACGCGGCCCAGGCCAGAAACAGGCCCGCGCCGAAGCAGCTCAGATCGAACCCGGCCAGCGCCCAGTCACCTTGCTTCAGCGAGACGCCAAGGTGATGCGCAGTGGTCAACGCGTTCAGCAGTGGCACTGCGATGAACAACGTTGCCGCCAGCGTCAGTTGTTCGACCCAGGCTTTGCGCCCCGGACGCAGCAGCGCGTGCAGCACGCTTAAACCCCAGGCGATGAAGAAGCCATTCACTTCCCAATCGGCGCGCCCGCTCAGGCTCAGCGGCAACAGCCGATTGGCCCAGAACAACACCGCGACTGCCACCAGCAGTCCCGCCATGCTGGCGATGTTCAGCACCTCTACCAGTCGCAGTTCAAACGGCATCACACCGCTCTTGGCGTGCTTGAGTTGACGCTTGCCGAGCCAGATCACCAGCCCGGTGCCGATCATCGCGGTGCCGGCCAGGCCACAGATGAAGTACAGCCAACGCAGCACCGGCCCGGCGAAATGACCGATGTGCAAACCGTAGAAACCACCGGCAATGGTCATCGGCAGCGGCTTGTCGGGCGTGGCGCCGAGCAGCTGCCCGGTAACGCCGTTGAAGGTCACGTCGCTGCCGTATTCGTAGGCGATCTTGTCGGAACTGGCGCGTGACAATTGCACGCTGGCATTGGCGTCACCGGGGTTGATCACCGTTACCCGCGTGGCATGCCCGCCGGCCCAGTGCTCACTCGCACGACTCAACAACGGCGCCATCGGCGCCAAGGTGACGGGCTGGCCCGCGCGCTCCGGCGTCGGCGTTTCGGGAAACACCTCGGCGTAAAACGCACCGAGGTTGCTGCCATACGACGCGAGGATGCTCGCCGGCATGACCATCGCCATGAAAATCACCAGGCTGCTGTAGGTGATCATCAGGTGAAACGGCAGCACCAGCACACCGACCGCGTTATGCCCGTCGAGCCACGAACGCTGGCCTTTGCGCGGGCGAAAGGTGAAGAAGTCCTTGAAGATTTTCTTGTGGGTGATGATCCCGCTGATCAGTGCGACGAACATCACCATCGCGGCGATCGTCGCCAGCCAGCGGCCCCAGGGATAAGGCATCTGCAACTGAAAATGGAAGCGGTAGAAGAACTCGCCGCCCATGCTCTCGCGCGGTTGAATTTCGCCACCGGTTTGCGCGTCGAGGGTCTTTTGCGTGAAGCCTCCACGCTTACCGGCCTCGGCCGGTGTGTCTTGCCAACGCACGGTCAGCGCCGGATCCCGGGCGTTCGGCAGATCGATCAGCCAGCGCGAGGCATTCGGGGCGTGCTGCTGCAGATAGCCTTGCGCCAGGTTCAGGCTGGCCGCTGAATCGATGGCGCGCAGCGGGATTTCCGGCCGCATCCAGTGGCTGATCTCATCCTTGAAGTAGGCCAATGTGCCGGTGAGGAAAATCGCGAACAGCAACCAGCCGAACAGCAGTCCGGCCCAGGTGTGCAGCCAGGCCATGGCCTGGCGAAAACCCTCTTTCATGCGTACCCCAAACCGCGGGCGGCACCGGACACCGTCGCCAGAATCACACTCGGCACCAGCAATCCGACCCACGCCGACCACGCCGTGCGGCAAGCGAAACACCAGAGCACCGCGACCAGATACACCAGGAAGGAAATGGTCATGCCGGTCACCACCGCTTCGGCGCGGCTCAATGGCAGCCACATCGTCAGGGCGACGCTGGCCAGCGCCGCGACCAGATAGCCGCCAAACACCGCGGCCAGCACCCGCGAGGTAACCGCCAGACGATAGGACATGGGAAGTGAGGCGAGTTTGCCTTTCATGTTTCGACCCTGAAACGAAAACGTCCGGCGACAAGCCGAACCCACAGGCGATCAATATTAATGATAAATATTCTCATACGCAAAAGCATCCGATTGCCGGACGCACTCCCCGCCTCTACAATGCGAACAGTTCTTGTTCTCTAACGCATGCCGCATGCGCCCGGAGTAATACCGTTGCCATCCGCCCATCCCGTCGAAGCGCTCTACCACGACCACCACAACTGGCTCACTGGCTGGTTGCGGCGCCGGCTCGGTTGTCCGGAACGCGCGGCGGATCTGGCGCAGGACACCTTCATCCGCGTGCTGAGCGCCCGTGAGCCGGCGGTGATCATCGAACCGCGCGCCTTCCTCACCACCCTTGCCAAACGCGTGTTGTTCAATCATTACCGGCGCCAGGATCTGGAACGTGCCTACCTCGAAACCCTGGCGCAGATGCCGGAAGTCACCGCGCCTTCGGAAGAAGATAAAGCGATCATCCTGCAAACCCTGGTCGAGCTGGATCAATTGCTCGATGGCCTGCCGCGTCTGGTCAAGCGCGCCTTTTTGCTGGCGCAGGTCGATGGCCTGAGCTATCCGCAGATCGCCGCTGAATTGAACATCTCGGTGGCCACGGTCAAACGTCATTTGCACAAGGCAGCGCTGCGCTGCTACTTCGCCCGATGAACCGCGTCCCGGACTTCTCCGCGCAAGTCGCCGAGCAAGCTGTGCACTGGCTGCTGAAAATGCAGCAAGGCACGCTCTCCCCGCGCCAGCAACAGGCCTGGCAACAATGGCTGGATGCGCACAGCGAACACCGGCGGGCATGGGAACATATTCAGCGGGTCAACCAGCGCCTGCGCGGCGTGTCTCCGCCGCTGGCCCACGCGACGTTGAACGGGCCGAAATCCACCAGTCGGCGTCAGGCGTTGAAACTGTTGCTGATCCTCGGTGCCGGTTCCGCCGCCACCTGGAGCCTGCGCGAGCACAATCCGCTGCCTTCGCTGCTCGCCGATTACCGCAGCCCGCTGGGTGAGCGACGCAAGGTATCGCTGGGCGCGGACAGCCAGTTGCAACTCAATACCGCGAGTGCGGCGGACGTGGACCGCATGCAACGGCTGATTCGGCTGCTGGAAGGCGAGATCCTGCTGAGTACCACGCAAGCATACGAAGTGCGAACCGCTCAGGGCATTCTGAAAACCCAGGCGGCGCGCCTCAACGTGCGGCAGTTTGCTGATCGTACGCAGGTGGCGGTGTTCCAAGGCCAGGTCGAACTGTACGCCCACGGGCGGGCGCCGCTGTTATTGCCCGTCGCCCGTCAACTGAGTTTCAACTCGACGTCGATCAGCGAAGCACGGCCGCTGGACGCCAACAGCGGCGCCTGGGCCGAAGGCATGCTGATCGCTGCCCACATGCGCCTGGGGGATTTTCTTGATGAGCTTGGCCGCTATCGTCGTGGGCAACTGCACTGCGATGCAAAAGTCGCTGACCTGCTGATCTCCGGGACTTATCCACTGGATGACAGCGAGCGGATTCTGGACCTGCTGCAAATCAGTTTGCCGGTCAGGGTGCGGCGCTTTACCCGTTATTGGATCAGTGTTGAGGCGCGGGTGTAGCAGCAAGAGCAAAAGATCGCAGCCTGCGGCAGCTCTACAAAGATCCTGTAGGAGCTGCCGCAGGCTGCGATCTTTTGATCTGAAAAATAAATGAGCCGTTTTTCAGATCTGGCGTGACAGAGAAGGAAAGCCCCCTTGATTCAACCTTCTCAGGATCATCATCCATGCCCTCCACCCGTCTTACCCCACTGGCCCGCAGTCTGCGTCATCTCGTGCTCGGCGCCAGCCTGAGTTTCAGCGCCCTGCCCGTCCTCGCCGCCGAAACCAAGGCTTATCACATCGCCCCGGCCTCGCTGGAAAACGCCCTCAACCAGTTCGGGCGTGAAGCCGGCGTGCTGATTTCCTTTGGCTCGCAGATCACCAGCGGCGTGCAAAGCCGAGGCCTGGAAGGCAACTACACCGCCGCGCAGGGTCTCGACGCGTTGCTCGAAGGCACCGGCCTGCAAGCCCGCGCCGAGGGCGACAATGCCTTCAGTTTGCAACCTGTTGCTGATACCGCTCTGGAGCTGGATACGTCGAAGGTCGTCGGCGACTGGCTGGGTGACGCAGCGCAGGTCAACGTCTTCGAGCATCCGGGCGCCCGCGACGTGATTCGCCGCGAAGACTTCGAACGTCAAGGCGCGACTCAGGCGCGCGATGTGCTCAACCGCATTCCCGGGGTCAACGCGCCGGAAAACAACGGCACCGGCAGCCACGACATGGCGCTGAACTTCGGCATCCGTGGCCTCAACCCGCGGCTGGCGGCGCGCTCCACGGTGTTGATGGATGGCATTCCCGTACCGTTCGCCCCTTACGGTCAGCCGCAGTTGTCGTTTGCGCCGATCAGCATGGGCAACATGGACGCGGTGGACGTGGTGCGGGGCGGCGGCGCGGTGCGTTACGGGCCGCAGAACGTCGGCGGCGTGGTCAACTTCGTGACCCGTGCCATTCCCGATGCGCCGACGGTCAAGGGCGGCTTCCAGACCGAAACCAGCCCGTCGTCGAGCCATGATGGCTTCAAGACCAGCGCCAACCTGCTGGCCGGCGGCACTAATGAAAACGGCCTGGGCGGCGCGCTGCTGTACTCCGGCACCCGCGGCGGCGACTGGCGTGAACACAGCGACAGCGAGATCGACGACCTGATTCTCAAGGGCAAGTACCAGCTCGACGAAGCCAACAGCTTTAACGCCATGGCCCAGTATTACGAGGGCAGGGCCGACATGCCCGGCGGTCTCAGCGTTGCCGATTACGACGCCGATCCGTACCAGTCGACGCGTCCGAAAGACCAGTTCTGGGGCCGGCGCACCATGTTCAACTTCGGTTATCGCTATCAGGAAGATCGCCGCGAGTTCACCGCCAACACCTTCTTCACCAAAACCCTGCGCAGCGGTTATCTGGATCAGGGCAGCTTCCTCTCGCTATCACCGCGCGAGTATTGGGTACGCGGTTTCGAAACGCGTTTCGCCCAAGGCTTCGACCTCGGCCCGACCAGCCATGAAGTCGGCGTCGGCTACCGCTACATCAACGAGGCCGGCCACGAGTTGCGCTATCGCACGCCGATCAGCAGCAACCAATACCCGACCACCGACAGCCGCAATGATCGCGATACCCGCGGCGGCACCGAAGCCAATGCGTTGTTCGTCGACGACCGCATCGACATCGGCAAATGGACCATCACCCCGGGCGTGCGCTACGAGATGATCGAGTCGCAGCAGACCAACAACCTGACCAACGCCAAATACAAGGGCGACTACAACACCGCGCTGCCGGCGTTGAACGTGCTCTATCACCTGAACGACAGCTGGAATCTTTACGCCAACACCGAAGGCTCGTTCGGCAGTGTGCAATACAGTCAGATGCCCAATCGCGTGAGCAGCGGCGAAGTCAAACCGGAGAAAGCCCGCACCTGGGAACTCGGCACCCGTTACGACAACGGCGCCTTGCGCGCGGAGATCGGCGCGTTCCTGATCAACTTCGACAATCAATACGAAAGCAATCAGACCAACGATTCGGTGATCGCCCGGGGTGAAACCCGCCATCAGGGTATTGAAACCAGCGTCAATTACGCGCTGGATGACTTGAGCCCGGCACTGGCCGGTTTCGATGTGTACGCCACTTATGCGTATGTTGACGCGACCATCCGCGAAGACGGGCCGAACAAGGGCAATCGCGTGCCGTTCTCGTCGAAACACAAAGGCACGCTTGGCGTTGGTTATACCGAAGGGCCATGGAAGCTCAACGTCGACAGCAGCTTCCAGAGCGACCAGTTCGCCGACAACGCCAACACCTCGAAGGAAAGCGCCGATGGCAGCACCGGCAAGATCCCCGGCTACATGCTGTTCAGCAGCCGTGCGGCTTATGACTTCGGCCCGCAGCTGTCGGATCTGAATGTCGCGGTGGGGGTGAAGAACATTTTCAACACCCAGTACTTCACCCGTTCGTTCGATGACAACAACAAAGGCAAGTACGTGGGGGAACCGCGCACGGTGTATGTGCAGACATCTGTGGCGTTCTGATGGTTGCCCCCCCCTCACCCTGGCCCTCTTCCAGAGGGAGAGGGGACTACTAGTACGTGGGTGAACCGCGCACGGTTTATGTACAGACATTTGTGGTGTTCTGAGGATTGAAAAGCCCCTCACCCTAGCCCTCTCCCAAAGGGAGAGGGGACTGATTGGGGGATGCTTGCGAGGTACGCCGACCTGATTCTGCTTTGCCGAATCCATAATCGACTCGACCTGAAACCTCTTTGCCGAATCTATAATCGACTCGGTGTTTCAGGTCGACGTACCCCGCAAAACACCTCGGTCGGCCCCCTCTCCCTCCGGGAGAGGGCTGGGGTGAGGGTCAGTGGGTCAGTGGGTCAGCGGCTCATGGTCTACAGTAAAACTTCAAACCCACTTCACAAGGATCGTGAAGCGTGCAAAATCGCCCCACCCTCGCCCAATTCGCCCGCCAGCTACGCGTCAACCAAACCGACTGCGAACACCTGCTCTGGCAAAAACTACGCTCTCGGCAAATCGCCCATCTGAAATTTCGCCGGCAGTTTCCCTGCCCACCTTACGTGCTGGATTTCTACTGCGCTGAGCTGAAGTTGGCGATTGAGCTGGACGGCGGTCAGCACTATGAAACGCCGGAACTGATTCATGACCGGCGCCGAACGCGCTATCTGAATCAAAAGGGCATTGAAGTCGTGCGCTTCAGCAATCTTGAGGTGATCCGGCAGATGGACGATGTGCTAGAGCAGATCACGAGAATTGCAGCGAATCGCAGAACGCCCTCACCCTAACCCTCTCCCAGAGGGAGAGGGGACTGATTGGGGGATGCTTGCGAGGTACACCGACCTGATTCTGCTTCACCGAATCCATAATCGACTCGGTCTTTCAGGTCGGTGTAACTCATAAGACACCTCGGTCGGCCCTCTAACTCCTGGAGAGGGGCGGAATGCTTCAGACATTCACCGACCTGATTCTGCTTCACCGAATCCATAATCGACTCGGTCTTGCAGGTCGATGTAACTTGCAACACACCTCGGTCGGCCCCCTCTCCCTCCGGGAGAGGGCTGGGGTGAGGGACTCATCCAGCCACAAACAAAAACGGGCCTGCATGCGCAAGCCCGTTCTCATTGGGTGACTTGTGAAATCAGCGTATCAACTGTTGATCGCTGCCTGTTCGTTCTCCAGAAACTCTTCCTCCAGCAGCGCGTCATTGGTTTTGCTGAATGGCACGATGGCGGCGCGGGGTTTGCCGCGCAGTTTGCCAAACAGGTGCTCCAGCGCATGCTCGAGTTTTTCGGCTGCTCCATCGATCGCCTGTTCCAGCGAGTCGGCTTTGTGGGTGACGGAAATCGGTTGATGGCCTTTTGGCCGCGCTTCCAGTTGGCAGCGCAAGTCATGGGGACCTGGTTTGTCGCCGTTCTCGTCGCTCAGGTGGACTTCGACACGGGTAAGGTCTTCCTCATAACGTTCGAGCGTGCTCTCAATGGTTGTACGTACCCACTCCTCCAGTCGTTGACTACTTTGAATATGGTTATCGCTGTTGACTTGGATTTGCATAGTTCATCCCTTATTTCAGCTAGCTCGCGAGAGGCCTTGAATTGAATTTCCTGACCTCCTGGTTACAACAATCGGCCCGACTGACGAACATTTCAACCCCTGAAAAAAGATAAATATTCATTCGCAAAAAAAGCCGGACAACCGCGCAAGTCACTGGTAAGGTCGGGAGTTGGCTCGCCTCGCAACCCTGCAAAATCTGCTCACAATTGCCCGTCGTTCAACGGGTGCAAGCTACGGAAAATCCCCGCCTCCTCCACCAGCCAGTCATGCACTGCACGCACGCCCGGATGGCTCAGCGCTCCAGGCGCATACAACAACACGTAACGTTTGTGATTGGGCACCGACAGCCCGAACGGTACGATCAGCGTCCCGCGTTCCAGCTCATCGTTGAGCAACGTACGCCGGGCAATCGCCACGCCCATCCCGGCAATCGCCGCTTCGATGGTCAGGTGATTGCGATTGAAGGTGTGGCCACGCCGTACGTCGGCGCCCTCGAAACCGATGGCGTTGAGATAAAACTCCCATTCCGCGTATTCGTAGCTGCCGCGCCAGGCCGTGATGTCGTGCAACAGCGGAAAATGCCCCAGATCCGCCGGTCCATGCAGGGGCGGACGCCCACGCAACAGGCTCGGCGCGCACACCGGAAAAATCTGTTCATCGAGCAAGGCTGTGGATAACAGCCCCGGGTAGCTGCCGTCGTTCAAATCGATCGCCAGATCAAAATCGCCCTCGTGCAACGGCACGCTGCTGTCCTCGGCCACCAGGCGCAACTGGATATCCGGATAGCGCTGCTGCAGACGCGGCAAGCGCGGGGTCAGCCATTTGCTGAGGAACGATGGAATCGAGCGCAGGCGCAGAATCCCGCTGATCATCCCGGCGTCCAGTCGGCGCAGTTCGGCATCGATGCTGCCGTAGGCCTCATTGACCGTAATCGCCAGACGCTGCCCTTCCGCACTCAGCTCCACACCCCGCGCGCGACGGTGGAACAGGCGAAAGCCGAGGCGCTCTTCAAGTTGACGAATCTGCTGGCTGACCGCCCCCGGGGTGATATGCAGTTCTTCGGCGCAACGGGTGAATGACAGGTGCCGCGCGGCACAGGAAAACACCTGCAGCCAGACATAAGTCTGGGCATGCAATTGACGACTCATCGTTTAGTCCTGCTAAAGGCTTTCTTAGGAAATTTCGTTGGTCACCTCGGACCGAGGTAGGCAGTATCGCCGACATTGCGCTTGTCCTACAAAAGATGGCAGCGATTCCTACTCCATTGCTTGTAAGGCTTTAGCATGGCTATCAGTGTTTTCGATTTATTCAAGGTCGGCATCGGTCCGTCCAGTTCCCACACCGTCGGCCCGATGCGCGCTGCTGCGACCTTCGCCCAAGCGCTGATCGAGCAGCATTTGCTGAACGATGTGCGTCGAGTGGAAATCCGTTTGTACGGGTCACTGTCGGCCACCGGCGTCGGCCACGCCACCGACCGCGCCACGGTCATAGGTCTGATGGGCGAATGGCCGGACCGCATCGATCCAGCGACCATCGACCCACGCATCCAGCAACTGCGCGACAGCGGCCTGCTGTCCCTCGCCGGTCGGCGAGACATTGCCTTCGACTGGCAGCGCGATCTCCTGCTGCTGGACGAAAGCCTGCCCTACCACCCCAACGCCATGTCGCTGACAGCCTTCGGTGAAGACGCCGAGTTGTTCACGCAGACGTACTACTCGATTGGCGGCGGCTTCATCATCGAAGCCGCAGAAGCCGAGTCCGGTACAGCGCCGATCGGTGATGTGGTGCTGCCTTACGATTTTTCCAGCGCTGCCGAATTGCTCAGTCTGTGCAAGCAACACAACCTACGCGTCTCGGAGCTGATGCTGGCCAACGAACGCGCCTGGCGCAGCGACGAGGAAATCCGCCAGGGCCTGCTGCACATCTGGTCGGTGATGCGCGAGTGCGTCGGACAGGGCCTGCGCCACGAAGGTATTCTGCCCGGTGGCCTGAACGTACCGCGCCGCGCGGCGAAGCTGCACCGCAGTCTGCTGGAGATCGGCAAACCGAATGTGATCAGCTCGACGCTGTCGGCGATGGAGTGGGTCAACCTGTTCGCCCTCGCGGTCAATGAAGAAAACGCCGCGGGCGGGCGCATGGTGACCGCACCGACCAACGGCGCGGCCGGGATCATTCCGGCGGTGCTGCACTACTACATGAAATTCAATCCGCAGGCGTCCGATGACGACGTGGTTGCGTTCTTCATGGGCGCCGCCGCGGTCGGCATTCTGTGTAAGAAAAATGCCTCGATCTCCGGCGCCGAAGTCGGCTGCCAGGGCGAAGTCGGATCGGCCTGCGCCATGGCCGCTGCCGGCTTGGCCGAAGTGCTCGGCGCGACCCCGGAGCAACTGGAAAACGCTGCCGAAATCGGCCTGGAACACAACCTCGGCCTGACCTGCGACCCGGTCGGCGGCCTGGTGCAAGTGCCGTGCATCGAGCGCAACGCCATCGCCGCAGTGAAGGCGATCAACGCCACACAAATGGCCCTGCGCGGCGACGGCCAACACTTCATTTCCCTCGACCGGGTGATCCGCACCATGCGCGATACCGGCGCCGACATGCACGACAAATACAAAGAGACTTCACGGGGCGGCCTGGCCGTGAGCTGGGTGGAGTGCTGACGCGCATTCCCTGAGCGCCCCGGCAGGCCGCCACCTGCGGCCTGCCAACCGTGAGCCCGAGCAAAAATAATAACGAGGCAAAAACGATGACCGATGTACGTACACCTGCTGCCGAAAATCCCGCTGTAGATCGCACACGCAACGCAGAAACGGCCGACAACGGCTGGAGCAAATCCGACACCACCTGGATGCTCGGCCTGTACGGCACCGCGATTGGTGCTGGCACCTTGTTCCTGCCGATCAACGCCGGTGTCGGCGGTTTCTGGCCGTTGCTGATCCTGGCGCTGCTGGCGTTCCCGATGACCTTCTTCGCCCATCGGGGCCTGACCCGTTTCGTGCTGTCCGGGCGTTCGGGCGACATCACCGAAGTCGTCGAAGAACACTTCGGCATCGGCGCCGGCAAGCTGATCACCCTTCTGTATTTCTTCGCGATCTTCCCGATTCTGCTGGTGTATAGCGTCGCGCTGACCAACACCCTGAGCAGTTTTCTCGAGCACCAACTGCATACCACCCCGCCACCTCGCGCGATCCTGTCGCTGGTGCTGATCCTCGGCCTGATGGCGATCGTGCGTTGCGGGCAGAACGTGATCGTCAAAGCCATGAGCGTGCTGGTCTATCCGTTCGTTGCCGCGCTGTTGCTGCTCGGCCTGAGCCTGATCCCCAACTGGAACGGCGCGTTCTTCGCCAGCGCGCAAGAGGCCATGCCGCTGTCGACATTCCTCAAGACCCTGTGGCTGGCGATCCCGGTGATGGTGTTCTCGTTCAACCACTCACCGATCATTTCGGCGTTCGCGGTTGACCAGAAACAGCGCTACGGCGCTCAGGCCGAGCGCAAGAGCAGCGGCATCCTCGCCATGGCTCACGGCATGATGGTGGTGACGGTGATGTTCTTCTGCTTCAGCTGCGTGCTGGCGCTGTCACCGGCCGATCTGGCGGCGGCGAAGGCGCAGAACATTTCGATCCTGTCGTACCTGGCCAACCACTTCCAGACCCCTGTCATTGCCTATGCCGCGCCGCTGATTGCGCTGGTGGCGATTACCAAATCCTTCCTCGGCCACTACATCGGCGCCAGCGAAGGTTTCCAGGGCATGATCGTCAAAAGTCTGCGCGGTCGTGGCAAGGTGATGTCGGCGAGCTGGCTGAACCGTGCCACCGCGCTGTTTATGATCCTCAGCTGCTGGGCCGTGGCCACGTTCAACCCGAGCATTCTGGGCATGATCGAAACCCTCGGCGGTCCGGTGATTGCCTGTCTGCTGTTCCTGATGCCGATGTACGCCATCCGCCGTGTGCCAGCCTTGCGCCAGTATTCGGGTCAGGCGTCGAACGTGTTTGTGGTGCTGATCGGCCTGATTGCACTGTCGGCGATCATCTTCTCGGTTCTGCCCTGAAACGGGCCACAAATGATAAAGGCGAGCCGGGTGCTCGCCTTTTTTATGCCGTATCCATTGTCCAACAATTTTCCCGGCACAGCCCTTGCTATGTCCTATGTAGGAGCTGCCGCAGGCTGCGATCTTTTGACTTTGATTTTCAAAATCACAAGCAAGATCAAAAGATCGCAGCCTTCGGCAGCTCCTACACAAAAGCAACACACAGGCCACGGAATGGCCGATGGTCCGGTATGGCGAACCAACCCGATCACGGCCGGTCAACAACTGCACGTTCAATCAGGCGGTGACGCATCATGGACAACCCTTTTCAGATCATTACCGATGCCTTCGCGCCGGACTATCAGATCAACCTGAGCATTCAGGGGCTGGACGGCAGCATCATGCTGACCCTGTCCAGCAGCGGCCGCATCGTGGCCAAACGCATGATCAGCAGCGAACAACGCAACGACCCTGAGCGCTTGCGGCGGCTGGTGCAAAGCATTCAATTCGGCATCGCCATCGAACAGGGCCACAGCGCCATGGCGATCCTCGAAGCGATGACCAGCGGCGCCGGGCTGCCGCCGCCACCGCAGTCAATTGAGGGCCAGTCCCGAGCGGCGGCCGGCCTTTAAAGTTCGCCCTTCTCGATCTCCGGGTGTTCCCCGGAACCAAGGCCGATCTTGCGCTGCGGTTTCTCGATTTTCACCGAGGGGAACTGCGACGAGGCGTAACGCACCACCAGGATCGAGAACGCCAGCAACAGAATCCCGCCGCACAGGTAGATGATGCCCATGTCCGGCGGGTTGTGGTGCGAGACGTTGGAGATCAGCAGGCGGGTCAACGCGGTGATCGCGACGTAGATCAGAAAGCGCACCGGCATGTGGTTGGTCTTGAAGTAAATCCCGACCATCGCCCCCAGCTCCAGATAGATGAACAGCAACAGAATGTCATCGATCTTGATGTGGCCCTCTTCGAGCATGCCGAGGAACTCCATCACCGCTGCCCATGCGGTCACCGCACCAATGGCGAACAGCGCCAGATAGTGGAAGGTCTCGACGAACAGGTTGCCCAGGGACTCGGCCAGTTGATGCACGTTTTGCCGCAGTTTCTCGGCCCAGTTGATTTTCACGATGAGATTCCTTAGCCCGACTCGGGCGGATGATGCGTGTTGAACGTGACGATTTCTGCACGTGTGGAGCGTCATGCAGAAAAGAGGCCACGCCATCATGGCGAGCCGGCGCGAAAGCCGCGCTGTGGCGTTTGGCCGCACATGCCAGCCTGCCTCCGCCTCTGTGGGAGCGAGCTTGCTCGCGAATAGCCTTCACACGATTTATCTGACGACCCGAAATCCGGTCTACATTGAAAAGCCACTACCCAAAGCGCAGGGATTCGCTTATCCTTTCGCTGTATATAAATACAGTAGTCGCCAAGACAACTAAATGTGAAGGCATGTGAGGTGGTGAATGGCCGTCGAAGTGGTATACCGCAGCAGCCGAGATCTGGAGCGCTTGTTCATGGATAAAGCCGAAGCTGACCGTCATGACAAAATGCTCGAACTGGCAGAGATGCTGTCCGAAGTGTTGCAGAAAGCCGTGCCGTCGCTGAACGAGCAGCAGGTTGAAGAAGTCGGGATCTACATGGCGAAGAACCGCGATGTATTTGCCAAGGCGTTCAAGAGTCAGCCTGATGCGTTGGCGGAGTTGATCAGTGCGCCGGCCGAGCCAGTGGCTGAAGTGACTGAGTCGGCAGAATCCGATGAAGCGCCGGCCAAACCGGCCAAAGCGGTGAAAGCTGCCAAGTAATCGCTGACCCATTAAAAGATCGCAGCCTTCGGCAGCTCCTACATTTGGGATACGTTTCCCTGTAGGAGCTGCCGAAGGCTGCGATCTTTTGCTTTTCAGCGATACAAAACTTTCTCGGCCAGTTCATCCGCCACCCGCGCCGGCGAGCGCTTCTCGGCCTGCGCATGAGCAAACACTTCAGTCAGGCGCGAGGAAATCTTCGACAGGTGCGCCGTAATTGTCCCCAACTCTTCGCCGCGGTGCTTGAGCGAAACGTAGATCAGCGCACCGGCATTGATCACGTAATCCGGCGCATAGAGGATACCGCGCCGCTCCAGTTGATCGGCGACATCCAGATGCGTCAGTTGATTGTTGGCCGAACCCGCCACCGCCGAGCAACGCAGTTGCGTCACCGTATGACTGTTGAGCACGCCGCCGAGGCCGCACGGCGCAAGGATGTCGCAAGGTGTGCTGAGTAATGCGTCGTTGGCGATCGGATGCGCGTTAAGCTGCTCCATCGCCAGTTGCACCTTGCCGTGATCGATGTCGCTGACCAGCAATTCGGCACCTGCCGCGTGCAACTGCTCGGCGAGCGCATAACCGACGTTGCCCAGGCCCTGAATCGCCACGCGCAGGCCTTCGAGGTTGTCGCTGCCCAGTCGCGCCATGGCCGTGGCGCGGATCCCGGTGAATACACCCATCGCCGCATGCGGCGCCGGGTCGCCAGCCGAAGTGGTGCTGGTGACATGCTGGGTCTGCTGAGCGATGCAATCCATGTCTGCCACCGAAGTGCCGCTGTCGATGGCGGTGATGAAACGACCGTTGAGCTGATCGAGACAGCGACCAAACGCTTCGAATAACGCCGCGCGATTTTCCACATGCGCCGGGCGTACGATCACCGCCACTCCGCCGCCCTGCTCGAGACCGGCCAGTGCCGCCTTGTAGCTCATGCCTTGGGCCAGACGAATGGCGTCCTCGACTGCAGATTCGTCGTTGGGGTAGGCAAGGTAACGGCAACCGCCCAAGGCTGGCCCGAGGCGACTGTTATGAATGGCAATGACCGCCTTCAACCCGGTGCTCGGGTCAACGCTGAGGTGCAGCGATTCCAGGCGAGTGCTTTGCATGAGAGCGAACATCGGCAGGCTCCCGAATCACTTCTGGTAGACGCCAGTATAGGCTTGCGCGCAAAAATTGCTGAAGCGCGGCGGAATAAGCGCCCGCGTGGAACACGACTTTGCGGCATAACCGGGTCAGCACTGGACGAAAGGCACGGACCGGGCTAAAACGAGGCATTGCCCGGAGATTCAGATGAGCCCGCGTCAGCGTTTTTTCCAGTGTCTGCACCGTTCACCGCCCGCGCTGTTCGAAGCCGCGCTGTGGATGGCCGCCGAGCATGAAAAAGGTCTCGATGTCGACGCGCTGCAGCAAGACGTCAAGGAGCTGCAACAGCGGATCAGCTACGGCTTGCCCTTGCTGCCGGTCAGCGAACTGGCGCAACCCTTGTTGCGGCGCATGAATGATCTGGGCTTCGCCAAGGACGACTTTCTGCCGCTGCGCCCCCAGGCTGCGCTGGTGCACAAGGTGTTGCAGACCCGGCGCGGACAGCCGTTGGCCTTGGCGTTGATTGCCCTGGAACTGGCGCGCGGTCTGGAGATCCCCTTGGTCGGGGTGAATTTCCCCGGTCATTTCCTGCTGCGGGTGCCCGGCGCCGATCATTTGCTCGACCCCTGTGGCGGACGCCGCCTGTATCCCAACGATTGCCGGGAGTTGCTGCAACGCCAGTACGGTGCGCACCTCAAGCTCAATGCCGAGCATCTGGCCACTGCCACCGCGCAGCAGATGCTCCAGCGCCTGTCACGCAATCTGCGGCAGCTGCATCTGGCACACGAGGATTACATCGCCGCGCTGATCGATGCCGAACGCGTGCTGGAACTGGGCAGCGCCAGCGCCGCCGACTATCTGGCACGCGCCAGCCTGTATCAACGCCTCGACTGCCCGAATGCCGAACGCTTCGATCTGGAACATGCGCTGCTGCTCAGCGACGATCCGATCCAGCGTTTGCGCCTGACTGAACGGCTCGGGCATCTGCCGCCGAATTCTGTTGTTCACTGAACGCTTTTGCAGGAGTGAGCCTGCTCGCGAAGCGTCGTGTCAGCGATGAATGCATCGAAGTTCAGATCGCCATCGCGGGCAAGCCACGCTCCCACCAGGATCTGTGTGATGCAGATAACCAGGCTCACACCGAACCCTGTGGGAGCGTGGCTTGCCCGCGATGCAGGCGACGCGGATTTTGCTGTCAGACCGCGTTATCGTTCTTCGCCAGCAGGCTGGCTCCTACAGGGGACGGTGTGATTTCCGAGGGCGAGCGCACCTGAATGATCAACAGCGCCGCGATAACCGCCGGAATCGCACAGAAGAAGAATATCTGTGCCACCGGAATGTGCATCGCCAGCAGCAGGCTGCCGAGCAGCGGCCCGAGTATCGAACCGAATCGCCCTACCCCCAGCGCCCAGCCAGTGCCCGTGGCCCGGACATGGGCCGGGTAGAAGTTGCTGGCGAAGGCGTTCAGCGTCAGTTGCCCGCCGATGATGCAGAACCCGGCCGCAAACACACAGGCCACCAGATAGCGTGGATTGTCGTGGTTCAAGCCCAGCAGAATCGTACACACCGCCGCCCCGGCCAATACCGCACAGAGCAGGCGCACCTTGCGCTTCAGGCGGTCGGCGAACCACGCCATGCACACCGCGCCCACGGTGCCGGCGAACAGAAACATCGAGGTCACCAGGTTGGCTTCATTAAGTTTCAGGCCGCTTTCCAGCAGCAGGGTCGGCAGCCAGCTGATCATGAAATACAACAGAATCAGGCTGACAAAAAACGTCGCCCAGATCAGCAGCGTCGGCCGCGCATAGCCATTGCGGAATAACTCGACCACCGTCAGTTTGCTGCCCTGTTCGTACTCGTTCTGTTCGACCGAAGCAGCCGGCGGTTGCCAGTCCGGGAGCATGCGCGCGGTGACCTGGCGCAGGCGCGCGTAGGGTGGCGCATCGCGCAGCAGACGCGGCAGCGATTCCGGCAACATCCACCACAGAAACGGAAACAGCAGCAGCGGCGTGACGCCACCGGCGAGAAATACCGCTTGCCAGCCAAAACGATCGATAAAACCGGCCGCGACAAACCCACCCGCCGCCCCACCGAAAGAAAACCCACAGGCCGCCAGGGTCACCATCAATGTGCGCAGGCGCGGCGGCGAATACTCCGACATCAAGGCCATCGCGCTGGGCATCGCCCCGCCCATGCCGATGCCGCAGATGAAGCGCGCGATCATCAGCGTGTTGAGGGAGTTGGCGAACACCATCAGCACCGTGAGGCTGGCGTAGATCAGCACGCACGCCAGCAGAATCCGCCGCACGCCGAAGCGGTCGGCCAGCGGCGTCACCGCGAGCGAACCGAGGGTCAGACCCAGCAGGTTGGCACTGAACACAGGTCCGAACGCGGATTTCTCCAGGCCCCAGTCTTGCGCCAGTGCCGGCACCACATACCCGAGCACCTGAGCGTCATAACCGTCGGTGACCAGCAACAACGCGAGCAGAATCAAGAGCAACCACTGATAGCGGGACACAGGACGGGCGTCGAGTGCGGCCCGAAAGCTGGCAATCTGGTTGTGCATCGCAAGGCACCTGTCTTGTTTTTATGATTTTTTATGGGGCAACCGAGATCCCATATGGGAGCGGGCTTGCTCGCGAAAGCGGTGAGTCAGTCACATGAATGTTGACTGACAGGACGTCTTCGCGAGCAAGCCCGCTCCCACAAGGTCAAGGGGTATCAGGCTGATTCGCCGGATGCGCCTTGATGTACGCCGGATGCTCAGCCGCCAGCGCCGCCACCCGGCAAATCCGTGGATAAGCCTCCAGCGATACATTGAAACGTTCGGCCGCGTACAGCTGCGGAATCAGATACACATCCGCCACGCACGGCCACTCGCCGAAACAGAACCCCTCGTCGCCAATCAACTGCTCCACCGTCGCCAGCCCCTGGCTGATCCAGTGCGCAATCCATTCCACCACCTGCGGCTCGCCGTGCCCCAACTGACGCAGGCGATTGAGCACGCTGACGTTGTGCAGCGGATGCACGTCGCAGCCGATCACCGCCGCCACACCGCGCACCTGAGCGCGGGCGACGAGGTCTTCGGGCAATAGCGGCACCTGTGGATAACGCTCTTCCAGATACTCGATGATCGCCGGCGACTGAATCAACAACTCGCCGTCATCGGTGCGTAACGCCGGCACCCGGCCTTGCGGGTTGAGCACCAGATACGCCGCTTGCCGATGTTCGCCACCTTCTGGCGCGATCAGGTTGACCGGCAGCGCCTGATAGTCGAGCCCCTTCAGCGCCAAGGCGATGCGCACCCGGTATGACGATGTGGAGCGGTAGTAAGTGTAGAGATCCATGATCGGCTCCGGTCAGCGTGCCGCCAGCACTTTGCCACGGCATTCGCCGAATCCGATGGAGGCAAAACCGTCACGGGCGCAACGCGCGCGCAGGATGATTTCGTCGCCGTCTTCGAGGAATTTACGCACCTCGCCGGAAGCCAGCTCGATCGGCTTTTTGCCGCCTTCGGTGATTTCCAGCAGGCTGCCGAACTGATCGCTCTGGGGGCCGGACAAGGTGCCCGAACCGAACAGGTCACCGGCCTGCAACTGGCAACCGTTGACGCTGTGGTGCGCGACCATTTGCGCGACGGTCCAGTACATGTAGCGGGTGTTGCTAAGCGCCAGGCGATGGGCCGGCAGATTCTGTTCACGCATGGTTTCGGTGAGCAGCAGCACTTCCAGCTGGATGTCGAGGGCGCCAGCGTCCTGATCGCGTTTGTCCAGCAGGTACGGCAGGGGCTGCGGATCACCCTGCGGGCGCGCCGGTTGCGCAATGCGGAACGGCGCCAGCGCTTCCGCCGTCACCACCCACGGCGAAATACTGGTCATGAAACTCTTGGACAGGAACGGCCCCAGCGGCTGGTATTCCCAGGCCTGGATATCGCGGGCCGACCAGTCATTGAGCAAACAGAAACCGGCAATGTGTTCCGCGGCATCACCGATGGCAATCGACTCGCTCATCTCGTTGCCCTGACCGATCCAGATCCCCAGCTCCAGCTCGTAGTCCAGACGCGCACACGGGCCGAACGTCGGCTCGCTCGCACCGGCCGGCAGTGTCTGGCCTTTGGGGCGGCGCACGTCAGTACCGGAGGGGCGCAATGTGGAGGCGCGACCGTGATAAGCGATTGGCACATGCTTGTAGTTCGGCAGCAGCGGATTGTCCGGGCGGAACAGTTTGCCGACGTTCTCTGCGTGCTGGATGCCCACATAAAAGTCGGTGTAGTCGCTGACGCGCGCCGGCAGGTGCATCTGGCAATCGGCCGCCAGTGGCAGCAGTTTTACGCCCAGGGCTTCGATGGCGCCGCGATGGCTGCTGCCCTCGCTGAACAATTCCAGCAAGCGACTGCGCAAGGCTACGCGGGCTTCGCGACCGAGGTCGAAGAAGGCGTTCAACAGACCGCCGCGCATGGCTTCGACCGCACTGCGAGCGGCACCGTCGAACAGACCGGCTTCGAGCGCCACCTGCAGGTCGAAAATGTGTTCACCGATCGCGACGCCGGCGTGTGGGGTTGAACCGCCGATGCTGAATACGCCCAGTGGCAGGTTTTGCAGGGGGAAATCCGCGTGGCCGTTGGCCGAAGCAACCCAGCTGCGGGTCATGGAAGTCTGAGTCATGAGTTATCTCCGGGTCGGGTCGAACGTGGCGGGCAGCGTGGCCCAGCAGGCGTCGTAATTGGATTGCAGTTGCGCACAGTCGAGGGCAAAGCGGCTTGGGCGCAGCACCTGACTGGTCTCGAACATGAAGGCCATGGTGTTGTCGATTTTCGCCGGCTTGAGCTCAGCGTTGATCGCTTTGGTGCAAGTTTCGCCGTCCGGGCCGTGGGCGCTCATACAACTGTGCAGCGATGCACCGCCGGGCACGAAGCCTTCAGCCTTGGCGTCGTATTCACCCTGGATCAGGCCCATGAATTCGTTCATCAGGTTGCGATGGAACCACGGCGGCCGGAAGGTATTCTCGGCAACCATCCAGCGCGGCGGGAAGATCACGAAATCGAGGTTGGCCAGACCGTGCACGCTGGTCGGCGAGGTCAGCACGGTGAAGATCGACGGATCGGGATGATCGAAACTGACGGTACCGATGGTGTTGAAACGGCGCAGATCGTATTTGTATGGCACGTTATTGCCGTGCCAGGCGACCACGTTCAGCGGTGAGTGATCGAGTTCTGTCCCCCACAACTGACCGAGGAATTTCTGCACCAGGGTCGTCGGTTGTTGCAGGTTTTCGTAGGCGGCAACCGGGGCCAGGAAGTCCCGTGGATTGGCCAGACCGTTGCTGCCGATCGGCCCGAGATCCGGCAGACGCAGCGGAGCGCCATGGTTCTCGGCAACGTAACCGCGCGCTTGCGCATCGAGCAGTTCGACGCGGAATTTCAGACCGCGCGGCAGCACGGCGATTTCCAGCGGCGCCACTTCCAGCACACCCAGTTCAGTGGCAATCCGCAGCCGCCCCAGTTGCGGCACCAGCAACAATTCGCCATCGGCGTTGTAGAACACCCGCTCCATCGAGCGGTTGACGCAATAGTTGTAGATGCTGATGCCAGCAGGCTTTTCCGCCGCCGAGTTGGCGACCATGCCGACCAGGCCGTCGAGGAAATCGGTCGGCTCCTCGGGGATCGGCAGCGGGTTCCAGCGCAGGCGATTGGGGGTCACCTCGCCCAGCGGGCCGCCGGCCAGTTGCCGCTCCAGTTTGACGAACGCCGGGTGATTGGCCGACGGCTGAATCCGGTACATCCAGGTACGCCGCGCTTCGCTGCGGGTCATGGTGAATGCGGTGCCGGAGAGCAATTCGGTGTAGAGACCGTACGGGGCTTTTTGCGGGGAGTTCTGGCCGATCGGCAGTGCGCCGGGCAACGCTTCGCTGCTGAATTCGTTGCCGAAACCAGACTGATAAGCCAGCTCCGACGCATTTGAATCGAGGTTCATGGAGCCTCCTGAACAGGGAGTCGGCATGGCCGAGCGCTCTGGGTCAGAGGTCTTGGCACGCCGGGGTTGTTATTATCGTAATTCGATTACGCATAACGTAATTTGCTCGCTATCCAGCGTCAAGCTATAAAGACGCCCATTCGTATTCGGATCCCGGCCGCACCATGGAAAAAACCAGCGACAGCAACGGTAAACAGAAAGTCCGCTCGGCCGAGGTCGGCACCGACATCCTCAAGGCGTTGGCCGAATTGTCGCCCTCAACGTCTTTGTCACGTCTGGCCGAACATGTGCAGATGCCGGCCAGCAAGGTGCACCGTTATCTTCAGGCATTGATCGCCAGTGGTTTTGCCGAACAGAGCGCCGCCACCAACCATTACGGTCTCGGCCGTGAAGCGTTGCGCGTCGGTCTGGCAGCCCTCAACAGCATGGACGTGCTGAAAGTCGCCGCCCTGCCGCTGTCCGAGTTGCGTGACGAGTTGAACGAGACCTGCTTTCTGGCGGTGTGGGGCAATCAGGGTGCGACTGTGGTGCACATCGAGCCGGCAGTGCGCGCGGTGACGGTCGTCACGCAACTGGGTTCGGTATTGCCGCTGCTCAGTTCCTCCACGGGTCTGGTATTCAGTGCCTACCTGCCGCATCGGGAAACCGCTGAACTGCGCGAAGTGGAAATCGCCGTCGCCGACCACCCCCTGGCGGATGAACAAACCTACGCGAGCCTGTGTGAACAGATCCGCGAGCGCGGTCTGCATCATGTACACGGGTTGTTGATGCCGGGAGTGGATGCGCTGTCGGCCCCGGTGTTCAACGCGGTCGGGCAGATCGCCGCGGTGCTGACGATTGTCGGCCCGACCTCGCTGTTTCACGCCGACGAGAATGGCCCGGCGGCCAGGCGCTTGCTGGCCGCCGCACGAGCCGTCAGTTGGCGGATGGGTTATCAGGCCGACAACCTGCCAACGTGAAGCCGCCGCACTTTATTCAGTGAGCTGGCGTCGCCGGACACGACTGTTGCACGCCCCGTAACAGTGCATGTCTGGAATCGCTATTTTTCCTTTGGGCTCAAGTCCTTATTGTGAGCGGGCTTTCACGGCACACGCCGTAAAACGCCCAGCCGTGGCTGCCGAGCAAGTCGCGCCACCGCTGACCGATTTCAGATGAGCCGAATCGTCGACTTATCGCCCCGGTGTTCACTGACGTTGATTTGTAGCTCCTTGATCCAACGTCTTACCTTGGCCGCTGCGTTTGCAGCGGCCTTTTTTATGCCTGATACAAAATCGGCTCCGCGTCCTGCTAGACAACTCTGAAAACGCTATAGGAATTTTCCTATCGCGCAGAAGTACACATCCCCCTCATTTATAAAAATGTCGAAAGTTCATTCAAGAGAACAAGCCTTAACTTATAGATTTCCCAGACTTGCGAACTCGGACTTTGTTGTAACTTAAAAACAATTCAAGCATCCACTGACAACAAGGATCGTTGGCCAGCGGCATGTATTTTTTTTCTAACTCCGTCGTTTTACCCCTTCAATTCATTACGCACATTCAAAAGGATATGAATATGCAAAACCCACCGAAGCCACCTGATACTTCCAGGCCCGGTTTTCTTCAAATCGATACCGCGCTCGAAATAAAAGGCGTGGCACCTGACCACATGCGGCCTGGCCCGCGTACTTCGAATGACAATCGTGCGGGACCATTCGGTCATGGTGTCAGTACCTACTATCAGAACTTGCAAACGATTCGCACAACGACAACCGCGCTGGAACTGGATTATCAAAACCGGTTAGGCCAACTACCCCATACCATCGAAGCCGAACTTGCAGGCGTCAGATCCGAAGGCCCCACCCACCCACTTCCACCCGTGCAATCCATCGTTCGAGAACTTGGCGTAGTGCACACACTGAGCCAACGCAAGGCATACGAATTTCACAGCAAGACCGTCGCGGCCCATGAGTTTTATGGCGGCGATCCCTTCAATCGACATGTCAACGAATTCATGACCAAGGCCACGACTGTGGAAAAGTGGCCGGGGCCCAACGGTATCGCCATGCAAGCGCTGCAAAGGTCTCTCCATGCCGCCAATGACGCGCGGGTGGCGGCCCAGGTTCTGCAGTACCTCAATCAGCGCACCGCCGAACTGCAAAATACCTTGGCGGTGTTGCAAGCAGCCGAACAGTCGCGACTGGCGGAAGAAGCCCATCAAGCAGCATTGGAAAACGCTCGTGTCGCAGCCGAACAACATCGGCAGAGAGCTATTGCCGATGCCGCACGTCGTGAGCAGGAACAGATCAACGCTCAAGAACAAGTGCGGCTGGCTGAAGCGGCGGCGCAGCAAGTTGCCGAACAGACACGGCTCAAGGAAATGGCTGAGCGCCAACGCCTTCTTGAAGTTGAAAGATCGCGTATCGATCAGCACATCCGACAGCAAGCTGAAAAGACACGTCTTGAGCAACAACAAAAAACACAACAGAAAGCGCGAAGAGCAGCACTGCGACAGGCCCGCCTGAAAGCCCAGGCGCAGGCAGAAGCTCGCTGGCACAAACCTTTATTCGCCAACGCTGGATCAGCCGCCTATGGCCCAGCGTTTTCGGGAACACTCGGCAACATAAGCACCACTCCGGCAAGTGCCCAGGTATTAAAAGCCTCGCTTCGCACTGCGGTCTCCATCGCGTTGACGAGTCTGTCGACGGCAGCCGTCGGATTCGCCGCCTTGCTTGTTCCCTCCGAACTTGGGAACGGCGATCTGTTCTCCGCAAGCGTCCCGCTCTCGGAACTCGCCCCCGAGCTGGATACCGATCTGTATGAGGTGGCTGCCACCGACGGTGAAGTCGATGTACCTGTAAGGCTCGGCACAAGGACGAAAGGCAATCGGGTCGAGATCGTCGTGGCTCGTACCAACGGCGTAACGGTTACCAGCAATGTACCGGTGCGTCTTGCGCAATTCGACGTGCAGAAAAATGTTTACACGTCAGTCGCCAATGCCGATTCCAAAGGGCCAATCGTCACCTGGACGCCGCTGACGGATCCGCTGCCCGCCTCAACCGGCTTTCCTGTTTTCGACACCGGCTTACCGATCTACCCAGGGGCCGATATAACACCCTCAAGCGGTCGAATAGATCCGTTCCCTGAACTGGATCTGTACGGATTCGGTGGGTACATCACGATTTTTCCGAGTGAGTCGGGTATCCCCCCGATATTCACGGTTTTCAGGGACCGTCGCCAGGATCCCGGGGTCGCAAGCGGGACGGGGCAAGCGGTTTCGGGTCACTGGTTGGGAGCGGCCTCTACGCCGGCCGGGGCACCGATTCCGGCGCAGATTGCGGACAAGTTGAGAGGACGCAGATTTTCGAACTTCAGGGCATTTCGCAAGGCGTTTTGGAAAGCGATAGGAAAGGATCAAACGTTATATGAACAATTTTCAGAAGTAAGCAAAAAAGACTTAAGAGATGGCTTGGCTCCAAGAGCGCCAGCCTCGGAACAAATAGGTCTGCGTAAAAAACTTGAGATACACCATATCGTGCCAATTAATAAGGGTGGCGAAGTTTACGACATCAGCAATTTAACTGTGCTAACACCAAAACAACACATCGAATTGCATTCCAATACAGGAGGAATTTAACGTGAGACTAAAAAACAAGCTGGAACACTACACAGAGTCAGAATACCTGGCAGTTATTGAACGGCTATTCAAAGGAAAATTCCGGTCAGAGAGGCAACATGATGCATACGTCGACAACATCGTTGCAACGTCCGAACACCCGAGCGGTTCCGACATTCTTTATTACCCTGAAAAAGATGTCGAGGACAGCCCTGCTGGTGTGCTGAATACAATCAAGCAATGGCGCGAAAAAAACGGAAAACCCGGATTCAAACCTGAAAATTAAAACAAACGAGCAGGCACCCAGTGCCTGCTCAACTCTCTCCTGTCACAGCGCATACTTCTGCAAATTCGCCATCATTTCCTTCAACGCCTCGATGTTGTCCTTCGGATGCGCGGCGCCTTCGAAGTCGCAGATATGCTGCCAGTGCGCCGCCACGTCTTCCGGGGAAAATCCGCTGCGCGGATCGAAGCCGGCGCCGAGGCTACGCTCCCAGCGCACCTTGCCCATCCAGCCGCCGCCGACTTCAAACAGGCCGGAGGTTTCCTGGCACTGCTCGCTGGCCAGATACACCACCAGCGGGCTGACCAGTTCCGGTTTGAGCTGGTCGAACACTTGCGGCGGGATCAGGCCTTCGGTCATGCGCGTGCCTCCGGTAGGGGCGATGGCGTTGACCAGAATGTTGTTCTTGCGCCCTTCGATGGCGAGGGTCCGAGTCAGGCCGTAGAGGCCGAGTTTCGCCATACCGTAGTTGGACTGGCCGAAGTTGCCGTAGATGCCCGATGTCGACGCCGTGAAGATCACCCGCCCGTAGTTTTGCTCGCGCAGGTGCGGCCACGCAGCGCGGGTGACTTTGTAGGCGCCTTCGACGTGGACGCGATAAACCAGATCCCAGTCGGCATCGTCCATCTTGTGGAAGGTCTTGTCGCGCAGAATCCCGGCGTTGTTCACCACCACGTCGACACGGCCGAAAGCATCCAGCGCATTCTGTACCAGTTTGTCGCCGTCGGTGACCGAGTCGTGGTTGGCCTCGGCAATGCCGCCGGCCTCGCGAATCTCTGCCACTACCCGGTCAGCAGCAGAGGCATTGGCGCCCTCGCCCTGGGTCGAGCCGCCGAGGTCGTTGACCAGCACTCTGGCGCCGTGCCGAGCGAACAACAATGCGTGCGCCCGGCCCAGGCCACCACCGGCTCCGGTGACGATCACGACTTTATCTTCGAAACGTACGGACTCATTCATCGCAGGAACTCCAGCAGGCCTGAGGGACATTAATCCCGAGTGTCAGGCACGGGGCTTGTGCTCACAACGAACAGGGCCGGGGCTGAATGGTGAGCGATAAGGCTGGGGGATGATGAACAGCAAAATCAAAGGATCGCAGCCTGCGGCAGCTCCTACAGAAGGTTGGTGCAGGAGCTGCCGCAGGCTGCGATCTTCTGATCTTTCAGGAGCACGCTACTTTGCGTGACGGTAACGCCAAGCGATCGCGAAACACCAGATAATGCTCGAGCACCTGCACCGGCGCTTCGATCTGCGGATAGTGGCCGA
Organism: Pseudomonas sp. Eth.TT006; assembly: GCF_054456575.1. Taxonomy (NCBI): domain Bacteria; kingdom Pseudomonadati; phylum Pseudomonadota; class Gammaproteobacteria; order Pseudomonadales; family Pseudomonadaceae; genus Pseudomonas; species Pseudomonas sp. Eth.TT006. Next base: position 231,151 of record NZ_JBTJEN010000002.1, on the reverse strand, counting down.
TGCCCGTCAGCAGCACGGCGTCGGCACCGGGAATCAACTGACGATAACGCTCGACCATGTGTGCACCGGAGATCGGATCGACTTCGCCGTCGATCACGCGCAGCGCAATTTCATCGCGTTGCATGGCCGCCACCCAGCGGTCGCGCTGCACTCGGCGCTCGGGGATGTAACTGATCAGCTTGTGCATGATGCGCGGACCGCGATGGGTCTCGATCAGGCTCCAGAAATCATCCAGCTCGCTTTCGGAAGGGCCGGTCTGTGGGCCGAAAATTTGCCGGAAACTTTTTACCAGCGCGTCACGGCTGAACGCCCGGCCAATCATCCAGCCCAGCGGACTGAGCAGCAGTTTCTGCATCAACACCGGGCGATGGGTTTCCGGGAACAGACCACCGTTGAGGAATACGCAACTGGCAACCTCGATGCGGTTTTCGTAATGCCGGGCCAGCAGCTCCTGAGCGACGCTGTCGCCGTAATCGTGAGCCAGCACATGGATCGGCTGCTCGACCTGAAGGTGCGCCAGCAATGCCTGTTGCAGGTCAGCCTGCTCCAGCAGGCTGTAGCCGTGATTCGACGGTTTGGCCGAATCGCCGAAACCGAGCATGTCGCAGGCAATCACCCGATATCGCTGGGCCAGTGGCTGCCACAGGTAATGCCAGTCCCAACTGGCCGTCGGAAAACCATGGATCAGCAGCAGCGGCTCACCCTGCCCCGCCGTCCAGTAGCGGATCGACTGGCCACGAAAGACAAACGTGCGGCTGCGTTTGCGCCACACGCACAGAGGAATCTCGGCGAGTGGCATTAGAGTTTATACCCGGGGTCTTGTTTATCGAGTTTGCGCAGCAATGCCGGCCAGGCTAGCGCGCCGCCCATGCCTTGAGCGCTTTTGGTCACGCCGGCGATCATGGCCTTCGCCCCCGCCAGAATCTGCGGTTCGATGGCGATCAGTTCGGCACCGCCGGTTTGCGCCATGACCTGAATGTCACAGGCGCGCTGGAAGGTGAACATCATTAGAAAGGTATCGGCGATAGTGCCGCCACAGGTGAGTAACCCGTGGTTGTGCAGCATCAGGAAATTGTTACCGCCCAGATCGGCCTGCAGCCGGGCCTTCTCTTCGTGGTTCAGCGCCACGCCTTCATAGGCGTGATAGGCCAGGCTCGACAGGACGAACAGCGACTGTTGACTGATCGGCAGCACACCCTGTTTTTGCGCCGACACCGCAACACCGGATGCCGTGTGAGTGTGCAGTACACAGACCACATCGTGGCGCACTTCATGCACGGCGCTGTGGATGGTGTAACCAGCGGGATTGATCTCGTAAGGGCTGTCCATGAGCTTGTTGCCGGCCTGATCGACCTTGACCAGGCTCGACGCGGTGATCTCATGGAACATCAACCCGAACGGGTTGATCAGAAAATCTTCGGTGCCAGGCACCTTGGCGGAAATGTGGGTGAAGATCAGGTCGTCCCAGCCATGCAGCGCTACCAGTCGATAACACGCGGCGAGATCGACCCGGGTCTGCCACTCCGCGGCACTGACCTGATCTTTGACATTAAGAGACGATTGGACCGGGGCTACGCTCACTGTATGCACCTCTGCGTTCTTATTGTTCTGCACATGACAGCAGTCTAGTCAGATGCAGCCCATCGCGTAGTTGCATTGCCAGCCAGCTTGATGACTGACCGGGTCAGCCTTGCAAACAACCTGGATCCATGTCACTGCAGCGATGCCAATAAAAACGCGAGAACACAGTGCGCTTCCCGGTCAGCCCTTGAGTGTGGCGATCAGTTGCGCCAGCCAAGGCTCGGCGTCGGTTTCCGGGGTCACGCTTTCGCTGGCATCCAGCCGCAGCATTTCCTGTACTTCGCGCACGCCGAGCTCAGCGAACAATTCACGCATCAGCTCGCCGCCGCCGCAGAAAGTATCGCCATAACTGGCATCGCCCAATCCGATCACCGCCCCCGGCAGGCCGCGCCAGGCCATTGGCAGTTGATCACGAATGCTTGAGTACAACGGCTGCAGGTTGTCCGGCAATTCGCCCATGCCGGTGGTCGAGGTCACTGCAAGCAAAGCTTCGGGGCCGAATGCCTGAATATCCGCCAGGCTGGCGCGCGCGTTGTAGAAGGTTTCAAAGCCAGCGGCTTTCAGCAGATTCTGCGCATGACGGGCGACTTCTTCGGCCGTGCCGTAAACCGAGCCGGAGAGGATGGCGACTTTCATCAATCTGATCCTGATGCTGAAAAAAATGAGCCGGGATAGTAGCAGCCCGACGCAAATGCCGCGATCCACGCGCAGTCAGCGGTAATGGCCAGTAGACAGCGGCGTGGGAACTTCTAGAATGCCAGCCAACATCAACGCTGAGGGGATTCATGGATGATCAACGCCAGTCTGCTGCAGATGGTAATCAACGCGTCGAATGACGGCATCGTGGTCGCGGAGAAAGAAGGTGAACAGGACACCATCCTGATTTACGTGAATCCGGCCTTCGAACGCCTGACCGGTTACACCAGCGAAGAAATTCTCTATCAGGACTGCCGTTTTCTGCAGTCGGGGGATCGCGATCAGGCCAGCCTCGATCTGATTCGGGAGACCTTGCGCAATAGCGGGTCGTGCCGGGAAATCCTGCGCAACTATCGCAAGGACGGCACACCATTCTGGAACGAGCTGTCGCTGTCGACCGTGAAAAACGTCGACGATGGCCAGACTTATTTCGTCGGCGTGCAGAAAGACGTCACGGTTCAGGTCAAGGCGCAGCAGCGCGTCGCCCAACTGGAAGCGCAAGTCGCCGCGCTGGAAGCCGAACTCGCCGCCCTGAAAGCGACGAACGGCGCAAACAATTCGGCGAACTAACGGTCAGTAACTACAATCACCAATGACTTTGTAACTATTTCTTTCGAGCCAGGCCATGCAACGCGACGCCCTTCTGACCCAGGACGAACTGGATTTTATCCAGACCATGCAGCACAACCCGCAGCTCAATGTGCGGGATGCGACGTCGAGCCTGCTGGTCAATGGTGGTTCGCAGATCCGTGACCTGCTCACGCGCCTGGCCGCTCATGAACAAGTGACGATCCAGGCCAACTTCGAAAATCAGCAAATGACTTTTCCACTGCATCTGGTGGAAGATGAATTCCACGCGCTGCACCTGCGACTGGGTGTGCCAAGCATCTTCGAAGACGGGCCGATGATTCGCCCGTGGCGCCTGACACTCGAGGAGCCGGTAGCATTGGAAAATGCCAAGGGTCAGCCGGGCACGATGTGGGTGCACGAGGTGTCGCACAAAGGCGTGCTGCTGGAAATGCGCAACAAGACCAAGCCGCCCAAGCATTTCGCCTTGTGGTTCAGCCCTTCAGGTTATGAGCGGATTGCCCTGCGCGGTCATTTCGAGCGCGAAACCGAGCATGGTTTCTACGCCTATGAACTAAGCCAGACCGATCCCGATGAAACCGAACGCCTGCGCCAGTTCATCCTGCAACAACATCGCCTGACCCATCCCGCCCTGCACGCCTGAGTTCTCAGGTATCGAGTTTGCCCGCCAGAAATTGCGCCATGCGCTGCTGCATGGTTGCGCCTTCGTTGCCCAGACAGCCGATTGACGAGCCGGCCAAGGCGTCTTGCGCCAGATCCGCAGCATCCCCGGCCAGCAACACCTGACAATCGAGGCTCAGTGCCAGTCGATTCAGCCGGCGCGGCAGTTCCGGCGTCGGTGCATGATTGGAAAACAGCACCAGCGCCTGGGGTTTGATTTTTTCGCAGACCAGGGTCAGCTCGTCGAACGGCTGACCGGTCGTAAACACACGCACGTAGCTTTCGCCGCCACTGAGAAACAACGCAGCCACCAGCAGCTCCAGTTCACGGCACTGCCCGGCCAGGGCACTGACCACGATTTTGCGTGCCTGGGGCTTGCGTAACATCATGATCCGCCCCAGCACACGGGTGCGCAGGAAGCCATCGAGAAACAGCCACTCACTGGTTTGCCCGAAAGCTTCGCGGTGTTGCAGCAGGCGTCGCCACAGCGGCAACAGAATGTCCTGAAACACTACCGCAAGCGGGTACGACGCAAAGATCTGCGAGTAGACCCGATCCAGCTCAATGTCGTCGAAAGCACTGACCGCACGCTGCACCTGGTCTTGCCACTGTTGATAATCGGCCGTCACCAGATCGTCGGAAATGATGTGCGCCAACGTCTTCAGAGGTTCGGTACGGGCAAGGATCTTGCCGATCTTGCTGACCGCCACGCCGCGGTCAATCCACTCGACAATACTGCGCACGCGCTCGATATCGGTCATCGAATACAACCGATGTCCACTTTCGGTGCGTACCGGCTCGATCAAGCCGTAGCGACGCTCCCATGCACGTAGCGTGACCGGATTGACCCCGGTCAGTCGCGACACCTCGCGAATGGGGAACAGATCTTCGCGCTCCAGGGCAACAGATGCCTGCGAAGCAGGATTAACGTCCGTGATGACAGGCATTGGGCAGATAAGTCCGCTGGAGGAATTTGGATCCCATTCTACATCCGTTGCCCTCTATCGGTTCAAGCATGACATGCGACGAAAGTCACTGATACGGTCATCAAAATCAGGAATAATCCTTGCTTGTTGAAAAACGCGAGCCTCTACCCATGGCTCCGCGTCTGGCGAATCTCCTACCCGGAGTGCCGCACTCGGAATACGGAGATACATAATGTCTACTTCCCCCGTCACCCTGATGGTCGCACGTCGTGTTGCTGCAGGTCGCTTTCAGGACATGATGGCCTGGTTGCGCGAAGGCGAACAACTGGCCACTGACTTTCCAGGTTACCTCGGCTCTGGCGTGCTCGCACCGCCGCCCGGCGATAACGAATTCCAGATCATCTTCCGCTTCGGCGACGAGCAGACCTTGCACGCCTGGGAATTCTCGGCTTCGCGCACGGCCTGGCTGGCGCGTGGCAGCGATCTGTTCGAACACCCCAAGGAGCATCGGGTCAGCGGTATCGAAGGCTGGTTCGGCGCCGCCGGACAACGGCCCCCGCGCTGGAAACAGGCCGTGGCGATCTGGCTGGCGTTTTTCCCGGTGTCACTGTTGTTCAACTTTGTCCTCGGGCCGTTGCTGGGCGAGATGAGTCTGCTGCCGCGGATACTGATCAGCACAGCGTGCCTGACGCCACTGATGGTGTACTTCTTTATTCCGCTGTCGACACGGTTGCTGGCGAACTGGTTGAACGGCGCGCCGTCGCGTCCTTTGCCCGCCACGCCGTCTACACAAAACCACTGATCCCCTGTGGGAGCGGGCTTGCTCGCGAATGCGCAGTGACGGCAACATGGATGTCGACTGATGTACCGCTTTCGCGAGCAAGCCCGCTCCCACCGGACTGCGCAAAACCGCCAATAGGTGTACAACTCGCGTCGCTGTTATAGTTTTTGCTCCAACCGCGACGCGATCCGTTCATGAGCACTTCTTCCGCCCCGATCCTCATCACCGGTGCCGGCCAGCGGGTCGGCCTGCATTGCGCGCGGCGCCTGCTCGAAGACGGCCATCGGGTCATCTTCACTTACCGCAGCGAACGCCCGGGCGTGCAAGCCCTGCGTGACTTGGGAGCGCTGGGGATATTCGCGGACTTTTCCAGCGAAACCGGCATTCTCGCCTTCATCGAAGAACTGAAAGCTCACACCGACTGTCTGCGTGCCATTATCCATAACGCCTCCGAATGGCTGGAGGAAACTGCGGACAACGACGCCGGCGCCTTCGTGCGAATGATCAACGTGCACATGCTTGCGCCGTACCTGATCAACCTGCACTGCGCCGACCTGCTCAAGCGCTCGACGCCAGCGGACATCATCCATATCAGCGACGACGTCACCCGCAAGGGCAGCAGCAAGCACATCGGCTATTGCGCCAGCAAGGCCGGGCTCGACAGCCTGACCCTGTCGTTCGCCGCGCGTTATGCGCCAGCGATCAAAGTCAACGGCATCGCGCCGGCCCTGCTATTGTTCAATCCCGACGACGACGCGGCGTACCGTGCCAAGGCCCTGGCCAAATCCGCGCTGGGCATCGAGCCCGGCAGCGAAGTGATCTACCAAAGCCTGCGCTATCTGTTCGACAACCCCTATGTCACCGGCACGACCCTGACCGTCAACGGCGGAAGGCACGTCAAATAAGCTGCTGCGCGAGGATCTTCCATGAGCCGTACCCTGCCCGAGCATTACCGCGAGATCCTCATCGGCCTCGGTGAAGATCCCGACCGCGAAGGCTTGCTCGACACCCCGCTGCGCGCGGCCAAAGCCATGCAATACCTGTGTCACGGCTACGGACAGAGTGTCGACGAGATCGTCAACGGCGCGCTGTTCGCCTCCGACAGCGACGAGATGATTATCGTCGCCGACATCGAACTGTACTCGTTGTGCGAACATCACTTGCTGCCCTTCATCGGCAAGGCCCATGTGGCTTATATTCCAACGGGCAAGGTGCTCGGGCTGTCGAAGATCGCGCGGCTGGTGGACATGTTCGCCCGGCGCCTGCAGATTCAGGAAAACCTCACCCGGCAGATCGCCGATGCGGTGCAACAGGTCACCAACGCTGCCGGCGTCGCGGTGGTGATCGAAGCCCGGCACATGTGCATGATGATGCGCGGTGTCGAGAAACAGAATTCGACCATGAACACCTCGGTCATGCTCGGCGCCTTCCGCGACTCGAGCAATACCCGTCAGGAGTTCCTGCAATTGATTGGACGGAGCAAGTAAATGTCACAACTTCAACCGGGAATGGCGCGCATCCGGGTCAAGGATCTGCGCCTGCGCACCTTTATCGGCATCAACGAGGACGAGATCCTCAACAAGCAGGATGTGCTGATCAATCTGACCATCCTGTACGCCGCGCAGGAAGCGGTGCGCGACAACGACATCGATCATGCGCTGAACTACCGCACCATCACCAAGGCGATCATCGCCCACGTCGAGGGCAACCGTTTCGCATTGCTCGAACGCCTGACCCAGGAACTGCTGGATCTGGTGATGAGCAACACCGCCGTGCTGTACGCCGAAGTCGAAGTCGACAAACCGCATGCGCTGCGCTTTGCCGAATCGGTGTCGATCACGCTTGCAGCGAGTCGCTAGCTTCAAGCTTCAAGCGGCAAGCTGTAAACTTCGCCCCACAGCCACCCATCTTGCAGCTTGAAGCTCGTCGCTTGAAGCTGTCTCGCAGAGACTCCCATGAACGAGCAACAACGCCTCGAACTCGAAGCCGCCGCCTTCCGCCGGCTGGTCGCCCATCTGGACAGCCGCAAGGACGTGCAGAACATCGACCTGATGAACCTTGCCGGGTTCTGCCGCAACTGCCTGTCCAAGTGGTACAAGGCCGCCGCCGACGAGCGCCAGATCGAGGTCAGCCTCGATGACGCCCGTGAAGTGGTGTACGGCATGCCTTACGCGGAGTGGAAAGCCCAATACCAGCAAGAAGCCAGCGCCGAACAACAGGCGGCGTTCGCCAAAGGAAAACCCAATGAGTGATTTGAACACCCTGCGCGCCAGCCTCAAGAGTGGCGAACATGTTTTTGCCGACACCCTCGCCTTCATCGCCGCCGGCTACGATTACCAGCCGCAAGCGTTCAGCAACGGTGGTGTGGAAAACGCGGCCGGGCAGAACGAAGGTTCGTGCAAGACGTTGGGCCTGGCTCTCCTGGAAGGCTTGAGCGATGAAGAAGCGCTGCTGGCGTTCGGCGAGCATTATCGTTCGGTACTGGCGACGCCTGAAGGCAGTGACCACGGCAATATCCGCGCGTTGATCAAGCACGGGCTGGCCGGCGTGAAGTTCACCGCGCAGCCTCTGACCCGTCGCTGATTTCCACTGTAGGAGTGAGCCTGCTCGCGATAGCGGTCTTGCATCCAATACATGAGTTGACTGATAAATCGCTATCGCGAGCAGGCTCACTCCTACAATAAAATTGCGTTGCGCCAGAAATCATGGACATAAAAAAACCGGCCGAAGCCGGTTTTTTTATGCCTGCGATTTAGAACGAAGCGTTCTGCAGACCGTCCAGGTAACGCTCGGTGTCCAGTGCCGCCATGCAACCGGCGCCGGCCGAGGTGATGGCCTGGCGGTACACGTGGTCAGCCACGTCACCGGCAGCGAAGATACCTTCGACGCTGGTGGCAGTCGCATTGCCTTCACGGCCGCCCTGTACCACCAGGTAGCCGTCTTTCAGGGTCAACTGGCCTTCGAACAGCGAAGTGTTCGGGGTGTGGCCGATAGCGATGAACACGCCGTCGACCTTGATTTCGTCGAAGCTGCCGTCGTTGTTCTTCAGGCGCGCACCGGTCACACCCATGTTGTCGCCCAGCACTTCATCGAGGTTGGCGTTCAACTTGAGGATGATCTTGCCTTCGGCCACACGGGCGTTGAGCTTGTCGATCAGGATCTTCTCGGCGCGGAAGGTTTCGCGACGGTGGATCAGGGTCACGGTGCTGGCGATGTTGGCCAGGTACAGCGCCTCTTCAACCGCGGTGTTGCCGCCACCCACTACCGCCACTGGCTTGTTGCGGTAGAAGAAACCGTCGCAGGTCGCGCAGGCCGATACGCCTTTGCCCATGAACGCTTCTTCCGACGGCAGGCCCAGGTAACGCGCGCTGGCACCGGTGGCGATGATCAGGGCGTCGCAGGTGTAGATCGCGCTGTCGCCGGTCAGGGTGTATGGCTTGGAGGCGAAGTCGACGGCGTTGATGTGATCGAAAACGATCTCGGTTTCAAAACGCTCGGCGTGCTCGCGCATGCGCTCCATCAGTGCCGGGCCGGTCAGACCGTGCACGTCGCCCGGCCAGTTGTCGACTTCGGTGGTGGTGGTCAGTTGACCGCCGGCCTGCATGCCGGTGATCAGCAGCGGCTTGAGGTTGGCACGGGCGGCGTAGACCGCGGCGCTGTAACCGGCAGGGCCGGAACCGAGAATAATCACTCGCGAATGACGGGCTTCAGACATGACCTGCTCCTGTTGACCGGGCCGAAACACTGGCGCGGAACGCCGGACTGCCGGCGGGAATAAAAAAGGACTGTGGATAACCTTGGGGAAGGCCTGAACTCGACAGTCCTGTAAAAAGTTGGGTGCAGCGTATCGAGGGGGGCAAGATTAAGGAAATACGGTTTAACAATCCAGCTCATAGGTGGTCTCTATGCGCAGACACTGACCCGATGGACGTCTTTGTTACAGTGAATGTCGATCACTCTGCCGCGCTTTCCCACGTAGTGCAAAGTCGGTAAGGTCGGCGCGTTTTCCCTTGCTCGGAGCACCTTATGCCCGCCCCTGTTCTGTCCGGCCCGCAATACCTGCGCGAAGGCCTCAAACTGGTTCTCAGCCCTGGCTTGCGCTTGTTTGTGTTGTTGCCGCTGGCGATCAACCTGGTGCTGTTCGTCGGATTGATCTATCTGGCCGGCCATCAGTTCAGCCTGTGGGTCGACAGCCTGATGCCGTCGCTGCCCGACTGGCTGAGTTTTCTCAGCTACATCCTCTGGCCACTGTTCGTGGTGCTGGTGGCGCTGATGGTGTTTTTCACCTTCACCCTGCTCGCCAACGTCATCGCCGCGCCGTTTAATGGCTTTCTCGCGGAAAAGGTCGAAGTGGTGGTACGCGGCACCGATGATTTCCCGGCCTTCAGCTGGGGTGAACTGATCGCGATGATCCCTCGCACCCTCGCCCGGGAAATGCGCAAGCTCGGCTACTTCCTGCCGCGCGCGCTCGGCCTGTTTATCCTGTCGTTCATCCCGGTGGTGAACATCGTCGCCGCGCCGCTGTGGCTGCTATTCGGCGTGTGGATGATGGCGATCCAGTACATCGACTATCCGGCGGACAACCACAAACTGGGCTGGAACGAGATGCTCGCCTGGCTGCGGCAGAAACGCTGGCAGAGCATGAGTTTCGGCGGGATCGTCTATCTGGTGCTGCTGATTCCGGTGGTCAACATCCTGATGATGCCGGCGGCCGTAGCCGGCGCGACGTTGTTCTGGGTGCGTGAGCGCGGTGCGGAGAACCTCGTCACGCAGCGCTGAGGCGGTCACAAATCCATCATCCGACCGTCACAACCACGACATGGCCTCAGCCGACACTGAGGTCATGACGACAGCTCTACATATCACCCTGATCAGCGAAACCTTCCCGCCGGAAATCAACGGGGTGGCCAATACCCTTGGCCGCTTGTGCGATGGATTGCGCGCGCGCGGGCATCAGGTGGAGCTGGTGCGCCCGCGCCAGGCGAGCGATCCGCAGCGCAGCGAGGATGACGCGCTGCTGCTGTGTCGGGGCTGGCCGCTGCCCGGATATCCCGGATTGCAATGGGGGCAGTCGTCGATGCACAAACTGTTGCGCCGCTGGAAGCGCCATCGTCCGGACGTGTTGTACATCGCCACCGAAGGCCCGCTCGGTCTGTCGGCTTTGCGCGCCGCGCGACGACTGGGGATTTCCGTAGTCAGCGGTTTTCACACCAATTTCCAGCAATACACCAACCAATACGGGCTGGGCTTGCTGACCCGCTTGCTGACCCATTATCTGCGCTGGTTCCACAACCGTTCGGCGATGACCCTTGTGCCGAGTGTCAGTCAGCGCCTGGAACTGGAACGCCGCCATTTCGACCGTCTTGCCCTGCTCTCCCGCGGGGTGGACAGCCAGTTGTTTCACCCGGCCAAGCGGTTGAACGGTCTGCGTGAGCAATGGGGCCTGAACGAGCAGGACATCGCGGTGATTCACGTAGGACGACTGGCCCCGGAGAAGAATCTGGGCCTGCTCAAACGCTGCTTCGACAAACTCGGCAGCACTTATCCACAGCGCAAGCTGAAGCTGATCGTGGTCGGCGACGGGCCGCAACGGCTGGCGCTGGAAAAGCAACTGCCAGAGGCGATTTTCTGTGGATCGCAACGCGGCGAAGCATTGGCGGCGCACTATGCCTCGGGGGATATTTTTCTGTTCCCGAGCCTGACCGAAACGTTCGGCAATGTGGTGCTCGAAGCGCTGGCTTCAGGTCTGGGGGTTGTAGCTTACGATCAGGCTGCGGCGGCGCAGCACATTCGCCATGGTTATAACGGCGTGCTGGCGATGCCCGGTGATGAACAGGCGTTCTGCGACGCGGCGTCGTGGTTGCTGGAAGAGGCCGAGACGCTGCGTTGCGTGCGCCTGAATGCGCGCCAGCATGCCAGTCGCCAAGGCTGGGCGGCGATCATCGAGCAGTTTGAAAAGCATTTGCGCGGGGCGTGTGTCGGGGAGCAGGTGGTGCCGAATGGGCAGACATTGCCCTGATTTTTTGCCGACTTTGAAACCACTATCGCGAGCAGGCTCACTCCTACATTTGGAACGCATTCCAATGTAGGAGTGAGCCTGCTCGCGATGGGGCCAGTAAGGGCGCCGCTTAAACCAGCGTCATCAACGCTTCTCGGCTGAACGGCAGAATGTCCTGCTCGCGGCCTTCACGGACTTTCAGTGCCCAGTCCGGATCCACCAGCAGCGCACGGCCCACCGCCACCAGATCGAACTCGTCATTGTTCAAACGCTCCAGCAGTTTTTCCAGGCTCGCCGGCTGCGCGACCTTGTCGGTGTTGACCATGAACTGCAGGAACTCGCCATCCAGGCCGACGCTGCCGACGGTAATGGTCGGTTTGCCGGTCAGCTTGCGGGTCCAGCCGGCCAGGTTCAGCTCGGAACCGTCGAACTCAGGCTCCCAGAAACGCCGCGTCGAGCAGTGAAAGATGTCCACACCGGCGTCGGACAGCGGCTTGAGGAATTCTCCCAGGGCCTCCGGGGTCTGCACCAGACGCGCGGTGTAGTCCTGCTGTTTCCATTGCGAGAAACGGAAAATGATCGGGAAACCCTCACCCACCGCCGCACGCACCGCTTGAATCAGCTCGATGGCAAAACGCGAACGGTTGCCCAGGCTGCCGCCGTATTCGTCGGTGCGCTGGTTGCTGCCCTCCCAGAAGAACTGGTCGATCAGGTAACCGTGAGCGCCGTGGATTTCCACGCCGTCCATGCCGATGCTTTGCGCATCCCTGGCCGCTTGGGCGAACGCGGCGATCACCTCCAGAATGTCCTGTTTGCTCATGCCGTGGACCACGACCTGACCGTCCTTGAGTTTTTCCGACGGGCCGTAACCCGGCACGCTGGCGTCCGGCTCGGTGCCGATGCGGCGCACGCTGCCGACGTGCCACAGTTGCGGAACGATTTTGCCGCCTTCGGCATGCACGGCGTCGACGACTTTTTTCCAGCCGGCCAATGGCGCTTCACCAAAAAACTGCGGCACGTTCGGGTAACCATTGGAAGCAACGTGGCCGACGGTGGTGCCTTCGGTGATGATCAGGCCGACGCCTGCAGCAGCGCGACGACGATAGTACTCAATGACCTTGGAGTTCGGCACCCCGCCCGGGGAAAACGAGCGGGTCATCGGCGCCATGACCACGCGGGTCGGCAGTTCGAGGGCACCGAGGTGGAACGGTTTGAACAAGGCTTGGACCGACATTGAAAGGCTCCGCAGGGAATGGCTTTATGACGGCGATAATATGCAGAGTGGTCAGCCTTGCACAGCACTATTGATTTGGGTGATCAAGGATCAAAAGGCACAAAGCAAAAGATCGCAGCCTGCGGCAGCTCCTACACCAATCCATGCAGGAGCTGCCGAAGGCTGCGATCTTTTGCTTTTGCTGTGTCAGCCCAGCGCTTTTTCAATTGCGTGGACGATGGCCGGATCATCCGGCGCCGTGCGCGGCGAGAACCGCGCCAGCACCCGGCCGTCCTTGCCAAGCAGGAACTTCTCGAAATTCCAGGTGATGTCACCGGGGAACTCCGCGCCCTCGCCCGCCAGCAGACGGTAGAGCTGATGACGGTCGTGGCCGTTGACTTCGAGCTTGCTCGACAACGGGAATGTCACTCCGTAGTTGAGGCTGCAGAAGTCCTGAATTTCCTTTTCGCTACCCGGTTCCTGACCGGCAAACTGATTGCACGGCAGACCCAGCACGCTGAAACCTTTGTCCTTGAATTGCTGATAAAGGTTTTCCAGCGCCGCGTACTGTGGGGTCAAGCCGCATTTGGAGGCGACGTTGACCACCAGCACGACTTGGCCCTTGAAAGGCGCCAGCGGTAGCTCCTGACCATCCAGGGCTGTCAACTTAAGGTCGTGAAAAGCACTCATGACGTACTCCAGGATTCCCGTGTTCTACTCGAAACCGGCCACTCGGCAAGCGTATCAGGCACAGCCGCAGACTAAAAAGGCGCCCTCGGGCGCCTCTCCAGTACTCGAAAGCTTAGCGCAGAAAATCAGTGGTGATGGCCACCTTCGCCATGGACGTGACCATGAGCGACTTCTTCCTGGCTGGCATCACGGATATCGACAACCTTCACTTTGAAGTTCAGGCGCTGACCGGCCAGTGGGTGGTTGCCGTCGACGGTAACGTCGTCGCCGTCCAGATCACGGATGGTCACGATCTGCATCTGGCCGTCCGGCGCCGAAGCGTGGAACTGCATGCCGACTTCCAGCTCGTCAACGCCTTCGAACATGCTGCGGCTCAGGGTGCTGACCAGTTCGGCGGAGTATTCGCCGTAAGCGTCTTCCGGCTCAACGGACACTTCCAGCTCGTCACCGATGGCTTTGCCTTCCAGGGCTTTTTCCAGGCCCGGGATGATGTTGCCGGCGCCTTGCAGGTAAACCAGCGGCGCGCCGCCAGCGGAGCTGTCGATGACCTCACCAGCGTCGTTGGTCAGGGTATAGTCGATGGAGACAGCCTTATTGGCGGCGATCAGCATGGGGCGAGACCTTTTGCAGAAGAATATAGAAGGGCCAAGTTTAGCGAAGCAATCGCTCGAAAGCGACCACAACCCGGACAAACGGGGTTCGACGCTCGAAGGCTTCCATCAAGACGCGGACGGTCACTGGGTGGTCGAACTGTCCTGCGGCCACACTCAGCACTTGCGTCATCAGCCGCCATGGCAATCCCGCGCCTGGGTCCTCGATCCGGCGCAACGTATTGAAAAAATAGGCCAACCCTTTGCCTGCGGTTGGTGCGCACAAGGCCCGGTTAGCGATAACCTTGGCGACTGAATATCGGTAGGCGATCACCTATAGATCGCCGCCATTGCCATGCAACTTAGAGAATTCGCATGCAAACTTTTTTTATCGCGCCCACCGATTTTGGTGTGGGTCTGACCTCCATCAGCCTCGGGCTGGTGCGTACGCTGGAGCGGGCCGGACTGAAAGTCGGCTTCTTCAAACCGATTGCCCAGCCGCATCCGGGCGACACCGGCCCTGAGCGCTCCACCGAACTGGTGGCGCGCACCCACGGCCTGAAACCGCCGCAACCCTTGGGCCTGGCCCACGTCGAGCGCATGCTGGGCGACGGTCAGCTCGATGAACTGCTTGAAGAAATTATCGCCCTGTATCAGCAAGCCGCGATCGGCAAAGACGTGCTGGTGGTCGAAGGCATGGTGCCAACCCGCAGCGCGAGTTACGCCGCGCGGGTCAACCTGCACCTGGCGAAGAGCCTGGATGCCGAGGTGATTCTGGTCTCGGCGCCGGAAAACGAAGTGCTCGCCGAACTGTCTGGCCGCGTCGAATTGCAGGCGCAGTTGTTCGGTGGCCCGAAAGATCCGAAAGTCCTCGGGGTAATCCTCAACAAGGTCAAGACCGAAGAGAGCATGGACGCCTTCGCCACGCGTCTGAAGGAGCATTCGCCGCTATTGCGCAGCGGTGATTTCCGCCTGCTCGGCTGCATTCCGTTCCAGCCGGAACTCAACGCACCGCGCACCCGCGACGTCGCCGACCTGATGGGCGCGCAGGTGCTCAACGCCGGCGACTACGAAACCCGGCGCATGAGCAAGATCATCATTTGCGCGCGGACCATGCGCAACACCGTGGAGCTGCTCAAGCCCGGCGTGCTGGTGGTGACCCCGGGCGACCGCGACGACATCATCCTCGCGGTCAGCCTCGCAGCGCTCAATGGCGTGCCGCTGGCCGGGCTGTTGCTGACCAGCGACACCCTGCCCGATCCGCGCATCATGGATTTGTGCCGTGGCGCGTTGCAGGCCGGTTTGCCGGTGTTGTCGGTGAGCACCGGCTCCTATGACACCGCCAATCTGCTCAACGGCCTGAACAAGGAAATCCCCATCGATGACCGCGAGCGTGCGGAGATCATCACCGATTTCGTCGCCAGCCATCTCGATGCCCGGTGGCTGCACCAGCGTTGCGGCACGCCGCGGGAAATGCGCCTGTCGCCAGCGGTGTTCCGCTATCAGTTGATTCAACGGGCGCAGTCGGCGAACAAGCGCATCGTCCTGCCCGAAGGCAGCGAGCCGCTTACCGTGCAGGCGGCGGCGATCTGTCAGGAGCGCGGGATCGCCCGTTGCGTGTTGCTGGCCAAACCCGAGGACGTCGAAGCCGTGGCCCGCGCTCAGGGCATCGAGTTGCCGCCGGGCCTGGAAATCCTCGACCCGGACCTGATTCGCGAGCGCTACATCGAGCCGATGGTCGCTTTGCGCAAGAGCAAAAGTCTCAACGCGCCGATGGCCGAACAGCAGCTGGAAGACACCGTGGTGATCGGCACCATGATGCTGGCGCTGGACGAAGTCGACGGTCTGGTCTCCGGAGTGATCAACACCACCGCCAACACCATCCGACCGGCGCTGCAACTGATCAAGACCGCACCGGGCTGCACGCTGGTGTCGTCGGTGTTCTTCATGCTGTTTCCCGAAGAAGTGCTGGTCTACGGTGACTGCGTGATGAACCCGCACCCGAGTGCCGCAGAACTGGCCGAGATCGCCCTGCAGAGCGCCGACTCGGCAGCGGCGTTCGGCATCACCCCGCGCGTGGCGATGATCAGCTACTCCAGCGGCGATTCCGCCAGCGGCGAGGAAGTCGAGAAAGTCCGCGAAGCCACCCTGCTCGCCCACGAGCAACAGCATTCGCTGCTGATCGACGGCCCGCTGCAATACGACGCCGCCGCCAATGAAACCGTGGCTCGGCAACTGGCGCCGAACAGCCAGGTGGCCGGTCGCGCCACAGTGTTCGTGTTCCCCGACCTGAACACCGGCAACACCACGCACAAGGCCGTGCAACGCAGCGCCGACTGCGTCAGCCTCGGCCCGATGCTGCAAGGCCTGCGCAAACCGGTGAACGATCTGCCGCGCGGTGCGCAAGTCGATGACATCGTCTACACCATCGCGCTGACTGCGATTCAAGCCGCCAACCGACCTATGGATGTGTAAATGCTGGACTTTCTTCCTGCCCCGCTGCGCGGTGTGATCGCCTCGTTATTGTTGGCGCTGAACACGATTCTGCTGTGTTCGTTTCTGTTCTGTGTGGCGCTGATCAAAGTGCTGCCGTTCGACCTCGCCCGACGTGCCTCATTGTGGCTGATGAGCCACACCCACGAAGCGTGGATCAGCAACAACAAAGGCTGGATGAACCTGGTACGCCGCACGCGCTGGCACATCAGCGGCCTGCAAGGTCTGGACTACCAGCACTCGTACCTGATCACCAGCAACCACCAGAGCTGGGTCGATATTCTGGTGCTGCAATATGTGCTCAACCGCAAGATCCAGCCGCTGAAGTTCTTCCTCAAACAGGAACTGATCTGGGTTCCGGTGATCGGTCTGGCGTGGTGGGCGCTGGGCTTTCCGTTCATGAAGCGCTACTCCAAGGCCTATCTGGAAAAGCACCCGGAAAAGAAGGGCAAGGACCTGGAAACCACGCGCAAGACCTGTGCGAAGTTTCGTGACAATCCGGTGGGGATTTTCAACTTCGTCGAAGGCACGCGCTTCACCGAAGGCAAGCATGCGCAGCAGCAATCGCCGTTCAAATACCTGCTCAAACCCAAGGCCGGCGGCATTGCGTTCGTGCTGGATGCGATGGGTGAACAGCTGGAATCGATCGTCAACGTGACCATCCATTATCCCGGCGGGCGTCCGGGCTTCTGGGATCTGTTGTGCGGCAATGTGCGCGATGTAGTGGTGCATTTCGAAGAGCTGAAGATTCCGCCGGCCTTCATTGGCAAGAACTACGATCAGGACGGCGAGTACCGCCTGCAGTTTCAGGGCTGGATCAATCACCTGTGGCAGGACAAGGATGCGTTGCTGGAACAGATGCACCGCGAGTATCCAGGTCAGCGCTAACCCGAGGTTGATCTGCGCTGAACACAATTGTGTATTCAACAGGGAGCTGATGTGGGAGCGGGCTTGCTCGCGAAAGCGGTGTGTCATTGAGCACTGATGCCGACTGATCCACCGCTTTCGCGAGCAAGCCCGCTCCTACAGTTTTTGACCGAGTTGGCGCGAAATAAAAAAGCCCGCCGATGATTGCTCATCGGCGGGCTTTTTCTTGCAGCTTGAAGCTGAAAGCCTGTCGCTGCGTTATCGCTTAGATCGCCCCACGCTTGCGCAGCAGATCCAGCACTTGCTTGACGCTTTCTTCCAGCGACAGCGACTGGGTGTCGATCACCAGATCAGCGTTCAGCGGCACGTCGTACGGGAAGGATTCGCCCGGAATGTTGTCGCCACCGGCGGCATACAGCCCTTGCGGATCACGCTCGGCGCACACGGCCGGTGAGGCCTGTACGTAAACGGTCAGCAGACGCTCCTTGCCGATCAGGTCTTTGGCCTGCTCGCGACCTTCCGCGCTTGGCGCAACGAACGCCGCCAGGGTCAGCAGACCGGCTTCGTTGAACTGCCGCGCCACGTGTGCGGCACGACGCCAGTTCTCGGTACGGCCGGCACGATCCTGCGGCAGACCTTTATTAAGGTCATGACGCAGGTTCTGTCCATCAAGCACAAACACCGCACGACCCATGTCGAACAGCTTGCGTTCAACCGCGTAGGCCAATGTGCTTTTGCCCGCGCCGGACAGGCCGCTGAACAGCACGGTTGCCGGTTGCTGGCCGAAACGCAGAGCGCGCTCTTCGGTGGCCACGTGCGCCAGTTTGCCGTGGTGCGAGGCAGTACCGTGAGCCACAGGTTGCGCGACGATCATCCCGGCGCCAACGGTGCCGTTGGTCAGGCGATCAATGATGATGAACGCGCCAGTGGTGCGGTTGCTGTCGTAACCGTCGAGGGCGATCGGCGCGTCGAGCGCGATCTTCACCTTGCCGATTTCGTTGAGCTGCAACGCGCTCGCCGGGCCTTCTTCGAGGGTGTTCACATCGACCTTGTTGACGATGCTGGCAATCGAGCCCGGCACGTAACTGGTGGCGCGTTTGATGTCGTACTTCTTGCCCGGCAGCATCGGCTCTTCGGCCATCCACACCAGCATCGCTTCGAAACTGTCGGTGACCGGCGGCACGTTGTCGGCATGTACCAGCAGATCGCCACGGGAGATGTCGATTTCGTCTTCCATGGTCAGCGTCACCGCTTGACCCGGGCCGGCGTGCTCCAGTTCACCTTCGAAGGTGACGATGGACTTCACGCGGCTGCTCTTGCCCGACGGCAGCACCACAACTTCATCGCCCTTCTTGACGACGCCACTGGCCAGGGTGCCGGCGAAGCCGCGGAAGTTCAGGTTCGGACGGTTGACGTACTGTACCGGGAAACGCAGGTCGGTGAAGTTGCGGTCACCCGCCACTTCCACGGTCTCGAGGATTTCCATCAGCGACTGACCGGTGTACCACGGCGAGCGCTCGGACTTGTTCACCACGTTGTCGCCCTTGAGGGCGGACATCGGCACGAAGTGCATGCTGGTCGGCTTCATCTTCAAGCCTTCGGCGAACTTCAGGTAGTCGGCCTTGATCGACTCGAACACGCCTTCATCGAAGTCCTTGAGATCCATCTTGTTGATGGCGACAACGATGTGCTTGATGCCCAGCAACGAGGCGATAAAGCTGTGGCGACGGGTCTGGGTCTGCACGCCGTAACGCGCGTCGACCAAAATGATCGCCAGGTCACAGGTGGACGCACCGGTGGCCATGTTGCGGGTGTACTGCTCATGGCCGGGGGTGTCGGCGATGATGAATTTGCGTTTGGCGGTGGAGAAATAGCGGTAAGCAACATCAATGGTGATGCCCTGCTCACGCTCGGCCTGCAGGCCGTCGACCAGCAGCGCCAGGTCGATGTCTTCGCCGGTGGTGCCGACTTTCTTCGAGTCGCGGGTGATGGCTTCCAGGTGATCTTCGTAGATCATCTTGGAGTCGTGCAGCAGGCGCCCGATCAGGGTGCTCTTGCCGTCATCGACGTTACCGCAGGTCAAAAAGCGCAGCAGCTCTTTACGCTCGTGCTGGCCCAGGTAGGCGAGGATGTCCTCGCTGATCAAATCAGATGCGTGGCTCATTGCATTCAAGCTCCAAGCTGTAAGCTTCAAGCGGCAAGCTTGTCGGCGTACAGCTAGTCAGAAATTTTGTTGATCAACCCGACCAGCATTCCAGAAAGCTCTCGGGTTTCCATAATCCAATTCTCAGCCAACGGCTCTGCGATGTAAGCGATATCCCGGCCTATCAGGATTTGGGTTCGCAACTCTCCGCAAGAAGCCTTCGCAATCCAAAGAAAGTGGACCTTTTCTTTGCAACTCCGACGCTCCATGCCTTCAGCAATATTGGAAGGCACTGACAGTGCAGAGCGGGTGATCTGATCCTTGAATCCAAAATCCCCGCATCGCGCAAACTCTCTAAAAATCCCCACCGCCAGACATTTGCTTCGCTGCCAAACAACCAGCTTCTCGAAATCCATTACGAGTCATCCGATTCCGGCTCGCAGCAACCGGCCGCAAGCACCAAACCGCTAAGTTACGCATACCGCCTTTAACTTGCAGCTTGCCGCTTGTAACTCGAAGCTTAAAAGTACCCTTGACGTTTTTTGTCTTCCATCGAGCCTGCGCCATCGTGGTCGATGACTCGGCCCTGGCGCTCGGAAGTTCGCGTCAGGAGCATTTCCTGAATGATGTCCGTGAGGCTTTCAGCCTCGGACTCCACCGCGCCCGTCAACGGGTAGCAGCCAAGGGTACGGAAACGCACTTTCTTTTTGACGATGCGCGCCTTGTCCTCGTCGGACAGGTGTTCGAGGATGCGCTCGTCGTCGATCATGATCAGCGTGCCGTTCTTCTCGATCACTTCACGCTCGGCGGCGAAGTACAGCGGCACGATCGGGATGCCTTCAAGATAGATGTACTGCCAGATGTCCAGCTCGGTCCAGTTCGACAACGGGAACACACGGATGGACTCGCCCTTGTTGACCTTGCCGTTGTAGACGTTCCACAGTTCCGGACGCTGGTTCTTCGGGTCCCAGCGGTGCTTGCTGTCGCGGAACGAGTACACGCGCTCTTTGGCACGGGATTTCTCTTCATCGCGACGGGCACCGCCGAAAGCTGCGTCGAAACCATGCTTGTCGAGTGCCTGTTTCAGGCCTTCGGTTTTCATGATGTCGGTGTGCTTGGCGCTGCCGTGGGTGAACGGGTTGATGTTCTGCGCCACGCCATCGGGGTTGATGTGGGTGATCAGGTCCAGGCCCAGCTCCTCGACCATCTTGTCGCGGAACTTGTACATCTCCTGGAATTTCCAGCGGGTGTCGACGTGCATCACCGGAAACGGCAGTTTGCCCGGGAAGAACGCCTTGCGTGCCAGGTGCAGCATCACGGCGGAGTCTTTACCGATGGAGTACAGCATCACCGGGTTGTCGAACTCGGCGGCCACCTCGCGGATGATGTGGATGCTTTCCGCCTCCAGCTGTTTCAGATGCGTCAGTTTGTCGACCATGGCTACTCACGAAAGCTTTCTTATGAACGGCCAGCGGGCCGTGTTCGAGCGGGGAATCCTAGCACAGCGCCATTCTTCTAATCAGCGCGCCAGCTAGAACGAAAGGGCATATGAATATGCCTGCCCGTTTGGGCGATCCCCTGTAGGAGCTGCCGAAGGCTGCGATCTTTTGATCTGGCTTTTAAAAAGACAAAGTCAAAAGATCGCAGCCTGCGGCAGCTCCTACAGGGGGAGATAGTGGTAGTCAGATCGGGTTGGGGCAATCGATGAAGATGTGTTCCAGGGCAAAGCGCTTGGCCAGATAATCGCCCAGCGCCTGCACGCCGTAGCGCTCGGTGGCGTGGTGACCGGCGGCGATGAAGCTGATGTCGTTCTCGCGAGCACTGTGGAAGGTCTGCTCGGAGGCCTCGCCGCTGAGGAACAGATCGACACCCGCCGCCACACCCTGATCGATATAGCCCTGGCCGCCACCGGTGCACCAGCCGACCCGGCGGATCATTGTGCTGCCTTCAACCAGCAACGGCTCGCGGCCCATGACGTCCTGCACTTTGCGCGCAAAGTCACGCGGGGTCATCGGCTCGTTCAATGAACCGACCAGACCGACGATTTTCAGGTTGTCCGGATCCAGCGGCCCTTCGACGGTGATGTCCAGTTGCCGCGCCAGTTGCACGTTATTGCCAACGTCCGGATGCAGGTCCAGCGGCAGGTGATAGGCGAGCAGACTGATGTCGTGCTTGAGAAGCGTCTTCAGGCGCCGCTGCTTCATCCCGGTGATGCACGGGTTCTCGCCTTTCCAGAAATAGCCGTGATGCACCAGGATCAGATCGGCTTCAGCCTCCACTGCAGCGTCGAGCAAGGCCTGACTGGCGGTGACGCCACTGACGATGCGCATCACTTGCGGGCGGCCTTCGACCTGCAGGCCATTGGGGCAATAATCGGCAATTTTTGCACTGCCAAGGTAACGGTCGGCTTCTTCGACGAGGGTGCTGAGGGCGACTGCCATGAAAGACTCCTGAAAATCCCGTTCAGAGGCGCGCGCGGCCTCGTATAATGCGCGACATTATGGGCGGTCTGCCCCCGCCTGCAACTTTTCCAGGACGTGCTTAATGCTCAAGGCGCTGCGTTTTTTCGGCTGGCCGTTGTTGGCCGGTGTGCTTATCGCTCTGTTGATTATTCAGCGTTACCCGCAGTGGGTCGGGCTTCCGAGCCTCGACGTCAACCTGCAACAGGCCCCGCAAACCACCAGCGTGCAGCAGGGGCCGGTGTCCTATGCCGACGCCGTGGTCATCGCCGCGCCATCGGTGGTCAACCTCTACACCACCAAGGTCATCAACAAACCCGCGCACCCGCTGTTTGAAGATCCGCAGTTCCGGCGCTTCTTCGGTGACAACTCGCCGAAGCAGAAACGCATGGAATCGAGCCTCGGTTCCGGCGTGATCATGAGCCCGGAAGGCTACATCCTGACCAACAACCACGTGACCAGCGGCGCCGATCAGATCGTGGTCGCCCTCAAGGACGGTCGCGAAACCCTCGCCCGAGTGATCGGCAGTGACCCGGAAACCGACCTCGCGGTGCTGAAGATCGACTTGAAGAACCTCCCGGCAATCACCGTCGGCCGCTCCGACAGTATCCGTATCGGCGACGTCGCCCTGGCTATCGGCAACCCGTTCGGGGTCGGCCAGACCGTGACCATGGGCATCATCAGTGCCACCGGGCGTAATCAGTTGGGCCTGAACAACTACGAAGACTTCATCCAGACCGACGCGGCGATCAACCCGGGCAACTCCGGCGGCGCCCTGGTCGATGCCAACGGCAACCTCACCGGGATCAACACGGCGATCTTCTCCAAGTCCGGCGGCTCGCAGGGCATCGGCTTCGCGATCCCGGTGAAACTGGCGATGGAAGTGATGAAGTCGATCATCGAGCATGGTCAGGTGATTCGTGGCTGGCTGGGTATTGAAGTACAGCCGCTGACCCAGGAACTGGCCGAGTCGTTTGGCTTGTCCGGGCGTCCGGGAATTGTGGTGGCGGGGATCTTCCGCGACGGTCCGGCGCAAAAGGCCGGGCTGCAACTGGGTGACGTGATTCTGAGCATCGATGGCGAACCGGCCGGCGATGGCCGCAAGTCGATGAACCAGGTGGCGCGGATCAAACCGACCGACAAGGTGACGATTCAGGTGATGCGCAACGGCAAGGAGCTGAAGCTCACTGCGGAAATCGGCCTGCGGCCGCCACCGGCGCCGGTGAAAGAAGAAGAGTAAGCCGATAAAACCTTGTGGGAGCGAGCTTGCTCGCGAATAGGCCGTCACATTCAACATGAGTGTCGAATGGAAAGCCGCTTTCGCGAGCAAGCCCGCTCCCACAGGTTTAGCGGCGTCCTACAACTCGCCGAGGCCGTCGATCAGCGCCTGGTTCTGCTCCGGTGTGCCGATCGAAATCCGCAGGAACTGGGCAATCCGCTCCTGTTTGAAGTGGCGCACGATCACGCCCTGCTCCCGCAGCTTGGCCGCCAGACCCGCCGCGTCATGTTGCGGGTGACGGGCGAAGATGAAGTTCGCCGCCGACGGCAGCACCTCAAAGCCCTTGGCCTGCAACTGCGCGACCACCCACTCACGGCTCTCGATCACCAGCCGGCAGGTCTTGTCAAAGTACTCGCGGTCTTCGAACGCCGCCGCCGCGCCGACATTGGCCAGACGATCCAGCGGATAGGAGTTGAAGCTGTTCTTGATCCGCTCCAGCGCCTCGATCAGATCCGCATGCCCCACCGCCAGACCGACGCGCAGACCGGCCAGCGAGCGTGACTTGGACAGCGTCTGCGTGACCAGCAGGTTCGGATAACGGTCCACCAGACTGATCGCGGTTTCGCCGCCAAAGTCGATGTAAGCCTCATCCACCACCACCACGGAATCCGGGTTGGCCTTGAGGATCTGCTCGACCGCGTCCAGCGCCAGCAGGCAGCCGGTCGGGGCGTTCGGGTTGGGGAAAATGATCCCGCCATTGGGTTTAGCGTAGTCCGCCGGGTTGATCTGGAAGTGCGCGTCCAGCGGCACCGCATCGAACGCAATACCGTACAGCCCGGCGTAAACCGGATAGAAGCTGTAGCTGATGTCCGGAAACAGCAGCGGCTTGTCGTGTTGCAACAAGCCATGAAAAACATGGGCCAGCACTTCGTCCGAACCGTTGCCGAGGAACACCTGATTGCTCTGCACGCCGTAGTAGTTGGCCACGGCATTTTTCAGCAGATCACTGTTCGGGTCCGGGTACAGACGCAGGTTGTCGTTGAGCTCGGCCTGCATCGCCGCCAGCGCTTTGGGCGACGGGCCGTAAGGGTTTTCGTTGGTGTTGAGCTTGACCAGTCGGGTCAGCTTCGGCTGTTCGCCCGGCACATACGGCACCAGATTCTTGACGAACGGGCTCCAGAATTTACTCATGCTTATTCCCCCTGCCCTTGCAGAAAGTCTGCGTCCTTGATGCGGTATTCGGCGCTGCGTGCGTGCGCGCTGAGGGATTCGCCACGGGCCAGTACCGACGCAGTCTTGCCCAACTCGGACGCACCGGTTTCGGAGCAGAAAATGATCGACGACCGTTTCTGGAAGTCATACACACCCAGCGGCGAAGAGAAACGCGCGGTGCCGGAAGTTGGCAGCACGTGGTTCGGGCCGGCGCAGTAATCGCCCAGCGCTTCGGAAGTGTGACGGCCCATGAAGATCGCGCCTGCGTGACGGATCTGCGGCAGCCAGGCCTGCGGGTCGGCCACCGACAATTCCAAGTGCTCCGGGGCGATGCGGTTGGCGACTTCGATGGCTTGTGCCATGTCGCGCACGTGGATCAACGCGCCGCGGCCGTTGATCGAGGTTTCGATGATGGTCGCGCGGTCCATGGTCGGCAGCAGTTTGTCGATACTCGCCGCGACCTTGTCGAGGAATTCGGCATCAGGGCTGACCAGAATCGCCTGAGCGTCTTCGTCGTGTTCAGCCTGGGAGAACAGGTCCATGGCGATCCAGTCCGGATCGGTCTGGCCGTCGCACACCACAAGGATTTCCGACGGGCCGGCGATCATGTCGATGCCGACCTGACCAAACACGTGGCGCTTGGCGGTGGCGACATAGATGTTGCCCGGGCCGACCACCTTGTCCACTTGCGGCACGCTTTCGGTGCCATAAGCCAGCGCGGCAACCGCTTGCGCGCCGCCGATGGTGAACACCCGGTCAACCCCGGCGATGCAGGCCGCTGCCAGCACCAGCTCATTGATTTCGCCTCGCGGGGTCGGCACGACCATGACCACCTCGGCCACCCCGGCGACCTTGGCCGGAATCGCGTTCATCAACACCGACGACGGATACGACGCCTTGCCGCCCGGCACGTACAGGCCGGCGCGATCCAGCGGCGTGACCTTCTGACCGAGTACGGTGCCGTCAGCCTCGGTGTAGCTCCAGGAATCCTGCTTCTGTTTTTCGTGGTAGCTGCGCACCCGCGCCGCGGCTTTTTCCAGCGCTTCACGCTGCGCCACGGTGATACGGGTCAGGGCCAGTTCCAGGCGCTCGCGCGGCAGGATCAGGTCAGCCATCGAGGCCACTTCGAGGCCGTCGAACTTCTGGGTGAACTCGACCAGCGCCGCGTCACCGCGCTCGCGCACCGCCTTGATGATGTCCAGCACGCGCTGATTGACCGAGTCGTCAGACACACTTTCCCAGCTCAGCAGATGATCCAGATGATGCGCGAAATCCGGGTCAGCAGCGTTGAGTCGGCGAATTGCAGTCGGTGCGGTCATAGCGAGAGCCTCATAGGAATGGCAAAAACTCAGGCGCCCTAACTTAGCAGTCGTTCCGCTTGGGCACCTGAGATTCTGGCTATGAGGCGGATAGACGGGCGCGACCTGAGGTCGCGCAGGTACATCAGCCGCGGTGTCGCGATTCCACTGCGTTGCGCAGGGTATCGATCAACGCCTGGATTCGGGCGTGTTGCATTTTCATCGAAGCCTTGTTGACCACCAGACGCGAGCTGATCGTGGCGATCAGTTCCTGGGGCTCCAGGCCATTGGCGCGCAGGGTGTTGCCGGTGTCGACCACGTCGATGATCTTGTCGGCCAGACCGATCAGCGGCGCCAGCTCCATCGAGCCGTACAGCTTGATGATATCGACCTGACGGCCCTGCTCGGCATAGTAGCGCTTGGCGACGTTGACGAACTTGGTCGCCACGCGCAGACGGCCCTTGGGCTCGGGCGCGCCGATCTTGCCGGCGGTCATCAGCTTGCACTGGGCAATCTGCAGATCCAGCGGCTCGTACAGGCCCTGGCCGGTGTATTCCATCAACACGTCTTTACCGGCGACACCGAGGTCGGCCGCGCCATGCTCGACATAAGTCGGCACGTCAGTGGCACGCACGATCAGCAGGCGTACGTCATCCTGAGTGGTAGGGATGATCAGTTTGCGGCTCTTGTCCGGATTCTCGGTCGGCACGATGCCCGCCTCAGCGAGAAGCGGCAGGGTGTCGTCAAGGATGCGGCCCTTGGACAGTGCAATGGTCAACATGGGAAACGTCAGTCCTTATCAAGGTACTCATGTCCGGTCGCAAGCGGCGCCGGACACACATCGAGGGCTGCCTGTGGAAAGACAACCCTCGACTCGAAACGAATTCAGCGGGCGCCTCCCTGCGCCCATACAACAACCGATCAGCCCGGAACGCGACGGATCTTGGCGCCCAGCATCTGCAGTTTTTCTTCGATGCACTCGTAACCACGGTCTATGTGGTAGATGCGGTCGATCAGGGTATCGCCTTCGGCCACCAGGGCCGAGATCACCAGACTGGCCGAGGCCCGCAGGTCGGTCGCCATCACTGGCGCGCCTTTGAGCACTTCGGTACCGGTGACGATGGCGGTGTTGCCCTCGACCTGGATCTTGGCGCCCATGCGGTGCAGCTCGTAGACGTGCATGAAGCGGTTTTCGAAGATCGTCTCGATCACGGCGCCAGTGCCTTCAGCTACGGCGTTGAGCGAGATGAACTGCGCTTGCATGTCGGTCGGGAATGCCGGGTACGGAGCGGTGCGGATGTTGACCGCTTTCGCGCGTTTGCCGTGCATGTTCAGCTCGATCCAGTCTTCACCGGTGGTGATTTCGGCACCGGACTCACGAAGCTTGTCCAGAACCGCTTCGAGAATGGTCGGATCGGTGTCCTTGACCTTCACGCGGCCACCGGTGACCGCTGCGGCCACCAGGTAGGTGCCGGTTTCGATACGGTCAGGCATGACTTTGTAGAAGCACGAACCCAGACGCTCGACGCCGTCGATGGTGATGGTATCGGTACCGGCGCCGGAGACCTTGGCGCCCATGGCGTTGAGGAAGTTCGCCAGGTCGACGACCTCCGGCTCGCGCGCAGCGTTCTGCAGAACGCTGCGGCCCTTGGCCAGGGCAGCCGCCATCATGATGTTCTCGGTACCGGTCACACTGACGGTATCGAAGAAGAAGTGGGCACCGCGCAGGCCGCCTTCCGGCGCCTTGGCCTTGATGTAGCCGCCTTCGACGTCGATCACTGCGCCCATGGCTTCGAGGCCACGGATGTGCAGATCCACCGGACGCGAACCGATGGCGCAACCGCCAGGCAGCGCCACTTCGGCTTCACCGAAACGCGCGACCATCGGGCCCAGTACCAGAATCGACGCACGCATGGTTTTCACCAGCTCGTACGGAGCAATCAGGGTCTTGATGGTGCGCGGGTCGATTTCGACGCTGAGCTTCTCGTCGATCACCGGCTCAATGCCCATGCGACCGAACAGCTCGATCATGGTGGTGATGTCGTGCAGGTGCGGCAGGTTGCCAACGGTCACCGGGCCATCGCACAGCAGGGTGGCAGCCAGGATCGGCAGGGCAGAGTTCTTTGCCCCGGAAATGCGGATCTCGCCATCAAGACGAGCGCCACCGGTAATAATCAATTTATCCATAAGAATCTCGACGCCCTTGGGCTCAGGTGCGCTCGGCCCAGGCCGCGCTGCTGAAAAATTTCATAGTGACCGCGTGGATGCTGCCATCGGCGATCCATGGGTTCAAATGGGCATAGATGCTCTGCTGACGCTTGACCGGGCTTAACGCTGCCAGTTCATCGCTAATCACGTTCAGCTGAAAGTTGCAGCCTTCGCCTTCAACTTCCACCTGCGTTCCTGGCAACTTCCCTTCAAGGAAGCTCTTCACTTCTACGGCCTGCATGCTCAACCTCAATCGGCGCCCTGTGCGCACGGGTCGGACATCATACAAAAAAGCCCCGCGCCTGCGAACCCCGCATTGGCAGGACTCTGACGGGGGGCTTCTTCATAGATGCGGGTTCAGGGGTGCGCCAGCAACTCGGTCAGTTCACTGACCTGAGCGATTTCGCGCATGTCTTCCGGCATCGCACGGATGCTGACGGCCTTGCCGGCCGCCTGGGCATCGCGCATGAAGCACAGCAGCAGGGACAAGCCGACGCTGCTGGACTTCTTGACTGCCGAGCAATCGATCACCAGCGATGCCGCCTTGCTGGACTTGATCAGCGCCTGGCCTTCCTTGCGCAGGTCGGGACCTGTGCGGTAGTCCAGCACGCCGCTGAGCAGTAGCTCGTCGACATCACTCATACGAACTGCCGCCTCGTTCATTGCGCTGGCTTCTCGGTGGACGCCTTGGCCTTTTCGACCTCGCCAGCCCAATTGTTAATCGTCTTGTCCAGGTTATTGCCATTGCGCTGCATCGCATCGGCGAACTGGTCACGGAACAGCTTGCCGATGTTGATGCCGTTGATGATCACGTTGCGCAGCTTCCACTCGCCGTTGATCTTCTCCAGCGTGTACTGCACAGGATAGACCGCGCCGTTGTTGCCCTTGACGGTCATGCCGACGCTGGTGCGATCGCCCGACTCGTCCTTGGCCGGATCAACGGTGATGCCCTGATTGTTGTACTCGAGCAAGGCGTTGCCGTAGAACTGAAACAAGCCGCGCTTGAAGTTCTCTTGGAAAGTCTGCATCTGCGCAGGCGTAGCCTTGCGCGAATACTTCACGGTCATGATGCTTTTGGAAATGCCTTCGGCATCCACCACCGGACCGACGATGTTGTTCAGCGCCGCGTAAAAGTCCTGCGGATCCTGCTTGTATTTCTCTTTATTGGCCGACAGGTCAGCCAGCATCCGGTTGGTGGTGTCCTGAATCAGATCGTGCGCCGACTGTCCGGGCGCAGCGTTGGCCAGCATCGGCAGTGCCGCAAGCAACACCAACAGGCCACGTCGCAAGGTAGAGATCATTCAAAAGCTCCTCATTTGGCGTCTTTGCTAACGGTATTGAGCAGGAATTTACCGATCAGGTCTTCCAGTACCAGAGACGACTGCGTGTCGTGGATGGTTCCGCCATCCTTCAGGCGGGTGTCTTCCCCGCCCACGCTGATACCGATGTACTTCTCGCCCAGCAGGCCAGCGGTCAGGATAGACGCTGTGGAGTCGGTCGGCAGGTTGTCGACCTTTTTATCCACTTGCAGGGTGACCCGACCGGTGAAGCTGTCGCGATCCAGATCGATGGCCGTGACCTTGCCGATGGTCACGCCGGCCATGGTCACTTTGGCTCTGACAGTCAAACCGGCGATGTTGTCGAAATAGGCATACAGCTTATAGGTGTCGGTGGTCGAAGTCGGAGACAGGCCGCTGACTCGCAGAGCCAGCAGCAACAAAGCCAGGATCCCTGCCAGCAGGAACAGGCCGACACCGATTTCCAGGGTGCGGTTTTGCATCAGAAATCTCCAAACATCAAAGCGGTCAGAATAAAGTCCAGGCCCAGTACCGCCAGCGAGGCGAATACCACGGTCTTGGTGGTGGCGCGACTGATGCCCTCGGAAGTGGGCTCACAGTCATAGCCTTGAAATACGGCGATCCAGGTCACGACAAAGGCGAAAACGATACTCTTGATCACGCCGTTGAGCACATCGCTGCTGAAGTTCACGCTGTTCTGCATGTTGGCCCAGTACGAGCCGTCATACACGCCAAGCCAGTCGACAGCCACCCACGAACCGCCCCAGATCCCCACCACGCTGAAAATCATCGCCAGCACCGGCAGGGAAATGAAACCGGCCCACAGGCGCGGGGCAATGATGTACTTGAGCGGATCGACGCCGATCATTTCCAGGCTGGAAAGCTGTTCGGTGGACTTCATGTTGCCGATTTCGGCGGTCAGCGCCGAACCGGCACGCCCGGCAAACAGCAGCGCAGTGACCACCGGCCCCAGTTCGCGCAGCAAGGTCAGGGCGACCATCTGCCCCACCGCCTGCTCCGAACCGTAGCTCGACAAGATACTGAAGCCCTGCAGCGCCAGCACCATGCCGATGAAAATCCCCGACACGACGATGATCACCAGCGACATCACGCCAACCGAATGCAGCTGTTTGACCAGCAGGCCAAACCCGCCGCTGATGCCGCCGCGACCGAGCAAGGCGTGAAACAGGAACAACGTCGCGCGGCCGAACACCGCCACGGCGTCGATCGCCGCCTCGCCGAAGCGGCGCACGCGCTCTATCAATGAAATTCTGCGCATCAGCGCTTCCCCAGAAGATCTGCGCGGTAATCCGTCGCTGGAAAATGGTACGGCACCGGGCCATCGGGGTTGCCGGTCATGAACTGGCGAATACGCGGTTCATCCGAGTTCATCAACTCATCCGGCGTGCCCTGCCCCAAGACCTGACCATCGCCTACTACATAGATGTAGTCAGCAATGCTCGCGGTCTCGGCCAGATCGTGGGAAACCACGATGCTGGTGATGCCCAGCGCATCGTTGAGCAGACGGATCAGGCGGACCAGCACACCCATGGCGATCGGGTCCTGACCGACAAACGGCTCGTCATACATGAGAATCTGCGGGTCGAGCGCAATCGCCCGAGCCAGGGCGACGCGACGCTTCATGCCGCCCGAAAGCTCGTCGGGCATCAATTCGATTGCGCCCCGCAGACCGACCGCCTGCAATTTGAGCAGGACGATGTCGCGGATCATTTCGTCCGGCAACTGGGTATGAACACGCAGGGGGAAAGCGACGTTCTCGAAGACATCGAGATCGGTAAACAGCGCGCCGCTCTGAAACAGCACGCCCATGTGCTTTCGCGCATCGAACAGATCGCTGCGCGACAGCGCCGGCAGGTTCTGACCGTTGACCCAGACTTCCCCGCTGGAAGGACGCAATTGCGCCCCCATCAAGCGCAGCAGTGTGGTTTTGCCACACCCGGAAGGCCCCATGATGCCGGTGACCTTGCCGCGCGGGATGCGAATATCGACGTTATTGAAAATGCTGCGCGCACCGCGCTTGAAGGAGACTCCCTTCAGCTCGACCGCGTAGGCGTTATCGGCACTCATCTAAACTCCTTGCGATGCAGCCTCTCACTCGGACGCCTGGCTTTCCTTGAAAAGCACGTACTCCCGGGCGGGCCGAACTGGCGGCGAACTATATCACTGCAAACGCCAAGCGCCCAAGGCCCCTGCCCTCTTGTGTTCAGCGATATGACAGGCCCGCCAGCACTTTTTCAGGCTTTTGGTGACGAGGAATGACAAAGCACGACGAACTTGCGTGAGGCTTTGCAACATAACCGCTATAATCGCCGCCTTTTCATCGGGCTATACGATTTCTGACATGAGCCAAACCAGCGACCTGATTCAATCGGCACAACGCACCATCCGCCTCGAAGTGGAAGCCGTACAAGGCTTGTTGCCCCATATCGACGCCGATTTCGTACGCGCTTGCGAGATGATTCTGGCCAGCAAAGGCCGTGTGGTTGTAGTCGGCATGGGCAAGTCCGGGCACGTTGGCAACAAGATTGCCGCGACCCTGGCCAGCACCGGCACCCCGGCGTTTTTCGTGCATCCGGCCGAAGCCAGTCATGGCGACATGGGCATGATCACCCGCGACGACGTGATCCTCGCCCTGTCCAACTCCGGCTCGACCAACGAAATCGTCACCCTGCTGCCGCTGATCAAACGCCTGGGCATCCAGTTGATCAGCGTAACCGGCAATCCGCAGTCACCGTTGGCCAAGGCCGCCGAAGTCAACCTCAATGTGCATGTCGAGCACGAAGCCTGCCCGCTGAATCTGGCGCCGACGTCTTCTACTACCGCGGCGCTGGTGATGGGCGATGCCCTCGCCGTAGCACTGCTGGAAGCCCGTGGCTTCACTGCTGAAGATTTTGCTTTCTCCCATCCGGGCGGTGCACTGGGTCGACGCCTGCTGCTGAAAGTCGAGAACGTCATGCACGCCGGCCAAGAGCTGCCGCAAGTGCAACGTGGCACCCTGCTCAAGGACGCGCTCATGGAAATGACCCGCAAGGGCCTGGGCATGACCGCTATTATTGAAGCCGACGGCAAACTGGCCGGGATCTTCACCGACGGCGACCTGCGCCGCACGCTGGACCGCAGCATCGACATCCGCAGCGCCACCATCGACCAGGTCATGACCGCGCACGGCAAAACCGCACGCCCCGAGATGCTCGCCGCCGAAGCGCTGAAAATCATGGAAGACCACCGAATCAACGCACTGGTTGTCGTGGACGAAGAAGACCGCCCGATCGGCGCCTTCAACCTTTCCGATCTGCTGCGTGCAGGAGTGATGTAATGACCACCGATCTGCTGCAGCGCGGCAAAGCGATCAAACTCGCGGTATTCGACGTCGACGGCGTCCTCACCGACGGGCGTCTGTACTTCCTTGAAGACGGCAGCGAATTCAAGACCTTCAACACCCTCGACGGCCAGGGCATCAAGATGCTGATGAATGCTGGCGTCGAAACTGCGATCATCAGCGGCCGCAAGACCCCGGTGGTCGAGCGGCGGGCGAAGAACCTCGGGATCCCACACCTGTTTCAGGGGCGCGAGGACAAATTGGTGGTTCTGGACGGCCTTCTGGCGCAACTGGGCCTAAGCTATGAACAGGTCGCCTACCTCGGTGACGATTTGCCAGACCTGCCGGTGATCCGCCGCGTGGGTCTGGGCATGGCCGTCGCCAACGCTGCCGATTTCGTCCGTGAACACGCCCATGGCGTGACCCGGGCCCGTGGTGGCGAAGGCGCCGCCCGCGAATTCTGCGAATTGATCCTGCGCGCCCAGGGCCGCCTTGATGCGGCCAACGCCGCGTACCTGTGAGCCAAATCATGTTTAGCAAAAAATTTCGCAACTTCCTGCTGTTCGGCTGTATCGCGGCGATGTTCGCGGCCGTCGGCTACTGGAACATCAGTCCGGAACGTTTCCTCGACAAACCTGCGGTCAAGGTCGAAGACACGGCCATCGACTGGTACGCCACCAACACCCATACCCTGCAGTACCTTCCGGACGGCAAGCTGCAGTACGAGATGACCTCGGACAAGGCCGAGCACCTGAAGGCGACGGACGTGACCCTGGTCACCAAGCCCGACCTGAACATGTTCCGCGGTACCGAATTCCCGTGGCACGTGACCAGCGAGCGCGGTGAAGTCAATCCGGACGGCACTCAGGTCGAACTGATCGACTCGGTACGCATCAAGCGCACCGATGAAAAGAACCGCGACACCCTGATCACCAGCACACGCATGACGGTGTTCCCTCAGCAGCAATATGCGCAGACCGAGCAACCCGTTAGAATCGACGGCGCTGGCGGTGTATCGACTGGCGTGGGAATGAAGGCGTATTTGAAGGACAGCAGGATACACCTGCAATCGAACGTAAGAGGACAGTATGAGGCTCGTTAAAACCCTCCCTATTTTGCTCAGTCTGGGCGCAGCACTGGGAAGCGTGAGCGCCTGGGCTCTGCCGAACGATCAGCAGCAACCTATCCGCATTCAGGCCGACGACGCCCAGCTGGACGACAAGAATGGCGTTGCCACTTATAAGGGCGACGTGATCATCACTCAGGGCTCGATGATCGTTAAAGGCAACACGGTGACCATCACCCGCACCCCGACCGGCGACATTGATGTCGTGACCTCGGTCGGCAACCTGGCTTACTTCGAGCAGTTGCAGACCCAGGGTGACACCAAGCCAGTACAGGGCTGGGGCGTGACGATCCAGTACCACGCCGCACAAAACCGCGTCGTGCTGATCGACAAGGCCAAGGTTGTCGACAAGGACAACAACACCACTCAGGGCGAGAAAATCGTCTATGACACGGTGAAGAAACTGGCGAGCGCCGGTCGCGCCACCGGCAGCAAGGTCACCGAAGCGCGTCCGCGTATCGACATGGTGATCCAGCCGAAGAAGAAAACCGAAGGGAATCCTCAGTAATGGCAACCCTGAAAGCCCAGCACCTGGCCAAGGCCTATAAAAGCCGCCAGGTCGTGCGTGACGTCAGCCTGTCGATCGACAGCGGCCAGATCGTCGGCCTGCTTGGCCCGAACGGCGCCGGCAAGACCACCTGCTTCTATATGATCGTCGGTCTGGTGCAGGCCGATCAGGGCCGCGTACTGATCGACGACCTGGACGTCAGCCACCAGCCGATGCACGGCCGCGCCAAGGCCGGGATCGGCTATCTGCCGCAAGAAGCGTCGATCTTCCGCAAACTGTCGGTGGCCGACAACATCATGGCCATCCTCGAGACCCGCGCGGAACTCGACAAGGCCGGTCGTCGCAAGGAACTGGAAAGCCTGCTGCAGGAATTCCACATCAGCCACATCCGCGACAACCTGGGCATGAGCCTGTCTGGTGGTGAGCGCCGCCGGGTGGAAATCGCTCGCGCCCTGGCCACCGCACCGAAATTCATCCTGCTCGACGAACCGTTCGCCGGTGTCGACCCGATCTCGGTCGGCGACATCAAGCAGATCATCCACCACCTCAAGGCCAAGGGCATCGGTGTACTGATCACCGACCACAACGTTCGTGAGACGCTGGATATCTGTGAAACCGCGTACATCGTCAACGACGGTCAATTGATCGCCGAAGGTGATGCTGCGACCATCCTTGCCAACGATCTGGTGAAGGAAGTGTATCTGGGCCACGAGTTCCGTCTCTGAACCCAGAGCGCATTCGGCCTGCCCTGCGGGCGCTGTCATGCTGAAGCTGTTTTTTACGCTTTTATTGTTACGGCGCTCTAGGCAAACACGACAGTTTCAGGCATATAATTTGCTTAAGTTTGGCGCTCCGGCGCCCTGTAGTGGATGGCGCATGCGCGCCGGCGAATAAGGTGTTAAGCCCCTGCCATGAAA
The DNA here is from genome assembly GCF_054456575.1 of Pseudomonas sp. Eth.TT006. NCBI lineage: Bacteria > Pseudomonadati > Pseudomonadota > Gammaproteobacteria > Pseudomonadales > Pseudomonadaceae > Pseudomonas > Pseudomonas sp. Eth.TT006. Next base: position 196,340 of record NZ_JBTJEN010000002.1, on the reverse strand, counting down.
CCATCGCTAGTCTTGAGAATGGGCCAGCAGCTGACGATGACACCGCAGCTGCAACAGGCCATCCGCCTGCTCCAATTGTCCACACTGGACCTGCAACAGGAAATCCAGGAGGCCCTGGAATCCAATCCGATGCTCGAACGCCAGGAAGACGGCGACGACTTCGACAATTCCGATCCTCTGGCCGACAACGCCGAGCAAAAACCCAATACCGAGATTCAGGAACCGTCCTATCAGGAAACTGCCGCGCCTACGGTGGATAACCTGGAAGATGGTGAATGGAACGAGCGCATCCCCAACGAGTTGCCCGTCGATACCGCCTGGGAAGACGTCTACCAGACCAGCGCCAGTAGCCTGCCCAGCAGCGATGACGACGAGTGGGACTTCACCACCCGCACCTCCGCCGGGGAAAGCCTGCAAAGCCATCTGCTGTGGCAACTGAACCTGGCGCCGATGTCTGACACCGATCGCCTGATCGCCGTGACCCTGATCGATTGCATCAACAATCAGGGCTACCTCGACGAAACCCTCGAAGAAATTCTCGACGCCTTTGATCCGGAGCTCGACATCGAGCTGGACGAGATCGAGGCCGTCCTGCACCGCATCCAGCAATTCGAACCGGCCGGCATCGGCGCGCGCAACCTCGGCGAATGCCTGCTGCTGCAGCTGCGTCAATTGCCGGTCAAGACCCCTTGGCTGAACGAGGCCAAGCGTCTGGTCAGCGATTACATCGACCTGCTCGGCAGCCGCGACTACAGCCAGCTGATGCGGCGCATGAAGCTCAAGGAAGATGAACTGCGCCAGGTCATCGAACTGGTGCAGAGCCTCAATCCACGCCCCGGTTCACAGATCGAGTCGAGCGAAGCCGAATACGTCGTGCCTGACGTCATCGTGCGCAAGGACAACGAGCGCTGGCTGGTCGAGTTGAACCAGGAATCGGTGCCACGCCTGCGGGTCAACGCCCAGTACGCCGGCTTCGTGCGCCGCGCCGACACCAGCGCCGACAACACCTTCATGCGCAATCAGCTGCAGGAGGCGCGCTGGTTCATCAAGAGCCTGCAAAGCCGCAACGAAACACTGATGAAAGTCGCCACCCAGATCGTCGAGCACCAGCGCGGCTTCCTGGAGTACGGTGACGAAGCGATGAAACCGCTGGTCCTGCACGACATCGCCGAAGCGGTCGGCATGCACGAGTCGACGATTTCCCGGGTCACCACGCAGAAATTCATGCATACCCCGCGCGGTATTTATGAACTGAAATACTTTTTCTCCAGCCACGTCAGCACCTCCGAAGGCGGCGAATGCTCGTCCACGGCGATCCGCGCGATCATCAAAAAACTGGTGGCGGCGGAAAATCAGAAAAAGCCATTGAGCGACAGCAAGATCGCTGGTTTACTGGAGGCACAAGGCATTCAGGTGGCTCGCCGCACCGTCGCCAAGTACCGCGAATCCCTCGGGATCGCGCCTTCGAGCGAACGCAAGCGGTTGATGTAAGCCACGTTACAGCGTTCCAGTGGCAGGCTATCCGGCCTGCCGCTTTATGCACTGGCAACGAAGGAGAAGCTGTATGCAAGTCAACATCAGTGGACACCAACTGGAAGTGACCCCACCTCTGCGTTCCTACATCGAGGAAAAACTCCAGCGACTGGAGCGCCATTTCGACAAGATCACCAACGTGCAGGTCACGATGTGTGTCGAAAAGCTCAAGCAGAAAATTGAAGCCACCTTGCATATACCCGGCAGCGAAGTGGTCGCCAACGCAGAAGATACCGACATGTACGCTGCGATCGACTCATTGACCGACAAGCTGGATCGCCAACTCAAAAAGCATAAGGAAAAGACCCAGAGCCTCCTCCAGGGCGCAACCGGTCGTTAACACCCCCAACCCATGATTCGACTTGAAAGTATCCTGACCCCCGGCCGTTCCTTGGTGAACGTGCCGGGCGGCAGTAAAAAGAAAGCCCTCGAACAGATTGCCAACCTGATCGCCCGCGAAGTGCCGGATCTGGAGATGCAGGATGTCTTCGAAGCGCTGATCGCCCGTGAGAAACTCGGCTCCACCGGTTTCGGCAACGGCATCGCCATTCCCCACTGTCGCCTCAAGGGTTGCCAGTCGCCCATCAGCGCGCTGATGCACCTTGAAGCCCCTATCGATTTCGACGCCATCGACGGCGCTCCCGTTGACCTGCTGTTTGTATTGCTGGTCCCGGAAGCCGCGACCGATGCGCACCTGGAGTTGCTGCGCCAGATCGCCAGCATGCTGGATCGCAAGGATGTGCGCGATAAATTGCGCAGTGCTTCGAGCAACGAAGCCTTGTACCAGGTTGTAGTGGACGAGCAAAACGGGCAGTAATCATGCGTTTGATCATCGTCAGTGGCCGATCCGGCTCAGGTAAAAGTACGGCACTGGATGTCCTTGAGGACAGTGGTTACTACTGCATCGACAACCTGCCTGCCGGCCTGTTGCCGGAGCTGGCCGAACGCGCCTTGGTCCACACTGAACTGGCCCAGCCGCTGGTCGCCGTTTCGATCGATGCGCGCAACCTGCCGAGCCATCTGTCGCGCTTCCCCGAGCTATTGGAAGAAGTGCGCGGCCGCCACATCCAGTGCGACGTGCTCTATCTGGATGCGGATGACGAAACCCTGCTCAAGCGCTTCTCGGAAACCCGTCGACGCCACCCGTTAAGCACCGCCAACCGCTCGCTGGCCGAAGCCATTCAAGACGAAACCGCCCTGCTCGGCCCGATCGCCGACCTGGCCGACCTCAAGGTCAACACCACTAACCTGAACCTGTACCAGTTGCGTGACACCATCAAGCTACGCCTGCTGAATCAGCCGGAGCCGGGCACGGCCTTTCTGGTCGAGTCGTTCGGCTTCAAGCGTGGCATGCCGGTGGATGCCGACCTGGTGTTCGACGTCCGTTGCCTGCCCAACCCCTACTGGAAGCCGGAACTGCGCGCGCAATCCGGTCTGGATGCGCCGGTTGCCGAGTACCTGGCGGCGCAACCGGAAGTTGAAGAGATGTATCAGGACATCTTCGGCTATCTGAATAAATGGCTGCCGCGCTTCGCCGCGAGCAACCGCGCCTATGTCACCATTGCCATCGGCTGCACCGGCGGGCACCACCGCTCCGTTTACCTGACCGAACGCCTGGGTCAGGCCCTGCAGAAAACCCTGAAGAACGTCCAGGTTCGCCACCGCGACCTCACTTAAAGGATTCACACCGCGATGCCTGCTCTGGAAATCGAAATCATCAACAAACTGGGCTTGCATGCCCGTGCGTCGGCCAAGTTCGTTGGCGTGGCGGGCCAGTTCCCGGATTGCACGATCAGGGTAGGGCGTACGCCGGAGACCACGGTGGACGGCAAAAGCATCATGGCGATGATGATGCTGGCCGCCGGCAAGGGCACGAAGATCTATCTGAGCACCGAAGGCCATCAGGAACAGGAAGCGCTGGACGCTTTGGTGAAGTTGATCAACAACTATTTCGATGAAGGTGGCTGACAGCCAGGGTCAAAAGATCGCAGCCTTCGGCAGCTCCTACAGAGCAGGCATAAAAAAGGCGCGCAACCCGGCTGGGTGGCGCGTCTTTTTTTGTGGCCGCTTGGGCTTAACTACCTGCGACAGTCATCCGCTCGATCAGCACCGAGCCTGTGCGAATGTTGCTGCGCAGTTCCAGGTCATTACCGACCGCAACGATTTGCTTGAACATGTCGCGCATATTGCCGGCGATGGTCACTTCCTGCACCGCGAACTGGATTTCACCGTTCTCGACCCAGAAACCCGCCGCTCCGCGCGAATAATCGCCGGTGACCATGTTCAGGCCATGCCCCATCAACTCCGTAACCAACAAGCCACGGCCCATGCGCTTGAGCAGCCCTGCCTGGTCCTCATCACCGTGGGTGACGAACAGGTTATGCACGCCGCCGGCGTTGGCGGTGCTCGGCATACCGAGCTTGCGCCCGGAGTAGGTGCCGAGAATGTACGACACCAATTCGCCTTTTTCGACGAACGGCTTGGCGTACGTGGCCAGGCCATCCCCGTCGTAGGACGCACTGCCCATGGCGCGCATCAAGTGCGGGCGTTCATCGATGGTCAGCCATTCCGGGAATAGCATCTGGCCCAAAGTGCCTTCGAGGAACGACGATTTGCGGTACAGACTGCCGCCCGACACCGCCGACAGGAAGCTGCCGAACAATCCACCCGCCAGCTCGGCAGAAAACAGCACAGGGACTTCGCAGGTCGGCACCGGACGCGCGCCCAGACGGCTCGCCGCCCGTTGCGCAGCACGCTGGCCGATGCTCACCGGGTCCGCCAGCAGACTGCCCTGGCGATTGACGTCATACCAGTAATCGCGCTGCATCTGGCCGTCGGCCTCGGCGATCATCACGCAGCTCAAGCTGTGCCGGGTCGACGCATAACCGCCGATGAAACCATGACTGTTGCCATACACGCGGCAGCCCTGATGGGTGCTCAACGTCGTACCGTCGGCATTCTTGATCCGCGCATCGGCGTCGAACGCGGCCGCCTCACAGAGCAAGGCCTTCTCGATGGCCTGCTCCGGGGTGATGTCCCATTCGTGGAACAGGTCGAAATCCTGAATATCCCGAGCCATCAGCGCGGCATCGGCCAAACCCGAGGCTTCGTCTTCGGAGGTATGTTTGGCGATCGCCAATGCGGCGGCAACGGTTTCGCGAATCGCATCAGGACCGGTGGCGGAGGTGCTAGCCGAGCCTTTGCGCTGGCCAACATACAAAGTGATGCCAAAGCCCTGATCGCGATTGAATTCGACCGTTTCGACTTCGCGCTGGCGCACCGACGTCGACAACCCCTGCTCCAGCGACACCGCGACTTCGCAGGCACTGGCGCCCTGACGCCTGGCTTCGGCGATGATCTGCTCGACCTGTTCCTGCAGTGCCGGCAATGCCTGCGGGCCGACGCTTTGAACTGCACTCATGCTCATCTCCACTCAAATTCTGCTTTCGGCTGGGGTCATCGAGCGACCGGGCCGGACAAGCGGCCCCCGACTGGTTATCATGGCGGCGTTTCTTTGCGGACTGCCACCATGGTTGATTCTTACGACGACTCCCTCGATACGGGAGAAAAAAGCAAATCTCAGGTCAAACGCGAGTTGCATGCGCTGGTTGACCTTGGCGAGCGCCTTACAACACTCAAGCCCGACTTGCAGGCAAAACTGCCATTGACCGACGCTTTGCGCCGGGCCTTGGCCGATGCGCCCAAGCACACCGCGAACATCGCGCGTAAACGGCACCTGCAGTTCATCGGCAAACTGATGCGCGATCAGGACACTGACGCGATTCTGGTCCTGCTCGATCAACTCGATGCCTCCACCCGTCAGTACAACGAGCGTTTCCACAACCTCGAACGCTGGCGTGACCGCCTGATCGCCGGTGACGATGCTGTGCTGGAGAAATTCGTCGTCGAGTACCCGGACGCCGATCGCCAGCAACTGCGTTCCCTGATCCGTCAGGCTCAGCATGAGGTTGCGCACAACAAACCTCCGGCTTCCAGCCGCAAGATCTTCAAATACATCCGCGAGCTGGACGATACCCAACGCGGCCTGCGTTGATACGCATCTCTGTAGGAGCTGCCGCAGGCTGCGATCTTTTGATCTTGAAAAAGCAAAGATCGCAGCCTGCGGCAGCTCCTACAGGAGATGTTTGCATCCTTATGCGCCCGTGCCACCCACGGTGATCGCATCGATCTTCAGCGTCGGCTGACCGACGCCCACCGGTACCGACTGCCCGTCCTTGCCGCATGTGCCCACACCGCTGTCCAGCGCCAGATCGTTACCGACCATCGACACCCGGCTCATCGCCTCGGGGCCGTTGCCGATCAACGTCGCGCCCTTGACCGGCGCGGTGATCTTGCCGTCTTCGATCAGGTACGCCTCGCTGGTGGAGAACACGAATTTGCCACTGGTGATGTCGACCTGACCGCCGCCGAGGTTGGCGCAGTAGATGCCTTTCTTCACCGAAGCAATGATTTCCGCCGGATCGCTTTCGCCGCCGAGCATGTAGGTGTTGGTCATGCGCGGCATCGGCAGATGCGCGTAGGATTCGCGACGACCGTTGCCGGTGCGAGCCACGCCCATCAGGCGCGCATTGAGCTTGTCCTGCATGTAACCCTTGAGCACGCCGTTCTCGATCAGCGTGGTGCACTCGGTCGGGGTGCCTTCGTCGTCGACGCTCAGCGAGCCGCGGCGGCCGCTCAGGGTGCCGTCATCGACGATGGTGCACAGCTTGGACGCAACCATTTCGCCCATGCGCCCGCTGTAGGCCGAGCTGCCCTTGCGGTTGAAGTCGCCTTCCAGACCATGACCGACCGCTTCGTGCAGCAGCACGCCGGACCAGCCCGAGCCCAAGACCACCGGCAAGGTGCCGGCCGGGGCCGGAATCGCTTCGAGGTTCACCAGCGCCTGACGCAACGCTTCACGGGCATAGCCCATGGCGCGGTCTTCGGCGAGGAAATAACGGTAGTCGGTACGCCCGCCACCGCCATGCCCGCCACGCTCGCGACGGCCATTCTGCTCGACGATCACGCTGACGTTGAAACGCACCAGCGGACGCACATCGGCGGCCAGACCGCCGTCGGTGGAAGCCACCAGAATCCGCTCCCAGACCCCGGCCATGCTCACGCTGACCTGCTGAATCCGTGGATCGAGGGCGCGGGTGGCGACGTCAATGCGCTTAAGCAGCTCGACTTTCTCGGCGCGGCTCAGCACTTCCAGCGGATTGTCCGGCGCATACAGCTGCGCGACATCCTGAGTGCTGAACGCCTGCACCGTGCCGTTCTGTCCGGCGCGGGAGATCGAACGCGCCGCACGGGCTGCAGCGCCGAGGGCTTCGAGGGTGATTGCGTTGCTGTAGGCAAAACCGGTTTTCTCACCAGATTGCGCGCGCACGCCAACCCCCTGGTCGAGATTGAAGCTGCCTTCCTTGACAATCCCGTCTTCCAGCGACCACGACTCGGAGATCTGGCCCTGGAAATACAGGTCGGCGGCATCGATGCCCGGGCCGGCCAGATCGCCCAGCACGCCTTGCAGGCTTTCGATCGTTACGCCGCCGGGCGCCAGCAGGTGATCACTGACTGAGGACAACAACTCGCTCATAGGTTTACGCCTTAAATTCATGTTCTGAAGCAGGCCGCTGTGCGCCCTGCGAGAAAAACCGCCGATGACTCGTCACCGGCATTCGCGCCCTGACAGACGCCTGTTCGTCACTGTCGCGTTCGGCCAACAACACCGCTTCGCCTTGATCCTGATGCGCCAGCACCCGGCCCCACGGATCGATAATCGCCGCATGACCGAAGGTTTCCCGCGGTCCCGGGTGGGTCCCCCCCTGTGCTGCCGCCAATATATAACACTGTGTTTCGATGGCCCGGGCGCGAATCAGCACGTCCCAATGTGCCGCACCGGTCACCGCGGTAAAGGCCGATGGGGCAGTGATCAACTCGGCACCGGCCGCGCGCAACTCGCTGTACAGCTCGGGAAAACGCAGGTCGTAACACACTGTCAGCCCTAAACGACCGACCGGCGTATCCGCCACCACCACGCCGCTACCGTAAGCATAGTCATCGGATTCCCGATACCTTCCGCGATTGTCCGCCACATCGACATCGAACAGGTGCAACTTGTCATACCGCGCCACGATTTCGCCCTGATCGTTGACCAGCAGCGAACAGGCATGCGACTTGGCATTCGGCTGCCCAGGCGGCGGCAACGGCAACGTGCCGGCCACAATCCATAACTTGAGGTCGCGGGCGGTCTGTTTCAACCATGGCAGGATCGGCCCTTCGCCGAGCGCTTCGGCGCGGCCGATGGCGGCGATGTCACGACGGCCCATGGCGGCAAAGTTTTCCGGCAGCACGGCCAGCCTCGAACCGCCGGCCGCGGCCTGCTCGAGCAGACGTCGGGCCTGGGCCAGATTGGCCAGCACGTCGCTCTGGCTGACCATTTGAATCACTGCTAAAGACATGGCCGATTCCTCATTTGGAGCCCACGGAGCACTGTAGGAGCTGCTGCAGGCTGCGATCTTTTGATCTTGCTTATAAAGATCAAAAGATCGCAGCCTGCGGCAGCTCCTACACAGGCAATGACGTCATGCTACTTAAAAAGGCTTGTCGAAGGTGATCGCCGGCTCTTTCCATGGACCTTTGACTGTGTATTTGACGCTGGCGAAGCGCGCCACGCGATCGCCGATCAGCTTGTCGATCAGGAACAACGCCCCGCCCACCGCCGGCGCGCCGACGATCAACGCGGCAATCGGCAGGTTGTTGGTCACCGGCAAGGTCACCAGCAACTTGGCATCGATCTGCTCACGCACCAGGTCCAGCGTGCCGTTGAGCTCAATATTGCTCGACGGCCCGGTCAGGCGAATCGGCTCGCGGGTGTCGTACACCCCGGCGTTGGCCACGAGCAGGCCCTTGACCCGGTCGTAGCTCAAACCCTTGCCGAACAGGTCGGAGAAGTCCAGGCGCAGGCGGCGACCGATGGAGTTGAAGTTGAGCAGACCAAACACCCGCAACGCCTGCGCGCCGCCCTCCACTTCAACAAACTGACCCTTATTCAACGAGGCGTCCAGCGTGCCGGAGAAGCGCTTGGTCGCCAGCCACGCCGGCGAGCCCGGCCAGCGGCCGTCGACGTCCATGTGGAATTCTTCGCTGGTCACGCTCGGCGCAAAGCCCCAGCCCTTGAGCACGTCGGCGAGGTTCTTGCCACTGATCCGGCCCTTGAACCAGCTGCTGGTCGAACCCGCCGGTCCCTCCCAGGCGCCATTGCCCTGCAACAGAATGCCCTTGAGGCCCATGTCGAGGTTGTTCAGGGCGATGCCTTTGGCGGTCGGGCGCACTTTCAGCGACCAGCCGCCGACCAGGTCCTGGCCCTGGAACAACTGATTGATGGTGATATCCAGCGCGGGGATTTTCGTCGGATCGACGGAAACCAGCGGATCGGGTGCGTTCTCGTCCGCCTGCACCGTCGGGTCCGCCGCCGGCAGCCGCACGTATTGCAGATTGACCGCAATCGGTGCGCCCTTGGCATCGGGCAGACTGGCCGAACCTTTGGCCTGCTGGCTGTCGAGCGCCAGATTCCACGCCCACGGCTTGCGATTGACCTGCACCGCTGCCTGATCGAGCGTGGTACCGAACGCGGTGAGCTTGCCCACCTTGAAGTCGGCACTGTTGAGCAATTGCTTGGCACTGCCCCCCGGATCGTTACCAGCGTATTTGCTGACCAGATCCTGCCAAGGCGCAACATCCAGTTCCGACAGCACTCCACGGATGCGCAAACCCTTGGCATCCGGCAAGACCGCGTCGCCAGTGCCGAGGAACAGCTCACCGCGACCATCAGCGATATTGCTCGGTGGCGCGGCGAAGGTGAAGCTCGCCAGTTGATCGTAACTGACCCAGTAGCGCCGCTCCGGACCTTGCAGGGTCATGCGGAACACGGTGTCGCGGCCCTGCTCGGCCGGCATGCCGAACGGCGCGGGCAGATCCACCGCCACGCCTTTCATGCTGGAACTCACCGTCAACTGACTATCGGTACCGTCCAGATTGACCTGCAACTGATAAGGAATCGTCCCGGAAACCGGCAACGGCTGGGTCACACCCAGCCAGTCGGTGAGTTTCTTGACCTCGACCTGCCCGGCAGCCGTGACCCGCGTCTTGAGCTTGTTCGGACTGCCGTCGGCGAAAATCTGTGCGGTCACCGGCTTGTCGAACGCCTTGGCGGAAATGTTCTGCCCACTCAGGCCTTTGGCGCTGTCGAAGCGTAAGTCACCTTTGAGCTGGCTCAGTTCCAGCTTTGGTTCGGCCAGTTTCAGGCGCGCATTGGCCGTCTTGAAATCGACGAGAATCTTCGGCAAATCGCCCTTTTCCAGCGGAATGTCAAGTTTGACCTTGCCCTGCAGATCACCCTCGCCTTCCCAACCGGCGAAGGTTTCGCCCGTACCGATCGGCGCGGTCTGGAGAATTTTCAGGCCATCGCCCAAGCCGCCGGCAAACCCACCGTCGAGCAACAGATGTGGGGCCTGGCCGGCCGGCGCATGGGGAATATTGACGAAGACATCGCTGACTTGCGTGTCGAGCAACTGGCCCTTGTCGGCGACGATGCGCACACCGCTGTCCTCGATGAATACGTCACCGCTGACTTTGCTCACATGCGGCCAACCCGGCTGGAACGCCAGTTCGGCGTCGTGCACCTTGAAGAACAGGCTGATGCTGCGATCGGTGTCCTTGGCGTTCTTGCTCAATGACCCCTGATACTGGAAGAAGCCCTGATCCACCGCGCCCTTGAGAATCGCCGTGCGCAGCCACTCGTCGAGGGCCGGACTGAGAACCTGCGGCAGGTATTTGGCGGTGTAGCGACCGTCGCCATCGACCAGACCGACGCGCAGGTCCATGTAGTCTTCCTGGGTATGGTCGAAGTGCAGACGGATCAGGAAATCGCCGGCAATCTTGCCCTCTTCGCCCAGCACCTTCAGGTACGGCGCGATCAGGGTGAAACCGTCCTTGTCGAGTTTCCAGGTCAACCGGGCGTTGGCCTGAATGTATTGCCATGGCTTGGCGAAGATCGGGTCGAGGTGCAGGACAAAGTCCTTGCTGTCCATGCGCAACTCGCCACCGTCGAGGTTGCCGCTGAGGCTGCCACTGACGTTTCGCGCCGCCGGGGCGCCGTGATAGGCATCGAAGCCGACTTGTTCCAGATTGGCCGCGAAGCCGAATTTCGAGCCGTCGGTGGCGTTGGGGCGCAGATCCAGCAACACATTGCGCAGTGCACCGGTCACTTTCAGGTGATCGACAACGGTGGCGACGTTTTCCGGCAATGGCCCCAGCGCATTGAGCAACGGCGTGATCGGCGTCAGATCGAGGCGATCCGCCTGCAAATGCCAGCGTTCATCGCCGGTATCGGTCGCCATTGTCTGCTTGATTTGCACATGCGATTCCCAGCGGGTCTCGCCGAAATTCATCGCCAGCGAGTCGAGAGTCACGATCGCGCCGTCATCGTCGCGCTGGTAGTACGCGTTCAGCGCCAGATTATCGATCTGGATCGGCTTGCGCTCGGCGTAGGCGCCGGTCAGTTGTGGCGCGTTCAAACGGATCGCGGCGCTTTGCAGAGCGGCGTCGTTCCAGTTCACCCAGAGTTCGCCACCGGCCTTGATCGTGGAAAAATTCCATTGCTGGGTCAAACGCTCGGGGAGCCACTTCGACCAGTCACTTTGCGGCAGGCTGACATAACCTTCCACCGAACTGTCCGGCAACTGCTTGGGGCGAATCCGCGTGCGCAGGTTCATGGCCACCGGCTGCCCGTCAGGCAGAGTCAGACGCGCATCGAGACGCTGGCGACTGGCGCCGGTTTTCAGGTTGATGCCAACGTAAGTGAAGGTCATCGGCGCGTGGTCCAGCGGCTGCACGGTGACCTGACTGTCGAGCACCGACAGTTGCTGAATCATCTGCGAACGGTTGAACAGTTGCTCGGGGTCCAGCGGCTGATCGTCCTGCAGCGGCAAGCCTTCCAGCGCCCAGGTGCCGTCCTGGGCTTCCTTGACGCTGATCTTCAGGCCGTTCAATTCAAGGTGGGCGATGCGCACTTCGCGCGCCATCAAGCTGCCCCAGAGATCCGGCACGGCACGTACCCGGTCGAGCCGCAAGGCATTGGCGCCAGCGCCGACCATCACGTCGTGGGCCAGCAGGATCGGTGCAAATCCGCTCCAGTTACCTTCCAGTTCGCCGATCTGCAGCGACATGCCGAGGGCGGCACTGGCCTTGTCTTCGATATCGGCGCGGTACTCCGCCACCAGTGGCGTCAGTTCCCGACCGAGGCTGACGTACAACGCCATCAACACCAGAACCAACGCGCACAGGCCCAGCCCCCAGCGGGTGAGTACGGCCAGAATGCGTGTCAGACGCTCCATGTCAGTTGGCTCCCATGGCGAAAAAACTGCGAAAAGCTGAGGCCAGCCGGTGTGGATTAAATGTGCCGCAGGGGTTCAGAGCAACACCACGTCATATTGTTCCTGGGAATACATGGTTTCGACCTGAAAACGTATCGTGCGCCCGATGAACCCTTCAAGCTCGGCGACGTTACCGGATTCTTCATCGAGCAAGCGGTCCACCACTTTCTGGTTCGCCAGTACCCGATAGCCCTCGGCCTGATACGCGCGAGCTTCGCGCAGAATTTCGCGGAAGATCTCGTAACAGATGGTTTCCGCAGTCTTCAGCTTGCCGCGACCCTGGCAACTGCTGCACGGCTCGCACAGCACCTGTTCGAGACTTTCGCGGGTGCGCTTGCGGGTCATTTGCACCAGGCCCAGCTCGGTGATGCCGATGATGTTGGTCTTGGCGTGATCGCGCTCCAGCTGTTTTTCCAGAGTGCGCAGCACCTGACGCTGGTGTTCTTCATCTTCCATGTCGATGAAGTCGATGATGATGATCCCGCCGAGGTTGCGCAGACGCAGCTGGCGGGCAATCGCGGTGGCGGCTTCGAGATTGGTCTTGAAGATGGTTTCTTCGAGATTGCGATGACCGACGAATGCCCCAGTGTTGACGTCAATGGTGGTCATGGCTTCCGCCGGATCGACCACCAGATACCCCCCGGACTTCAATGGCACCTTGCGCTCGAGGGCTTTCTGGATTTCGTCTTCGACGCCATACAAGTCGAAGATCGGCCGCTCGCCTGGATAGTGTTCCAGACGATCGGCGATTTCCGGCATCAGTTCGGCGACGAACTGCGTGGTTTTCTGGAAGGTTTCCCGGGAGTCGATACGAATCTTCTCGATCTTCGGGCTGACCAGATCGCGCAGGGTGCGCAAGGCCAGACCGAGGTCTTCGTAGATCACACTCGGCGCACTGATGGTCTGGATCTGCGCATTGATCTGATCCCACAAGCGCCGCAGATAGCGGATGTCCATGAGAATCTCATCGGCCCCGGCACCTTCGGCGGCGGTACGCAGGATGAAGCCACCGGCCTCCTTGATCCCTTCCTTGGCCACGCAATCACTGACCACCTGCTTGAGGCGCTCGCGCTCGGCTTCGTCTTCGATCTTCAGGGAAATGCCGACATGAGCGGTGCGCGGCATGTACACCAGATAGCGCGACGGAATCGACAATTGCGTGGTCAGCCGCGCGCCTTTGGAGCCGATCGGATCCTTGGTGACTTGCACAACCAGGCTCTGGCCTTCGTGCACCAGCGCGCTGATGCTCTCCACCGCCGGGCCTTCGCGCAGGGAAATTTCCGAAGCATGAATGAACGCGGCGCGATCCAGGCCGATATCGACGAACGCCGCCTGCATGCCTGGCAGCACCCGGACGATTTTGCCTTTATAGATGTTGCCGACGATCCCGCGTTTCTGCGTACGCTCGACGTGCACTTCTTGCAGCACACCGTTTTCGACCACCGCCACACGCGATTCCATCGGCGTGATGTTGATCAGAATCTCTTCACTCATGGCAGGATCTCGTTCAGGCATGTTCACGATAATGGCCGCATCTTGATTCGTACGACGCTCATTGCGCGTGCAGGTTTTGCCAACAGGGTATGCCGAAATGGCCCAACAGTTCTGCGGTTTCGCAAACCGGCAGCCCGACCACCGCCGAGTAGCTGCCATTGAGACCGGCGACAAACACGGCGCCGAGGCCCTGGATGCCGTAACCGCCGGCCTTGTCGCGCGGCTCGCCGCTGGCCCAATAGGCGGCGGCTTCGTCGCGACTGATCGGACGGAATTGCACCAGACTGCGCACCACGCGCGATTCACAGCGCGCGCCTTCCAGCACGGCAATGGCCGTCAGCACTTCATGCTCCTTGCCGGACAACATCATCAGCATGGCGCATGCATCGGCTTCGTCCACCGGCTTGCCGAGAATTTTGCCGTCGAGGACCACGGCGGTGTCGGCGCCCAGCACGCAAAACGCCGCGTCGGATGCGAGCGTAAGCCGACCGGCCTCGGCCTTGCCGCGCGCCAGGCGCTCGACATAGGCCGAAGGCGATTCTTCGGGTAGCGGGGTTTCATCGATGTCCGCACTGATGGCGGAGAAAGGCACGCCAATCTGCGTGAGCAGTTCACGCCGGCGCGGCGATCCAGAGGCAAGGTACAGCGGCTTCATCAAAACATCTCCCTGTTCAGTGCCCAGCCTTACCGGATCAATTGATTTTGTAGCGGCGGCGCAATCCACGCAGGGCGAAGCTGACCCACGGCCAGAGCAAGGCGCTGGTCAGTGCCGGCAGCACCAGAGCCAGTGTTGGCTGGCGGTTGCCGGTCAGGGCGCTGAGCCACAGTTGCACCAGCTGCGCGAGGCCGAAGATCACCAGGATCACCAGGCATTGCTGCCACATCGGGAACATCCGCAGGCGTTGCTGCAGAGACAGCACGAGGAAGGTGATCAGAGTCAGGATCAGCGCGTTCTGACCGAGCAAATCGCCCTGCAACACGTCCTCGGCCAGGCCCAGACAAAACGCCGTAACCATGCCGATCGTGTGCGGCATATACAGCGCCCAGAATGTCAGGAGCAGCGCCAGCCACAGCGGGCGCAGGATTTCCATGAAAATCGGTAATGGCGACACGCTCAGGAGTATGCCGACAACAAACGTCAGCCAGACAATCCAGCCGTTCCGCGATGCGGTAACCCCGACCATTATTCTTGTCTCCCGGTGTTGGCCGGCGCGCTGACAGGCGGTTTGCTTGCCGGTCGAGTCGCAGGCTGGGGTGCCGCAGGCCGGCTGTTTGCCGGCGGCTTGCCGGTAGCCGGTTTGGCTGGCGTGGCCGGTGTGGCACTGGCGGCCGGAGCCACCGTTGCCGCAGGTGCCGGCGCCGCAGTCGCTGGCGTCACGGTTTTCGGTATCGTGGCCGGAATAATCGGGCCGCCGCCAAAGGCATCCAGGTTTTCCTGAGCTTGCGCGGCATCGTTGGCACGTTCTTCAGCGGTACGGTTGTCACTGAACACCAGCAGCAGATAACGGCTGCGGTTCAGCGCAGCGGTTGGCACCGCACGAACAATCGCGAAGGGCTGGCCGGAATCGTGGATGACTTCCTTGACCGTGGCCACCGGGTAACCGGCCGGGAAGCGCTGACCGAGGCCGGAGCTGACCAGCAGATCGCCTTCCTTGATGTCCGCGGTATCGGCGACGTGGCGCAGTTCCAGGCGTTCCGGGTTGCCGGTGCCGCTGGCAATCGCCCGCAGACCGTTACGGTTCACCTGCACCGGAATGCTGTGAGTGCTGTCGGTGAGCAGCAGCACACGGGAGGTGTACGGCATCAGCTCGACCACCTGGCCCATCAGCCCGCGCGCATCGAGCACCGGCTGACCGAGCACCACGCCATCGCGCTCACCTTTATTGATGATGATGCGGTGGGTGAAGGGATTAGGGTCCATACCGATCAACTCGGCCACTTCGACCTTTTCGTTGACCAGTGCCGAGGAATTGAGCAACTCGCGCAGCCGAACGTTCTGCTCGGTGAGGGCGGCAAGCTTCTGCATGCGCCCCTGCAACAGCAGGTTCTCGGTCTTGAGTTTTTCGTTTTCGGCGACAAGTTCGGTGCGACTGCCGAACTGACTGGCAACACCGTCCCACAACCGTCCGGGCAGGTCAGTGATCCAGTAGGCATCCATCAGCACCAGCGACGCTTGCTTGCGCGCAGGCTTGAGCAGGTCGAAGCGGGCATCGACCACCATCAGCGCGATCGACAGCACGGCCAGCACCAACAGGCGCACGCCCAACGAAGGGCCTTTGGCGAAAAGCGGTTTAATAAGCCGCTCCTCCCAGGCAAATGTTCTGTTTATTCATACGGCATCAAACCGGCCTGGATGAAGACTGACAGAAGATAAACGCCAACAGGCAGCACTGCAAAGTGCCGCCTGCGCGCGTTCCCATGTAGTGCACTCGGCGAATCAAATGGTGTGAAAGCGTAGCGAGCGAAGACAAGACAAGGCAAAAACAGGCGAGGAAGCGGAGTTTACTGGCTGTAAATGAGCATTCCGAGCCTGTTTTTAACGCAGTATTGTCGAGCGCAGTAGCTTTCACGCCGTTTGATCATTCGCTGGAGAGCAGATCCATGGTGTGCTTATCCATCATTTCCAATGCACGGCCACCGCCGCGAGCAACGCAGGTCAGCGGGTCTTCGGCAACGATCACCGGCAGACCGGTTTCCTGGGCCAGCAACTTGTCGAGGTCACGCAGCAGCGCGCCACCACCGGTCAGCACCAGGCCACGCTCGGCGATGTCGGAAGCCAGTTCCGGCGGCGATTGCTCCAGGGCGCTTTTCACGGCCTGAACGATGGTGGCCAGGGACTCTTGCAGAGCTTCCAGCACTTCGTTGGAGTTCAGGGTGAATGCGCGTGGAACGCCTTCGGCCAGGTTGCGACCGCGAACGTCGACTTCGCGAACTTCGCCGCCCGGGTAGGCCGTACCGATTTCCTGCTTGATGCGCTCGGCCGTCGATTCACCGATCAGGCTGCCGTAGTTGCGGCGCACGTAGGTGATGATCGCTTCGTCGAAACGGTCGCCGCCGACGCGGACGGATTCGGCATAGACCACACCGTTCAGCGAGATCAGGGCGATTTCAGTGGTACCACCACCGATATCGACGACCATCGAACCGCGGGCTTCTTCAACCGGCAGGCCGGCACCGATCGCAGCGGCCATCGGCTCTTCGATCAGAAACACTTCACGAGCACCGGCGCCAAGGGCCGATTCACGGATGGCACGACGCTCCACCTGGGTGGACTTGCATGGAACGCAGATCAGCACACGAGGGCTGGGCTGCAGAAAACTGTTTTCGTGAACCTTGTTGATAAAGTACTGCAGCATCTTTTCGCAGACGCTGAAGTCGGCGATCACGCCGTCCTTCATCGGACGAATGGCAGCAATGTTGCCCGGCGTACGGCCGAGCATGCGCTTGGCTTCGGTGCCGACAGCGACGACACTTTTCTGGTTACCGTGTGTCCGAATGGCCACAACCGATGGCTCATTCAGGACGATACCGCGCTCGCGCACGTAAATAAGGGTGTTGGCAGTGCCCAGGTCAATGGAAAGATCGCTGGAAAACATGCCACGCAGTTTCTTGAACATGGGAAAGGGACCCTAGGCAACGCGTGGGTAAAAAAGTGCGGCAAACTCTAACAACGACAGGGATTTTGGGCAAGGCGCCAATATGTTAAATTGGCCGCTTTTCTGTGCACCAAGCCCCATAATCGCGGCCTTATGACCGTAGAAGTGCGGTAGTGTTCCGACAATCTAACACACGGACGCCGTCCGTTCTGTTTTCCACTGGAGAATCCCGATGGCGCTAGAACGCTCCGACGTGGAAAAAATCGCGCATCTGGCCTGCCTTGGCCTCAATGATGCCGATCTTCCGCACATTACTTCCGCCCTCAACAGCATTCTCGGGCTGGTCGACGAAATGCAGGCCGTCAATACCGACGGTATCGAGCCTTTGGCCCACCCGCTGGAAGCCAGTCAGCGCCTGCGCGCCGACGTCGTGACCGAGACCAATCACCGCGAGGCCTATCAGTCCATCGCACCAGCGGTCGAAAACGGCCTGTATCTGGTTCCGAAAGTCATCGACTAAAGGGAAAGAGCCTGCAATGCATCAAATGACTCTGGCCGAGATCGCCCGCGGTCTCGCCGATAAAAAGTTTTCTTCCGAAGAGCTGACCAAAGTCCTGCTGGCGCGTATTACCCAGCTCGATCCGCAGCTCAACAGTTTCATCAGCCTCACCGAAGAGCTGGCGCTGGCGCAGGCGAAAGCCGCCGACGCGCGCCGTGCCAACGGTGAGAGCGGCGCCCTGCTCGGCGCGCCGATCGCCCACAAGGACCTGTTCTGCACTCAGGGCATCCGCACCAGCTGCGGCTCGAAGATGCTCGACAACTTCAAGGCCCCGTACGACGCCACCGTGGTCGCGAAACTGGCCGCTGCCGGCGCCGTGACCCTGGGCAAGACCAACATGGACGAGTTCGCCATGGGTTCGGCCAACGAGTCGAGCTGGTACGGCGCGGTGAAAAACCCGTGGAACCTGGAACACGTGCCGGGCGGTTCGTCCGGTGGCTCGGCGGCAGCCGTTGCCGCTCGCCTGTTGCCGGCGGCCACCGCCACCGACACCGGCGGTTCGATCCGTCAGCCGGCGGCGTTCACCAACCTGACCGGCCTCAAACCGACCTACGGTCGCGTGTCGCGCTGGGGCATGATCGCTTACGCCTCCAGCCTCGATCAGGGCGGCCCGTTGGCGCGCACCGCCGAAGACTGCGCGATTTTGTTGCAAGGTATGGCCGGGTTCGACCAGAACGACTCCACCAGCATCGATGAGCCCGTGCCGGATTACTCCGCCAGCCTCGGCGATTCGCTGCAAGGCCTGCGCATCGGCGTGCCGAAGGAATACTTCAGCGCCGGTCTCGACCCGCGCATCGCCGAACTGATCCAGAACAGCATCAACGAGCTGCAGAAGCTCGGTGCGGTGATCAAGGAAATCAGCCTGCCGAACATGCAGCACGCGATTCCTGCGTATTACGTGATCGCGCCGGCAGAAGCCTCCTCGAACCTGTCGCGTTTCGACGGCGTGCGCTTCGGCCATCGCTGCGAGAACCCGGAAAACCTGGTCGACCTGTACAAGCGCTCCCGTGGCGAAGGTTTCGGCACTGAAGTACAGCGCCGGATCATGGTCGGTGCCTACGCGCTGTCCGCCGGTTACTACGACGCATACTACCTGAAAGCGCAGAAGATCCGTCGTCTGGTGAAGAACGACTTCATGGCAGCTTTTAACGAGGTCGACATTATCCTCGGCCCGACCACGCCGAACCCGGCCTGGAAGCTCGGCGCCAAGAACAGTGATCCGGTCGCGGCCTATCTGGAAGACGTCTACACCATCACCGCCAACCTCGCGGGCCTGCCGGGCCTGTCGATGCCGGCCGGTTTTGTCGATGGCCTGCCGGTGGGTGTGCAATTGCTGGCGCCGTATTTCCAGGAAGGTCGCCTGTTGAACGTTGCCCATCAGTATCAGTTGAACACTGACTGGCACACCCGCACCCCAACCGGCTTCTGAGGAGACACACATGCAATGGGAAGTCGTGATCGGGCTGGAGATTCACACTCAGCTCACCACCCGGTCGAAAATCTTTTCCGGTAGTTCCACCCAGTTCGGCTCCGAGCCGAACACCCAGGCCAGCCTGATCGACCTCGGCATGCCCGGCGTATTGCCGGTGCTGAACCAGGAAGCGGTGCGCATGGCGGTGATGTTCGGTCTGGCAATTGACGCCGAGATCGGCCAGCACAACGTGTTCGCCCGCAAGAACTACTTCTACCCGGATCTGCCGAAGGGCTATCAGATCAGCCAGATGGAATTGCCGATCGTCGGCAAGGGCCACCTGGACATCGCGCTGGAAGACGGCACCGTCAAACGTGTCGGCATCACCCGCGCGCACCTGGAAGAAGACGCCGGCAAGAGCCTGCACGAAGAATTCAACGGTGCCACCGGCATCGACCTGAACCGTGCCGGCACGCCGCTGCTGGAAATCGTCTCCGAGCCGGACATGCGCAGCGCCAAGGAAGCCGTGGCTTACGTCAAGGCGATCCACGCGCTGGTGCGTTACCTGGGCATCTGCGACGGCAACATGGCCGAAGGCTCGCTGCGTTGCGACTGCAACGTCTCGGTCCGCCCGAAAGGCCAGGTCGAGTTCGGCACCCGCTGCGAGATCAAGAACGTCAACTCGTTCCGCTTCATCGAGAAGGCGATCAACTCCGAGATCCAGCGTCAGATCGAGCTGATCGAAGACGGCGGCAAAGTGATCCAGCAGACCCGTCTGTACGATCCGAACAAGGACGAGACCCGTCCGATGCGTTCCAAAGAGGAAGCCAACGACTACCGTTACTTCCCCGATCCGGACCTGCTGCCGGTGGTCATCGAAGAGTCGTTCCTCGGTGAGGTGCGCGCCACCCTGCCGGAGCTGCCGCCGCAAAAACGCGAGCGCTTCCAGAGCCAGTTCGGTCTGTCGGCCTACGACGCCAACGTGCTGGCCACCAGCCGTGAGCAAGCGGACTACTTCGAGAAAGTCGCAGCCATCGGCGGCGACGCCAAACTGGCGGCGAACTGGGTGATGGTCGAGCTGGGCAGCCTGCTCAACAAGCAAGGCCTGGACATCGAAGAGTCGCCGGTTTCCGCTGAACTATTGGGCGGCATGCTGCTGCGCATCAAGGACAACACCATCTCCGGCAAGATCGCCAAAGTGGTGTTCGAAGCGATGGCCAACGGCGAAGGCACGGCGGACGAGATCATCGACAAGCGCGGTCTGAAGCAGGTGACCGATACCGGCGCGATCTCCGCGGTACTGGACGAAATGCTCGCGGCCAACGCCGAGCAGGTCGAGCAATACCGGGCGGCCGACGAAGCCAAGCGCGGCAAGATGTTCGGTTTCTTTGTGGGCCAGGCCATGAAAGCTTCCAAAGGCAAGGCCAACCCGCAGCAAGTGAACGAACTGCTGAAAAGCAAGCTCGAAGGCTGACCATAAATGGAGGCAGCCTTAAAGCCTGGCTCCAATCCATGTGGGAGCAAGCCTTTGTGGCTGCAGATCTTCTGTGGTGAGGGGATTTATCCCCGATGGGGCGCGGAGCGGCCCTCGGTTCTGAGTTCAGAGGAATTGGGGCTGCTGTGCAGCCCATCGGGGATGAATCCCCTCGCCACAGAAGCTTGGCCTTAACAAAGGGTTATTCCCACAATTGATTCTGGAAACCTTTGAATGAAGCGTCTGCTCATTGGCTGCGCCCTGCTCTCGCTACTGGCCGGTTGCGCCAGCAACGACATCATCGACCCGCACGGTTACGACCAGACCGGCGTCGCCTCCTACTACGGAGCCAAACATCACGGTAAGCGCACCGCCAGCGGCGAAGCGTTCAACCAGAACGCCCTGACCGCCGCCCATCGCCAACTGCCGTTCGGCACGCGGGTGAAGGTCACCAACGTGAAAAACGACAAATCCTGCATTGTGCGCATCAACGATCGCGGACCGCACACCCGTGGCCGCTTGATCGATGTCTCGCGCGAAGCCGCCGAACGTCTCGGCATGCTTGGCAGTGGCACGGCACGAGTGCGCGTACAGGCCCTCGACGACTGATGGAGCGCTGACTATTTTTGCTCTGGCCGATTTACCGCTGATCAATGTGATCGAGCTGCTCGGCGGACTGTTCCTGCTGATCGTCGGCGCCGAACTGATGGTGCGCGCCGCCGTGCGTCTCGCGGCGCGCCTGCACGTGCGGCCGCTGATTATCGGCCTGACCATCGTCGCCCTTGGCAGCAGCGCCCCGCAAATGGCCGTCAGCCTGCAGGCGACCTTGGCGCACAACCCCGACATCGCCGTCGGCAGCGTGATCGGCAGCAGCATCTTCAACATCCTCGTGACCCTCGGCCTGTCGGCGCTGATTATTCCGCTGCGGGTCTCGCGACAACTGGTTCGCCTCGACATTCCGCTGATGATCGGCGCCAGCCTGCTGGTGTTCGTTTTCGCCTGGAATGAACAGATCAGCCGCTTCGACGGCGTCCTGTTGCTCGCCGCACTGGCGTTGTATCTGGGCCTGCTGTTGCGTCAGTCGCGGCACTCGGCGCGGCCGCATTCGCAGTTGCCGCAAGCTCCGCAAGTGCCGTGGTTCAGCAGTTTGCTGATGATCATCGTCGGCCTGGCAATGCTGGTATTCGCCGGGCATTTGCTGCTGGGCGCAGCGGTGGCGGTGGCGACGGATCTGGGTTTCTCCGAACGGGTGATCGGCCTGACGGTGGTCGCGGTCGGCACTTCGCTGCCGGAGCTCGCCACCTCGCTGATCGCCGCATTGCGCGGTCAGCGCGATATCGCCGTGGGCAACGTGATCGGCGCCAACCTGTTCAACCTGCTGGGCGTGCTCGGTGTCACCGCGCTGATCGCGCCGACGCCGTTGTCGGTATCGCCCAATGCGCTGGATTTCGACCTGCCGGTGATGCTCGGCGTCGCCGCGCTGTGCCTGCCGGTGTTCTATTCCGGCTACCGCGTGACGCGCGCCGAAGGTTTGTTGCTGCTCGGCTTGTACCTGGCGTACGGGCTGCACGTGGTGTCGTTCACCACCGGCATGCCGCTGGCCGGCAAACTGGAAAAACTCATGCTGTTCTACGTGCTGCCGACGCTGCTGGCGTTCCTGTTGTTCACGTCCGTACGCGCCTGGCGCCGCCAACACCACAAGAGGGATGTGCCATGACCGATTCGCAGAAATCCGGGGTTGAAATCCGCCGTCAGGTAATGGGCGATGCATTCGTTGATCGCGCACTGGGCAATGCCACCGAGTTCAGCCAGCCGCTGCAGGATTTCGTCAATGAACATGCCTGGGGCGGGGTGTGGAATCGTGAAGGTCTGCCGCTGAAAACCCGCAGCCTGATTACCTTGGCGGCGCTGACCGCATTGAAGTGCCCGCAGGAATTGAAAGGCCACGTGCGCGGTGCGCTGAATAACGGCTGCACCGTCGAGGAGATTCGCGAGGCGCTGCTGCATTGCGCGGTGTATGCCGGGGTACCGGCGGCGATCGATGCGTTTCGCGCGGCGCAGGAAGTGATCGATACCTACCAGAAGCCTGAGTGATTGATTGAGAGTTGAGTAGCCTGATCTGGCGCCTTCGCGGGCAAGCCCGCTCCCACAGGTTTCTCGGTGTTATTCAATCTGATTAACAACCCAAAACCTGTGGGAGCGGGCAAGCCCGTGAAGAGGCCGTTTCAAGCACTGAAGATCTGGCAGTCAGATCCACCCACCCCACTGCAACAGAAAGATCCCCAGATTGGTGGTCACCGCCGCCATCAATGTGGTCAGCACGATGATCGCCGCCGCCAGCTCATGATTACCCTGCGCCGCCCGGGCCATGACGAAACTGGCGGCCGCCGTCGGACTGCCGAAGTACAAAAACAGAATTCCCAGCTCCGCCCCGCGAAAGCCCCACAACCACGCACCGAACGTTGCCAGCAGCGGCAGGCCGATCATCTTCACCAGACTCGAACTCAGCGCCATGCTCCCGCTCTTGCGCAGGGCCGCCAGTGACAGCGTGCCGCCGATGCAGATCAGCGCCAGTGGCAAAGTAGTCTGCGCCAGGTACTGACCGGAGGTTTCCAGCCAGCCCGGCAGGCTGATCTTGAACCAGGCAAACGGTGCGGCAGCAATCACGCTGATGATCAGCGGATTGCTGAATACGCTTTTGCAGATGCTCCACGGATCGGACTTGATCACCGGGCTGTACACCGCCAGCACAATGGTCGAGAGGGTGTTGTAGAACAGGATCACCAGCGCCGCGAGAATCGCCCCGAGGGAAATCCCGTAGTCGCCGTACATGCTCGCTGCCAGCGCCAGACCGATCACCCCGTTATTGCCGCGAAAGGCGCCCTGGGTGTAGATGCCACGATCTTCGCGCGGACAACGCACAATCGCCCAGCCCCAGGCCAGGGCAAAACTCACCAGCGTGGCGAGCGCGAAGTAGATCAGCAGCGCCGGTTGCAGCGCGGCGTGCAGGTCCGCGTGCAGAATGCCGAGAAACAGCAGCGCCGGCATGCTCACGTTGAACACCAGCGACGAGGCGGTGTGGATGAAGTTGTCGTTGATCCAGTCGATGCGCTTGAGCAACACCCCGAGAAACAGCATGGCGAACACCGGCGCGGTGATGTTCAGGGTTTCGAGGAAAATTGCCAGCATGCCGGGGAGCCTTTGGGTGAGCGTCGTAAGAAGCCAATGATAAAGCAAAAGCCCCTCACCCTAGCCCTCTCCCGGAGGGAGAGGGGACCGACCGCGTTGTCTTGCGTCAGACATTGACCTGCAAGACCGTGTCGATTATGGATTCGGCAAAGCACTTTCAGGTCGATCTAATTCTAAAATATTCCCGGATCGGCCCCCTCTCCCTCGGAAAGAGAGGGGACCGACCGCGTTGTCTTGCGTCAGACATCGACCTGCATGACCGTGTCGATTATGGATTCGGCAAAGCACTTTCAGGTCGATCTAATTCTAAAATATTCCCGGATCGGCCCCCTCTCCCTCGGAAAGAGAGGGGACCGACCGCGTTGTCTTGCGTCAGACATCGACCTGCAAGACTCTGTCGATTGTGGATTCGGCACGGATCTTTCAGGTCGATGTATTTCTAAAACATTCCCGGATCGGCCCCCTCTCCCTCCGGGAGAGGGCTGGGGTGAGGGTAGCTTTGGGCCTCCCCCAAAACCATCAAGTAATCGGCGCCGGATTGAACAGCGTAATGTCGTTATGCAGCTTGTGCTTCTCCGCCCAGGTCTGCTGTTTGCCGCTGGCCACATCCAGGTAGTAGTGGAACAACTCCCAGCCCAACTCCTCGATAGACGCGCGCCCGGTGGCAATCCGCCCGGCATCGATATCGATCAAGTCAGGCCAGCGCTGCGCCAACTCGGTACGGGTCGAAACCTTCACTACCGGCGCCATTGCCAGACCATACGGCGTACCGCGCCCGGTGGTGAACACATGCAGGTTCATCCCCGCCGCCAGTTGCAAGGTGCCGCAGACAAAATCACTGGCCGGCGTCGCGCAGAAAATCAGACCTTTCTGTTTGAAGCGCTCCCCCGGGCCGAGTACGCCATTGATCGCGCTGCTGCCGGATTTGACGATCGAGCCCAGCGACTTCTCGACAATGTTCGACAACCCGCCCTTCTTGTTGCCCGGCGTGGTGTTGGCGCTGCGGTCCGCTTCGCCTTTGGCCAGATAGCGGTCGTACCAGTCCATCTCACGCACCAGTTCCTCGGCGACGGTTTTGCTCTGGGCGCGGGAGGTCAGCAGGTAGATCGCGTCGCGCACTTCGGTGACTTCGGAAAACATCACCGTCGCCCCCGCACGCAGCAGCAGGTCCGAGGCATAGCCCAGCGCCGGGTTGGCGGTGATCCCGGAAAATGCATCGCTGCCGCCGCACTGCATGCCTAGGATCAGCTCGGAGGCCGGCACGGTTTCGCGGCGGCGCTGGTCGAGCTTCTTCAGACGCACTTCGGCCAGCGCCATGATTTGCTCGATCATCTCGGTAAAACCGTGGCTGGAATCCTGCAGGCGGTACAGCCACGGATCGCTCAAGTCCACCGACGCATCGTCTTCGTGCATCACCTGCCCGGCCTGCAATTTCTCGCAGCCGAGGCTGATCACCAGCGCTTCGCCCCCCAGGTTCGGGTTACGCGCCAGATTGCGCACGGTGCGAATCGGGATGTACGCGTCGGTGGCGGTGATTGCCACGCCGCAGCCATAACTGTGGGTCAGCGCCACTACGTCATCGACGTGCGGATACTTCGGCAGCAGCTCTTCCTTGATCTTTTTTACCGCGTGATCGAGCACGCCGGTGACGCACTGCACGGTGGTGGTGATGCCAAGAATATTGCGCGTACCGACGGTGCCGTCGGCGTTGCGATAACCCTCGAAGGTGAAGCCTTCCAGTGGAGCCTGCGCGGCCGGTACTTCGGTGGACAGCGGCAGGCTGTCCAGCGGCGGCGCGGTGGGCATGCGCAGTTGATCTTCCTTGACCCAGCTGCCACGCGGGATCGGCTGCAACGCGTAGCCAATGATCTCGCCGTAGCGAATCACCTGGCCGCCCTCGGGAATGTCCTCGAGGGTGACCTTGTGGCTCTGCGGCACAAAGTCCACGGTCACCAGTCCGTCGGGAAATTCAGTGCCGGCCGGCACGCCCTGGTCGTTGACCACAATCACTACGTTGTCCCGCTCGTGCAGGCGGATGTAGCGCGGCGAGTCGGAATGTTCAATCAACTGCATGACGCCGCTCCTCAGGAATGCGCTTGAGACAATTTACCGGTGATTTCAGAACCACCGTTGGTTGGAGGCTCTTTGAGCACTACGCGTTTGATCGGGCCGACGATCACCAGATAGCTGAACACTGCGACCAGCGCGTTGGCACCGACGAACACCAGCGCCCATTTGAACGAACCGGTGGAGCTGATGATGTAGCCAATCACGATCGGCGTGGTGATCGACGCGATGTTGCCGAAGGTGTTGAACAGGCCACCGCTCAGGCCGGCGATCTGCTTTGGCGAAGTGTCAGAGACCACCGCCCAGCCCAGTGCGCCCACGCCTTTGCCGAAGAACGCCAGGGCCATGAAGCCGACGACCATCCATTCCACATCAACATAGTTGCAGGCAACGATGCTGCTGGATACCAGCAGACCGGCGATGATCGGTGCCTTGCGGGCGAAGGTCAGCGAATGCCCTTTGCGCAGCAGGTAATCGGAAATCACCCCGCCGAGCACGCCGCCGATAAATCCGCAGATCGCCGGCAGCGAAGCGATGAAACCGGCCTTGAGAATGGTCATGCCACGCTCTTGCACCAGGTACACCGGGAACCAGGTCAGGAAGAAATAAGTGATGCCATTGATGCAGTACTGACCCAGATAAACGCCAAGCATCATGCGGTTGGTCAGCAACTGGCGGATGTAATCCCACTTCGGACCGTCAGCCTTTTTGCCTTTGTTCTGGTCCATGTCGACCATGCCGCCGTTGTCGGCGATGAACTGCACTTCCGCCTCGTTGGCCAGCGGGTGTTGACGCGGGCTGTGGATAACCTTGAGCCAGACCAGCGAGAAGATGATGCCGAGAATGCCCATGACAATGAACACGTGTTCCCAGCCGAAGCGATAGACGATCCAGCCCATCAGCGGTGCGAACAACACGGTGGCAAAGTATTGCGCCGAGTTGAAGATCGCCGAGGCGGTGCCGCGTTCAGCGGTCGGGAACCAGGCCGCGACAATTCGTGCGTTACCGGGGAACGATGGCGCCTCGGCCAGGCCCACCAGAAAGCGCAGCATGAACAGCGCGACAATCGCCGTGGACATGCCGAACTCACCGACAAAGCCTTGCAGCACGGTGAACAGCGACCAGGTAAAGATGCTCAGGGCATAGACTTTTTTCGAGCCGAAACGATCGAGCAGCCAGCCACCGGGAATTTGCCCGGCAACGTAGGCCCAACCGAAAGCGGAGAAGATATAACCGAGGGTGACCGCGTCGATGCCGAGGTCTTTTTGCAGGCTGGAACCGGCGATGGCGATGGTCGCGCGGTCGGCGTAGTTGATCGTGGTCACCAGAAACAGCATGAGCAGGATCAAATAGCGGACGTGAGTCGGCTTGGACGATTGCATGTAGATGTACTCCCACTGATTATTTTTATGCGCGGGTGGATCTTCTTTGGTGTTGCATGTACCCCTGTAGGAGCTGCCGCAGGCTGCGATCTTTTGATCTTGATCTTGAAAACAGGATCAAAAGATCGCAGCCTGCGGCAGCTCCTACAGGGGGCGGTGTCGGGGGCGACACCGCGTGCTGCGTTCAGGAGCCGATATAGGCGGTCTTCACCACCGTGTAGAACTCCTGCGCGTAGCGGCCTTGCTCACGTGAGCCATAGGATGAACCCTTACGGCCACCGAACGGAACGTGGTAATCGACACCGGCGGTCGGCAGGTTGACCATCACCATCCCGGCCTGCGAGTGGCGTTTGAAGTGGTTGGCGTACTTCAGCGAGGTGGTAGCGATACCGGCTGACAGGCCGAACTCGGTGTCATTGGCCATCGCCAGCGCCGCTTCGTAATCCGCCACGCGCACGACGTTGGCCACCGGGCCGAAGATTTCTTCGCGGCTGATGCGCATCGATGCTTCGCTGTCGGCAAACAGGGTTGGCGCGAGGAAGTAGCCTTCGGTGTCGCACGTCACCAGAGCGCCGCCGCTGACCAGACGCGCACCTTCGGACTGGCCGATGTCGATGTACTTCATGTCCTGTTCCAGCTGCGCCTGGGAAACGACCGGACCGATATCGGTACCGGATTTCAGCGCGTGGCCGACCTTGATCGACTTCATGCGCTCGGCCATCGCTTCGACGAACTGGTCGTGAATCCCGGCGGTAACGATCAAGCGGCTCGAGGCCGTGCAACGCTGGCCGGTGGAGTAGAACGCGCTCTGCACCGACAGCTCGACCGCTTGTTTGAGGTCGGCGTCGTCGAGAATGATCTGCGGGTTTTTGCCACCCATTTCCAGCTGTACTTTGGCCTGACGCGACACGCAGTTGACCGCGATCTGCCGGCCCACGCCCACCGAACCGGTGAAGCTGATGCCATCGACTTTCGGGCTGTTGACCAGTGCTTCGCCAACCACCCGACCGCTGCCCATCACCAGGTTGAACACGCCGGCCGGGAAGCCGGCGCGGGAGATGATTTCCGCCAGTGCCCAGGCGCAACCCGGCACCAGATCCGCCGGTTTCAGCACCACGCAGTTGCCGTAGGCCAGGGCCGGCGCGATCTTCCACGCCGGAATCGCAATCGGGAAGTTCCACGGAGTGATCAGGCCGACCACGCCGAGGGCTTCGCGGGTCACTTCGACGTTGACGCCCGGGCGCACCGACGCCACGTAGTCGCCGGACAGTCGCAGGCATTCACCAGCGAAGAATTTGAAGATGTTGCCGGCGCGGGTCACTTCACCGATAGCTTCAGGCAGGGTCTTGCCCTCTTCCCGGGCCAGCAGGGTGCCGAGCTCTTCGCGACGGGCGAGGATTTCCGTGCCGATCTTATCCAGCGAATCGTGGCGAGCCTGAATACCCGAAGTCGAATAAGCCGGGAACGCGGCACGGGCTGCGTCGATGGCGGCGTTAACCTGAGTCAGGTCAGCCTTGGCGTAGTCGCCGATGGTGTCGCTCAATTCGGACGGGTTGATGTTCGCCGAATAATCGGCACCGGCGACCCATTCACCGTTGATGTAGTTGTCGTAACGCTTGGAATCAGCCACAGAAAATTCTCCTCTCTACGCAAAAGCCGCTGATTGCTCAGCGGCCTCTTGGGTCGGTGTTATTGCGCGCCTTGCTTGTCGATCAGTGCGGCGAGCATTTCGTACTCTTCGCCGGTCAGGTCGGTCAGCGGCGCCCGCACCGGGCCTGCGTCATAGCCGGCAATTTTTGCCCCGGCCTTGACGATGCTCACGGCGTAACCGGCCTTGCGATTGCGGATGTCGAGGTACGGCAGGAAGAAGTCGTCGATGATCTTGCCGACGGTGGCGTGATCTTCACGGGCGATCGCGTGGTAGAAGTCCATCGCGGTTTTCGGGATGAAGTTGAACACCGCCGACGAGTAAACCGGCACGCCCAGCGCTTTATAGGCCGCGGCGTAGACTTCGGCGGTCGGCAGGCCGCCGAGGTAGCTGAAGCGATCGCCGAGGCGACGACGGATCGACACCATCAGCTCGATATCGCCCAGACCGTCCTTGTAACCGATCAGGTTCGGGCAGCGCTCGGCCAGACGTTCCAGCAGTGGCGCGGTCAGGCGGCAGACGTTGCGGTTGTAGACCACCACGCCGATGTTCACCGATTTGCACACCGCCTCAACGTGGGCGGCGACCCCGTCCTGGCTGGCTTCGGTCAGGTAGTGCGGCAGCAGCAACAGACCTTTGGCGCCTAGGCGCTCGGCTTCCTGAGCGTACTCGATGGCCTGACGGGTCGAACCACCGACACCGGCCAGAATCGGCACGCTGGTGGCACAGGTATCCACCGCGGTTTTGATGATTTGCGAATATTCGCTGGCCGCCAGGGAGAAGAATTCGCCAGTGCCGCCCGCCGCGAACAGGGCCGAAGCGCCGTACGGGGCCAACCATTCCAGACGCTTGATGTAGCCGGCGCGATTGAAATCGCCCTGAGCGTTGAAATCGGTGACCGGGAACGACAGCAGGCCGGCGGAGAGGATGGACTTCAGTTCTTGTGGATTCATTTTTCGAACACCCTGGTAGCAACGTTTTTTGTGAGTTTTATGATTCAGCCAGCGCTGAAGTTGTAGGTCATCGTACAACTTAAAAGATAACCGTCAACTGCATTTCATCGCTGACCGGCATTTTTTGTCGGACAGGATTCTTTCTTGACGTAGGAAAGTTCTCGTCTAGGCTGGATTTAACTGTATATACATACAGCTAAATTAAGCGCTATCGACGACATATCAAGGAGAAAGAAATGTCCGGACTGCACCCCAAACCGCAGGAAAAACCCACACCGCAGGTTGCCCGCTTCGATGATCTGTTTACCCCAGACGGGATTGGCTTCAGCGCCGACAACCCGCATCTGCTGCTGCACATTGCCGATGCTCACAGCGATGTCGAGCCGCTTACTGCCCTCCCCGGCCAACCGCGCAAAAGCCAAACGCAATTGCGCTTCGAAGGCGGCGAACACACGACCATCGGCGACAACACCCTGCTGCGCTTCGTCGAAAACGCCGAACCGATCCGCGCACAAAATGTGCAACTGCACCTGCCTAACGGCCTCGCCCTGACTTACGGCCAGATACTGGCCCTGGGTGGTGATTTCTACGGCGTGGTCGATCGGCCAATCAACGAAGGCGCGACCCCGGCCGATCGCCTGAACCGCTTCAATGCCGCCTTCGACTCCCTCGCCGTGCTGCCGGCATCGCGCGCCGAGGCGCCGCAGATTCTCGCGGTCATGCAAAAGGAGATCGACGCGGTTAAACAGGCGATCAAGGAAGGCAAACCAGCGCATGAAGCCTACGACGCGCTGGGTGATAAGTTGTCGGAAGAGTGGAACAAGCTCACCGGCGGCGGCAGTTTTATCTCCGCGCTGTTCCCCCTCGGACGGTACCTGAAACTGGCGGCAAACAACGCCGACCACTTTGGCGAATGGGCCAGACTGGCCTACATCGCCGGGCATACCGCCGCCCTGCAGACCGCCGTCGCGGCGCGCGCCAATCACGATGAGCAACAATTGGAACGGGCCTACGCGATGAACGCGTTCGCTGACCACTTCCTCACCGACCTGTTCTCTTCCGGTCATCTGCGCGTGCCACGCAAAGAGCTGGCAGCGGTGGTCACCCCGAGTGATCTGGGCTCGCTGGTGTCGCGTTTCATGCACGACGAGGACAGCAAATTCGGCCTCAAAGTACGCAACGCCCGTGGCGATCAATGGCGCGCCTACGGCGATAAGCGCTACTTCGAAGCCAGCGACACGGACAACCGCACTCAGGTCAATCTGGCCGTGCAGGCCTCGGCGGATGAGATCTTCGCCGCCTATCTCAGCGGCAACGTGCCCGCGCCGTCGACGTTCGCCGCGCTGCAGCGGCTGCCGGACCCGACCGCAGTGCTGAACCTTGCCGGCAACTTCTCACCGCTGTTCCGCGTCGAGGGCGGCAAGGTGCTGCGACGCAAAGACGTCAACAACCTCAACGACACCGCCACCGTCGATGACTGGTGGGGCTGGAGCACCTACCTGCTGCTCAAGGACTACCACCCGACGGGCAACGTCAATCAAGGAGAATGAGCATGACGATCAAATTGAAACTGGAACTGGCGTCGGGGCAGTCGCTGCAAGGCGCACCGCTGGAGTTGCTGGCCGATGGCAAGCCGATTGCCCGGGGGGTTGTGGATAAGTCGGGCGAGGTGATATTTGCCGCCAGACTGGGTAAAGCGCGGCTGGCTGTGCGGGTGGATCGGTCGATATTGCCGCGCTGACTTCACCGGCCCCATCGCTGGCAAGCCAGCTCCCACAGTGATGGATGTCGCACACAAAATTCGCTGCAATCCATGACCCTGTGGGAGCTGGCTTATCAGCCACAGAAATTGATGGCGCACACGAAATCCGCTGCGACGCATAACCCTGTGGGAGCTGGCTTGCCAGCGATGGCAGTGGGTCAGGCGCGAACAGCCCCCCGCCAGACACTTACCCCCGCTGCGCCTGCGCCTCTTCATGCGCCTGACGCAACCGCTCGCGGCTGTTGGTCAGATGCAGGCGCATCGCCGCCCGCGCCGCATCGGAATCCTGACGGGCAATGGCCTCGTAGATTTCCTCGTGCTCACGGCTCAGACGGTTCATGTAGTGCTGCTGATCATCGTGGGCCAATCGCGCCGAATTCAGCCGCGTACGCGGAATGATGCTAGTGCCCAGGTGGGTCATGATGTCGGTGAAGTAGCGGTTGCCGGTGGACAGGGCGATTTCCAGGTGGAAGGCGAAGTCCGAGGCCACCGCATCGCTGGCGTGGGCCACGCTGTCGTTCAGCGCATCGAGCGCGGCGCGCATGGTCGCCAGTTGTTCGGGGCTGCGCCGTTGCGCGGCGAGGCCGGCGGACTCCACTTCCAGGCTGATGCGCAATTCGAGAATCGCCAGCACGTCACGCAGGGTGACGACCGTGGCCGGGTCGATGCGGAAACCGCTGGGGCTTGGCGTGTCGAGCACAAAGGTGCCGATGCCGTGACGGGTTTCCACCTGGCCGGCGGCCTGCAAACGGGAAATCGCCTCGCGCACCACGGTGCGGCTTACGCCATGCTCCTGCATGATCGCCGACTCCGTGGGCAGCTTGTCGCCACGTTTGAGCAGACCGTCGCGGATCTGCTCGGTCAGCACCGTCACCAGCTCCTGGGCCAGGCTGCGGCGCTTGCGCGGGAGACGTGGGGTGTCGATCGGGTTTTCCATGATTGGCGTCTGGTCTCGAAAATTCGGCTTGGTGAACATCATAGCGCAGGCGGGTTGTACGATCACCGCCCAGTCAAAATACGGTTCCTGTAGGAGCTGCCGCAGGCTGCGATCTTTTGCCTTTGATTGTTAAAAAACAAGATCAAAAGATCGCAGCCTGCGGCAGCTCCTACAGGGGATTGGTGTGGGTCAGGCGGTCACGGCTTGCTCCACCAGATGCCCGCTGTCGATCCGTACATGCCGTGGGTGGAAGCGTTTGAGGCTGCTGCGATGGCCGACGCTGACAATGCTCAACCCCGGCAACTGATCGATCAGCGCCTGATACAGCGTCGCCTCGTCCTCTTCATCCATCGCCGAGGTCGCTTCGTCCATGTACAGCCATTGCGGGGCGTAGAGCAGCGCGCGGGCGAAGGCCAGACGTTGCTGTTCACCCGGCGAGAGCATGCGCTGCCAGTGATTGGCCTCATCCAGCCGCGCCACCAGATGCGGCAGACGGCAGGTTTCCAGCACCTGCGCGTAGCGCTCTGGCGCGTACGTGTCGCCCGGTTGTGGATAACTCAGGGCCTCGCGCAGGGTGCCGATCGGCAGGTACGGTTTCTGCGGCAGGAACAGGTAGCGCGCCGCCGGCAACCGGATGTTGCCGTGGCCCGCCGGCCACAAATGCCCCATCGCCCGCAGCAAGGTGGACTTGCCGCTGCCGGAGCGGCCGCTGAGCATCACCCGCTCGCCCGGTTCAACGGTCATGTCGGCATTGGTCAGCAGATGACGACCATCCGCCAGATCCAGGCCGAGGTTGTGCACGTTCAGCTCGCTACCCTGATTCTGCACATCGATGGCCGGGATACGTTCTTCGTTGTCGGTCATGGCCTGACGGAAACTCAGCAGACGATCACAGGTGGCGCGCCATGCCGCGAGACTCTGGTAGGCACTGATGAACCAGCTGAAACTCTCCTGAACATTGCCGAATGCCGAGCTGATCTGCATCAGCTCACCAAGCTCGATCTTGCCGGCGAGGTAACGCGGCGAGGCAACGATGAACGGGAAAATAATGGCTGCCTGGCTGTAACCTGCGGTGAAGAAGGTCAGACGCTTGGACACTTTCATGATGTCCCAGAAGTTCTGCCAGACATTGCCGAAGCGCCCGCTCAAGCGGCGATTTTCGTTCGGCTCGCCGTTGTACAATGCGATGCTCTCGGCATTTTCGCGAATCCGCACCATGGAAAAACGCAGGTCGGCTTCAAAGCGTTGTTGTTGGTTGTTCAGGCCGATCAGGCGACGACCGATCAAGTGCGTCAGCCAACTGCCCACCACGGCGTAGACCAGCACGCACCAGAACATGTAGCCGGGAATGGTGATGCCATAAACTTCAATGCTGCCCGACACGCCCCACAGAATGATCGAGAACGACACCAGGCTGACGATATTGCGCAGCAGGCCGATCCCCAGTTCCAGGGTGTTGGAGGTGAAATTGTTGAGGTCTTCGGAAATCCGCTGGTCCGGGTTATCGGTGTAACCGCCCTGCTCCAGCTGGTAGTAATTCTTGTTGGCGAGCCAGCGCGAGAAGTGCTTTTCGGTCAGCCAGGCACGCCAGCGAATCGTCAGCATCTGCGTCAGATAAAGCCGATACACCGCACCGATGATCGCCACTGCGGCAATCGCGCAGAAGTACAGAATCAGTTGCCAGAACGCCGCTTCATCTTTCTTCTGCAGCGCGTTATAGAAATCCTTGTACCAGGTGTTGAACCACACCGAGATGCCCACGCTGAGCAATGACAGTGCGATCACCGCAATCAGCAGGGTCCAGGCCTTGCCCTTCTCTTCACTGCGCCAGTAAGGCGTGATGATTCCCCACACCTTGCGAAAAAACTGCCCGCGCACAGCATCGTTGACCGCGGAATATTCAGCGTTCTGATTCATGGAAAAGGCTCGATAAAGATAAGAACAGACACGCACCGATCATAGATGATCGATGCGTGTTATCGCGAGGGCTGGCGATGGCCGTTCAGCGCAGGTTCAGCGACGAACCGGGCGCTTCTGCAGTTTGCGCTGCAGGGTGCGGCGGTGCATGCCCAGGGCGCGGGCAGTGGCGGAAATGTTGCCTTCGTGCTCGGTCAGCACACGCTGGATGTGCTCCCACTGCAGACGGTCCACCGACATCGGGTTTTCCGGCACCAGGCTGTCGAGGTCGGCGTGCTCGGAAAGCAGCGCGGCCAGCACGTCGTCGGCGTCGGCCGGTTTGCACAGGTAGTTGCAGGCGCCGCGCTTGATCGCTTCCACAGCGGTGGCAATGCTCGAATAACCGGTGAGGATCACCACGCGCATTTCCGGGTCCAGCTCCAGCAGCTTGGGCAGCAGCACCAGACCGGAGTCGCCGTCCATTTTCAGGTCCAGCGCGGCGTAGTCCGGCAGATCGGCCTGAGCGATGGTCAGGCCTTCTTCGGCGGAACCGGCGGTGCTGACGCGAAAGCCGCGGCGGGCCATGGCACGGGCCATCACGCGGGTGAAGGTCGCGTCGTCGTCGACCAGCAGCAAATGCGGCAGTTCTTCGCCTTCGACTTGGATTTCGTCACTCATGTTGGTCTCCTCGGGCGCCGTGGGGCAGGCGCAGCTCGGTGAGCGTGCCGCCTTCCTCATGACTATAGAGTTTCACTGAGCCGCCGGCGCGTGTCACGCTGGCCTTGCTCAAAAACAGGCCCAGGCCGAAACCTTTGCCCTTGGTGGTAAAAAACGGTTTGCCGATCTGCTCGGCGATGGCCAGCGGCACACCGGCGCCGTGGTCACGAATGCTGATGGTCACGGTTTCCACGTCCCAGTCCAGCGTCACCTGAAGATTTTCCGCGCAGGCGTCGGCGGCATTGTTTAGCAGATTGAGCAGCGCCTGGGTCAGGTCCGGCGGCGGCGCCATGCGCGGCACGCTGCCCTGGCCGAGACGCTGGAAGCGATAACTGGCTTCCGGACGCATCAGGTGCCAGCGGTTCAGCGCTTCGTCGAGCCACTGGGTGACGTCCTGCATCTCCACCGCCATCCGCCGATTGGCTTCGGCGGCGCGCACCAGTTGCTGCAGGGTCTCTTTGCACAACTTGACCTGATCCTGCAGCACCTTGAGATCGTCCTGCAGCATGGCGTCGGGATGGTCCTGCTGCATCTCCTTGAGCAACACGCTCATGGTCGCCAGCGGCGTGCCAAGTTCATGCGCGGCGCCGGCCGCCTGGGTGGCGACCGCGAGCAACTGCTGGTCGCGCAGGCCTTCTTCGCGGCGAATCGCGCGCAACTCTTCCTGACGCCGCAGCTCTTCAGCCATGCGCGCGGCGAAGAACGTGATCACCGCAGCGGCCAGCGCAAAGCTCAGCCACATGCCGTAGATCTGCAGGTTCTCGCGGGCCACCGGCAGGGTTTCCAGCGGATAGAAGCGCGTCAGCATCAGGGTGTACAGCGCCAGCGCGATGCCGGACAGAATCACCGAATAACGCCACGGCAGCGTCACCGC
Source organism: Pseudomonas sp. Eth.TT006 (assembly GCF_054456575.1). Taxonomy (NCBI): domain Bacteria; kingdom Pseudomonadati; phylum Pseudomonadota; class Gammaproteobacteria; order Pseudomonadales; family Pseudomonadaceae; genus Pseudomonas; species Pseudomonas sp. Eth.TT006. The sequence continues at coordinate 160,412 of NZ_JBTJEN010000002.1, read as the reverse complement.
GGCAATGGTCAGCGGCACCAGATAATAAGACACGAACGGATTGGTCGAACCGCCGGAGAAATACAGCAGCGCACTGTGGATCACCAGATCGCAAGCCAGTTGCAGCGCATATTCAAGCTCAGTCACCGGCCATGACGTGCGCAGGCGCACGGCGGTGAACACGCAGAGCAGAATCGAACAGCCGAGGGTCATCGCCAGTTGCACCCACGGCAACGGCAACAATTGCAGCCAGTAGGCCAGGCCAACGGAACCGGCCTGCGCGGCCAGCACCAGGGTGCGGATGAACGTCAGTCGCCAGAGGTTCTGGCGCGTGGCGGAAGTCAGTTGTACGGGGGCGAGCATGAGCTCTCCTGATGAGCGCTCCAGGCGGATCGCACGGAGTATAACCAAGGCGCGGCCTCGAGAGGCGAAAGTGCGGCAAACGACCACACTGCACAAAGCTGCAAGTTTCAAGCTGCAAGCTATAAGTAAAAGCTTTTAGCTTGCAGCTTGAGGCTTGCAACTTGCCGCTGCTTTCCGGAGTCTGATGGTTTCACGCAGGCCCCCGACTGATCACCTGCGCCCATATCAAGGAGCCTTCATGCACACTTTTCGCCGCAGCGCCGCCCTTCTCGCCCTGACCGTTGGTAGCGTCGCCAGCCTTCCGGCCCTGGCCGCCGATGAGCTGCACTACAACCAGATCTCACTGCGCGCCGAAGCCAGCCAGGAAGTGGCCCGCGACCTGATGATCGTGACGCTCTACACCGAAGAGCAAAACACCGACCCGGCCAAACTCGCCGCCGACGTCAGCACCACCATGAACAAGGCTCTGGGCCAGGCCAAGCAAGTCAAAGACATCACCCTGCGCCAGGGCAGCCGCAACAGCTACCCGATCTACGACACCAAAGGCCAGAAAATCACCGGCTGGCGTGAACGCGCCGAACTGCGCCTGGAAAGCACCGACTTCGCCGCCCTGTCCAAACTCACCGGCGAACTGCTGACCGACATGAAAATGGGCGGCATGGACTTCGCCATCGCCGAGCCGACCCGCAAGGCCAGCGAAGACCAACTGCTCAAAGAAGCCGTCAACGCCTTCAAGGCCCGCGCCCAACTGGCCACCGACGCCCTGGGCGGCAAGGGCTACAAAATCGTCAACCTGAACCTCAACAGCAACGGCTACCCACAACCGTACATGCGCGCCCCGATGATGATGAAAGCCGCGGGCATGGCGGATTCGGCACCGGTCACGCCGGAAGTCGAAGCCGGCACCAGCCAGGTCAGCCTGACCGCCGATGGCTCGATTGAAGTGTTGATGCAGTGAGTTGATGCGGGCTGAATGAGAAACCGGCGATCAGAGGATGATCGCCGGTTTTTTTGTGCCCGGGATTTCTGTTGTTTGATCTGCCGCCATCGCTGGCAAGCCAGCTCCCACAAAGTCGTGCGCCGGTTTCAAAATCAGCACAAAACCTGTGGGAGCTGGCTTGCCAGCGATGAACGATAACGCGGTGCCCGAGCATCAATGGTTGTATTGATCACGCAAAATCATATTGATAGCGTGCTGCCAACCCTCATCTTCTGTTCCAAACTGACAGTCGTCCAAGAGATGCCCATTAAGGTAAACCTGCCACCAGGAATTGGTCGTCGCAGAGACATGTAGAACTATGTAACCGCGTCGCTCTGCATCAGTCTTTTCTTCAGGCGTCATGTCTATTTCCTTATGAGAATTGGCGTTCGTTAAAGCCGGGCGCCTGACATACAGCAGGCCCGACGGAAGGCCAGATACATGTTCAATCAACTGAGGCGTCGCAGCTACTGTCAGACCTGACAGGTATGCCGACAGCAAAGCAGGCAGAGCCGCTCCCACATTTGAAATGCATTCCCCCTGTGGGAGCGGGCTTGCTCGCGAAGAACGATAACGCGGTCTCAAGCCTGCGGATCAACCCGATCCAGCGCCCGATTCACCGCCAGCTCGGCCAGCATGATGATCTGCTGGATCGCCAGCGCCGTATTGCGCTGCGGGCGGCTGAGCTGATCGGCGAAGTCGCTGGCCATGGTGTTGGCCGAGGCCAGCGACTCACAGGCGTGAGCCAGCAGACTTTCGGTATCGACGCCGGGATGGACGAGGAACATCGAGCTGGGTGGGCGTGGTTTTGTGGCTTCGGGGCATAGGTAGAAGTCGAGGGCGCGTTTTATGGCTTCGCGGTTTTTGGCGAGGTCTTCGGCGTGGAGGGCTTCAGCGAGCGGAGTTGTGGGTTCGAGCGGTGGATCTGGGACTGGCTTGGTCATTGGATAACCCTATTTTGCAAAAGAACGCCAACACTTGCCGTTTCTCACGCGGCGGAGTGGGTGGCAGCTATGTGCGGGGTGAGAAACCGGAAAAATAGGAAACCGGCCAGACCGAAGTCTGCCCGCACACAGCCGCCATAACGTAATTGCTGGCAGCGGATAGCCGTCGGCAATTATGCGGACACGTGGAGTGAATCACTAATTTTTCAGGGTTCTCACACCCGATCGCTGAGTTTTCAGCGACAACTCAAGGCTAGAGCCCCGGCGTCCGACGGACAACCTGAAAACCTTGTGGGAAGGTTCTGGGTTTTTCACACACTCTTAAACACAACCGAACGCAATGTAGGAGCTGCCGAAGGCTGCGATCTTTTGATTTTGATTTTAAAAACAAGATCAAAAGATCGCAGCCTTCGGCAGCTCCTACAGGGGACTGGATGCAGTCTGCTGGATATTGGTCGGCTGTCAGGCCGCCATCGCTGGCAAGCCAGCTCCCACAAAAGCAAGATCAAAAGATCACAGCCTTCGGCAGCTCCTACACAGGATGAGCGTTAGCTCGGCTGCAGCTCTTGATCTTGATCCACGGGCGACGTCGGGAGGCTGAGTGGAGGGATTTATCCGGGGGTGGGAGCGCAGCGACCGTGCGGCGCAGCCGCACACATCGAGAGGAGGTGCAGCGAAGCAAACCGTAGGCGATGCCCCCGGATGAATCCCGGAGCGAAGGGACCCCGAGCCTTAGCGAGCGGGCCGGACGCAGGAGAAAGCGTTTTTTTGCTTACTTTTTTTAGGCGTTTGTAAAAAAAGTGAGTCGCCGTAAGGGCGAAACCATAAGAGGCCGTTACCGCAGCAACGGATATGTACCCGACCAAAGCCGCCACATATACCGAGATAGACACTTCAACAGAAAAAACGATATTTCCGAACCACCCCAAATCCCCGCTACTCTGAAACCATAACCACGCCAATCTACCCGGGGACTCCATGCCAAGATCCACCCTCAAACCGCTCCTGATCTCCCTGGCCCTGGCCACCACCGCCCCGCTGGCAAACGCCGCCACCACCCTGGTCTACTGCTCCGAAGCCAGCCCGGCAGGCTTCGACCCCAGCCAATACACCAGCGGCACCGACTTCGACGCCTCCGCCGAAACCGTCTTCAACCGCCTCACCCAATTCCAGCGCGGCGGCACCGACATCGAACCCGGCCTTGCGACCAAATGGGACGTCTCCAGCGACGGCCTCCAGTACACCTTCCACCTGCGCCAAGGCGTGAAATTCCACACCACGGAATATTTCACTCCGACCCGCGACTTCAACGCCGACGACGTGCTGTTCACCTTCCAGCGCCTGCTCGACCCGGACAACGCCTTCCGTAAGGCCTACCCCGCCGAGTCCCCGTACTTCACCGACATGGGCATGAACACCACGATCAAGTCAGTGGAAAAAATCGACGACCAGACCGTGCGTTTCAACCTGAACAACGTCGACGCCGCATTCGTGCAGAACCTCGCCATGAGCTTCGCCTCGGTGCAATCGGCCGAATACGCCGCGCAACTGTTGAAGGAAGGCAAAGCCGCCGACCTCAACCAGAAACCGGTGGGCACCGGCCCGTTCGTGTTCAAGCGCTACCAGAAGGATTCGCAGATCCGCTACGCCGCCAACCCGGCCTACTGGAAACCGGAAGATGTGAAGATCGACAACCTGATCTTCTCGATCACCCCCGACGCCGCCGTGCGCCTGCAGAAGCTCAAGACCGGCGAATGCCAGGTCAGCGGCTACCCGCGTCCGGCCGACATCGAAGTGATGGAAAAAGACCCGAACCTGCGCGTGCTCAAGCAGGCCGGTTTCAACCTCGGTTTCCTCGCCTACAACACCACCCATGCGCCGCTGGATCAGCTCAAGGTGCGGCAGGCACTGGACATGGCCATCGACAAACCGGCGATCATCAAAGCCGTCTACCAGAGCGCCGGCCAGCTCGCGCAAAACGCCTTGCCGCCGGCGCAGTGGTCGTACGACCCTAACATCAAGGACGCGCCGTATGACCCGGTGAAAGCCAAGGCGCTACTCAAGGAAGCCGGGGTTGCACCGGGTACCACCATCAACTTGTGGGCGATGACCGTGCAGCGCGCCTCCAACCCGAACGCACGAATGTCGGCGCAGATGATCCAGCAGGACTGGGACAAGATCGGCATCAAGGCCAACATCGTCAGCTATGAATGGGGCGAGTACATCAAGCGCGCGAAAAATGGCGAACACGACGCCATGATCTATGGTTGGACAGGCGACAACGGCGACCCGGACAACTGGCTCGGCGTGCTTTACAGCTGCGCGGCGGTCAAGGGCAGCAACTACGCCAAGTGGTGCGATCCGGCCTACGACAAGCTGGTGCAACAGGCCAAGGTCACGACCGACAAGGCGCAACGGGTAAAACTGTATCAACAGGCGCAACTGATCCTTAAACAGCAGGTGCCGATCACCCCGATTGCCAACTCCACGGTGTTCCAGCCGCTGCGCAAGGAAGTCAGCGACTTCAAGATCAGTCCGTTTGGCCTGACGCCCTTCTATGGCGTGGGTATAAATAAGTAACACCAAGCCCCAAGGCGGCGCGCAGAACGTGACCGGCGCACCGTTTTGGGGCTTCATTTGCACCGTAAAAACCACCCGCAAACGGTCAAATGCGTCAACTATTATACAAATGCGACATTAAGGTACGTTCGTGCCACGCTTTGAGGCCAGCAGTCGCTCTGGATCTTGCATTGGGTATGGCCCCTGCATAAGTATCCGCAGGCACGACTCACGAGGTCGTACCTCACTACTAAAAAATGACAACAAATCATGAGGCCAACATGCTTAAACACGCGGTCATTCCGTTTTTAGTCGGCGCAGGCTTGTTAGCCTCCGCACCGTTCGCATCCGCTGCGACTAACCTGGTGTTCTGCTCCGAAGGGAGCCCGGCCGGTTTCGATCCAGGCCAGTACACCACCGGAACCGACTTCGACGCCTCAGCCGAAACCATGTTCAACCGCCTGAGCCAGTTCGAGCGTGGCGGCACCGCGGTTATTCCGGGCCTGGCCACCAGCTGGGACATTTCCCCGGACGGTCTGACTTACACCTTCCACCTGCGTGAAGGCGTGAAGTTCCACACCACCCCGTATTTCAAGCCGACTCGTGAGTTCAACGCCGACGACGTGCTGTTCACCTTTAATCGCATGATTAACAAGGATGACCCGTTCCGTAAGGCGTACCCGACCGAATTCCCGTACTTCACCGACATGGGGATGGACACCAACATCACCAAGATCGATAAAGTCGACGACCACACCGTCAAGTTCACCCTCGCCCAGGTTGACGCCGCGTTTATCCAGAACATGGCCATGAGCTTCGCCTCGATCCAGTCCGCCGAGTACGCTGCCCAGCTGCTCAAGGAAGGCAAGGCTGCCGACATCAACCAGAAGCCGATCGGCACCGGCCCGTTCGTGTTCAAGAGCTACCAGAAAGACTCGAACATCCGTTACACCGGCAACAAGGACTACTGGAAACCTGAGGACGTGAAGATCGACAACCTGATCTTCGCCATCACCACCGACCCATCGGTGCGCATCCAGAAACTGAAAAAGAACGAATGCCAGGTCACCCTGTTCCCGCGTCCGGCGGATCTCGCGGCGCTGAAAGCCGACAAGACCCTGAAGATGCCTGACCAGGCCGGTTTCAACCTCGGCTACATCGCCTACAACGTGATGGACAAGGTCAAGGGCAGCAACGAGCCTAACCCGCTGGCCGACCTGCGCGTACGTCAGGCGCTGGACATGGCGGTGAACAAGCCGCAGATCATCGATTCGGTTTATCAGGGCGCCGGCCAACTGGCCGTCAACGCCATGCCGCCGACCCAGTGGTCTTACGACACCACCATCAAGGACGCCAAGTACGATCCTGAAAAAGCCAAGCAACTGCTCAAGGAAGCTGGCGTCAAGGAAGGTACCGAGATCGTTCTGTGGGCGATGCCGGTGCAGCGTCCGTACAACCCGAACGCCAAGCTGATGGCTGAAATGCTCCAGTCCGACTGGAAGAAGATCGGCCTCAACGTGAAGATCACCAGCTACGAGTGGGGCGAGTACATCAAGCGTTCCAAAGGTGGCGAGAACCAGGCCATGATCATTGGCTGGAGCGGTGACAATGGTGACCCGGACAACTGGCTGAACGTGCTGTTCGGCTGCGACTCGCTCAGCGGCAACAACTTCTCCAAGTGGTGCGACAAGAAGTTTGATGGTCTGGTCAAGGAAGCCAAACGCACTACCGACCAGGCCAAGCGCACCGAACTGTACAAACAGGCGCAACACGTCCTCAAAGATGCAGTCCCGATGACACCTATCGCTCACTCGACGGTGTATCAACCCATGCGCGCCGAAGTGCAGGACTTCAAGATCAGCCCATTTGGCTTGAACTCCTTCTACGGCGTCAGCGTCAGCAAATAAAAAATCACAGCGGTGACGTTTTCAGCGTCGCCGCTGTTTTTTTCTGCCGACTAGCCAGGAATTTGCCTACATCCGTTTCCGCCACGCTTTACCAGCGTGATACAGGACGTGTTGCCTTTTCCTACGAGTCTTTAGGACTCAGCGCATTTACTGCCAGACCCACGGCCCCTACCGTCGGGTTCTGACCAGTGACTGCGTGGGCTATCGGTTTTGCTGTGCGTACTGGTTTGAGCTCGATGCAGCCACAACCTCCCTGGACGGGATCGCGGCGCATCGGAACAACACTAAAAAAGAGGGAGCGTCATGCGCCATACCTTGGTTTTTTCCGCATTGCTGGGCGCCGGCCTGTTGGCTGCCACGTCCGCCAGTTACGCCGCCAGCAACAGCCTGGTGTTCTGCTCCGAAGGCAGCCCGGCGGGTTTTGATACCGCGCAATACACGACGGCGACCGATAACGACGCCGCCGAGCCGCTGTACAACCGTCTGGTCGAATTCGAAAAAGGCGCGACCAACGTCGTACCGGGTCTGGCAACCAAGTGGGATATTTCCGAGGATGGTCTCAAGTACACCTTTCACCTGCGCGAAGGGGTGAAATTTCATACAACGCCGTACTTCAAACCGACGCGCGATTTCAACGCCGACGACGTGCTGTTCACCTTTAACCGCATGCTCGATCCGCAACAGCCATTCCGTAAGGCTTATCCGACCGAATTCCCGTACTTCAACGGCATGAGCCTGAACAAGAACATCGCCAAGGTCGAAAAGACCGGGCCGCTGACCGTGGAGTTCACGCTCAACAGCGTCGACGCCGCGTTCATCCAGAACATCGCCATGAGCTTCGCTTCCATCCTGTCCGCCGAATACGCCGACAAGCTGCTGGCCGAAGGCAAGCCGAGCGACATCAACCAGAAACCGGTCGGTACCGGGCCGTTCGTGTTCAAGAGCTATCAGAAAGACTCGAACATCCGTTACACCGGCAACGAGCATTACTGGGACCCGAGCCGGGTCAAGCTGAAGAACCTGATCTTCGCGATCAACACCGACGCCTCGGTGCGCGTGCAGAAGCTCAAGGCCGGCGAATGCCAGATCACCCTGCATCCGCGTCCTGCCGATGTTGAAGCGCTGAAGGCCGACCCGAAACTGCAACTGATCTCCAAGCCGGGCTTCAACCTCGGTTACATCGCCTACAACGTGCGGCACAAACCCTTCGACCAGCTCGAAGTGCGTCAGGCGCTGGACATGGCGGTGAATAAACAGGGGATTCTCAACGCCGTTTATCAGGGCGCCGGACAACTGGCGGTCAACGCCATGCCACCGACCCAATGGTCCTACGATGACACCATCAAGGACGCCGCCTACAACCCGGAAAAAGCCAAAGAGCTGCTCAAGGCTGCCGGCGTCAAGGAAGGCACCGAAATCACCCTGTGGGCGATGCCGGTGCAGCGTCCGTACAACCCCAACGCCAAACTGATGGCCGAAATGCTCCAGGCAGACTGGGCCAAAATCGGTCTGAAAGTGAAGATCGTCAGCTACGAATGGGGCGAGTACATCAAGCGCACCAAGAATGGCGAACACGACATCAGCCTGATCGGCTGGACCGGTGACAACGGTGACCCGGACAACTGGCTGGGCACCCTGTACAGCTGCGACGCCATCGGCGGCAACAACTACTCCATGTGGTGCGATCCGGCTTACGACAAGCTGATCAAAGAGGCCAAGGTCGTCACCGACCGCGACCAGCGCACCACGCTCTACAAACAGGCGCAGCAGTTGCTCAAGCAGCAAGTGCCGATCACGCCGGTCGCCCACTCCACGGTCAACCAGCCGTTAAGCGCCCGGGTTGAAGGCTTCAAGGTCAGCCCGTTCGGTCGCAACGTGTTCTCGGGCGTCAGTATCGATTAACCCAAGCGATTAGCCGCAATGCCGAGGGGGCCGTCTACCCCCTCGCGCAAGCGCTTTGCCGAAATTCGCCAATCCGGCCTTTGGCAAACGTTTGCGTTGTGTGAATGAGTTCTAAACCAATAACCGGCCCACCCAAAAAAGCCGGCATAAAAAGAAAGTAAAGGAGCTTCACCCATGAAACTGAGCAGCACCGCGATACTGGCCCTGGCCATCAGCAGCATCACCGCCACGGCGTATGCCGAAAACGTGAGTCAGGAATTCGTTCCGACCACCCTGGCCGGCAGTAGCGCCCAAAGCGAGGCCAAAGGCTTTATCGATGGACAAAGCCTGGGCGGCACCACTCGCAACTGGTACGCCAATGAACTGAAGCGTCGCGATGACACCTTCAGCTACGTGAAAAACAGCGACAAGAACACTTCCCCTGTCGTAAAGACACCGACCCCGCGTCGTATCAACTGGGTGCAGGGCACTATCGTCAACTACACCTCGGGCTTCACCCAGGGCACCGTTGGCGTCAGCACCGAAGTCGCCGCCTACAACGCCATCGTTCTGGACCGTGATCGCAAGGATATCGCCGGCGGCTCCAACCGCACTCTGGCGGACTCCAATGGCGATGCCGTGGACCAGTGGAGCAAACTGGGTCTGGCCAACGTCAAGTTCCGTGTCTCGAACACGACCCTGACCGCCGGTCGCCAGAACTTCAGCACGCCGATCGTCGACGTTATCGGCAACCGTCCGCTGCCTTCGAGCTTCGAAGGTATCAGCCTGCACAGCGAAGAATTCAACAACCTGTCGTTCGACCTGGCCGGTTTCGACCGCGTCTCGCCGCGTACCGAACAGAGCCTGTCGAAATTCCGTACCGAATACTCGGCCACTGGCGTTGAAACCGACAAGGTCTACACCGCCGGTGTGAACTATCAGCCGCTCAAGAGCCTGAAAACCAGCCTCTACGTCGCCAATGTCGAAGACTTCTGGAACCAGTACTACTTCGGCGGCACCCACGAGCTGGGTGACAGCCAGGTACTGAGCCTGACCACCGGCCTGAACTACTACAAGACCGTCGACGAAGGCAAAAAGTTGATGGGCAACATCGACAACGACACCTACTCCCTGTCGTTCGGCCTGACCCACCAGGCGCACAGCCTGACCTTCTCGTACCAGCAAGTTAACGGTAACGAGTACTTCGACTACCTGCACGAAACCAACGGCATCTACCTGGCCAACTCCCTGCTGTCGGACTTCAACGGCCCGAACGAGAAATCCTTCCAGATTGCCTACGGCATCAACATGGCCGAATACGGCGTGCCGGGCCTGAAGTTCAATATCTACCAGGCTCGCGGCTGGGGCATCGACGGTACTCACTACACCGGCACCGCCTACACCGATCCAGGCGCCAAACGCGGCGACCTGAGCCTGATGGACGGCGAAAGCCACTACGAATACGGCATCGGCGCGTCTTACGCCGTGCAGAGCGGTCCGCTCAAGGCCACCGCTATTCGCGCGACCTACACCACTCACCGCGCGAGCGAGCACCAGGCTGACGGCAACATCAACGAGTTCCGTCTGGTGACCACGATTCCATTCAACATCCTGTAAAAAACGCCAACCGACGGCTGACTCATGAAGAGTCGGCCGTTCGGTTTTTTGTCTTCAACCGATTGCAGAGGGTTATCGATGAAAATGCTTCCCCTACGTGCGGCCGTCGCGGCTGCGTTGTTGAGCGCCGCCATCGGCGTCTCGGCCAAACCCTTGGTGGTCTGCACCGAAGCCAGCCCGGAAGGCTTCGATATGGTCCAGTACACTACTGCAGTCACTGCCGATGCGGTGGCCGAAACCATCTTCAACCGTCTGGCGGACTTCAAGCCCGGCACCACTGAAGTGATTCCGGCGCTGGCCGAGTCCTGGGACATCAGTGAAGACGGCCTGACGTACACGTTCCACCTGCGCAAAGGCGTCAAGTTTCACACCACCGAATACTTCAAGCCGACGCGCGACATGAACGCCGACGACGTGGTCTGGAGCTTCCAGCGTCAGCTGGACCCGAATCACCCGTGGCACAAACTGTCGAGCGTGGGCTTCCCGTACTTTGAGAGCATGGGCTTCAAGGAGCTGCTCAAAAACGTGGAAAAAGTCGACGACAACACGGTCAAGTTCACCCTGACCCGCCGCGAAGCGCCGTTCCTGGCCGACATCGCAATGGCGTTCTCCTCGATCTATCCGGCCGAATACGCCGACCAGTTGCTCAAATCCGGCAAGACCGGCGACCTCAACAACAAACCGGTCGGCACCGGCCCTTTCGTGTTCCAGCGTTACAACAAGGACGCGCAAGTGCGTTTCAAGGCCAACCCGGACTACTTCCGTGGCAAGCCACCGGCTGATGCGTTGATCTTGGCGATTGCCACCGACAACAACGTGCGCCTGCAGAAGCTCAAGGCCAACGAGTGCCAGGTCGCGCTGTATCCGAAACCGGATGACATCCCGAGCATCAAGAAAGACAACAACCTGAAAGTCGACGAGCTGGACGCGATGACCGTCTCGTACGTGGCGATGAACACCCAGCACAAATACCTGAGCGACGTGCGCGTGCGTAAGGCCATCGACATCGCCTTCGACAAGGAAGCCTACGTCAACGCGCTGTTCGGCAAAGGCAACGCGACGGTCGCGGTCAACCCGTACCCGCCCACCCTGCTGGGCTACAACCACGACCTGAAGAATCCGCCACGCGATCTCGACAAGGCCCGCGCCCTGCTGAAAGAAGCCGGGGTTCCGGACGGCACGGTGTTTACCCTGTTTACCCGTAACGGCGGCGGCCCGACCAACCCGAACCCGATGCTCGGCGCGCAAATGATGCAGGCTGACCTGGCGAAAGTCGGGATCAAGATCGATATCCGCGTGATGGAATGGGGCGAAATGCTCAAGCGCGCCAAGGCCGGCGAGCATGACATGGTGTCGGCCGGATGGGCGGGCGACAACGGCGACCCGGATAACTTCCTGACGCCTATGCTCAGTTGCGAAGCGGCGAAGAACGGCGAAAACTACGCGCGCTGGTGCAACGAGAAATTCCAGGCACTGCTCGACGAAGCACGGGCTAAAGTAGATCCGGCCGAACGGGCCAAACTCTATGAGCAAGCCCAGGTCTTGTTTAATCAGGACCAACCGTGGATCAGCATGGCCCACACCCGGATGTTTACCGCAATGCGCAACAACGTAGAGGGTTATCACATCAGCCCTCTCACCACTAATAACTTCGCCACCACCCAGGTGAAGTAGATAAGAAACGCCCGGCCGCCCTGACCCCAGGGCGGCCGGGCATGCCTAACCGGCTGATGAGGTACCACACAAGATGTTTAGTTTTATTGCCCGCCGACTGGGGTTGTTGATCCCCACGTTTTTCGGCATCACCCTGCTGACTTTCGCGTTGATTCGCATGATTCCTGGCGACCCCGTGGAAGTGATGATGGGCGAACGTCGGGTTGACCCCGAAATGCACGCTCAGGCAATGGAACGCCTTGGTCTGAACAAACCGCTGTATGCCCAGTATCTGGACTACGTCGGCAAGCTGGCCCACGGCGACCTGGGTGAATCCCTGCGGACCCGTGAAAGCGTATGGACCGAGTTCAAGCAATTGTTCCCGGCGACCTTTGAACTGTCGATGGCCGCCCTGTTCTTCGCCGGCGTGTTCGGCTTGCTGGCCGGTGTCATCGCCGCGCTCAAGCGAGGATCTCTGTTCGACCATGGGGTAATGGGCATCTCCTTGACGGGATACTCGATGCCGATCTTCTGGTGGGGCCTGATTCTGATCATGTTTTTCTCGGTGAGCCTCGGCTGGACGCCGGTTTCCGGGCAAAACGACCTGCTGATCGACGTGGAGCGCAAAACCAACTTCATGCTGATCGACACGTGGCTCAGTGACGAGCCGGGCGCGTTGCTCGACTATTTGCATCACCTGATTCTGCCCGCCATCGTGCTGGGGACCATTCCGCTGGCGGTCATCGCCCGCATGACGCGCTCCTCGATGCTCGAAGTACTGCGCGAAGACTACATCCGCACCGCCAAGGCCAAAGGCCTGTCGCCGGCACGCGTGGTATTCGTTCACGGCCTGCGCAACGCGCTGATTCCGGTACTGACCGTGGTTGGCCTGCAAGTCGGCACCCTGCTGGCCGGTGCGGTACTGACTGAAACCATCTTCTCGTGGCCCGGCATCGGCAAATGGCTGATCGAAGCGATCGGCGCCCGTGATTACCCCGTCGTGCAAAACGGCATCCTGCTGATTGCCTGCATTGTGATCCTGGTCAACTTCGTGGTGGACATCCTCTACGGCTTTGCCAACCCACGCATCCGTCATCAGCGCTGAGGTCAATTCCATGAGCACTCCAACTTCCTCGGCAGCCACCACCACGTCCACCGTGGATCAAAGCCTGCTGTACCCGTCGCCGTACAAAGAATTCTGGCAAGCATTTGCCAAGAACAAAGGCGCCGTCGCCGGTCTGATGTTTTTCAGCCTGATCGTGTTCTGCGCAATCTTTGCTCCCTGGGTTGCCCCACACAATCCGAGCGAACAATACCGGGACTTCCTGCTGACCCCGCCAGTGTGGCTCGAAGGCGGGCAATGGCGGTTTTTCCTCGGCACTGACGAACTGGGCCGGGATCTGCTGTCACGCCTGATTCAGGGTTCCCGGCTGTCGCTGCTGATCGGCCTGTCGTCTGTGGTCATGTCGTTGATTCCGGGCATCATGATGGGTCTGCTGGCCGGCTTCTTCCCGAAAGTACTCGGCCCGACCATCATGCGTCTGATGGACATCATGCTGGCCCTGCCGTCGCTGCTGCTGGCTGTGGCGATCGTCGCCATCCTCGGCCCTGGCCTGATCAACACCGTGATCGCGATTGCCGTGGTTTCGCTGCCGTCCTACGTGCGTCTGACCCGTGCCGCCGTGATGGGCGAACTGAACCGCGACTACGTCACCGCCGCCCGTCTGGCCGGCGCCAGCCTGCCGCGCTTGATGTTCATCACCGTGCTGCCCAACTGCATGGCACCGCTCATCGTTCAGGCCACCCTGAGCTTCTCTTCGGCGATCCTCGACGCCGCGGCGCTGGGCTTCCTCGGCCTTGGCGTACAACCGCCAACCCCTGAGTGGGGCACCATGCTGGCCTCGGCCCGCGACTACATCGAACGCGCCTGGTGGGTCGTCAGTCTGCCTGGTTTGACCATTTTGCTCAGCGTGCTGGCAATCAACTTGATGGGCGACGGTCTGCGCGATGCGCTGGACCCGAAACTCAAGAACGCCGCCTGAGGAGATTCCCATGTCACTGCTAGAAATCAAGAATCTCAACGTTCGCTTCGGCGACAAGAACGCGACCCCGGTGGTCGACGGCCTCGACCTGAAAGTCGACAAAGGCGAAGTCCTGGCCATCGTTGGCGAGTCGGGTTCGGGTAAATCCGTGACCATGATGGCGCTGATGGGCCTGATCGAGCATCCCGGTATCGTCACCGCCGACTCGCTCAGCTTTGACGGCAAAGACATGCTTAAGCTGAGCAACCGTCAGCGTCGGCAGATCGTCGGTAAAGATCTGTCGATGGTATTCCAGGACCCGATGACCGCGCTCAACCCGAGCTACACCGTCGGGTTCCAGATCGAAGAAGTGCTGCGCCTGCACCTGAAAATGTCCGGCAAGCAAGCGCGCAAACGTGCGATCGAACTGCTGGAAAAAGTCGAAATTCCGGGCGCCGCCAGCCGCATGGACGCCTACCCGCACCAACTGTCCGGCGGCATGAGCCAGCGTGTGGCAATTGCCATGGCGATTGCCGGCGAGCCGAAACTGCTGATCGCCGACGAACCGACCACCGCGCTCGACGTGACGATTCAGGCGCAGATCATGGATCTGCTGCTGGCGTTGCAGAAAGAACAGAACATGGGCCTGGTGCTGATCACCCACGACCTCGCCGTGGTGGCTGAAACCGCCCAGCGCGTGTGCGTGATGTACGCAGGGCAAGCCGTTGAAGTCGGCCAGGTGCCGCAACTGTTCGACATCCCCGCGCACCCGTACAGCGAAGCGCTGCTCAAGGCGATTCCCGAGCACAGCCTCGGCGCCTCCCGTCTGTCGACCCTGCCGGGCATCGTCCCGGGCCGCTACGACCGTCCGCAGGGTTGCCTGCTGTCGCCGCGCTGCCCATACGTGCAGGACAGCTGCCGTGCGCAGCGTCCGAGCCTTGATCCGAAAGCCAACAGCCTCGCCCGTTGCTTCTACCCGTTGAATCAGGAGGTGGCGTAATGGCCGTCGTACTTACCGCCCGCGACCTGACCCGTCACTACGAAGTGTCCCGAGGCCTGTTCAAGGGTCACGCGACTGTACGCGCCCTCAACGGCGTATCGTTCGAACTGGAAGCCGGCAAGACCCTCGCCGTAGTGGGCGAATCGGGCTGCGGCAAATCCACCCTGGCCCGCGCCCTGACCCTGATTGAAGAGCCGTCGTCCGGCTCGCTGAAGATTGCCGGTCAGGAAGTCGCCGGTGCTGACAAGGCCCAGCGCAAGCAACTGCGCAAAGACGTGCAGATGGTGTTTCAGAGCCCGTACGCGTCGTTGAACCCACGGCAGAAAATCGGCGATCAACTGGCCGAGCCGCTGCTGATCAACACCAATCTCAGCGCCGCCGAACGTCGCGAGAAAGTCCAGGCGATGATGAAGCAGGTGGGCCTGCGTCCTGAGCATTACCAGCGTTATCCGCACATGTTCTCCGGCGGTCAGCGCCAGCGGATCGCCCTGGCCCGGGCGATGATGCTGCAACCGAAAGTGCTGGTGGCCGACGAACCGACCTCGGCGCTGGACGTGTCGATCCAGGCACAGGTGCTGAACCTGTTCATGGACATGCAGCAGGAGTTCAACACCGGTTACGTGTTCATCTCGCACAACCTGGCCGTGGTCCAGCACGTGGCCGATGACGTGATGGTGATGTACCTCGGTCGCCCGGTGGAAATCGGCCCGAAAGACGACATCTACGCACGTCCGCTGCACCCGTACACCCAGGCGCTGCTGTCGGCGACCCCGACCATCCACCCGGATCCGGACAAGCCAAAAATCAAGATCGTCGGCGAACTGCCCAACCCGCTGAACCCGCCATCGGGTTGCGCGTTCCACAAGCGCTGCCCGTACGCGACCGAGCGTTGCAGCAGCGAATTACCGGAGCTGCGTGCGCTGGATAGCCGTCAGGTGGCTTGCCACTACGCCGAGCAATTTCTCGACGGCGCGGCGTAAGGCATAGAAGAGCGACACACAATACTGTGGGAGCGGGCTTGCTCGCGAAAGCGATGGATCAGTCAGCCAGATGCCGTCTGACACGCCGTCTTCGCGAGCAAGCCCGCTCCCACAGGGATGATGTTGGACTGAGAGTCAAAGCGTTAACCAAACCCCTTCTCCCCCGATTGCGCATCAGTCGGGGAAGAAGGGGTTTTCTTTTGCCGGCGGCTACGTCTGGCTGTCGCCGTCATCCGGATCGTCGGAATCTGGCTCGTCGGTGGTCGAGTCATCATCATCGGCACTGCCACCCTGCCCCTGATCACCCGGCTCAGCCTCGGACTTGGCGAGCATCAGTCCGTTGTGGCCAATTGGCCCGTTAAACGCCTGAGTGTCGTGGCTCTCACAGTCGGCCCACGCCGTCGCAGTGCCGATAGACAGCATGACCATCACTTTCAACAGCAATAAAACGCGTAGCAATCTGCTCTTCATAGCTGATTCCATCCTTTAGCCGGTGAACACGCGTGCCTGGCTGGCGCTCTGTGAAATCTAGTTCCGAACAGCCGGGTTCACCAGATAGGACGCTAACGGACAGGCGGAATTGCCCGTGCGTATAAGACCGCTTTCGAATAAACCCCATAACCGCATCAGCTAAGCGAGGCGGCATCAGGCCTCGCGGCGTTTGCGCTTTTGCGATCACTTGCAGCCGTGGCCAGATAAAGCAGCGGGATGCCCATCAGCGCCAGCCCCAAACTGAACAACCAGACACTGTGCCCGCCGAAGCGACCATAAAGCTGCCCCACCAACACCGGCGAGAGCAACGTACTTGCGCTCCAGCTCATGAAAAACAGCCCGAAGTATTGGCCGCTCCTGCCGCTTTGCGCGTGGCGCATCACCAACACATTGAGCGGCGGCATGAACAGCGCCTCGCCCAACGTCCAGATCACGGTCGACAGGCACACATAAAGCAGCCCCGAGCCCAGCGGAAGCATGCCCAGCCCCAAGGCCAGCAGCAGACACCCGGCGATCAACTGCCGCCGCGAACCCCAGCGCTCGCCCCAGTGCGACAACGGAATCTGCAGCGCCACCACCAGCATCGCGTTGAGCGCGAACTGCCAGCCGATGGCTTCGGTGCTCAAGCGGTAGTAATCACGCAGATAATTGCCGAGGGTGCTGTAGACCGTGTCGAACGCCATGCCCAGCAGGACGGTGGCAGCCAACAACCAGAGGAACGGTTTGTCGCGCAGCGGCAGGCCCACGTCTGATGGCATGGCGGGTGTGTCCTGCGGCGCCAGCACCGGTCGCCGCCAGGTGGTGTACACAAACCACAGCAGCGCCAACAACGTCATCGCCGCACTAAGAAAGAACAGCCAACGAAAATCCCACTGCGCCAACACCCCGCCCGCCACTCCGGCGGCGGCCATGCCCAGGTTGCGCGCGATACGGCTCAAGGCCTGGGCGCGGGTGCGCTGCGCCTCGTCGCAATACTCCATGATCAACCGTTGATGCAGCGTGCGAATTGCACCGTCGACAATCCCGCTGAGCACCAGCAACCCCGCCAGCCACGGCACCTGCGTGGTGACGCCCAGCCCCAGCAACACCCAGATCGAAATAAAGAACAACGCCGCCGTCAGTCGCGATGTACGGAGATGGTCACTGAGCAACCCGCCGAGCATCGAACCGATCAGCAGACCGCCGCCGTATCCCGACAACAGCCAGCCCACGGTTTCGATGGCCAGCCCCAGCTCCTGACGCAGGTACAACGCCATGAACAGCTTGACCATGCTGCTCAGGCGATTGATGAACAGCAGCGCTGCGAGCACCCAGGCCATGGTGCTGAAATAACGGGCGAAGTGCAGAAATGGGGTGAGCCGGCCTTGCATTCCCTTGATCCTTGGAGGGGGCGTGAGTGGGAAACACTAGCTGCCGGCTGCATGGTTGTCTCAAGCAAAACCGGCGAAACCGCAAATCCAGAGCAAGCCCACAGCCGTGCACGAAATACCCTACACACCAATACCCCCCTTGTAGGAGTTGCCGAAGGCTCGGGCTTGCCGGGGATTGCGCAACTGGTGATGCTCAGTGAACTGGCGGTGGATCGCTTGTCGGATCGGTTGGAGTTGCCGCAGGGCAGTGATCGATCCCTTCAACCCTACGACTCGTTGTGGCGAGGGAGCTTGCTCCCGCTCGGCTGCGCAGCAGTCGTAAACCTGGGTCGGCGCTTCCCGGGGAGATCGAAGCGATCAGAATCGGGGCTGCCTTGCAGCCCAACGGGAGCAAGCTCCCTCGCCACAGAAATGCGGCCGGCGGGCAATAAACCCCACAATTTTTTGTTGTGGGGTTATAAAACGGAGCCATAATTTAAACCTGATAAAACCTTAAACGTATCCCTCACGAACCATAATCCCACATCCGCGACCAGGAAAACTGGAACCTGTTCAGAAACGTTGAAAACTCAGGGCTATGTTCTGAAAAACTCTCCCCAACCAACACAACCTCGCCGACCTCGCGCATGTCATTAACAAATACACTATTGAAATACTCGATCAAAAAATCTTTGATTTTATTTACTTCAACAACGTAATCCCCACGAAGACCAGCAAAAGCTCTAAACGCAGCCAATTGAGCACGTCTATTGTCAATATCATTTAACTCTTTTTCTTGAATTGACATTTTCTCTTCGCGGATTTCGACTTCACGATTCAGGTACGCCTTGGCTTGCAGTAATTGCTCATACTTTATCGATTCGTTGGCCGACTTCAAGACTTCTATTGCAATGTTCGCCGCCGCCTTGATCGCTTGTTTACCTGCCTCTGCCCTCATGTCCGCCTTACCTGACTTGCCAAGATTTCCGCCCTCATCAATCACAGCAACAACACCCTCCTTAACAATTTCAGCGGCAGGCATTACCTTATCAATAACTGTCTTGGACTCATACTCATCTATTGCCTGCTGGACGGTGTCACGCTTTTCTAGAAGCGCCGTCAACTTCAGCTTATCCTCAGGTAAATCTTTCATAAAATCATTGCGTCTCGCATCAAGCTCCCAATATTGAATATCCACATTGCTGAGCTTTACGGTTTGAACACTATCAATCTGCCAACGAAGGTCATCGATTATTTTTTTCAACTTACCCTTAAGATTATTTAGTTCATCCTTTAGCTCTTCGGATGTATCGGTAGTGGCCTCCACATCGCTACCTTTTTGAAGCTCCTTGACGCTAACCAGATAACCAGCGATTGCTTTATTACGTATAATCGCCTCATAACCCCCCAGTGACTTATTTATTAACTCATCGGTTGCGGCATGCGCTTTCCTCAGCCTGGCCAGTTCATCATTTAGCGCTTTAATGTACAAGTCAGCGAGCATGACACCCGAGTTCTTAAGCGAAATTCTAAACTTAAGTACCGCAGGCACATATATTTCAGCGATCTTAATATCCATGGCATTTTCCTCGAGCTCAGGCCAATAGCGCTTTTTTTAGATCTTCGACGTTCTTGTTGATTCTATCCCAACGATCCAACACACTTTCCATCTTGTTAACGAATGAATGGAGAAATTTCCACTCTTTCTGTCTGGTCAGCGTGCTTTTTGATTCTTCGATTTCCGTTAATGTTGAAGACCACAGCGTTTCAAGCTGAGTTACGCCCTCGATAGCGCCTGCTACATAAATCACCATACTTGACAGATTCGATTGTAAGATTTTCAAATCGGCCATGATTTTTATTATGGTTTCCTGCTCCGAGATTAACTCACGCTCCTTAGCCCTTTCTTTTTGAATATCTGCATTGACTGCGGCGTCTCTGCCAGCCTTTATTGTAAAGCCAACCCCGACGCCAACAGGGCCATATAATCCGCAAATCGTCCATTCCCACCATTCAAAAGCCGTTTTTTTTCTGAGCTTGTTAATCCGATCATTGATTTCGATAAGCTTCGTCGATATATCGCTGAGTCTCTCACTTGCATTTGCTTTCACAACACCATTGAGCCGAACGCCGAGATCTTTTTCAATTTTCGCCAGTTCATCTCCAAAGCTCTTAAGTTCTTCCTTCACCTGCGATGTTTTTTTTCGCTTTGCTTCAATAGAATCGACAACGGTCTGAACGAAATCATCAACGTCGTCGTATTCCCTAGCCGCGTCGGCGTCAGTAATATCAACCTTCATATAAAACGTAACACGGTCTTCCTCAGCAAGCTCATTGAATTTTTTATTGTAATTTTCATACCCTGGAATTTTTTTTATTAATTCAACTGCGCCCCCACCATACTCTTTTAAATCAGCATAAAATGCACTCAACTGACTAGCCACATCAAGCATTTTAAATTCAATGTCGTCCCAACTCGAAGCGTTCGCATACACAGAGTTACAAAAACCTTGCAACTGACTTGAGGTGACTCCTTCTCTGGCTTCGGTAAATTCAGAGCAGCCAAACTTCCTGTTAATATCTTCTATGCTTTGCGGCAGCGCCAAGCCCTGCGCCACGTAGAATTTCACCTTACTTACATCGTCACTGGTTATTTTGGTATGCGATGGGCCGTAGCCCAGAATATCGGCCATGACATCATTCCTTCTAATCGATTCTTACCTGATATGAAATACTCTTGCACGCCCACGGAGTATTAACCATCCAATAAGCCTATCTTACATACGCCGGTAAATATTTATGACTTCCTGTACATCATTCTTTATCTGCTGCCAGTCTTTTGAACTGGCCGTAACATCTTTAACAAACAGCCTCAGACTTCGCTTATCATTCACCAACGAAAGCTTTAAATGTGAGGATTGTACAAAAGCATTTGCATTCTTCCACAATGAGACGATTTGCTTCAATCCTGGCCCACGCACATAAAAAAACTTGTTTACCCTCTGCAACTGTGCATACAGGTTATAATTAGAAACAAACAAACTACCCGCCACACCTCCACACTTGATACTTTTAATACGTGCGTTATGTCTTTCCTCTACACCATTATAAACAGCTTGGCGCACAATACCTGACTCCATTCCTTGCATATTTGCATCAACTTCAGACCTTTCTTTTTCTTTTACACTCACAAAAAATATCCATAGCACCCTTAGCTTTAACAAAGTTATCCAAAGCAGCCTCGCCATATTCACCCAACAAACTCCTAATAAGAGGTTGAATGTTTACTTTTGCGTCTTGCGTCAACCCAATCGACCAACCCTCCGCCACCTTAACAAGTTCGATAGCGCCGCTAACACTAGCTTTCAAAAACTGCATAGTGTCTGCCACATTAACAAACTGACATTGTGCATCGACGCTTAACTCTCCCGTATCAAAAGCCTGTATTTGTTCATCTGTCAGATCTTCAACCCTTCTAAACCCATCCGACAACTTTAATTCAGTAACAACGTCGCTTACAGAATCCGCCCACGTCTTCAACGCGTGAGCAAATGCTACAAGCTGCTCAGCAATATCTATCGTATGTTCCTCAACAAAATTCAAGGCCGCGTAAGAATTTCTAGCATTAACAAACAATGCAACGACATCGTCCCGGGCTGTCTGCGTCAAGTTATCCAATGCACCTTCGCCATAGCTTTTTTCAATCTCGCTGACGTCAGTGGGAAACGCTTCCAGACTCCAAACAAAACTCAAGCTTTTTTCCAGATCGGATTTACTTAGAAAAGGTTTATCATATACGTCGTTCATAATCAGACTCCTGCTTAGTTTCTTCACACCGCCATTGATAAAACAATTGTCAAAATTCGCCTACTGTCATATATGACAGGTATATCGATTTTCCTGACCAACGGTAGAAATATACACGCACAAAAAAGCCCGCCAACGAATGCTGGCGGGCCTGGGGACGAGCTTTAACTCGAGGGTTTTAGATGTTCGGGCTTAGTGATGCTCACGCGTCGCGCGGAATTTCACATCTGGCCAGCGCTCTTCCATCAGCGCCAGATTCACCCGCGTCGGCGCGAGGTAGGTCAGGTGACCGCCGCCATCGAGCGCCAGGTTTTCCACCGCCTTGTTGGAAAACTCCTCAAGCTTCTTCTTGTCGCCGCATTCGATCCAGCGCGCGGAGTACACGGTGATCGGCTCATACGAGCACTCAACCTTGTATTCCTCTTTCAGGCGGCTGGCGACCACGTCGAACTGCAGCACACCGACGGCGCCGAGGATGATGTCGTTGCTGCGTTCCGGGAAGAACACCTGGGTCGCGCCTTCTTCGGCCAGTTGTTGCAGGCCCTGGCGCAGTTGCTTGGATTTCAGCGGATCGCGCAGGCGTACGCGGCGGAACAGTTCCGGGGCGAAGTGCGGGATGCCGGTAAAGCCCAGCGCTTCGCCTTCGCTGAAGGTGTCGCCGATCTGGATGGTGCCGTGGTTGTGCAGACCGATGATGTCGCCGGCGTAGGCCTCTTCCAACTGTTCACGCTCGGAGGAGAAGAACGTCAGGGCGTCGCCGATGCGTACGTCCTTGCCGGTACGCACGTGGCGCATCTTCATGCCTTTTTCGTACTTGCCGGAGCAGATACGCATGAAGGCGATGCGGTCGCGGTGTTTCGGGTCCATGTTCGCCTGGATCTTGAAGATGAAACCGGAGAACTTCTCTTCCACGGGCTCCACGGTGCGCTCGTTGGCGACACGGGCCAGCGGACGCGGCGCCCAATCGACAACGGCGTCGAGTACGTGGTCAACCCCGAAGTTGCCCAGCGCGGTACCGAAGAACACCGGGGTCAATTGACCGTCGAGGAATTCCTGCTGGTTGAACTCGTGGCAGGCGCCCTGCACCAGTTCCAGCTGTTCGAGGAAACGCTCGTACTCGTCGCCCAGGTGCGCGCGCGCCTCGTCGGAGTCGAGTTTTTCGATGATCCTGGTTTCGGTGCGTTCGTGCCCGTGACCGGCGGTGTAGACAATGATGTAGTCGTCGGCCAGGTGGTACACGCCCTTGAAGTCGCGGTAGCAACCGATTGGCCAGGTGATCGGTGCGGCCTTGATCTTCAGCACCGCTTCGATTTCGTCGAGCAGTTCGATCGGGTCGCGGATATCACGGTCGAGTTTGTTGATGAAGCTGACGATCGGCGTGTCACGCAGACGGCAGACGTCCATCAGCGCGATGGTCCGTGGCTCGACACCTTTACCGCCATCGAGCACCATCAGCGCCGAGTCCACGGCGGTCAGGGTGCGGTAGGTGTCTTCGGAGAAGTCTTCGTGGCCCGGGGTGTCGAGCAGGTTGATCATGTGTTCGCGATACGGGAACTGCATGACCGACGTGGTAATGGAAATACCCCGCTGCTTCTCCATCTCCATCCAGTCGGATGTTGCATGGCGGTCGGACTTACGGGATTTCACCGTACCGGCCACTGCAATCGCCTTGCCCATCAACAGGAGCTTTTCGGTGATCGTGGTTTTACCGGCATCGGGGTGGGAAATAATGGCGAAAGTGCGGCGTTTCGCGACTTCGGCGGCCTGGTTGGTCATGGGAAATCGCCTGGCGGTGATTCAAAAAAGGGCGGCGAGTATAGCTTAAAAAGTAACCGCCGAACCACCGTCCCTCAGTCACACAAAACCCTGTAGGAGCTGCCGAAGGCTGCGATCTTTTGCTCTGTTTTTCAAAAGCCAGACCAAAAGATCGCTGCCTTCGGCAGCCCCGACAGGTGGCCAGATGGCATCTGATGTGGGAACCTTTTAACGCACGGAGACGTCCATCCCCTGTTACGAATTTTCGTCAGGGGCTGAAAAATCAGCACGTTAGCCTGACGAGGCTGCGCTCATGGCTCGCTTTCAAGCAGCAATTGCCTGCTCTGAAAAACAGCTGCTTCTCGCGAACGACTGTCCCGGCGGCCAAGTACGGCATGCCACACGGGACCGCGCTCGCCGACTACAAGAAAAGGAGTCCGCCTGTGGCTATCCGCTATGGCAAAGGGCTGATGGGAGGTGCGGTGGTGATCGCGCTCCTGGCCCTGCTGGTCCACTGGATCGGCATCAACACCATCGAGCATTACCGCGACGATTTGTTGTTTTACCTGCAAGCTCATCTGGTTCTGGTTCTCGCTTCAATGCTGGCCGCCCTGGTCGTGGGCATCCCCGCCGGTATCTTTCTCAGCCGCCCGTCGATGGTCGGTCGCGCTGAACGCTTCATGCAGATCTTCAATATCGGCAACACCGTGCCACCGCTGGCCGTACTGGCAATTGCCCTGGGGATTCTCGGCATCGGCAGCGGTCCGGCGATCTTCGCTCTGTTCCTCGCCTCCTTGCTGCCGATTGTGCGCAACACCTACGAAGGCCTGAAAAATGTGCAGGGCTCGCTGAAAGAAGCCGCGGTCGGCATCGGCATGACCCCGCGTCAGGTGCTGTGGAAAGTCGAGTTGCCCAACGCCGTGCAGATCATCGTCGGTGGTGTGCGTGTGGCGCTGGCGATCAACGTCGGTACCGCGCCGCTGGCATTCCTGATCGGCGCCAACAGCCTCGGCAGCCTGATCTTCCCTGGCATCGCCCTGAACAATCAGCCGCAACTGCTGCTCGGCGCCGCGTGCACCGCGCTGCTGGCCCTGCTGCTCGATGGCGTGGTCACCCTCGCCAGCCGCCTCTGGCTGGAACGCGGTTTGCGCCCGTCTTAAGGCTTTTGCGAAGGAATGAATATGAAACGATTTAGCTCGTCTTTGGGATTGATAGCGGGCTGCATCCTGCTGTTCGCAGGTATCGCCCAAGCCGCTGACAAACCGGTGATTCGCCTCGGCGCCCGGGTTTTCACCGAACAAACCCTGCTTGCGGAAATCACCGCGCAATACCTGCGCAGTAAAGGTTACGACGCGCAAATCACTGGCGGTCTGGGCAGTAACCTCGCGCGTAGCGCCCACGAAAGCGGGCAACTGGACATGCTCTGGGAGTACACCGGGGTATCGCTGGTGGCCTACAACCATGTCACCGAGAAACTCGACAGCGAACAGTCCTACGCCCGAGTGAAAGAACTCGACGCGAAAAAGGGCCTGGTCTGGCTGACCCCGTCGAAATTCAGCAACACCTACGCCCTCGCACTGCCGCAGAAAGTCGCCGAGGAATATCCGCAGATCACCAACATCAGCCAGTTGAACGACGTGTTGCGCGCTGAAGCCAAGACCAATCATCTGGTGGCGTTGGATACCGAGTTCGCCAACCGCTCCGACGGTCTCGACGGTATGGTCAAGCTCTACGACATGAACCTGACCCGCAAGAACATTCGCCAGATGGACGCGGGACTGGTCTACACCGCGCTGCGCAACGGCCAGGTGTTCGCCGGTCTGGTCTACACCACCGACGGTCGCCTCAACGCCTTCGGCCTGAAACTGCTGGAAGACGACAAGCATTACTTCCCGGACTACACCGCAGCACCCGTGGTGCGTCAGGCGTATCTGCACCAGCACCCGCAACTGGCCGAGCAACTCAAGCCGCTGGCGCAACTGTTCGACGACGAGACCATGCGCCAGCTCAACGCGCGGGTCGACGTCGATCACGAAAGCCCGTCGAAAGTCGCCGCAGATTTCCTGCGCCAGCACCCACTCAACTAAGGAGGAAAAGTCATGGAATTGCTGAACGCCTTTTCCCACCTCGACTGGCAGCAGGTGATGCACCTGACCTGGCAGCACATCACCCTGGTCGGTATCGCGGTCAGTCTGGCGATCCTTATCGGTGTGCCGCTGGGCATTTTGATGACGCGCTTCCCGACCCTCGCCGGCCCGTTGCAGGCCAGCGCCACGGTGTTGCTGACCGTGCCGTCGATTGCGCTGTTCGGTCTGCTGCTGCCGTTCTACTCGAAATTCGGTCAGGGCCTCGGTCCGCTGCCGGCCATTACTGCGGTGTTCCTTTATTCACTGTTGCCGATCATGCGCAACACCTACCTCGCCCTGACCGGCGTAGAGCCGGGCATTCGTGAAGCCGCACGCGGTATCGGCATGACCTTCGGCCAGCGCCTGCGCATGGTCGAGTTGCCGATTGCGGTGCCGGTAATCCTCGCCGGGGTGCGCACCGCGGTGGTGATGAACATCGGCGTGATGACCATCGCCGCGACCATCGGCGCCGGCGGCCTTGGTGTGTTGATCCTCGCCTCCATCAGCCGCAGCGATATGTCGATGTTGATCGTCGGCGCGCTGCTGGTCAGCCTTTTGGCGATTTTCGCCGACCTGATTCTGCAATGGCTGCAACGTTCGTTGACTCCAAAAGGACTCCTGAAATGATCGAACTTCAAAACCTCAGCAAGACCTTCCAAAGCAACGGCAAAGATGTCAAAGCCGTGGACTCGGTGAGCCTGACCGTCAATGAAGGCGAAATCTGTGTGTTCCTCGGGCCATCGGGTTGCGGCAAGAGCACCACGCTGAAAATGATCAACCGCCTGATCAAACCGACCTCGGGCAAGATCCTGATCAACGGCGAAGACACTACCGACCTTGATGAAGTAACGCTGCGGCGCAACATCGGCTACGTGATCCAGCAAATCGGTCTGTTCCCCAACATGACCATCGAGGAGAACATCGTCGTCGTTCCCAAGCTGCTCGGCTGGGACAAACAGAAGTGCCACGACCGCGCCCGCGAACTGATGAACATGATCAAGCTGGAGCCCAAACAGTATCTGCATCGCTACCCACGTGAACTGTCCGGCGGCCAGCAGCAACGGATCGGTGTGATTCGCGCACTGGCGGCGGATGCCCCATTGTTGCTGATGGATGAGCCGTTCGGTGCGGTCGATCCGATCAACCGCGAGATGATCCAGAACGAGTTCTTCGAGATGCAACGGGCGCTGAACAAGACCGTGATCATGGTCAGCCACGACATCGACGAAGCGATCAAGCTGGGCGACAAGATCGCGATTTTCCGCGCCGGCAAACTGCTGCAGATCGATCATCCGGACACGCTGCTGGCGCATCCGGCGGACGATTTCGTCAGCAACTTCGTCGGCCAGGACAGTACGCTCAAGCGCCTGCTGCTGGTGAAAGCCGAAGACGCTGCCGACAACGCGCCGTCGGTCAGCCCGGAAACCCCGGTGGCCGATGCGCTGGAGTTGATGGACGAGCATGACCGCCGCTACGTGGTAGTGACCTGTGCCGAGAACAAGGCGCTGGACTACGTGCGTCGCCGTGACCTGCATCGCCAGACCGGCACTTGCGGCCAGTACCTGCGCGAGTTCAACGCCACGGCGGCGTATGACGAGCATCTGCGGATTCTGCTGTCGCGGATGTACGAGTTCAATCGTGCGTGGCTGCCGGTGATGGATGCTGAGCGGGTGTTCCTCGGCGAGGTAACGCAGGAATCGATTGCGGCCTATCTGAGCTCGGGACGCTCACGCGGGATGAAGACCAATATCGTCTCGCCGGCGGAGGCAGTGGTCGCTTGATCACCAAAACCTGTGGGAGCGGGCTTGCTCGCGAAAGCGTAATGGCATTCCAAGCAGATGTTGCCCATGAAATTGCCTTCGCGAGCAAGCCCGCTCCCACAGGAGTCGAGCAGGATCCTGATCATTCGCAGGGCGGAAAAGAATCTCAACAGCCGCCCCCGTAGAACCTCCGCAAAGCGACCGCTGGAAATAGGCAAAATCCCCCTCAGACCACCCACTCGCAGCCAACGTCGCCGATGTTGCACCGATCACACTTGGCGATGAGTTAGCCGACAAAATCCGTGAACGTGCAGCTATATTTAACACTGGAAAATTCCTGGGGAACATCTGTCCGTCATCTCGGTCGGCTACAAAGAGTGATATCCGCGACGCACGTCAGAAGTGTGCAAAAACGCGACATTTTTAGTTGATCTCAGGCCCCCCACGCCCTAAAGTTCGCGCCGAACGTCCATGCTGGAAACGATCCATCCGGCTCAAGTACTGACGACGAGACAGCAAGGCCAAGGGAAAAGAAGCTGAAATTTCCCATGGCCTTTTTGCTTTCGGCGACATGCCTTGGGAAGTAGGCGAACCAAAGTGGGGATACGGAGGGCGTTCATTTGCACCCATTGTTTTTACGAGTTTGCCCATAGGAGCTCCCAGCATGTCGATCCAGGTCGAAGACTATTTCGCGCGCGAAACCTTTCAGAAAATGAAGGCGTTCGCTGACAAACAGGAAACCCCGTTCGTGGTGATCGACACCGCGATGATCGCCAAGGCCTACGATGACCTGCGCGCCGGTTTCGAATTCGCCAAGGTCTACTACGCAGTCAAGGCCAACCCGGCCGTCGAGATCATCGACCTGCTCAAAGAGAAAGGTTCGAGCTTCGACATCGCCTCGATCTATGAGCTGGACAAAGTGCTGAGCCGTGGCGTGCGCCCGGACCAGATCAGCTACGGCAACACCATCAAGAAATCCAAGGACATTCGCTACTTCTACGAGAAGGGCGTGCGCCTGTACGCCACCGACTCGGAAGCCGACCTGCGCAACATCGCCAAGGCAGCACCGGGTTCGAAAGTCTATGTGCGTATTCTGACTGAAGGCTCGACCACCGCTGACTGGCCGCTGTCGCGCAAGTTCGGCTGCCAGACCGACATGGCCATGGACCTGCTGATCCTCGCCCGCGACCTGGGCCTGGTGCCTTACGGCATCTCGTTCCACGTCGGCTCGCAGCAGCGTGACATCAGCGTCTGGGACGCCGCGATCGCCAAGGTCAAAGTGATTTTCGAACGTCTGAAAGAAGAAGACGGCATCCACCTGAAGCTGATCAACATGGGCGGCGGCTTCCCGGCCAACTACATCACCCGCACCAACAGCCTGGAAACCTACGCC
Source organism: Pseudomonas sp. Eth.TT006 (assembly GCF_054456575.1). Taxonomy (NCBI): domain Bacteria; kingdom Pseudomonadati; phylum Pseudomonadota; class Gammaproteobacteria; order Pseudomonadales; family Pseudomonadaceae; genus Pseudomonas; species Pseudomonas sp. Eth.TT006. The sequence goes on along the minus strand of NZ_JBTJEN010000002.1, from coordinate 131,847 downwards.
GAGGAAATCATCCGCTTCCTGAAGGAAGACTTCGGTGATGACCTGCCGGAAATCATTCTGGAACCGGGCCGTTCGCTGATTGCCAACGCCGGCATCCTGGTCAGCGAAGTGGTACTGGTCGCGCGCAAATCCCGCACCGCCGTCGAGCGCTGGGTCTACACCGACGTGGGCAAGTTCTCCGGCCTGATCGAAACCATGGACGAAGCGATCAAGTTCCCGATCTGGACCGAAAAGAAAGGCGAGATGGAAGAAGTGGTGATTGCCGGCCCGACCTGCGACAGCGCTGACATCATGTACGAGAACTACAAGTACGGCCTGCCGCTGAACCTGGCGATCGGCGATCGTCTGTACTGGTTGTCCACCGGTGCTTACACCACCAGTTATAGCGCAGTGGAGTTCAATGGCTTTCCGCCGTTGAAATCGTTTTACGTGTAACAACTTCCAGCGTCATACAAACCCGTGCCTTGGCACGGGTTTTTTTATTTCAGACAACCAGACATGACAAATATTGACCAATAATGAGTTACACACATTCGATATACCTCTCACAATAAATACACTTAACCTGCGAACTCCAAATACCACTTTAAAAAGGAATTAAAAAGTGCAATCGAGTTCAACTCCGCTCATCACAAAAGATGACATTCGCAAAATCCAAAACTACACTTCGGCAGCCAAAGCCCTGCCCCGCACAATCGAAGATGTGGAAAAGCAATTAAAAACAAAACACACCGGCATTGTCGGACTGGAACCGTTCGACATCGTCACGCTCAACCATACTCTCATCAACAATGCCAATTCCTGGAATGACATCGAATATTCAATGAAACGCGTTGCCGGCAGTCTGGCGACCTTTTCGGAAGATCTGGAAAGTTTCGGCCAGGACATTATCGATGCCATTGTCACGATGCCCGGTTACATCAACTACCTCGGTACACTCGATGCGTTGACCGAGGAGGAAATCAACGCCCTCCCCCCACTGGAAATCGGTAAAACGGAGAAGAACCGATTCGGCTCTATCCAGGAGGCCCTGGTATTCATTGCAAGTTCCATCGAAGAGAAAAAGCTCAGCAGTCTGGATGTAGCCGCAAGACTGCAGTACTTCAAGGCCGAATTGAGCGGCAAGGTTTCCATCAGCCTTGGGGAAAAACTGAAGCTGGCTGGCGATGAGGATATCAATCGGCAAATTACTGAACTGAACGATGCCATTGATAAAGCGCAGAAAGCCGTAGAACAAAAGACCCGGGAAACCAAGCCGAATTTCTTCGAAAACATTCTCGGTTTCATCGCCGGTCGCCAAAATCCTTATGGAACAGATTTGTATTACAAGTATCTTGAAATTGAACAAGCAAAAGTTCTACGTCCGCTGATCGCCCAACGCGACTTACTGGCGGAGCAGGTCAAACAAAAAAACATTCTCGCCGGCACGCTACTTGAATTTCAGGCAGGCCTGGACAGTATATCGATTTATGTAGAAGGGGCGATTCAGAGCACCTCACAACTGGAGACGCTGTGGATCAACATCTCCGACTACATCAACGCCTCGCAAAACAAAATCAAGGGCATGCATGATTTCCTGTCCTTGAGAAGCTTCGTTTCCAGCCTAAGGATCACCCTGAAAAACTGGAAAACTGTAGAACACAACTCCCACCAACTTATTAACGCTTTCGACTGAGTTAACTACCAATAAAGAGAAGGATCTTTCATGACTGACAATAATTATGCTCTGCCAGACCTTGCTCGCCTTCGGGAAAGTCGCGAGGCCATTCGTTACCAGGCGATCATCGGCTCGGCCAACCTGTACATCAAAGCGCTGAGCGATGAACTGATCAACCTGAACGCTGCAGTCAGCGACCTGGATCAAGCAGCCGCCAACATCATCACATCGGCCATCACGGTGCTCGAAACCGATGATCTGGAAGACAATCTGCAGGCCCTGGCCGCTCTCAAAGGCGCTGAACCCACTCCTCAGGTTGAAAACGCCATAAAGGGGTATATGCGCATTGCCACGAGCCTGATCAGTTTGTCCACCGAGCGAATTGCGACATGGCATCGGGAATTGAAAAATTCAGTGTTCGCCATGCAGAGCATCGTCATCAGCAACAATCGCTTCAGGCTTGAGGAACTGGCCACAGCGAGGCTCAGGCTGGACCATGAACACAGCGCTGAGCAAATTCCACTGACGGTGCTCAGAGACGACGAAGGCGTTCTGAACGCAGCGATCGCGCAGTTTGAAAAGCTGACATTCATTGACCGGATCAAACCCCTGCTGGAACAGCTGAAGGCAATGATCGGCAATAAACCGATAACCCCTGAAGCCGCTGCGCTGGAAGCTGGCCTGATTGTCGCCAACAAGTTTCTCGACGAGGCCAATGAGCTGATCAAATACAAGGATCTGGTGAATGCTCGGGCGATCATTCAGACACGAATCGTGCAACGCGAAGAGCGAGTGAAGTCGCTGGCCAGACAGCTTCAGGAAAACGACACGAAAACGCGTCAGTTGACTGACACACAGAAAGTACTGCCGCACCGTGACGCCTACGTCGGTGAGGTCACCAAGCTGACAAGTGCGCTGGAACTGTTTGGCAAGGCGATCAAATCCTCCTCCAGGGGTGACCTTTTGGCTCAGGGCGAAAAGGTGCTTGAACACAGCGAGACGCTGCGCGACTACCTGAACGCGCTGAAGGGACGCTGGCTGCGCGGTTGACCGGACGGGGAGCCCGTCATTACTGATGAGGAGCACCCTTGCCGGCGCTGAGGGAAGCCATCTGCTGGCGGTAAGCAACTGCCATTGCCTGAATCTGCGGATGCGTGGATTTGAGCAATGCATCACTGCTCACTTGCAGAAAACGCAAGTTGCCGCCAGCCATTGCCAGCGTCAGCCAGGACAACGCGTCATCGATTCGCCCCTGTTCTGCCAACACCGCCGCATGACTGAATTGACCACGAAAATCCCCGCTCTCGGCCGAGCGCCGATACCAGTCGTGCGCCGCCTGCGGATCTGCCGGGCAGATCTGCCCTTCTTCCAGATAACGTCCCAGCAGGTTCATCGATTTGGCATGACCCATTTCTGCTGCACACTTGTACAACACCAGCGCCTGAAGCTGATCCAGCGCCACACCGCGCCCGGTCGCGAGCAGGTTGGCGAGGTTGTACATCGCCCAATCCAGCCCGGCCTCCGCTGCGATTCGATAATGTCGCGCGGCAATCGACGCGTCCGCCGCACATCCCCAGCCATGCTCATGGCAACGCCCAAGCATATTGCGCGCCATCAGATGCCCGCGCCCGGCCGCAATACCGAACCAGCGCAGCGCCAGTGCTTGATCCTGAGCGATGCCATGCCCGTCGAGCAGGATCTGCCCGAGCAACGCCTGCGCCTCCGGTACGCCCTCGCCCGCCGCCAGCAAAATTGCCTGCGCGGCTCGGGCCGGACTTTCTTCGAGCATGGCGCTGAGCTGCTCACCGTCGAGCACTTCCTCGCGCCGCAGTTGAAAACTCATACCTCGACCCAGCGCCGCAGCAGGTTGTGATAGGTGCCGGTAAGGCGGATCAGTGACGGGTGATCGGGCATGTCCTGGGTCAGTTGCTGAATCGCGCCGTCCATCTCGTACAGCAGCGCGCGCTGGCTGTCTTCGCGCACCAGGCTTTGCGTCCAGAAGAACGCGGCGTAACGCGCGCCACGGGTGACCGCGTTGACTTTGTGCAGGCTACTGCCGGGGTACAGCACCATGTCGCCGGCCGGTAGTTTCACCCGCTGGGTGCCGAAGGTGTCCTGGATTTCCAGCTCGCCGCCGTCGTAATCCTCCGGCTCGCTGAAGAACAGCGTGGCCGACAGATCGGTGCGCACCCGCTCGATGCTGCCCTTGGGCTGACGCACGGCGTTGTCGATATGGAAGTCGAAACTGCCGCCCGCCGTGTAGCAGTTGAGTAACGGCGGGAATACTTTGTGTGGCAACGCAGCAGACATGAACTGCGGATTTTTCCACAGCCGTTCGAGCAGCGCCGCGCCGATCTCCTTGGCCAGCGGATGACCTTCAGGCAGCTGCAGATTGTGCTTGGCCTTGGCCGATTGATAGCCGGCGGTGATCTTGCCATCGGCCCAGTCAGCCTGCTCCAGCGCCTCGCGGATACGCTGCACTTCGTCTTTGGCGAACAGACCGGGGATGTGCAGCAGCATAGCGATCGTACCTGATGGTAAAAGGACGCCAATGGTATTGATTCTTATTGACCAAGTAAAACCCACAGACGAATGAATCGGCAAAAACCGTAAGGTCAAACTGTAAAGATTGTAAATTTGTCGCGAATAACAATGTTTCGCAATTGATACGAATAACTGTTTACCCTATATTCCGCGACCTCAAATCCTTGGGGAGGGGAATAAAAATGTCACGCCAACACGCACAATTGCCGGTCAGTTCACCACGTTTGCTCGCCTCGGCCATCGGCGTCGCTATCACTGCCGGCTCCGCCGGGCACATGGTCTTCGCTGCAGAAAAGACCGAGAGCAAAACCTCCGGCAATGCCATCGCCCTGGACGCCACCGCCATCACTGGCGAAGCACAGGACTCGACGTCCTACCAGGTCGAAAAAGCCTCCTCGCCCAAGTACACCGCCCCGCTCGTCGACACGCCGCGCTCGGTGACCGTGATCCCGCAACAAGTACTCAAAGACACCGGCGCCCTGAACATGCAGGACGCGCTGCGTACCGTGCCGGGCATCACCTTCGGCGCCGGTGAAGGCGGCAACCCGCAGGGCGATCGCCCGTTCATCCGTGGTTTCGACGCTCAGGGCGACACCTACCTCGACGGCGTACGTGACACCGGTTCGCAGAGCCGCGAAATCTTCGCCGTGGAAAACATCGAAGTCAGCAAAGGCCCGAACTCGGCCATCGGTGGTCGCGGTGCGGCGGGCGGCAGCATCAACCTGGTGAGCAAGAAAGCGCACCTGGGCGATTCGTTCGACGGCGGCTTCACCTGGGGCTCCGACCAGACCCAGCGCTACACGATGGATGGCAACTACCAGTTCAGCGACACCGCTGCCGGGCGCCTGAACCTGATGAGCCACGAAAGCAACGTCGCCGGCCGCGACAAGGTCGATTACGACCGCTGGGGTATAGCGCCGTCGCTGGCGTTCGGCCTGGGCACCGACACCCGCGTCAACCTCGACTACTACCATCTGGAAAGCAACGACACCCCGGACTCGGGCATTCCCTACACCATTCCGGCCGCAGGTTCGGCGGCACGTACCAAATCCAACCCGGACAAGCCGTACGCCGGTGGCGATCACAGCAACTTCTATGGTCTGGATCGCGACTTCCGCAAGGGCCGCACCGACACCGCGACCTTCGCCATCGAGCATGACCTGAGCGACTCGCTGACCATCAAGAACACCCTGCGCCACGGCACCAGCATGCAGGATTACATCCTGACCCAGCCGGACGACAGCAAGGGCAACGTCAACAATGGCAGCGTCTGGCGCCGGGCCAACACTCGCGTGAGCAACACCGAGACCACCACCAACCAGACGGACCTGTTCGGCAACTTCTACGTCGCCGGTTTCAAGAACAGCTTCTCCACCGGCGTCGAATACACCCGTGAGGAAAGCCAGAAGTCCTCGTACAACGTCAACACCGACACCACGCCACGCACCAGTGCCGTGACCACCAACTGCAATCCGGGACTGATCGGCGCCGCCAGCGGCTACAACTGCACCTCGCTGTCGAACCCTAATCCGAATGATCCGTGGAACGGCGCGATCTCGCGTAACTACGCCGGCACCGACACCGAGTCCGACACCTACGCCCTGTACGTGTTCGACACCCTGGAACTGTCCCAGCAGTGGCTGGTGAACATGGGCCTGCGTTACGACCATTTCGAAACCGGCTACAACACCTACAACAACGCTGGCCGCACCACCTCCAAAGGCGCTGACACCAGCGAGTTCGTCACCGGCCAGTTCGGCGTGGTCTACAAACCGGCGGAGAACGGCAGCATCTATGCGTCTTACGCAACCTCCGCAACGCCACCGGGCAATACTCTGGGTGAAGGTCAGGAAGGCAATCCGCTGGGTGGCACCCCGGATCGCAACGGCAACCTGCTCAAGAGTGACATGGAGCCGGAAACCACCAAGAACTACGAAATCGGCACCAAGTGGGATCTGCTGAACGATCGCCTGTCGCTGACCGCGGACGTGTTCCGCACCGAGAAAGAAAACGCGCGGGTTCAAGTCGATACCACCTCGTACGAAAACGCCGGCAAGACCCGCGTGCAAGGTATCGAACTGTCGGCCAGCGGCAAGATCACCGACAAGTGGCAAGTGTTCGCCGGGTACGCATTCATGGACAGCGAACAGGTAGACGGCGGCCCGATGGGCAAGGCCAACGACGGCAACGAACTGCCGAACACGCCGAAAAACAGCGCCAGCCTGTGGACCACTTATCAGGTCACGCCGAAGCTGACCATCGGTGGCGGCGCGTTCTATGTCGACGACGTCTACGGCAGCGTGGCCAACACCACCATGGTCGACTCCTACGTGCGTTACGACGCCATGGCCGCGTACAAGCTGAGCAAGAACGTCGACCTGCAACTCAACGTGCAGAACCTGACCAACGAAACCTATTACGACAAAGCCTTCTCGACCCACTTCGCCAACCAGGCGGCGGGCCGGACGGCGCTGTTGAGTACCAACTTCCACTTCTAAACACTGTGGAACCTGTGGGAGCGGGCTTGCTCGCGAAAGCGGGGGGGCAGTCAGCCTTCATGTCACTGACAGATCGCGTTCGCGAGCAAGCCCGCTCCCACAGGTGAGGTGATCATCAGGCGAGGCCCCGTTCATTCAGTTGGCGGGGCTTTTGCGCGTAATAAAGAACGCTTCTCGATAAGCCACGGCATAATGCGCGCCGTGAAAACAATTTCCGAACGGACGGCGAGCGACGTGTTGAAGAAGACCCTGTTCCAGTTGCACTGGTTTTTTGGCATCACTGCCGGCCTGGTGCTGGCCCTGATGGGCATTACCGGTGCCGCCTATTCGTTTCAGGACGAAATCCTGCGGGCGCTGAATCCATCGGTGTTGCAGGTGGAAAAACAGGTGGCCGGCGTCCTGCCTCCGGTCGAACTGGTGGAACACATCGAAGCGACGTCTGGCAAGAAAGTCGCGATGCTCTGGGTCGAGACCGACAGCGGCAACGCCGCACGCGTCTACTTCACTCCGCCCAAAGGCGAACGCCGGGGCGAGATGCGTTATTTCAATCCGTACACCGGCACGTTCATGGGCGACGCCGTGGGTCAGGACTTCTTCGGCCTGATGCTGCAACTGCACCGCTTCCTCGCCATGGGCGACACCGGGCGCAACATCACTGGCGCGTGCACGTTGATCCTGTTGTTCTTCTGTCTCTCCGGGTTGTACCTGCGCTGGCCGCGCCAGTGGCACAGCTGGCGCGTGTGGCTGACCCTCGACTGGAAGAAAAAGGGCCGCAGCTTCAATTGGGACCTGCACTCGGTAGCCGGCACCTGGTGCCTGCTGGTGTATCTGCTGCTGGCGTTGACCGGGCTGTCCTGGTCATACGAGTGGTACAACAAAGGCCTGACCAAGTTGCTGTCCGACGCGCCGCAAAACGAGCGCGTGCGCGGTGGTCGCGGCCCGGCACCGCAAGGTCCGGCACCGACCGCCGACTACGCAGCGATGTGGAGCAGCATCTACAGCGCCGCCGGTCCGGGCCTGTCCGCCTACAACATCCGCATGCCGGCCGTGGCCGGGCAACCGGCGACCGTGTTCTATCTGCTCGACAGCTCGCCGCATGAGCGCGCACTCAACCAGATCACCCTCGACCCGGCGACCGGCGTGGTCAAACGTGTCGACCGCTACGCCGACAAGAGCTTCAAGGCGCAACTGCTGACCAGTATTTACGCGCTGCATGTCGGCAGCTATTTCGGCCTCGTCGGGCGGATCATCGTCACCCTCGCGGCGGTGTGCATGCCGCTGTTTTTCATCACCGGCTGGTTGCTGTACCTCGACCGTCGCCGCAAGAAAAAACAGATCCGGGACGCGCGCAAAGGCCTCGAACAACCGGCCGGCAACGGTGCCGGATGGTTGATCGGTTTTGCCAGCCAGAGCGGTTTTGCCGAGCAGCTGGCGTGGCAGACCGCCGGCCAGTTGCAGGCCGCCGGGTTGCCGGTGAAGGTCCAGCCGCTGGCCGATCTCAGCACGCAGGATCTGCGTGAATCGAACAACGCGCTGTTCGTGGTCAGCACCTTCGGCGACGGTGACGCCCCGGACAGCGCGCGCGGTTTCGAACGCAAAGTGCTGCGCAACGCTGCGAGTCTCGATGGCCTGAACTACGCCGTGCTCGGCTTGGGTGACCGCCAATATGCGCACTTCTGTGGCTTCGCCCGACGCCTGCATCAATGGCTCAGCGAACACGGCGGCAAGACCCTGTTCGCCCCGGTCGAAGTCGACAGCGGCGACCCGTACGCCCTGCGGCACTGGCAGACCCAACTCGGTCTGCTCACCGGGCAAGCACCAGTCGACACCTGGCAAGCGCCGAGCTACGAAAACTGGACGCTTTTGCGCCGAGAACTGATGAACCCTGACAGCAGCGGTTCCCCGGTGTACCTCTTGGGCTTGAGCGCACCGAGCACCAGCAGTTGGCTGGCAGGTGATCTGGTGGAAGTGCTGCCGCGCAACAGTGCGTGGGCGGTCGAGCATTTCCTTGATGGCCTCGGCATTCGTGGTGAAACCCGGGTGAAGGTCAGCGGTCTCGAAGAGCCGCTGGATGTCGCCCTCGCCTCACGCCAACTGCCCGAACACCGCGCACATCTGGTCGGCCTGCACGCGCAAGCGCTGGTCGATTCGCTAGTGCCGTTGGCCATGCGCGAATACTCGATTGCATCGATTGCCGCTGACGGTGTGCTGGAGCTGATCGTGCGTCAAGAGCAACACAGCGATGGCAGCCTCGGCATTGCTTCCGGCTGGCTGACCGAGCATGCGCCGGTCGGCGCCAGCATCAGTATGCGCGTGCGCCGCAACAGTGGTTTCCATCTGCCGAATGCGCCGGTGCCAATGATTCTGCTGGGCAACGGCACCGGTCTTGCCGGATTGCGCAGCCTGCTCAAGGCGCGCATCGCTGACGGTCAGCAGCGCCAGTGGCTGCTGTTTGGCGAGCGTAATCGCGAACACGATTTCCTCTGCCGCGCGGAGCTCGAAGAGTGGTTGATCAATGGCGATCTGGCGCGTCTGGACCTGGCGTTTTCCCGGGATCAGGCGCAGAAGATCTACGTGCAGGATCGCCTGCGCGAATCCGCTGACGAGCTGAAGAAATGGCTGGCCGACGGCGCGGTGATCTACATCTGCGGCAGCCTTCAGGGCATGGCCGCTGGCGTGGACCAGGCACTCAACGACATCCTCGGTGCTGCCGAAGTCGAACGCCTGATCGAACAGGGCCGCTACCGCCGCGACGTCTATTGACAACACCCCATCCCCCTTGTGGGAGCGGGCTTGCTCGCGAAAGCGTCGCTTCAGTCGATATCTGCTTCACTGACATACCGCATTCGCGAGCAAGCCCGCTCCCACAAGGAAATGCAGTGCCGGTTAGATCAAACCGGCTGCAGTTTCTGTTCGAAAACTGCCACCCCATTCAAATCGCGCAACACCACGCTCATCTCCCCGCTTTGCCCTTCAATATTCACCTCACCAAAAAACTGAAACCCGGCAAAAGGCGAAGCGTTCTGCGTGGGCGGTGCTTTCTGGAACACCACTTCCGGGCCAAAGGTCTTGTCCAGCGGATTGGGGCCGAAACTCCCGGCATTCAGCGGCCCGGCGACAAACTCCCAGAACGGTTCAAAATCCTGAAATGCCGCGCGGTCCGGGTGGTAGTGATGTGCCGCGCAGTAATGCACGTCCGCCGTCAGAAACACGAAATTGCGCACCTGCTGTGCGCGCAGGAAACCCAGCAGCTCGGCGACTTCCAGTTCGCGTCCCTGCGCCGGGCCGGGATCGCCGTTGGCCACCGCCTCCCAGCGCGCCACGCCCGGGCTGACTTCACCGTCCGGTACACCGAGGCCGATCGGCATGTCGGCGGCGATCACCTTCCACTGCGATTTGGAGTGCTTCAACCCACGCTTGAGCCAGTCCAGTTGCTCACGGCCGAGGAACGGCTTGGCTGCGCCGAGGTTGTCGTCGTTGGCGCCGCGATAGCTGCGCATGTCGAGCACGAACACGTCGAGCATCGGCCCATAACCGAGCTTGCGATAAATCCGCCCGCCACCGTCGGCCGCCTGCAAACGCATCGGCGAATATTCCAGCCAGGCCTTGCGCGCACGGCCGACCAGGGTGTGGATATCTTTTTCCTGATAACGCTCGTCGAGCTGCTTGCCCGGCGACCAGTTGTTGACCACTTCGTGATCGTCCCACTGCCAGATCTGCGGCACTTCGGCGTTGAAGCGGCGGATGTTTTCGTCCATCAGGTTGTAGCGGTAATTGCCGCGGTAGTCGTCGAGGGTCTGGGCGACTTTGCTCTTGGCTTCGGTGGTCAGGTTGCGCCAGATGCGCCCGCCCTCGGTGGTCAGTTGCGCCGGCACCGGGCCGTCGGCGTAGATGGTGTCGCCGCTGTGGATAAAGAAGTCCGGCAGGCGCAGGCGCATGGATTCGTAGATGCGCATGCCACCGATGTCCGGGTTGATGCCGAAGCCTTGGCCGACGGTGTCGCCACTCCAGACGAAGCGGATGTTGCGCCGCGCCTTCGGTGCACTGCGCAGGTGGCCGAGCCACGGTTCGCTGGCGACGCCGGTTTGCGCGTCCTTGAAATATACCCGATAGAAAATCGCCTGATCGGTGGGCAGCCCGGTCAGCTCGACGCGGGCGGTGAAGTCGGTGCGCGCATCGGCGAGTGGCGAAACCACACGGCGCGGGTGGCGAAACTGGCTGCGGGTGTCCCACTCGACCACCATCCGCGCCGGACGGTCGCTGCGGCTCCAGATCATCGCGCGGTCGCCCTGCAGATCGCCGGACTGTACGCCGTCAGTCAGTTGCGGCCGGTCCTTGACCGACGCAATCACCGCCGGCGCCAGCCCCGGCATCAGCAGCCCGGCGCCCACCACTTGCATGACCCGCCGCCGCCCCGGATTGAAATCGCTCATGCTGTTCTCCCTGGAAAAAGGAAAACTTAAGCATGGCTTCATGAATTGGGGATGACAAAGATCCCTGTGGGAGCGGGCTTGCCCGCGATGGCGGTGAGTCAGCCAGCCTCAACGTCACTGACAGATTGCAATCGCTGGCAAGCCAGCTCCCACAGGGTAAGTGGTTGAACAAAATCTTAAGAACAACCCGAAACCTTGTAGGAGTGAGCCTGCTCGCGATAGCGGTGTGTCAGGCAACATCAATGTCTCTGACAGATTGCTATCGCGAGCAGGCTCACTCCTACAGGGGATTTGCGTTGTCGGTCAGGCCTGGGCAGGTTCCATTGCCAAGTCAGCGCTTTCCGGGCGTTTGAGCGTTGCGTACACAACCGCCGTCAGCAAACTCCCCGCGACAATCGCCAGCAGATACAACAGCGCATGGTTGATCGCATTCGGGATCGCCAGCACAAACAGACCGCCGTGTGGCGCCATCAGTTTGCAGCCGAAATACATCGACAGCGCGCCGGTCAGCGCACCGCCGGCGATGCTGGCCGGGATCACCCGCAGCGGGTCTTTGGCGGCGAACGGAATCGCCCCTTCGGAGATAAAGCACAGCCCCAGCACGAACGCTGCTTTGCCGGCCTCGCGCTCGGTCTGGGCGAACTTGCGCCGAGCGATGAAAGTGGCAATACCCAGCCCGATTGGCGGCACCATACCGGCAGCCATGGTCGCGGCCATCGGTGCATAACTCTGCGAGGCCAACAGCCCCACCGAGAACGCATACGCCGCCTTGTTGATCGGCCCACCGAGGTCGATGCACATCATGCCGCCGAGCAGCACACCGAGCAGGATTGCGTTGGTGGTGCCCATGCTGTCAAGGAACTGCGTGAGCGCCGCGAGCATGCCGGCGACCGGTTTGCCGACCACGTAAATCATCACCAGACCGGTGATCAGGCTGGCGAACAGCGGGATGATCAGAATCGGTTTCAGCGCGTCGAGACTTTGCGGCAACTTCACATAACGGGCGATCGCCTTGGCCGCATAACCGGCGATGAAACCAGCGACGATGCCGCCGATAAACCCGGCGCCCAAAGTGCTCGCCAGCAAGCCGCCGATCATCCCCGGCGCGAGGCCCGGACGGTCGGCGATCGAATAGGCGATGTAACCGGCGAGCAGCGGCACCATCAGCTTGAACGCAGTCTCGCCACCGATCTGCATCAGCGCCGCAGCGAGCGTGCCAGGTTCCTTGAACGCGGTGATGCCGAAGACGAACGACAAGGCGATCATCAAACCACCGGCCACCACCATCGGCAGCATGAACGACACGCCGGTCAGCAGGTGTTTGTAGACCCCGGTTTTCTCTTGCTTGATCGGTGCCGAGCCGTCGCCCGCAGCGCTCTCGACCTGAGCCTCCGCCAGGGCTTTTTTCAGCGTCGCTTCGGACTGCTTCAAGGCAATCCCGGTGCCGCAGCGATAGATCTTCTTGCCGGCAAAACGCTCGGTGGCGACTTCGATATCGGCGGCCAGCAACACCACGTCGGCCTCGGCAATCGCCGCCGCACTGAGCGGGGTTTTCGCGCCGACCGAGCCTTGGGTTTCGACCTGCAGCTCGTAGCCCAGACGCTTGGCAGTTTGCTGCAAGGCTTCTGCGGCCATGAAGGTGTGGGCGACGCCGGTCGGGCACGCAGTGATCGCAACAATGCGCGGCGCACGTTGCGCAGCAGCCACCGGCGCCGCTTCGCTGGCGACGTACACTTCAGCCTCTTCAGCGCCGCGACGCAGCACCGCTTCGACATCCTGCAGCGCTTGCGCCGGGGCAATGCGGAACACGCGTTTGCCGACGAAACGGGTCATGTCGATGTCGCCGGTGACCACCAGCAACACCCACTCCGCCGCTTCAATGGTGGCGGCGGACAATTCACGTTCCGGGTGCGCGGCATCGACCACTTCAACGCTGGTGCTCCAGCCCTGACGCTGGGCTGCCGCGTCAAGCAGACGGGCGCACAGCACACTGGTGACCATGCCGTTCGGGCAGGCCGTGACAATGGCTAATTTCATGACAAACCCTCTTATTGTTCTGTCAGGGGACGCACGCGTACGCCCTGTTCGAGCTGCGCCAGTTGCGCCGCATCGTTGATGCCGAAACCGATCTGCGTCACCGCCATCGCGGCAATCGCCGTGGCGCTGCGCAAGGTCTGCTCGGGCGTCTCGGCGCTGAGCAGACCGTGGAGCATGCCGGCCAGCAGCGAGTCACCGGCCCCCACCGTACTGGCGACCGTGACCTTCGGCGGCGAGGCATGCAGCGCCGAGCCGACGCTGAACCAGTTCACGCCGTCGGCGCCATGGGAGATCACCACGTGCTCGATGCCCTTGGCATGCAGGCACGCTGCAGCCTGGGCTTCAGCGGCCTGCGCGACCACATCGCAATCGAGCGCGTCGGCGAGTTCTTCGGTGTTCGGCTTGATCAGCCACGGGCGCGCTTCAAGGGCGGCGCGCAAGGCTTCACCGCTGCTGTCGAGGGCGACTTTCAGACCGAGTGCGCTCAGGCGTTCGATCAGCTCGCGCAACCATTGCGCGCTGACGCCACGCGGCAGACTGCCGGCCACCACCACCGCATCGTGACCCGGCGCAATCTGCACCAGGCGCTCAAGCAACGCCTGCTGCGCCGCTGCGTCGACCACCGGTCCCGGGCCGTTGATGTCAGTGATGCGCCCGTCGTGTTCGGCGACCTTGATGTTGCTGCGCGTCTCTCCCGGCACGCGAATGAACGCGTCGACAAAACCGCGCTTGGCGAACAGGGTTTCGAAAGCTTGCAGATTGTCGGCGCCGAGAAAGCCGCTGACCGTCAGTTGATGCCCGAGGTCCGCCAGCACCTGCGCGACGTTGACGCCCTTGCCGGCGGCATGGGTGTGCATCGCGTCGCTGCGATTGACCTGACCGGCCTCCAGCCGCGGCAGCTCGACCGTGAGGTCCAGCGCCGGGTTGAGGGTCAGGGTGAGAATCTTGGCCATTACAGGGCCTCCACTAATGCGCGCACTTCATTCGCGCTGCCCACGCTGAGGGCTTGTTGAGCAAGGGTTTGCGCCTGGGTCAGGCTGAGTTCGCGGATGCGCGCCTTGACCTCGGCGATGCTGCGCCCGGACACGCTCAGCTCATCGACGCCGAGGCCGACCAGCACCGGCACCGCCAGCGGATCCGCCGCCAGTTCGCCGCACACGCCAACCCATTTGCCATGGGCATGCGCCGCGCGCACGGTGATGTCGATCAGTTGCAGCACCGCCGGGTGCAGGCCATCGGCCTGGGCCGAGAGCGTCGGATGACCACGGTCGATGGCCAGGGTGTACTGCGTCAGGTCGTTGGTGCCGACGCTGAAGAAATCGACTTCTTTGGCCAGCACTGGCGCCAGCAACGCGGCGGACGGTACTTCGATCATGATCCCCAGTTGCAGATCGGCGACCGGAATTTCCAGGCGCAGACGCTCGGTCATGTCGCGGGCCTGACGCCACTCTTCGACGCTGCCGACCATCGGGAACATGATGCGCAACGGGCGGTTGTCCGCCGAACGCAGCAAGGCGCGCAGTTGCGCTTCCATGATCTGCGGACGCTGCAACGTCAGGCGAATGCCGCGCACGCCGAGGAACGGGTTTTCTTCCTTGGCGATCGGCCAATACGGCAACGGTTTGTCGCCACCGACGTCCAGAGTACGCACCACCAACGGCCGCCCGCCAAGGCCGTCGAGTACGCGACGGTATTCGGCTTCCTGAGTGGCTTCGTCCGGCGCTTGCGGGTGGGCCATGAAAATCAGTTCGGTGCGCAGCAGACCAATGCCTTCGGCGCCCTGCTCCACCGCAGCGCTGACGCCCGCGCTTTCACCGATGTTGGCGAACACTTCCACGGCGTGACCGTCAGTGGTGTGCGCCGGTTGATGGCGTTGTTCGGCGGCAGCCTTGAGGCGTTGCTCGCGGGTGTCACGTTCTTCGGCGGCGCGCTGCAGGGTCGCGGCATCGGCGTCGACGTGCAGACGCCCGCGCTGGCCGTCGAGCAGCAACGGCGTGCCCGGCTCCAGCAGCAACACCCCGGCGCCGGCACCGACCAGCGCGGGAATGCCGAGCGCGCGAGCGACGATGGCACTGTGCGCGGTGGCGCCGCCGCGCGCGGTGAGAATCCCCGCTACCCGCGCCGGATCAAGACGCGCCACGTCCGATGGACCGACTTCGTCCATCACCAGAATGTACGGTTGCTCCGGCTCGTTCGCGGTTTGCACGCCGCACAGTTGCGCCAGCACCCGGCGACCGATGTCACGCAGGTCCGCTGCACGCTCGGCGAGCAAGGCATCCTGCAAGGATTCCTGTTGTTTGGCCGCGGCTTCAATCACCGCCATCCACGCCGCCTCGGCGCTTTCGCCTTGCTTGAGGCGCGTGTCGACTTCGTCGGTCAGCTCCGGGTCGTCGAGCATTTCCTGGTGGGTGATGAAAATCTCGCGAATCGCTTTGGCCTTGCTGCGTTCGATCAGGCCCTGAATGTCCCGGCGTACGTCGTCCAGTGCTTGCTTGAGACGCTCGCGCTCGATAGCGGCGGACTCACCGCGCAACGGGTAATCGATGGCTTGCTGCACCTGAATGTGCGCCGGGCCGATGGCGATACCCGGTGCGGCAGGGATCGCCTGCAACTGCGCGCCGGACGCCGGGGCGAGCAGCACTTCAGCGATATCGGCGACGACTTCACGCTGCTGACTGACGGCCGGCAGCGGTTCAACTTCTTCACCGAGGCCTTCTTCGATAGCGGCCAACAGTGCCGGCAAGGCATCGGCGGCGATGCTTGGCTCGGCGATCAACTCGAGTACCTGACCGCGACGGGCACCGAGGCTGAGCAGCTTGCTCAGGCTCTTCACCGACACGGCGCTGTCCTGGCTGTCGACAATGCGCACACGGATTTCGCCGTCGAAGCTCTTCGCCAGTTGCGCAAGGATTTTCGCCGGACGTGCATGCAAGCCGTGGGCGTTGGCCAGCGCAATTCGCGCGCTCGGCCAGTCGGCCGGCAGCTCGCCGCCGAGCACTTCAAGGACTTTGCGGGTGCTGGTGGCGCGGCCCAGTTCATGGCCGCGGCCTTCGATCAGCAACGCGCACAGGCGCTCAAGCAACGCCTGATGCGCCTCGCCCAGGCTGGCCAGACAGAACAGCCCACTGAGCGGCTGGCCGAGGTAACGCATCGGTTTGTCCGGGGTGACGAACGCCAGGCCCGGACGCTTCACGGTCTGTTCGCTGTGCAGCCACCACAGGCCATCGCCCAGCGGCAGCGCTTCGACTTGCTGCAATACGCCGGCAAAGCCGTTGCTGACACAATCGGCCTGGCGCAGCAGACGCGCGCCCCGCCAGACCAGTTCTTCGAAATCGTCGGCCGACACCCCGAGGCCGATCATCTGCGCATCCAGCGCCAGTTCCTGCGGCGCACCCTGCAGCAGTTTCAGCAGCGCTTCCGGGGAACTGGCGCGACGCAGGGCCTGGCCCAGATCGGTCTCGCCGAGGGCGCGGGTCAGCAGTTGCAGCAGGCGCAAATGTTCGTCGGATTTGGCGGCAATGCCGATCGCCAGATAAACGATCTGCCCATCGCCCCAATCCACGCCCTCGGGAAACTGCATCAGGCGCACGCCGGTGGCGAATACCTGATCGCGGGTTTCCGGGGTGCCGTGGGGAATGGCAATACCTTGACCGAGAAAGGTCGAGCCCTGGGCTTCCCGGGCCTGCAAACCGGCGAGGTAGCCATCGGCAACCAGACCATCGGCGACCAGGTGATTGGCGAGCAATTGCAGGGCGGCGGGTTTATCCACAGCCGATTGGCCCATGGATATCTGCTCTATAGTGAGCTCGAGCATGCGATCTCCTTTTTGGCGCCTGATGACGCCAGGTATTGTTTTGGATTGTTTGCAGCTTAGGCGCTGGCGGCGATCCTTTTCAGGGGCAGTTTTGGCGGTTTCACGGCAGAACCGGCCAAAGGCGTCTAAAACGTAGAAAATACGCTTGCTGAAACGTTTAATCTAGATTGATCGGCACGTTACTCGATAATGTCTCATCCTTGAAGTCCAACTTGTCGGATGCGCTGCGACAATAGTCGCCTGCCCTTATCGGGTAGGATTGGCGAAAATGTCGCGGCTAGCTCGAAAAAACAAGGAAATACCGGGTTGAAACTCAGTGATATCGCACGGTTGGCCGGAGTGTCCGTGACCACCGCCAGCTACGTCATCAACGGCAAGGCCGAACAGCAACGCATCAGCAACGCCACGGTCGAGCGCGTGCGTGCGGTCGTCGAGCAACACGGCTTCACGCCCAACCCGCAAGCGGCCGGGCTACGCAGTCGGCACACGCGCACGCTGGGTTTTATTCTGCCGGACCTGGAAAACCCCAGTTACGCGCGGATCGCCAAACTGCTGGAGCAAGGCGCACGGGCGCGGGGCTATCAGTTGCTGATCGCCAGCTCCGACGATGCGCCCGACAGCGAGCGCCAGTTGCTGCAACTGTTCCGCGCGCGTCGCTGCGATGCGCTGATCGTCGCCAGTTGCCTGCCGGCCGGCGACGACAGCTACCGCCAGTTGCAGGCCAAGGGGCTGCCGATCATCGCCATCGACCGGGTCATGGAGCCGGAGCATTTCTGCTCGGTGATCAGTGACGACCGCGAAGCCAGCCTGCACCTGACCCAGAGCCTGCTCGACCCGCAACCGAAACAGATCGTGCTGCTCGGCGCGCGCCCGGAACTGAGCATCAGCCAGGAACGTGCCGCCGGCTTCAGGCAGGCGCTGATCGACTTCAAAGGCGAAGTGCTGGTCGAGCATGCCGAGTCGTTCAGCCGCGAGTGCGGCAAGCAGTTGATGGAAGAACTCCTGCAGCGCCTGGGGCATTTGCCGGACGCGCTGGTGACCACGTCCTACGTACTGCTGCAGGGCGTGTTCGATGCGCTGCATGACTTCCCGCTGAAGTCCCGGCCGTTGCGCCTCGGCACTTTCGGTGACACGCAGTTGCTGGACTTCCTGCCGCTGCCGGTCAATGCAATGGCCCAGCAGCACCAGTTGATCGCCGACAAGGCACTGCAACTGGCACTGGCTGCCGTCGAGCAATCCGAATACGAGCCCGGCGTGCAGGCCATCGCCCGTACCTTCAAGCAGCGTATTCACCGGGACTGAGCCGTGGAGCTGATCGACAGCCACACCCACCTCGACTTCCCCGACTTCGACGCCGACCGATCGGCGTTGCTCGCCGAAAGCCGCGCCCTCGGTGTGCAGCGCATGGTGGTGCTGGGGGTCTACGAGGGCAACTGGCAGCGGGTGTGGGATCTGGTGCAGAGCGATGCCGAGCTGTACGCGGCGTTCGGTCTGCACCCGGTTTATCTCGATCAGCATCGCCCGCAGGACCTGAGCACGCTGGGCGACTGGCTGACTCGCCTGCGTGGCCATCGGCAACTGTGCGCGGTGGGCGAGATCGGTCTGGATTACTTTATCGAAACCCTCGACCGCGAGCGCCAGCAAGCGTTGTTCGAGGCGCAGCTGCAACTGGCGGCAGACTTCGCCCTGCCGGCGCTGATCCACGTGCGCCGCAGCCACGCCGCGGTGATCGCCACGCTCAAGCGCTTCAAGCTCAAACGCGCGGGCATCATCCACGCCTTTGCCGGCAGCCGCGAAGAGGCGCGGGAATACATCAAACTCGGGTTCAAACTGGGACTGGGCGGCGCACCGACCTGGCCGCAGGCGTTGCGCATGCATCGGGTATTGGCGGATCTGCCGCTGCAGTCGATCGTGCTGGAAACCGATTCGCCGGACATGGCCCCCGCGATGTTCCCCGGAGTACGCAATACCCCGGTGCACTTGCCGGCGATCTGCACGGCGCTTGCCGAGTTGATGAAGATCAGCCCAGAGCAACTGGCTACTTCAAGCACTGCCAACTGCTGCGAAGTGTTCGGCTGGTAACCCACCCTCTGTAGGAGCTGCGGCACGCTGCGATCTTTTGATCTTGTTTTTCAGGGCCTGAATCAAAAGATCGCAGCGTGCCGCAGCTCCTACAGTCAGTCCGCGTGGGCCTTGGCCGCGTCGAGGATCAAGGTCATGCGCTGGCGATGATGAACAAAGCGCACCATCGCGAAGTACACGAAAATCACGATCAGTGAAGCGTTCAGCTGCTCGGTCACGCTGAGCAGCCCGATCCACTCCATGACCAACGCCACCAGCAACGCGGTGCACACCGTGAGTGACGCGCTGAAGCGCAACAGTCCCAGCGAATCGAGGGATTTGAAGCGTTTGATCTGTTTCGGGCAGCGCAGCTCCAGGCTTTTCTGGCAGTGCGCACACATGAACGGTTCGTTGATGGCGATGGCATTGAGTTGCCACGCCTTGAGCAACTGGGTGGTCTGACAATGCGCACAACGGCCCTGAACTCCCAGGGTTGCAACGGACATGAGCGGCCTCCTCGACGCAATCAACGGTATCGGGATACTGGCTCATTAGTGCCGAAAAGCCAGCCGTCGTCAGAAAACAGGAATTGGCTTACACGCGTGAGTTGCAAAGCATTACAAAATCTTCTGACATTGCCGCCTAACTTGTAGGAGTGAGCCCTGTGGTGAGGGGATTTATCCCCGATGGGCTGCGCAGCAGTCCCACGATTGATTGGCAGGGGACGCTTTGCGTCCGTCGGGGATAAATCCCCTCACCACAAGAGCTATTCCATGGGAGTTAACCCGGCCGTCACACGCGAAACGCGCTGATCAATTGTTTGAGCTCCACCACCTGCGCCGACAGCGCGCGGCTGGCGTCCTCGGTCTGATGCGCGCCTTGGGCGGTGCGTTCGCCGGCGCGGTTGATCTCGACGATGTTCTGGTCGATATCGTGCGCCACGGCGGTCTGTTGCTCCACGGCAGCCGCGATCTGCTGGTTCTGATCAACGATCATGCCCACTGCCCCCAGAATGTTTTCCAGCGCCTGCTGGACCTTTTCCGACTGGCCGACCGTGCCATTGGCCATCTGATGGCTGACGCCCATGGCTTTTACCGCTGCGCCAACCCCGCCCTGCAACCTGGCAATCATCTGCTCGATTTCCTCGGTCGATTGCTGGGTACGCCTGGCCAGAGTACGCACCTCGTCCGCAACCACGGCAAACCCTCGCCCCTGTTCACCGGCGCGGGCCGCTTCGATGGCCGCGTTGAGCGCCAGCAGATTGGTTTGCTCAGCGATGCTCTTGATCACTTCCAGTACGCGGCTGATCGACTGGCTGTCACTGGCCAACTGGTTGATCACCAACACCGACTGATCGATCTCACTGGCCAGCGCGGTAATGCTGCCCTGCTGCGCCTCGACCAGTCCGCGACCGCTGACGGTTTCTTCGTTGACGCTGTGCGCGCTGCTCACCGCTGCTGCCGCGCTGCGCGCCACTTCCAGCGAGGTCGCCGACATCTGGTTCATCGCAGTTGCCACTTGCTCGATCTGTGAGCGCTGGCCAGCCACGGCTTGATTGCTTTGCGCGGATACGGTTTCCACCTGCCCGGCCTGACGCTCGACTTCGGCCACGGTGTGACCGACCCGTTCGATCAAATCGTGAATCTTGCGCACGGTGCCGTTGAACACCTCGCCCAACTCGCCGAGTTCATCACGGCTCTGCGCGACGAAATTGACCGTCATGTCACCGGCCGCGACCTTGTCCATCATCGCCCCCAGGCGCTTGAGCGTGGTGCGGGTCGAGGCGTAGAAACCGCCGTAGAGATAAAAAATCAGCACGAACACCAGCGACAACGCCACCGCCTGCAACAGCATGTGCGTGCGGTTCTGCGCCAGGCGCTGTTGCAATTGGCTATCAAGGAATTTCAGGGTTGCGTCGTTGAGCTGGTAGGTGGCGTCCATCAGCCCGCTGACCTGATCGTAGAACCCTTGCCACGGCGTATCGAGGGTTTCGGCCACCACGACTTGCTGTTCAAACAGTTCGCTGGCCTGCTTGAGCGACGCCTTGCTGCCATCAGCCTGAGTGCTGAGGTCGGCGCGCGCGGCGTTGCTGGAATCAAGGGCATCCTGCAGTTTCAGCGCGTATTCGGCCTGGAGCTTTTCGATCTGTGCCAGCAACTCGTCAAACCGGGTGCTCGACGAGCTGTTGAGAAAGCCCTGACCCAACGAGTAAGAACCGATCGCCCGGCCCTCGCCAAGGGTTTGAGTCACGGCTGGTGTGATGTTGGTCAGCAGTTCGCTGAGTTGACGGATATCGCCCTGATTATCACGGCTCAGACCGGCCTGGCTGGCGATGATCTGGCTGAAAATCTGCGCGTTGCCGAGCAGTTTGCCGATCATTGCACTTTTGCTTTGCAGGGAGCTTTCCGCCTGCTGCGCCTTGAACGCGCTGAGCATTTCCTCGCGTTTGCCATCGAACAGCCTGATCTGCTCGGGGTCTTCGGTTGTCGCCTGCAGGCCTTGCAAGCGCGCAAGGACGGTCTGTTCCAGGCTGTTGATCTGCGCTTCGAGATTGTCAGCCTTTCCGGACTGGCCGAGGACGACGTTGATCTGCACTCGATTATTCAGGGTTTCCAGATCCCGGCGCAGGCTCAGGCTGCTGCCCAGCAGGTCGAGGCTCTGCAGTTCGACCCGGGTGCCCTGGAATTCGCGATAGGACTCGCGCACCAGATAGAAATTGGTCACCAGCATCGGCACCAGGAACAGCACGCTGATCAGGCTGAACTTCATGCCGAAGCTCAGGCGGTTCATCAGCGAGACGGCGGGATAGAGCAAGCTCTTCACTGGAAGTCTCCCTTGGCTTTTCTTGTTTTTATGGGCAGGCGCGGGGCGAAAGCAGATAGCCACTATCGGGCGCTGTCTCTGTATAGCGCAAAACGAAGGGAGGTTTTGTAACTTAAGGTTAACAACGATCGAGGTTGCCAGTTAACCCTGTGGTGAGGGGATTTATCCCCGATGGGGCGCGCAGCGGCCCCAAGGGTTTTAGGACCGCTGCGCAGCCCATCGGGGATGAATCCCCTCGCTACAATCAGTGAATCAGCACCGTCCACAAGGCAAACCCGGCATACCACAACACCGCCGCACGCAGCAGCAGTTCCCACAGGCAATCGAGGGTGTTGATGCCTTCCGGCCCGACCACTGGCGGTGGAATCTCACCCGCTGCCAGCCCGACCTTGTTGATCAGTTGTGCGGCGCTGATATTCCAGTTCAGCAGTTCATGCAACATCACCCGGCTGACCGCGACGAAGTTGCCGACCAGGGCCAAACTGGCGGCCAGCAGGCGCACCGGGACCCAGTCGAAGGCATGGCGCAACTGCCCTGCTCTTTCAGCCAGCGCCGGGGTCTGCGCGTGTTCTTCGGCCAGCGCCAACAAGCGATAGGCCAGCGCCGCCACCGGACCCAGCACGAAGTACCAGAAGATCACCGCAAAGAAGCTCTGATAGGCCTGCCACAGCAGGTGGCTTTGCACCTGTTCCAGCAACTGCTCGCCGCTGTCGGCGCAGAGGTCCAGGTCACGCTTGGCCACGTGCGCGGCGGCTTGCAGGTCTTCGCGACGCCAGGCGTCACGAAACGGCCCGAGTCCACCGAGCAGATCACCGCGACCCAAGGCGTAAATCACCACCAGCAAGTGCACCGGCAACGCCAGCAAGCCGTAGGCAACCGGTTCCAGCACCAACAGCAGCAAGCCGAGCATCGCCACCGGCAGTAACACCAGAATCGTCAGCACCAGCCATGGCCGATTGGCCAATCGTGGGCTGCTTTCGAGTTTGTGCAGTTCGCGGATCCATCCGCCATCGCGTTGAAGCCGATGGCGCAGGGCCGAGAACTTCTCGATCCACACCGCCAGCAGTAACACCAGAAAACTCATTGTCCTTCCTCTTGTGCCAGGGCCGCGCGGTAACGCGCCCAGTCGAATGCCGGGCCAGGATCGGTCTTGCGCCCGGGTGCAATGTCGCTGTGCCCGCAGATGCGGGCGCTGGTGATCGCCGGAAATGCCTTTTGCAGCTGACGGGTCAGCGTGATCAGCGCCTGATACTGCGCATCGGTAAAGGGCAGATCATCGGTGCCTTCCAGCTCGATGCCCACGGAAAAATCGTTACAGGTTTCGCGACCTTCGAACACCGACACGCCAGCATGCCACGCCCGCTCAAGACAGGAGACAAACTGGGTGACCTTGCCGTCACGTTCGATCAGAAAATGCGCAGAAACGCGCAGGTCGGCAATCCCGGCAAAATAGGGATGCTCGGTGACATCCAGACGATTCTGGAAAAACTCCTGGACCTTGCCGGTGGCAAATTGCGCCGGCGGCAGGCTGATGTTGTGAATCACCAACAGGGAAACTTCGCCCGCCGGGCGTTCATTGAAGTTGGGCGATGGGCAGACCTGCACCCCGTGACACCACCCGCTAGCGGGATCCAACTGCATACCGATTCCTTCAACGCCGACTGTGTTGGCGCCCAGTATGCCGCGATCGGCCCCCGGCGCGCGATCACTTGCCGCGATTGAGTCGCCGCAGATTGCCGAGCACCGACTCCAGCGCTCGATCGAACAGCAAGGTGTCGTCCAGCGCACGCACCGCGCCGCGGCGGAACTCCAGAGCCAGGCTGCTGCGGCTGCGCTCCAGGACTTTCATGCCGGTGCGGTCGACAAACACGTACTTGCCGGTGGTTTCGATGATCGCCGCCAGTTTGCAGCGCAGACTGTGCTCGTCATCTTCTTCGAACGCCACCCAACTGCCCACGCGCAACTGATCCACCTGGCGCAACGCCGCGTCATCATCGCCCAGACTGCTGGAGTTCAGGCTGCCCGAGCCCTCGTCGGCAGTGCGCAAGGTGATGTGCTGCGACACCTCGACCAGCGCCGCCGCGTCGGTCGGATCCGGCTCGGCAGCCGGATCGAGCAAGCGCACATGCAGCGCTTCGAGTTCACTGAAAAATTCGCTGGTGGCAAACGGATCGAACGCCGAACTGCTCAGACCGTCGCGCAATGACTTGAGCAATCCCGGCACCAGTGCCAGCAGACGCATGCCGGCGTCCGCCTCGGCATGCCGCTGCACGCTCCAGATCAGCTGTTCCATGGTCTGCACATCGGCCTGCCATTCGGCGGACTGGTCACCCTGCTTGAGGCAGGTCAGCAGCAGCACTTTGCTCCAGGCATCGCGCACGAACGTCACCACCGACGGCGGCAGGACTTTGCCCAGCAACGCCTGATTCAATGCCTGCTCCACCCGCTGGCGCGCCAGTTCGGTTTTCGCCCGGCCTTCTTCGGCGTCACGCAGACGCTGTTCGAGCAATTCACTGCGCCGACGCTCATCGCTGGTGAACGCGAGGAAATCGGCGAGCAGTTCAGAAAAGATCGCCGGGTCATCAACGAATTCGCTGAGCAAGCGCTGCACCACTTGTTCGATGCGCAGATACAAACTGTCCCGCGCCTCGCCGTTGCACTCGCCCCAGCCCAGCGCCGCATCGGCGATTTCATTGAGCAGGCGCCGCGCCGGGTGGCTGCTGCGGCTGAAAAAGCTTTTGTCGAGTACCGCTACCTTGAGCATTGGAATCTGCAGTCGCGCGATCAGCGCCTTGAGCGAATCCGGCAGGTTGCGATCCTCGAGGATGCAATCGAAGACCATGGCGATCAGGTTGATCACGTCCTCGTCGGCGCCTTCGACGATTCGCGACTTGCCGCTCCTGACGCTGACCCGCGTCAGCAACTGTTCGAGCTGGTTGCGCAGATCGAAGTCGTCCTGCGCGGCCAGTGCCGGCACGTATTGCTGCAAGTGCGAGAGCAACCGCAGCAGGTCGCGGGTGCTGATCGGTTGCGTCGCCATGCTCGGTTCCAGGGTCGGGGCGACGCTGCCGCGAACATGCCGGAGCAGTTCCTGTAACGCGGCGAACACTTCTTGCACGCCTTCGTCGGCGGGCTCCGGCTCGGCGCTTTCTTCGTTGCAGATACTCGCTGCGGCACGCTCGATCGCGCGGCGTGCCGGAGCCGGTTTCAACTCGGGCAACACACCGGTGGCAATCAGCAATTGATTGGCCTCGGCGTACAACTGCTCGGTGTCGGCCAGCACATAGCGCTCGAACAGTTTGAGCAGGATCAGCTTGACCTTGATCTCCACCCCCAGGTTGCGTCCGGCCTGCAGGAAAAACTCGCAGAGCATCGTCGGGCCGAGCGGGTTGTGCCGATCGTCAAAATTTTTGCCGAGCAGCGCGTTGAGCCGCGCCGTCAGTTGCTCGAGGGCAAAGCCGTCACGCTTGAGCACCCGGCCGACCATGGTGTCGACCGCCACGCTGCGCTCCATGTCATCGGTGCGCGGCGCGGATTCTTCGAATTTCAGCGAATCGGCCAGCGTGTGCTGGACGGGGTCGTACTGGATGAGCGCGACGAAGGCTTCGAAGAACTGTTCGAGAAACCCGCGCTCGATGTTCTTGCGCTTGAGGCGCAAGTCGCGCATGGCTTCGAAAAAGATGTTCTGTTCGACGTCATCGCGCGCGCGGTCGGCCATCTCGAACAGGGTGTCGTCGGCGTTATCGAACAACTCCTGCAAACCGTGGCGCAGTTGCTGCGCAGCCTTGTCGCGGACCTGAAGCAGAATCACAGGCAAGCGGGCGAGCGGCGAGTGATTCGCCTGATCGGTAGCGGCCTTGTGCAAAGGCACTACATTCCCGTCGTTGTGCATCCAAGCCTCCTGAAACGGTGATTCGTCGGTCACTCTCAACACAATTCCCCTGTGGGAGCGGGCTTGCTCGCGAAAGCGGGGGGCCAGAAAAATACATGTCGCTGACACGTCTTCTTCGCGAGCAAGCCCGCTCCCACAGTTTTAAAGCGACGCGCTCTAAATCGTCAAAGCCATGACGTCAAATGCAAGGCGGATTATCTGGCAAAAGTTGTCACGGGCGCCATAGTCGTCAGGGTTTCCCCTACACCTGCGCCCCTTCCAGTGACCACAAATATCGGTACTTTGCTCAAAGAAAATCGACCGGATGCACTCAGGCACCCGCGTTCTTGCCTTGGGTTGGCTCTGGCCATGCCCCTATAATCGGCGCACTTAGTTTGTGGAGCCCGTTATGCCGAATCTACGTCTCGCCGATCTGACCGCCGAAATCGAAGCCAACGTGCGCCGTGCGTTGTTCGAAGACGTCGGCAGCGGCGACATCACCGCGCAACTGATCCCGGCCGAACGTCTGGCCAAAGCCACCATCATCACCCGCGATGACGCCGTCATCTGCGGTACCGCTTGGGTGGACACGGTGTTCCGTCAGCTCGATCCGCGCGTTGCCGTGCACTGGCAAGTGGTCGATGGCCAGCGGGTCAAAGCCAATCAACCGCTGTTTCATCTGGAAGGCCCGGCCCGTTCGCTGCTGACCGGCGAGCGCAGTGCGCTGAATTTCCTGCAACTGCTGTCCGGCGTGGCCACGCGCGCGCAGTACCTGGCGGATTTCGTGGCGCAGACCCAGGTCAAGCTGCTGGACACCCGCAAGACCCTGCCGGGCCTGCGTCTGGCGCAGAAATACGCAGTGACCTGCGGCGGTTGCCACAACCACCGCATCGGCCTTTACGATGCGTTTCTGATCAAGGAAAACCACATCGCCGCCAGTGGCGGCATCGCCCAGGCCATCGCCGCCGCGCACAGGATCGCGCCGGGCAAACCGGTGGAGGTCGAAGTGGAAAGTCTGCAGGAGCTGAAGGAAGCGCTGGATGCTGGCGCCGACATCATCATGCTCGACGAGCTGAGCCTGGATGACATGCGCGAAGCCGTGCGCCTGAACGCTGGCAAGGCCAAACTGGAAGCCAGCGGCGGCATCAACGAAAGCACGCTGCTGCCGATCGCCGAGACCGGGGTGGACTACATCTCGATTGGCGCGATGACCAAGGATGTGAAGGCGGTGGACCTGTCGATGCGCCTGAGCCTTTAACAGCAGCGGCAAGATGCGAGCTACAAGCTGCAAGTCAAAGCGGTGGTGCTTTTACTTGTAGCTTGCGGCTTGTAGCTGGCAGCTCTCGTCAGACGACGAGATTGTTCATCTCGCAGTACTCGTCCCACTCGACACCCAACACCTCGGCCGCTTCCTTGTGCAGCACGAGACGCTGCGCCTCGAACGCTTCGGGAGTGCTGGTGTATTTGAGCGTCAGTTCCCACGGCTGCAGACCCTGAGCTTCGGCTTCGTCTTCGAAGGCCCACTGAATCTGGTCTTTCTGATCATCGGGACTCAGGTCCTTGATCTCTTCCTTCAGGTCCGGTACGTCCAGAAGGTATTTTTCCAGCGCTAGTTCGTGGCGTTGCTCTTGGGTTAATTCGGTCATGGTTTTCTCGCTGATCTTGAGAATGGAGGATGGATCTGGATCATCAAGGATCTCTCTGACGCGGACTGGCCGGCCTTCGGAACCATTCGGGATCATCTGAAAACTGCCAAGCGATGCTCATGCAGGCACCGAATATAGGACGTTTGCGTGACGAATTACACGGCTCTTTACATCTCTCGCACAAAAAGTTGACCTGCGGAACATAAATCCGGATCTTGAGTCATAGCAATGTGCCATAACGGCACTCACCCTCGCTGTTCACAAGGAAAACCAGTGATGCGCAGCTTTTCGAAAATGTCCGCCGTTGTCTCCACCACCGCTCTTATTGCGGCCATGGCTCTCCCCGCGAGTGCAATGGCACTGGAATTGAGCTCCAGCAGCCCATCCTACGGGGACAAGTTTTCGCTGATTCACAATGACTATGGCAAAGAGGTGGTGATCCGCAGCGATTTCAGCGTCGATGAATTGAAAAAGCTGCGCGATACCGTCAACGATCAATCTCGCCAGATCGAAGAACTCAAACGCAGCAGCGGTTCGAGCTCCAGCTCCAGCGGGAAGGAAATTGAAGAACTGAAAAACAAGGTCAAGGAACAGGATCGCAAACTTGAAACCCTCGGCCGTCAGGTCGAAGACCTCAAGCGTAACAGCGGCTCCAGCTCCAATTCGAACAGCAGCGAGATTTCCAGCCTGAAGCAGAAAATCAACGATCAGGATCGCGCCATGGATCAGCTCAAACGTACCGTCGAGGATCTGAGTCGCAAGGTGAAATAAGGGAAGTGGTGCCCGAGACAGGAATCGAACCTGCGACCTTCGCGTTACGAGTGCGCTGCTCTACCGGCTGAGCTACACGGGCGGTGGGCTAAACCTAGCACCGGTTTTCACAAAAGCAAAGATGCCCGGGCTTCACATCGCTTCTGTAGGAGCTGCCGCAGGCTGCGATCTTTTGATCTTTTATCGCGGCCAAAAAAATGCCCCGCCGTTTTCACGGCGGGGCATTTTTATTGCGCTAAAGCTGCGGGGTGATTAAACGCCCGAAGCCTTGGCCGCTGCCACGTCTTTGATGGACAGCTTGATACGGCCGCGGTTGTCCACGTCCAGTACCAGCACTTCCACTTCCTGGCCTTCTTTCAGGATGTCGGTGACTTTCTCTACGCGAGCGTCGCTCAGCATCGAGATGTGCACCAGACCGTCCTTGCCCGGCAGGATGTTGACGAATGCGCCGAAGTCGACGATACGCTCAACCTTGCCGACGTAGATCTTGCCGATTTCAGCTTCTGCAGTGATGCTCAGAACACGCTGACGGGCAGCTTCTGCTGCATCCTTGGTTTCGCCGAAGATCTTGATCGAGCCGTCGTCTTCGATATCGATCGAAGCCTTGGTCTCTTCGCAGATCGCACGGATGGTCGCGCCACCTTTACCGATAACGTCACGGATCTTGTCGGTGTCGATCTTCATCGCGATCATGGTCGGAGCGTTGGCCGACAGTTCGGTACGCGACTGGCCGATGATCTGGTTCATCTGGCCGAGGATGTTCAGGCGCGCTTCCAGGGCTTGGCCCAGAGCGATTTCCATGATCTCTTCGGTGATGCCCTTGATCTTGATGTCCATCTGCAGCGCAGTAACGCCTTTGGCGGTACCGGCCACTTTGAAATCCATGTCGCCCAGGTGATCTTCGTCACCCAGGATGTCGGTCAGGACGGCGAACTTCTCGCCTTCTTTAACCAGACCCATGGCGATACCGGCAACCGGCGCCTTCATCGGCACACCAGCGTCCATCAGGGCCAGGGAAGCGCCGCAAACGGAAGCCATCGAGCTCGAACCGTTGGATTCGGTGATTTCCGATACCACACGGATGGTGTACGGGAACACGTCAGCGGCTGGCAGCATGGCCGAAACCGAACGACGGGCCAGACGGCCGTGACCGATTTCACGACGACCGGCACCACCCATGCGACCACACTCGCCCACCGAGAACGGCGGGAAGTTGTAGTGCAGCATGAACGGGTCTTTTTTCTCGCCTTCCAGAGTGTCCAGCAGTTGCGCGTCACGGGCGGTGCCCAGTGTTGCAACAACCAGCGCCTGGGTTTCACCACGGGTGAACAGCGCCGAACCGTGAGTCTTCGGCAGTACGCCGACTTCGATGTTCAGCGGACGTACGGTCTTGGTGTCGCGACCGTCGATACGTGGCTTGCCGTTAACGATGTTTTCGCGAACGGTGCGGTATTCGATTTCACCGAAAGCGGCTTTGACTTCGGCAGCCGAAGGCTGGCCTTCTTCACCGGACAGCTTGGCAACGACCTGGTCTTTCAGCTCGCCCAGACGTGCGTAGCGGTCAGCCTTGACGGTGATGGTGTAAGCCTGGGAGATCGCTTCGCCGAACTCGGCACGGATCGCGCCCAGCAGCTCGGTGGCTTCTGGAGCCGGAGCCCAGGTCCAGGTCGGCTTGGCAGCTTCGGCAGCCAGTTCTTTGACAGCGTTGATCACAACCTGGAATTCGTCGTGAGCGAACAGTACCGCGCCCAGCATCTGGTCTTCGGTCAGCTCTTTGGCTTCCGATTCAACCATCAGCACGGCGTCGGAAGTACCGGCAACGACCATGTCCAGGCTCGAAGCGGCCTGCTGCTCGTAAGTCGGGTTCAGCAAGTAGCCGGTGCTTTCGTGGAAAGCAACGCGCGCGGCGCCGATCGGGCCGTCGAACGGGATGCCCGAGATCGCCAGGGCAGCCGAGGTACCGATCATCGCAGCGATGTCCGGATCGGTCTTCTTGCTGGTGGAAACGACGGTGCAGACAACCTGCACTTCGTTCATGAAACCTTCTGGGAACAGCGGACGGATCGGACGGTCGATCAGTCGGGAAGTCAGGGTTTCTTTCTCGGAAGGACGGCCTTCGCGCTTGAAGAAACCGCCAGGGATCTTACCGGCAGCGTAAGTCTTTTCCTGGTAGTGAACGGACAGAGGGAAGAAGCCCTTGCCTGGATCGGCTTGCTTGGCACCGACTACGGTCACCAATACGCTGACGTCGTCGTCAACGGTGACCAATACTGCGCCGGAGGCCTGACGGGCGATACGGCCAGTCTCGAGGGTAACGGTCGACTGACCGAACTGGAATTTTTTGATTACCGGGTTCACGGTGTCCTACCTTCTTTGTGGCTCTTGGGGGAACTGGTTTCTTGCGAAATTCTTGGGCAATGTCGGGAATCGGCCCGCTGACTGTCCGGGTAAAACGGTAGTGCAGATAAAACTTGAGGCTGGGAGCCTGCCAAGCTCCAGCGGAAAACCGCTGATGCCTGACAGACAACCAACCTCATAGCGCAATCGCTGATTAGCGACGCAGACCCAGGCGGCCGATCAGAGCGCTGTAACGGCTCAGATCCTTGCCTTTCAGGTAATCCAGCAGCTTGCGACGCTGGTTTACCATGCGGATCAGACCACGACGGGAGTGGTGGTCTTTACCGTTGGCCTTGAAGTGACCCTGCAGCTTGTTGATGTTGGCGGTCAGCAGTGCAACTTGCACTTCTGGCGAACCAGTATCACCAACAGCTTGCTGGTAGTCGGCAACGATTTGAGCTTTTTCTTGAACGTCGAGAGCCATGAGGCAATCCTTTTATCAGGAAACTGTTTCAGAAACAGTTTCAACAGGCCAGGGACAAATCCCTGTATCTATAAATGAGTAGTGACCGTGCCTGTTAACAGCCACACTCGTTCGGTCATTCTGACCGAATCAGTCGACGCGGCGCGATGCGCCCGTCTTCGCTCACTTCACCGATACCGATGAAGCGACCATTGTGATCCTGTACCCGTACCATGCCGAACTTCGGAGCATCCGGGGCACGTACCGGCTGGCCGTTGAGCCAGTAGAACGCGCTCGCTTCGGAGAAGTGCAGCAACGGCCAATCCTGCAGGCCGCTGTCCGATGGCATCAGGAAGCGATCAACCGCTTCGTTGCCGCCTTCGGCATGTACCGCTTCCAGCTCTTCGAGGGTGACGGTCTGCGCCAGGGTAAAAGGCCCGGCCTGGGTACGCCGCAGTTCTGCGACGTACGCACCACAACCGAGTTGCTCACCGATATCCTCCACCAGGGTGC
The DNA here is from genome assembly GCF_054456575.1 of Pseudomonas sp. Eth.TT006. Classification (NCBI taxonomy): domain Bacteria; kingdom Pseudomonadati; phylum Pseudomonadota; class Gammaproteobacteria; order Pseudomonadales; family Pseudomonadaceae; genus Pseudomonas; species Pseudomonas sp. Eth.TT006. The sequence goes on along the minus strand of NZ_JBTJEN010000002.1, from coordinate 100,379 downwards.
GAATATAGGTGCCCTTGCTGCAATCCACCGCAAGACGCGCAGTATCGCCTTCGAAGGCCAGCAATTCCAAGCGCGCAATAGTAACAGAACGCGGTTCGCGCTCCACTACTTCGCCTGCACGGGCGAGCTTGTACAGCGGCTGCCCGTCACGCTTGAGTGCCGAGTACATCGGCGGTATCTGGCTGATTTGACCGCGAAAATTCGGCAGCACCGCTTCGACATCGGCGCGACCAACGGTCACCGGACGCTCCTGCAAAACCTCACCTTCGGCATCCGCCGTGGTGGTGGTCTTGCCCAGTTGCGCCAGGGTTTCATAACCCTTGTCCGAATCAAGCAGGTATTGCGAGAACTTGGTGGCCTCGCCAAAGCACAACGGCAAGACGCCGGTGGCCAACGGGTCGAGACTGCCGGTGTGACCGGCCTTCTCGGCGTTGAGCAACCAGCGAACCTTCTGCAACGCGGCATTGGAGGTGAACCCCAACGGCTTGTCGAGCAGGATGATGCCGCTGACGTTACGACGGATACGTTTGACCTGAGCCACCGAATTACTCCTTGGTGTCTTCAGGTTCAGCAGCGGCCACGTGCTGATTGTCTTCAGCCACGGCGCGCTCGATCAGGGCCGACAGGTGCGCACCACGCACGACGCTTTCGTCGTAGTGGAAGTGCAATTGCGGCACGCTGCGCAGCTTCATTTCACGGGCCAGCTGCATGCGCAGGAAACCTGCGGCAGCGTTGAGCACCTTGATGCTTTGCGCGATGTCTTCGGCGTTGTCCTGCCCCATCACGGTGATGAAAATCTTTGCGTGACCGACGTCACGGCTGACTTCCACAGCGGTAATGGTGACCAGACCAACACGCGGATCTTTGACTTCACGACGGATCAGTTGGGCCAGCTCACGCTGCATCTGATCGCCGATACGCTGGGTACGGCTGTATTCTTTTGCCATGATTTGTTACCTGTTACTGCCCTGCGGTGAAACCCGCAAGGTCTGAAAGCGGCAAACGCCCGGCCTGACAAATGCCAGACCGGGCGTTGCGTTTAGAGTCCTGACGCCGTGACGCGCATCTGCATGCGGCGGCTCGGCGTGGCCCTTGAAGTGCGCGAGTCAGAGGCTGCGAGCAACCTGAACCTTCTCGAAGACTTCGATCTTGTCACCGACTTTGACGTCGTTGTAGCTCTTCACGCCGATGCCGCATTCCATGCCGGCACGTACTTCGGAAGCGTCATCCTTGAAGCGGCGCAGGGATTCCAGCTCGCCTTCGAAGATAACGATGTCTTCACGCAGTACACGGATCGGACGGTTACGGTGCACAACACCTTCGATCACCATGCAACCGGCGATCGCGCCAAACTTCGGCGAACGGAACACGTCACGCACTTCGGCCACACCCAGGATGTTCTCGCGAACATCACTGCCGAGCATGCCGGTCAGGGCTTTCTTGACGTCTTCGATGATGTCGTAGATCACGTTGTAGTAACGCATGTCCAGACCTTCCTGCTCGACGATCTTCCGTGCGCCGGCATCGGCACGCACGTTGAAGCCGAACAGTACAGCGTTGGAAGCCAGTGCCAGGTTGGCGTCGGATTCGGTGATACCACCGACACCGCCACCGACCACGCGCACTTGCACTTCGTCGTTGCCCAGGCCGTTCAGAGCGCCCTGCAAAGCTTCCAGCGAACCACGGACGTCGGATTTGAGGACGATGTTGAGCGTCTTCTTCTCTTCCTGGCCCATGTTTTCGAAGATATTTTCCAGCTTGCCGGCGTGAGCGCGAGCCAGTTTGACTTCGCGGAACTTGCCTTGACGGAACAGAGCCACTTCACGGGCTTTCTTCTCGTCAGCCACCACGCTCATCTCGTCGCCAGCGTCCGGCGTACCGTCCAGGCCCAGGATCTCGACCGGAATGGCCGGACCTGCTTCCTTGATCGGCTTGCCGTTCTCGTCGAGCATGGCGCGCACACGGCCGTAGTTCGAGCCAACCAGCACCATGTCGCCTTGACGCAGCGTACCGTCCTGAACCAGAACGGTTGCCACCGGACCACGGCCCTTGTCCAGACGCGATTCGACAACAACACCACGGCCAGGAGCCGATGGAGTGGCGGTCAATTCGAGGACTTCGGCCTGCAGCAGAACCGCTTCGAGCAGTTCGTCAACGCCGGTACCCATCTTCGCCGACACCGGTACGAATGGAGTATCGCCACCCCACTCTTCCGACGTCACGCCGTGGGCCGACAGCTCGCTGCGGATGCGATCGAGGTCAGCACCTGGCTTGTCGATCTTGTTCACTGCAACCACCAGCGGAACGCCAGCCGCCTGAGCGTGCTGAACAGCCTCGATGGTTTGCGGCATCACGCCGTCGTCCGCCGCAACCACCAGGATCACGATGTCGGTCGCCTTGGCACCACGGGCACGCATTGCGGTAAACGCGGCGTGACCCGGCGTGTCGAGGAAGGTGACCATGCCGCGCTCGGTTTCAACGTGGTACGCACCGATGTGCTGGGTGATACCGCCGGCTTCGCCAGCAGCTACCTTGGCACGACGGATATAGTCGAGCAGCGAGGTCTTACCGTGGTCAACGTGGCCCATTACGGTCACGACTGGCGCACGAGGAACCGCTTCACCTTCGAACTTCAGGGACTCTGCCAGGGAATCTTCCAGGGCGGTGTCGCTGACCAGGGTCACTTTGTGGCCCAGTTCTTCAGCAACCAGTTGGGCAGTTTCCTGATCCAGTACCTGGTTGATCGTGGCCGGAGTACCCAGCTTGAACATGAACTTGATGATTTCGGCAGCCTTGACCGACATCTGCTGAGCGAGATCGCCAACAGTGATGGTTTCGCCGATCTTCACTTCACGCACGACAGGGCCGGTCGGGCTCTGGAAACCGTGAGCGTTGCGCTTCTTCAGCTTGGCCTTGCCGCGACCACCGCGACGGAAGCCATCGCTTTCTTCGTCAGTGGTGCGTGGTGCCACACGTGGCGCCGGCGCTTTTTCTTTGACCGATGCACGATGCGGAGCGTTTTTGCGCTCGCCATCACCACCGCCGCCACGACGATTGTTATCGTCGGCACGTGGTTTGTCCGGACGGCGCTGTTCGTCGCGCTTGCGAGTGTCAGCAGCTGGCGCAGCAGCAACCGGCGCAGCTTCGCGCGCAGGTTCGGCCACTGGCGCAGGTGCGGCAACAGCTTCGGCAGGAGCGCTTGGCGCGGCAGCAGGCTGGCGACGCGCTTCTTCTTCAGCGCGCTGCTTGGCTTCTTCTTCAGCCTTCTGACGGGCAGCATTCTCTACTGCGCGACGCTCTTCCAGTTCACGCTGGCGCTCGGCTTCGATTTCTTCCGCGCTACGCTGTACGAAAACTTTCTTTTTGCGAACTTCTACGCTGATGCTTTTGCTACCAGCCACACGCAGGGTGCTGGTGGTTTTACGCTGCAGCGTGATCTTGCGTGGTTCTTCCACTTTCGCCTTGTGGCTGCTTTTCAAGTGAGTCAGCAGGGATTGCTTCTCACTGTCAGTCACATGTTCTTCGGCGGCGGTGTGCGGCAGACCTGCCTCACGCATCTGCTGCAACAGGCGCTCTACCGGTGTTTTGACCTCATCGGCCAGTTGTTTCACCGTGACTTGCGTCATGCACTTCTCTCCTCAGGCCGCGCCTAATTACTCGAACCAGTGGGCTCGGGCGGCCATGATCAACTTGCCGGCACGATCATCGTCAATGCCGTCGATGTCGAGCAGGTCGTCAATAGACTGCTCGGCCAGGTCTTCGCGGGTAATTACGCCGCGCACCGCCAGTTCCACCGCCAAATCGTTGTCCATACCCTCAAGCGAGAGCAGGTCTTCGGCCGGATGGGCGTCTGCCAGCTTTTCCTCAGTAGCGATGGCTTTGGTCAACAAGCGATCCTTGGCACGAGCGCGAAGCTCGTTGACGATGTCTTCGTCAAAGCCGTCGATGTTGAGCATTTCTTCCAACGGTACGTAGGCAATCTCTTCCAGGCTGGTGAAGCCTTCATCAACCAGCACCTGAGCCAGTTCTTCGTCGACTTCCAGCTCGTCGATGAAGTTGCGCAGGATGTCGCCGGTTTCTGCTTGCTGCTTGGCCTGGATGTCCGATTCGGTCATCACGTTCAGGGTCCAGCCAGTCAACTGGCTCGCCAGACGCACGTTCTGACCACCACGACCGATGGCCTGAGCCAGATTGTCTGCGCCAACGGCGATGTCCATTGCGTGGGCATCTTCGTCAACGATAATCGCCGCAACCTCGGCCGGGGACATGGCATTGATCACGAACTGCGCCGGGTTATCGTCCCACAGGACGATATCGACACGCTCGCCACCCAACTCGCCCGACACGGCCTGGACGCGCGAACCGCGCATACCAATGCACGCGCCCTGCGGGTCGATGCGTTTGTCCTTGGAGCGGACAGCGATCTTGGCACGCGAACCCGGATCACGGGACGCGGCCATGACTTCGATCAGGCCTTCAGCGATTTCCGGCACTTCGATACGGAACAGCTCGATCAGCATTTCCGGCGCGGTACGCGACAGGATCAGCTGCGGGCCGCGGTTCTCGGTGCGGATTTCCTTGAGCAGTGCACGCAGGCGCACACCGACACGGAAGGTTTCGCGAGAAATGATGTCTTCACGGGCCAGCAACGCTTCGGCGTTGTTGCCCAGATCGACGATCACGTTGTCGCGGGTCACTTTCTTCACGGTGCCGGAGATGATTTCTCCCAGGCGCTCGCGATAGGCGTCGACCACTTGAGCGCGCTCGGCTTCACGTACTTTCTGCACAATGACTTGCTTGGCAGTCTGTGCGGCAATACGGCCGAACTCGATGGATTCGATTTTTTCTTCGACTACGTCACCGACCTTGGCGCCAGGGTGCGTTTCGGCAACCTTGCTCGGCCAGGTTTCGATCGCCGGATCGTCGAGATCATTTTCTTCGACGACTGTCCAGCGACGGAACGTTTCGTAGGAACCGGTGTGGCGGTTGATTTCCACACGCAGGTCAACTTCGTCTTCAAAACGCTTTTTGGTAGCAGTGGCCAGGGCCAGCTCCAGCGCTTCAAAAATTACGCTTGCCGGTACACCCTTTTCATTGGATACCGACTCAACAACCAGCAGTACTTCTTTGCTCATCGTACGCCTCGCCTTTCGCAAGCCATTGGATCCGCGGGATCCGCGTCTCAGTCAAAACTGGGAATAATGTTGGCCTTGTCGATCATGTCGATCGGCAACAGGAATTCATGGTCATCTACCTGCACCACGACGTCCTGCTCTTCTACACCGCGCAGAAGGCCCTGAAAGTTGCGTCGGCCTTCAAAAGGCGAGCGCAGCCTGATCTTTACCTGTTCACCGGCAAATTTTGCAAACTGCTCAATAGTGAACAGCGGGCGTTCCATGCCAGGCGAGGAAACTTCAAGCGTGTATTCAACGGCGATCGGATCTTCAACATCCAGCACGCCGCTGATCTGACGGCTGACGATGGCGCAATCGTCCACCAGCACACCGCCTTCTTTATCGATATAAACGCGCAACATTGAGTGGCGACCTTGAGCCGAAAACTCAATACCCCAGCATTCATAGCCTAGGGCCACGACCACCGGGGCCAACAAGGCCTGCAACTCTTCTAGCTTGCTCGACACCTGAACCCCCTCGTGCATGTATGTGCATGCTATGCAAAATAAAAAAATGGGCGAAACGCCCATCCTTGAAACGCCGTCGAACAGCGGCGCAGAAAGTGTCCAGCTAACAAAAAGCCCCTTAAAAGGGGCTCCTTAAACTGGTTGCGGGGGCCGGATTTGAACCGACGACCTTCGGGTTATGAGCCCGACGAGCTACCAGACTGCTCCACCCCGCGACAAAGCTGGGGCGGAAGTATACGACCGATCCCTTATAGGGTCAATGTAACCTTCCACCTGCAAGAAAGCCCGCAACAGCGGGCTCTCCTGACTAATTGGTACCGAGAAGGGGACTCGAACCCCTACACCCTATGGGCACAACCACCTCAAGGTTGCGTGTCTACCAATTCCACCACCTCGGCAAAACTACGTTTGAAACCCTTCTTACTTCTGCTCTTGAGCTGGAGGCACGTCAGTCGCTGGAGTAGCCGACTTTTGCTCTTGAAGCACCGGGACATCATCAGAAGCCGGTTGTTGTTGCTTAGGTACTTCCAACACTGCTGGATCTGGCAAACCTGCTTGAGTCAGCTGATGAGCTTTCTCTTTAGCAAAGTAACCTAACCCCAAGCTGGTTATGAAGAAACCGGCGGCAAGTATAGCAGTAAACTTACTAAGAAAGGTAGAGGAACCTTGGCTTCCGAACACAGTATTTGAAGCACCTGCTCCGAAAGACGCGCCAGCGTCCGCACCCTTACCCTGCTGCAGCAAAACCAGAGCAACTACGCCCAATGCACCCAGCAGATGAAAAACGACTACGACTGTTTCCAGCATTTTTTCAGTTTCCCGCGGCGCGACAAATCGCACCGAACTCATCTGCATTCAGGGAAGCTCCACCAATGAGCCCCCCATCGATATCCGGCATGCCGAACAGTTCGACCGCATTGGCCGCCTTCACGCTGCCGCCGTATAGAAGCCGCACACCTCGTGCGACTTCAGAATTCTCTGCCGCCAACTGCTCGCGAATGGCTTTGTGCACATCCTGAGCCTGTTGCGGCGTTGCAGTCAGTCCGGTACCAATGGCCCAGACAGGCTCGTAAGCAATAACTGCTTTTGCAAAGGCACCCACACCCAGCTCCTCGATGATGCTGCCCAGCTGACGCCCGACAACCTCAAGAGTTTTTCCGGCTTCGCGCTGCTCGAGGGTTTCCCCTACACACAACACCGGAATCAAGCCACATGCCTGCGCCGCTGCAAACTTGCGATTCAGCATCCCGTCTCGCTCGCCCATTATCTGGCGGCGTTCGGAGTGCCCGACAAGCACCAGGGAACAACCTGCATCCACCAACTGACTGGGAGCAATCTCACCCGTCAATGCACCTTGCATCGATTCCACCGCAGAGTTCTGCGCGCCGACCGAAATCGACTTGCCCTTCAAACCATCAATCACTTGATTGATATGCAAGCAAGGCGGGAATACCGCGACATCAACACCGCTTGGCAAGGCCAGATGACGAAGGCCGTTGATCAGCTCAGCGACGCTGGCGCGGGTACCGTGCATCTTCCAGTTACCAGCTACCATAGGGCGACGCATGCTGTACCTCGTCGGTCAAAGTGGGCGCAGATGTTACCCAACACAATCATGGCTGGCAAGCCGAATCAGGCAGAAACTTCACTTACCAGTTTTGCCAGTTCTTCGGCATAGGTACGAACCTGAGTTTCATCCTCTCCTTCGACCATCACGCGCACCAAAGGCTCTGTGCCGGACTTGCGCAAAAGAACCCGGCCACGACCGGCCATTGCCTGAGTGACACGCGCACTGGCTTCCTTGACAGCCGGATGCTCAAGCGGGTTTTCACCGCCACCGAAACGCACGTTAATCAGCACCTGAGGACACTTGCGCAAGGCCTGACGCGTTTGTGCCAACCCTTCATTACGGGTTTTAAGCGCCATCAGCACCTGCAGCGCAGCGATAATCGCATCACCTGTAGTGGTGTGATTGAAGCAGACGATATGCCCGGAGTTCTCGCCACCGACCAGCCAGTTACGCTCAAGCAGCTCGGCGATCACGTAACGGTCGCCGACGTTGGCGCGAACAAATGGAATCGATAGCTCGGCAAGTGCCAGCTCAAGCCCCAGATTACTCATCAGCGTACCGACAACACCGCCCTGCAGCTTTCCGCGCTCGTGCAAATCGCGCGCGATGATGAACAGCAAATCGTCACCATCGACAATGGTACCGGTGTGATCAACCATCAACACCCGATCACCGTCACCGTCAAAGGCAATACCCAGATCGGCATGCTCGGCCAGAACCGCGGCCTGCAACTGCCCCATATGGGTCGAACCGCAATTGTCATTGATGTTAAGACCATTGGGCTGGGCCGACAGAACGACCACTTCAGCGCCCAGCTCACGGAATACGCTTGGTGCCACCTTGTAGGTCGCGCCGTGTGCACAGTCGATGACGATCTTCAGACCGGAAAAGTTGCTGCCGGTTGGCACGCTGCTTTTGCAGAATTCGATGTAGCGACCGGAAGCATCGTTGATTCGCGAGACTTTACCGATCTTGCTCGACTCAACGACGGTCATCGGCGTATCGAGCAACTCTTCGATCATCAGCTCCAGTTCATCAGGCAGCTTGGTGCCCTTGCCGGAGAAAAACTTGATACCGTTATCGTCATGCGGATTGTGCGAAGCGCTGATCACGATACCGGCTTCCGCCTGGAAGGTACGCGACAGATAGGCGATGGCTGGCGTTGGCATCGGGCCAAGCAGCATGACGTCGGCACCGGCCGAGGTCAGACCTGCTTCAAGTGCCGACTCAAACATGTAGCCAGAGATTCGCGTGTCCTTGCCGACCAGCACCTTGCAGGTGCCCATCTTGCGAAAGGCCATGCCTGCCGCCCAACCGAGCTTGAGCATGAAGTCAGGGGTAATCGGGTATTCACCGACACGACCACGAATGCCGTCAGTACCAAAGTATTTCTTGCTCATAAGTGCTCCATCATTCTTATTCGGCTGATTCCACGGCCGCAAGCATGCGCACCACGTCCATCGTTTCTGCCACGTCATGGACGCGCAATATACGCGCTCCTTTCACGGATGCCAGTGCCGCCAGCGCGAGACCACCATGCAGACGTTCGCCCACAGGCCGACCCAGCGCCTGACCGATCATACTTTTTCGTGAAACGCCAACCAACAGAGGACGCCCCAGCGCATGCAGGGCTTCCATGTGCTTGAACAAGCTCAGGTTGTGCTGCAGGTTTTTGGCGAAACCGAAGCCGGGATCAAGAATGATCCGCTCGGCAGGAATGCCCGCTTGTGCGCATTGCGTCATACGCTCGGCGAGAAACTCAGCCACTTCGCGAGTCACGTCCTGATAGTGCGGATTATCCTGCATGTCACCCGGTTCACCGAGCATATGCATCAGACACACCGGCAGACCGGTCGCCGCTGCGGCATCCAGCGCGCCATCACGGCGCAGCGAACGTACATCGTTGATCAAACCGGCACCAAGGCGTGCGGTTTCGCGCATTACCGCAGGTGTCGAGGTGTCGACCGAGATGATGACATCCAGTTCGCGATTGATCAGCTCAACGATCGGCGCCACACGCTCCAGCTCTTCCAGCGGCGAAACCGCGCGGGCGCCGGGCCGAGTCGACTCCCCGCCGACGTCGATCAACGTCGCACCGGCTGTCACCATCGCTTCGGCGTGACGCAAAGCTGCATCCAGCTGGCTATAGCGACCGCCATCGGAGAAAGAATCAGGGGTGACATTGAGAATGCCCATGACATGCGTCTGGGCCAAATCAAGAACCCGGTTGCCGCAAGGCAACCGGGTCAGGGACTGTACAGAAGTCATTTCAAACCTTAAACGTCAGCAGCAGGACCGCCAATCGGTGTTTCCGGACGCTGATCCTGAACCACTGGAGGCGGCGTACCGGTGCCGGTACCGCCCGACCAGTCACGAGGCTCGCGAGGGGTGCGACCCGCCATGATGTCGTCGATTTGCTCGGCATCAATTGTTTCGTACTTCATCAGCGCATCAGCCATGGCGTCAAGCTTGTCACGGTTGTCCGTGAGGATCTGCTTGGCCGTGCCGTAGCACTGGTCAATGATGCTGCGCACTTCGGAGTCGATCAGCTTCGCCGTTTCACCGGAGAAACTTGCATTCTGACCACCACCGCCGCGACCAAGGAACACCTCGCCCTCTTCTTCGGCGTACATCAGCGGACCGAGTTTTTCCGACAGGCCCCACTTGGTCACCATGTTCCGCGCAATCTGACTGGCACGCATGATGTCGTTGGAAGCGCCGGTGGTGACACCGTCGAAGCCAAGGGTCATCTCTTCAGCGATACGGCCGCCATACAGCGAGCAGATCTGACTGATCAGCGCACGCTTGGACAGGCTGTAGCGATCTTCTTCCGGCAGGAACATCGTCACGCCCAGCGCGCGACCGCGCGGAATGATCGAAACCTTGTACACCGGATCATGCTCAGGCACGACGCGACCAACGATGGCGTGGCCGGCTTCGTGGTAAGCGGTGTTCTGCTTTTCTTTCTCGGACATGACCATCGATTTGCGCTCGGCGCCCATCATGATCTTGTCTTTGGCCAGTTCGAATTCTTTCATCTCGACGATGCGCTTGCCGCTGCGCGCAGCGAACAGCGACGCTTCGTTGACCAGGTTCGCCAGATCCGCACCGGAGAAACCCGGGGTACCGCGCGCGATAACTGCCGGAGCAACGTCATCACCCATTGGTACTTTGCGCATGTGAACCTTGAGGATCTGCTCGCGACCACGAATGTCCGGCAAGCCAACGACCACCTGACGGTCGAAACGGCCCGGACGCAAAAGCGCAGGGTCGAGCACGTCAGGACGGTTAGTGGCAGCAATCACGATGATGCCGTCATTCATTTCGAAGCCGTCCATTTCAACCAGCAACTGGTTGAGGGTCTGCTCGCGCTCGTCGTGACCGCCGCCCATGCCGGCGCCACGATGGCGACCGACGGCATCGATTTCGTCGATGAAGATGATGCATGGAGCGTGTTTCTTGGCTTGCTCGAACATGTCGCGAACACGGCTCGCACCGACACCCACGAACATTTCGACGAAGTCGGAACCGGAAATGGTGAAGAACGGTACCTTGGCTTCACCGGCAATCGCCTTGGCCAGCAAGGTTTTACCGGTACCCGGAGGACCGACCATCAGCACGCCACGAGGAATGCGACCGCCCAGGCGCTGGAACTTGCCCGGATCACGCAGGAACTCGACGAGCTCGCCAACTTCTTCCTTGGCTTCGTCGCAACCGGCAACGTCGGCCAGAGTGGTTTTCACCTGATCTTCGGAGAGCAGGCGTGCCTTGCTCTTGCCGAAGCTCATCGGTCCGCCCTTGCCGCCGGCACCGCCCTGCATCTGGCGCATGAAGAACATGAACACCGCGATGATCACCAGGATCGGGAAGCTGGCCACCAGGAGCTGGGTCCAGATGCTTTGCTGTTCCGGCTGCTTGCCTTCAACCACCACGTGATTGTCGACCAGATCACCGATCAGGCCATTGTCCTGGATCGCCGGACGAATGGTCTTGAAGCTGTCGCCATCGTTGCGCTTGCCGGTAATCACATAACCGTCAACGGCTACGCGCTCGACCTTGCCATCCTTGACCTGCTGGATGAAGTCGGAATAGTTGAGGGTCTGCGGCTCGTTAGGGCTGGAGAAGTTGTTCATCACCGTCACGAGGACTGCCGCGATGATCAACCACAGGATCAGATTCTTTGCCATATCGTTCAATTAACTACCCTCTGAAGCAAGCTCCGCTACTGGCGCGCGCTTCGCATGATATTCACCGGCCTAACTTACTACATTACCTACAACTCTGGCAGGCGCCGTCTGTAACCCTTTGTGAAACACTTTCTACACAATATTCGCTTATGCAGGCAGGGCGAAATACGAAAAAGCTATCGCCCCGCCAAAAAACCTCGTTTTACTCATTGCCGCCGCGATAACCCCAAGCCAGCATGTATTGCTCGCGAGAGCTGCCGCGGGACGAGTCTGGCTTGATCATCTGGATCTTGTCGAATTTGCGACGAGCATCCTTCAGGTACACATCAAAGCCTTCGCCCTGGAAAATCTTGATCACGAAATTGCCACCCGGCTTGAGTATCCGCTCCGCCAGATCAAGTGCCAGCTCGCAAAGGAACATGGCCTTGGGCATATCCACTTCGGGCGTACCACTCATATTGGGGGCCATATCGGAAATCACAAGGTCCACCTGCGAATTACCCACCGCCTCCAGAATCCGCGAGAGCACTTCGTCCTCGGTGAAGTCACCCTGGATGAAGGTCACGTCCGGAATACTGTCCATTTCCAGAATGTCCGAAGCAATCAGACGTCCCTGACCACCGATCAGTCGACTAGTGACCTGCGACCAGCCGCCGGGCGCCGCGCCCAGATCGACAACGCTCATGCCGGGACGGATCAGCTTGTATTTCTCCTGAATCTCCAGAAGCTTGTAACTCGCACGCGAGCGGTAGCCATCCTTCTGCGCCTGCTTCACATAAGGATCGTTGACATGTCGTTTCAGCCAACCAAGGCTTGTCTTGGAACGCGCCATTGGGCACCTCGATGATTAGGGTCGTGATTTAGTGGGCGGATCCACGAACCCTCGGGTAAAATGACCGCCATTTTACAGAATCCAGACGAAAGGGTCAGATTATGCCGCTCACTCCAGAGCAGAAGAAACAGTACAAATCCATCGGCCATCACCTGAAACCGGTGTTGACGGTGGCGGACAACGGTTTGACTGAAGGTGTGTTAGCCGAACTCGAACGCGCACTGGCCGATCACGAACTGATCAAGATCAAGCTGAACATTCTCGATCGCGAGTCGCGCCTGGCGCACATCACCGAACTGTGCAAAGTCGGCAAGGCGGACCTGGTTCAGGTCATCGGCAAGATGGCACTGGTTTACCGCAAGAACTTCAGCGTCAACAAGCAGCTGTCGAACGTTCATCGCTTCAAGTGATGACAAGGGTCAAGGGTGTGCTTCGCGCACCCTGCCACTCCACCCCGGCACTGGCTGCAACACCAGCACCAGACCGGAAAAGCCCAATACCAGAAAGCTGAATTCCTGCCAGCGCTGCGCCTGCGGCCAGCCGACACGCACGGCGACAAACATCGCACACGCGTAAAGCGCCATCAGCAACACCTGCCCGCGAAAATCCCGCCATAGACTGACAAGGCCCTCGGCCTGTACCAGCACCAAAGCCTGAAAAATCACGCCAACAGCGGCGAATCCCACTACCGACACCTGTACTGCGCTTGCCACTTCATCGATCAACAGCGGTGCCAGGCCAATCCTGCCCAACACCGACTGCAGACCGAGATGAATCAACCAGAAGCCGCCGACCCACAACATCTGGGCCAGCTGCCAAAGCATGGCGCTCGCACGTAGCGGGCGCCTGCCTTCAGATGTGACGGACTTCGACAATCTCATACTCGATATCGCCGCCCGGCGTTTTCACGACGACGGTGTCGCCTTCTTCCTTGGCAATCAAGGCACGAGCGATCGGCGATCCGACAGAGATCTTGCCGAGTTTGATGTCCGCCTCGTCTTCACCAACGATCTGGTAAGTGACGCTTTCATCGGTCTCGACGTTGGCGATTTCGACGGTGGTGCCGAAAATCACTTTGCCGGTGTGCGGAATGGTCGTGACGTCGATGATCACCGCGTTCTGCATACGGCCTTCGATATCACGAACCCGCGCCTCGACCATGCCCTGCTCTTCACGAGCGGCATGGTATTCAGCGTTTTCCTTGAGATCGCCGAGTTCGCGCGCTTCGCCAATCGCCTGGCTCAAACGCGGACGCTCGACCTTGGTCAGAAACGCGTGCTCTTCTTCCAGGGCTTTGGCGCCCTGAACGGTCATTGGGTACTTGGTTATGCTCATGCCTTCAATCCTGCGTGTAGATCCTGCAAGCGGCGCACGGTCTTCTCGGGACCGAACTTCAGCGCTTCACAGATAGCTTCGCCCGCAGCAATGGTCGTGGTGCAGTAGATCTTGTGCTGCAGGGCATTACGACGAATGGAGTAGGAATCAGCGATCGACTGACGGCCTTCGGTGGTGTTGATGATCAGGGTGACTTCGTCATTCTTGATCATGTCGACCACGTGCGGACGACCTTCGGTCACCTTGTTCACACGGCGCACTTTCAGGCCTGCGGCTTCAATCAGCTTGGCAGTGCCGGCAGTGGCGACCACTTCGAAGCCCAAGTTGATCAGATCACGGGCCACGCCTGCAACCAGCGGCTTGTCGTCGTCACGCACGCTGATGAACGCGGTACCGCCGGTCGGCAGCACTTCGCTGGCGCCCATCTGGGCTTTGGCGAATGCTTCACCGAAGGTGTCGCCGACGCCCATCACTTCACCGGTCGACTTCATTTCCGGGCCGAGGATCGGGTCAACGCCAGGGAATTTGGCGAACGGGAACACCGCCTCTTTCACGCTGTAGAAGTTCGGGATGATTTCTTTGGTGAAGCCGATTTCTTTCAGGGTCTTACCGGCCATCACGCGAGCAGCGATCATGGCCAGGGACACACCGATGCACTTCGACACGAACGGCACGGTACGGGAAGCACGCGGGTTGACTTCGATGACGTAGATGTCTTCGCCCTGCAGCGCCAGTTGCACGTTCATCAGGCCGACAACGCCGAGTTCCAGGGCCATTTTCTTGACCTGTTCGCGCATCTCGTCCTGGATGTGCGCCGGCAGCGAGTACGGCGGCAGCGAGCACGCGGAGTCACCGGAGTGAACGCCTGCCTGTTCGATGTGCTGCATGATCGCGCCGATCACTACATCTTTGCCGTCGCAGACTGCATCCACGTCCATCTCGATGGCGCAGTTGAGGAAGTGGTCGAGCAGCACCGGGCTGTCATTGGACACTTGCACCGCGTCACGCAGGTAACGCTTGAGTTCGTCTTCCTTGTAGACGATTTCCATCGCGCGACCGCCCAGTACGTAGGACGGGCGCACCACCAGCGGATAACCGATCTTGGCGGCAGCGCGAACAGCTTCGTCTTCGCTGCGCACGGTGGCGTTTGGCGGCTGACGCAGGTTCAGACGCTCAACCATTTGCTGGAAGCGCTCACGGTCTTCGGCACGGTCGATGGCGTCAGGGCTGGTGCCGATGATCGGCACACCGGCGGCTTCGAGGGCACGCGCCAGTTTCAGCGGGGTCTGGCCGCCGTACTGGACGATCACGCCTTTCGGCTTTTCGACACGGCAGATTTCCAGCACGTCTTCCAGCGTTACCGGCTCGAAGTACAGACGGTCGGACGTGTCGTAGTCGGTGGAAACGGTTTCCGGGTTGCAGTTGACCATGATGGTTTCGTAGCCGTCTTCGCGCAGCGCGAGGGCCGCGTGAACGCAGCAGTAGTCGAACTCGATGCCCTGGCCGATACGGTTCGGACCGCCACCCAGAATCATGATCTTGTCGCGGCCGGACGGCGCAGCTTCACACTCTTCCTCGTAGGTCGAGTAGAGGTAAGCGGTGTCGGTGGCGAACTCGGCGGCGCAGGTGTCGACGCGCTTGTAGACCGGGAACACTTCCAGCTTCTGACGGTGAGTACGCAGGTTCTTCTCGGTCACACCCAGCAGCTTGGCCAGACGCTGATCGGAGAAGCCTTTGCGCTTGAGCTTGAACATCAGGTCGCGGTCGATTGCGGACAGACCGAGGGTCTTGACCTTCTCTTCTTCCTTGATCAGATCTTCGATCTGCACCAGGAACCACGGGTCGATCATGTTCATGCCGAAGATGTCTTCGACTGACAGGCCGGCGCGGAACGCGTCTGCCACGTACCAGATACGCTCGGCGCCCGGCACGGTCAGTTCGCGCTTGAGCACGCTCATGCTTTCCGGGTTGCTCAGGTCGAGCTTCTCGTCCAGACCGCACACACCGACTTCCAGACCGCGCAGGGCTTTCTGCAGGGATTCCTGGAAGGTCCGGCCGATGGCCATGACTTCGCCCACCGATTTCATCTGGGTGGTCAGGCGCGCGTCAGCCTTGGCGAACTTCTCGAAAGCGAAGCGCGGCAGCTTGGTCACAACGTAGTCGATCGACGGTTCGAAGGACGCCGGGGTCTTGCCGCCGGTGATGTCGTTCGACAGTTCGTCGAGGGTGTAGCCCACAGCCAGTTTGGCCGCGACCTTGGCGATCGGGAAACCGGTGGCTTTCGACGCCAGCGCCGAGGAACGCGATACGCGCGGGTTCATCTCGATCACGACCATGCGGCCGGTGTTCGGGCAGATACCGAATTGAACGTTGGAACCGCCGGTCTCGACGCCGATCTCGCGCAGTACCGCCAGCGAGGCGTTACGCAGGATCTGGTATTCCTTGTCGGTCAGGGTCTGAGCTGGGGCCACAGTGATCGAGTCACCAGTGTGCACGCCCATCGGGTCGAAGTTTTCGATCGAGCAGACGATGATGCAGTTGTCCTTTTTGTCGCGGACAACTTCCATTTCATATTCTTTCCAGCCGATCAGCGATTCGTCGATCAGCAGCTCTTTGGTCGGCGACAGGTCCAGACCGCGGGCGCAGATTTCTTCGAACTCTTCACGGTTGTACGCGATACCGCCACCGGTGCCGCCCATGGTGAAGGACGGACGGATGATACACGGGAAGCCCAGCGTCTCGAGGACGGCATAAGCCTCTTCCATGCTGTGGGCGATACCGGAACGCGGGCACGCCAGGCCGATGGATTTCATCGCCTTGTCGAAACGCGAGCGGTCTTCAGCCTTGTCGATGGTATCGGCATTGGCGCCGATCATTTCCACGCCGAACTTCTCCAGAACGCCTTCGCGCTCCAGGTCCAGGGCGCAGTTCAGTGCGGTCTGGCCGCCCATGGTTGGCAGCACCGCGTCCGGACGTTCCTTTTCGATGATCTTGGCCACGGTCTGCCATTTGATCGGCTCGATGTACGTGGCGTCGGCCATGTCCGGGTCGGTCATGATGGTGGCCGGGTTGGAGTTCACCAGGATGACGCGGTAACCCTCTTCGCGCAGGGCTTTGCAGGCCTGGGCGCCGGAGTAGTCGAATTCGCAGGCCTGGCCGATAACGATCGGGCCAGCGCCGAGAATCAGGATGCTTTTAATGTCTGTACGTTTTGGCATGGGTTTGTCACTCAAATCCGCAGGTCAGTCGGCAAGCCGTCTTGATCGATTTCTGAAGCCCCGAGGGGCGCCACCGGTGTCGGGGCCGCCCTCGAGGGCTTCTCGCTACAGTCTCAAGGCGAACGCTCAGCGTCGCTTGGCCATCTCGTTGATGAAGCGGTCGAACAGTGGAGCCACATCGTTCGGGCCCGGGCTCGCTTCAGGGTGGCCCTGGAAGCTGAACGCGCTCTTGTCGGTACGCTCAATGCCTTGCAGGGTGCCGTCGAACAGCGACTTGTGGATCGCACGCACGTTGGCCGGCAGGGTCGCTTCGTCAACCGCGAAACCGTGGTTCTGGCTGGTGATCATGACGACGCCAGTGTCCAGATCCTGCACCGGGTGGTTGGCACCGTGGTGGCCGTGACCCATTTTCAGGGTCTTGGCGCCAGAGGCCAGAGCCAGCAGTTGGTGACCGAGGCAGATACCGAATACCGGGATCTCGGTTTCCAGCACTTCCTTGATCGCCTTGATGGCGTAGTCGCATGGCTCCGGGTCACCAGGGCCGTTGGACAGGAACACGCCGTCCGGCTTGAGGGCCAGCACGTCGGCAGCCGGGGTTTGCGCCGGCACCACGGTAACGCGGCAGCCGCGCTCGACCAGCATGCGCAGGATGTTGACCTTGACGCCGTAGTCGTAGGCAACCACGTGGTATGGCAGCTCGGAGGCTTCGAGGGTCGCGTGGCTGTCGGTTTTCAGATCCCAGACAGTCGAGCGCCACTCGTACTTCTCCTTGGTGCTGACAACTTTCGCCAGATCCATGCCTTTCAGGCCCGGGAAGCCTTGCGCCGCGGCGATTGCCGCCTCTTCGGAGATGTTGTCGCCGGCCATGATGCAGCCGTTCTGTGCGCCTTTTTCACGCAGGATGCGGGTCAGGCGGCGGGTGTCGATACCGGCGATTGCCACAACGTTGTTGGCTTTCAGGTAGTCGGACAGGGACATCGTGTTACGCCAGTTGCTCGCTACCAGCGGCAGGTCACGGATGACCAGGCCAGCGGACCACACGCGGTCGGACTCGGCGTCTTCCGGCGTGGTGCCGGTGTTGCCGATGTGCGGGTAAGTCAGGGTAACGATCTGCTGGGCGTAGGAAGGATCGGTAAGGATTTCCTGATAGCCGGTCATTGCGGTGTTGAAAACGACCTCACCAACGGTCTGACCGTCGGCTCCAATGGCTTCGCCGCGAAAAATGCTGCCATCAGCAAGGGCGAGTATGGCTGGCTTAGTCAAGAAGACCTCCCGTAAGTAACGCATGAAAGGGCAATCGCAGGTTGTAAAAAAGCGGAGTGACGTATGGACACGTCACTCCGCTTATTCACTGAATTATTCTGCGCGCTTTTAGTGAACACACTAAAGCTGCAGCTTACAGAAAAAGGCTTTTTTGGTCCACCGCTAAAGTGCCTTAAAGGCCGGAGAATGCGACGGAGCGTCGCGCGGTGGTGAAAACCAGCGCAAACAGAGCGTTTGCGCTGGGGAAAATCGTCAATCAATGCAGGCCGAGCACGTCCTGCATGTCATACAGACCCGGCTCACGAGCATCCAGCCACAGCGCCGCACGCACCGCACCCTTGGCAAAGGTCATGCGACTCGAAGCCTTGTGCGTGATTTCCAGACGCTCGCCTTCACAGGCGAACAGCACGGTGTGATCCCCCACCACATCACCACCGCGAACAGTGGCGAAACCGATGGTTTCGCGCTCGCGCGCGCCGGTGTGACCTTCGCGTCCGTAGACCGCAACTTTCTGCAGATCACGGTCCAGCGCATCAGCGATCACTTCACCCATACGCAGCGCCGTGCCCGAAGGCGCGTCGATCTTGTGCCGGTGATGCGCTTCGATGATCTCGATGTCGGCGTCATCACCCAGCACCCGAGCAGTCATCTCCAGCAGTTTCAGCGACAGGTTGACCCCGACGCTGAAGTTGGCCGCGAAGACGATCGGAATATCCTTGCCCGCCTCGGCCAGCAATTGCTTCTGCGCCGCATCCAGCCCGGTAGTGCCGATGACCATGGCCTTGCCGGCCTTGCGGCAGAACGCGAGGTTTTTCAGCATGACTTCCGGCAGGGTGAAGTCGATCAGCACGTCGAACTCTTCCGCGACCGATTCCAGATTGCCGGACAACGGCACGCCGATCCGCCCCAGCGAAGCCAGCTCACCGGCGTCGACGCCGATCAGCGTACTGCCGGGACGCACGATCGCCGCGGTCAGACCGGTCAATGGCGCGCGCTGCTGCACGGCCTCGACCAGAATCTTGCCCATGCGCCCGGCGGCGCCCATCACAGCTATACGTCGCATGCCGACTCCTTACAGATCGCCGAAGAAACGCTTCACGCCGTCGAACCAACCAGTGGTTTTCGGCGAGTGGCTGTTGTCGTCCGCCAGCGAGCTGCGGAATTCTTCGAGCAGTTCGCGCTGCCGACGATTCAGATTGACCGGAGTCTCGACCGCCACACGACACATCAGATCCCCCGCACCGCCACCACGTACCGGCGCTACGCCTTTGCCGCGGACACGGAACTGCTTGCCGGTCTGGGTGCCTTCAGGGATTTTCAGTTTGACGCGACCATCGAGGGTCGGAATTTCCAGCTCGCCGCCCAGTGCCGCATCGACGAAGCTGATCGGCACTTCGCAGAACAGATGCTTGCCATCGCGCTGGAAGATGTCGTGCTCGCGCACATTGATCACAACGTACAGGTCACCGGTTGGGCCGCCCTGCGTACCCGCTTCGCCTTCGCCGGACAGACGAATGCGATCGCCGGTATCGACGCCAGCCGGCACTTTGACCGAGAGGGTTTTGTACTCTTCGACGCGACCGTCGCCGTGGCAGGAATCGCACGGATCGGAAATGATCTTGCCCTGGCCATGGCAGCGCGGGCAGGTCTGCTGCACCGAGAAGAAGCCTTGTTGCATGCGCACCTGACCGATGCCGCCGCAGGTCGGGCAGGTCGTTGGCGACGAGCCTTTCTTCGCGCCGGAGCCGTCGCACGGCTTGCAGTTGACCAGCGTCGGAACGCGGATATTCACGGTGGTACCGCGCACTGCTTCTTCCAGATTCAGCTCCAGGGTGTAGCGCAGATCACTGCCACGCTGAGCGCCGCCACGGGAACCGCCGCGACCGCCGCCGAAGAAGTCACTGAAGACATCGCCAAAGATGTCAGAGAAGTTCTGCCCGCCAAAACCGGCGCCGCCGCCACCCATGCTCGGGTCGATGCCGGCATGACCGTACTGATCGTACGCCGCGCGCTTGCTGGAATCGGACAATACTTCGTAGGCCTCGTTGGCCTCTTTGAACAGCTCTTCCGACGCTTTGTCATCGGGATTACGGTCCGGGTGGTGCTTCATCGCCAGACGGCGATAGGCCTTCTTCAGGTCGGCTTCACTTGCGCCACGCTCGACACCCAATACTTCGTAATAGTCACGCTTTGCCATAAGTCTTTTGCACTCTTGAGGACGTCCGGCAAACCCCTCCTGAGGAAGGCCAGACTCGTTGAGCCCCAATGCAGGCCCGGACCCAACTCACGTCAATTCAACGATCCTGGTCTTGTTTCTTGTGGTACTTGCGGCGCGAAAAGCAGGAGCATTTTCGGCCATACCTCAGCACACGAAGCTTGTCGCATGCTGTAAAAATTCGCGTATTCCAGATACGCCAACGCGGGAGCAAGCTCCCGCGCGGCGACATCCTACCAGTCACCGCCGCGAGGCAGTCAACCGGCCGACCAACAACTTACTTGTGGTCTTTGACTTCTTCAAACTCGGCATCGACAACATCGTCAGCCTTTTCAGCTTTCTCGTCATGCGGTGCCGCGCCATCAGCAGGCTGAGCCTGTTCGGCGTACATCTTCTGGGCAACCGGTGCCGAGACTTTCGACAGCTCTTCAACCTTGGCTTCGATCGCAGCCTTGTCGTCGCCTTTTACAGCGGCTTCCAGAGCAACCACAGCAGCTTCGATCGCGGTCTTCTCTTCGGCGGTGACTTTGTCGCCCGCGTCAGCCACCATTTTACGAGTCGAGTGAACCAGTGCATCACCCTGGTTACGGGCAGCGGCCAGTTCTTCGAACTTGCGGTCTTCCTCGGCATTCGCCTCGGCGTCACGCACCATGCGCTCGATCTCTTCGTCGGACAGACCGGAGTTGGCCTTGATCACGATCGACTGAGTCTTGCCGGTGGCCTTGTCTTTCGCACCGACGTGCAGGATGCCGTTGGCGTCGATGTCGAAGGTCACTTCGATCTGCGGCACACCACGTGGAGCTGGTGGAATGTCGGCCAGGTCGAACTTGCCCAAGGACTTGTTCTGCGCGGCTTGCTTGCGCTCACCTTGCAGGACGTGGATGGTCACGGCGCCCTGGTTGTCGTCGGCAGTCGAGAACACTTGCGATTTCTTGGTAGGAATCGTGGTGTTTTTCTCGATCAGCGCGGTCATCACGCCACCCATGGTTTCGATACCCAAGGTCAGCGGGCTGACGTCGAGCAGCAGAACGTCTTTCACGTCACCGGCCAGAACCGCGCCCTGAATGGCAGCACCCATGGCAACCGCTTCGTCCGGGTTCACGTCTTTACGGGCTTCTTTACCGAAGAAATCGGTAACGGCCTTCTGTACCAGTGGCATACGGGTCTGACCGCCGACCAGGATCACGTCGTCGATCTTGCTGGCGTCGATGCCGGCGTCTTTCAGCGCGATGCGGCATGGCTCGATGGTGCGGGTCACCAGGTCTTCGACCAGCGATTCGAGCTTGGCACGCGAAATCTTCACGTTCAGGTGCTTAGGACCGGTCGCATCTGCAGTGATGTACGGCAGGTTGACGTCGGTCGACTGCGAGGAAGACAGCTCGATCTTGGCTTTCTCGGCGGCTTCTTTCAGACGCTGCAGAGCCAATGGATCGTTCTTCAGGTCCATGCCCGACTCTTTCTTGAACTCGTCGACGAGGTAGTCGATCAGGCGCATGTCAAAGTCTTCGCCACCCAGGAAGGTGTCACCGTTGGTAGCCAGTACCTCGAACTGGTGCTCGCCATCGACTTCAGCGATCTCGATCACGGAAACGTCGAAGGTACCGCCACCCAGGTCGTAAACGATCACGGTGTGATCGCCCTTGGCCTTGTCCATACCGTAGGCCAGAGCCGCTGCGGTTGGTTCGTTGATGATACGTTTAACGTCCAGACCGGCGATGCGGCCGGCGTCTTTGGTCGCCTGACGCTGGCTGTCGTTGAAGTAGGCCGGAACGGTGATCACCGCTTCGGTCACTGGCTCGCCGAGGTAGTCTTCGGCGGTCTTCTTCATCTTTTTCAGGACTTCGGCGCTGATTTGCGGCGGAGCCATCTGCTTGCCGGAAGCCTCGACCCAGGCGTCACCGTTGTTGGCCTTGACGATCTTGTAAGGCACCAGCTTGATGTCTTTCTGCACGACTTCTTCTTCGAAGCGGCGACCGATCAGACGCTTGACCGCGAAAAGGGTGTTGTGCGGGTTGGTCACAGCCTGACGCTTGGCCGACTGACCGACCAGGATTTCGCCATCGTTGGCGTAAGCGATGATCGACGGCGTGGTGCGCGCGCCTTCAGCGTTTTCAATAACTTTGGCTTTGCCGTTTTCCAGCACGGAGACGCAGGAGTTGGTAGTCCCCAGGTCGATACCGATAATTTTGCCCATGTTCACTCTCCCGAAACTTTGGATTTGGTTGCCGCAGCAGTGGTGGCTAACTGCGGTAATACTTAAACGCTTGACTTCTAAATGGGGGCCTTGCGGCTAATTTCAAGCCTTCTCGTCAATCGAAGGCGAAATTGGCGCTGGCGCCTTGCTGACCACCACCATCGCCGGGCGCAACAGGCGACCATTGAGCAGGTAGCCCTTCTGGAACACCTTCAGCACGCTGTTCGGTTCGACGTCGGCGCTTTCCTGCATGGCCATCGCCTGATGATGAACGGCGTTGAACGGTTCGCCATGCGGATCGATCGCTTCAAGCTGATAGCGCTTGAGGGTGTCGTGGAACATTTTCAGGGTCAGCTCGATGCCTTCACGCATCGGACGGATGCTTTCGTCGTCCGGGCTCGACAGCTCGAGGCCGCGCTCCAGGCTGTCGACGATCGGCAACAGGTCGCCGGCGAATTTCTCCAGGGCAAACTTGTGCGCCTTCTCGACGTCCTGTTCGGCACGACGGCGGACGTTCTGCAGATCGGCAGCTACGCGCAACGACTGATCCTGCGCGGCGGCCAACTGCTCTTCGAGCACTTGTACACGGGTCGCCAGGTCGTCACCCGAAGTCTCGGGCGCCGGAGTGGCTTCTGGATTTTGCGTATCTACTGTCTGTTCGTCAGCCATAGAATTCTCCTTTCAATTACGTCCGCGAGCTCGACTCGCGCTTCTGCCCCGGTATATGGGGCCGCAAAATCAGGCTTCAAGGGCCTGCAACGATTAACCCTACAAAAAAGTGCTGCATTGATATTTCCGGCAGGAACCCGCCTTTGATCGGATCGGGCAAATCGAGCTGAACGAGGCCATTGTCAGCCCGAAACAAAACACTGTATAAATAACCAGACCTCAAGCCTGGGAGCGGCCTTTATGCTGGTGCACCTGTCCGTCCACAACTACGCCATCGTTGAACATCTCGATCTCGAACTCGATCGCGGAATGAGCGTGATCACGGGGGAAACCGGCGCCGGCAAATCGATCATGCTCGACGCGCTGGGTCTGACCCTAGGTGATCGTGCCGACAGCGGCGTGGTCCGCCCCGGCGCCGACAAGGCCGACATTCTGGCCACCTTCGATCTGGTCGATATTCCTGAAGCCCACGCTTGGCTGGCCGAGCGCGACCTGGAAAACGACGGCCCGTGCATCCTGCGCCGGGTCATCACCGCCGAAGGCCGTTCGCGTGGTTACATCAATGGCACGCCCTGCCCGCTCGGCGACCTCAAGGCTCTCGGCGAACTGCTGATCGATATCCACAGCCAGCACGAACACCAGTCGCTGCTGAAAACCGATACCCACCGGCGCCTGCTCGATGAGTACGCCGGCGCGACCGATCTGGCCCGCCAGGTACAACTGGCCGCCCAGCGCTGGCGCCAGACCCGTCAGGAGCTGGAGCGCCTCTCCAACTCCGGCGACGAACAGCGCGCGCGTCATCAACTGCTCAGCTATCAACTGGAAGAGCTGGAAAACCTCGGCCTCGGCGAAAACGAGCTGGAACAGCTGGAGCAGGAACACAAGAACCTGACCAATGCCGAAACCCTGCTCGGCATCTGCCGACAAGTGGTCGAGCAATGCAGCGAGAGCGATTCCGGCAATGTGCTGAATGCCCTGACCGCCAGCCTCAACCGCTTGTCGAGTGTGAACAACTCGGTCGGTGCACTGGGCGAGGCCAGCAGTCTGCTGACCAGCGCGCAGATTCAGGTCGAAGAAGCAGTCGGTGAACTCAACCGCTTCCTCGATAACTTCGATGCCGATCCGGCGCGCCTGCAGTATCTGGAAGAACGCCTCGACGCGATCTACACCTTGGCACGCAAACACCGGATCCAGCCGACCGAAGTCGCCGAGATGCAGCAGAAGCTTCTGGATGAAATCGAAACGCTCAACGCCAACGACGAATCCATCGAGCGCCTGGGCGAAGAGCTGGCCTCTTATGCACGCCATTACCAAGAGAAGGCACAGGAACTGAGCGACTTGCGGCATCAGGCAGCCGGCAGCCTCGCCAGCGCGGTGGAACAGGAAATCCAGCGCCTGGGCATGCCTGGCGGCCGCTTCACTATCGAACTGCGCGCCAACAGCAGCGACGAACTGCAGCCTAATGGCCTGGAACACGTCGAACTGCTGGTCAGCGCCAACCCCGGTCAACCGCTGAAAGCGCTGTCCAAAGTTGCCTCCGGTGGTGAACTGTCGCGGATCAGTCTGGCGATTCAGGTGATCACTGCGCAGACTTCGCGGGTGCCGACGCTGGTATTCGACGAAGTGGATGTGGGCATTGGCGGGCCGACCGCGGAAATTGTCGGCCAGTTGCTGCGACGCCTGGGCGATCGCGGGCAAGTATTGACCGTGACGCACTTGCCGCAGGTGGCAGCTCAGGGGCACCAGCATTTATTCGTGCACAAGGTACGCGGCGAGCAAGCGACTCACACCGCCGTGTCCAAGCTGAGCAAGAACGACCGCATAGAAGAAGTGGCGCGGATGCTCGGAGGCATCGATCTGACCAAGGAATCCCTGGCGCACGCGAAAAAGATGGTGGTTACCGCAAAGGCCTGACCTCGGTTTCAGGTACGGCAGAAAGCACGAAGGCGACCCTTGGGTCGCCTTCGTTCGTTTCGCGAACCTGAAATTCGCGCGACATGCTTACTTTTTCTTGCGGACGTACAGCACGAGGTTGTGATCAACCATCTCGAAGCCATGCTTCTCGACAATCGATTTCTGAAGCTTTTCAATTTCTTCGTCGAAGAATTCGATGACTTCACCCGACTCCACGTTGACCATATGGTCGTGGTGACCACCGTCGGCCAATTCGAATACCGCGTGGCCACCGTCGAAGTTATGACGGACCACGAGGCCTGCGGCTTCGAACTGGGTCAGAACACGGTAAACCGTGGCCAGACCGACGTCCTCGCCCGCTTCCATCAACGCCTTGTAGACGTCTTCGGCACTCATGTGACGCTGCTCGGTAGAGTCGAGCATTTGCAGGATCTTGACCCGTGGCAGGGTCACTTTGAGGCCGGCTTTGCGTAGTTCGCTATTTTCAACCATGGTCAGCTTTCTCGCGATGCTGCTTCGCAGCTTCTCTTAATGCGGGTATGATCGGCGTTTACGTTGTCCCAGCCAAGATAGTGGAAGTCGCCCACCGATGCAAAACACCAAGCTCTTGCTAACCAGTTTCACCTTTGTGGGACTGCTCGCACTCGCCGGTTGTTCATTCCCCGGGGTTTACAAAATCGACATCCAGCAGGGCAATGTCGTCACGCAGGACATGATAGACCAGTTACGCCCGGGAATGACCCGCCGGCAAGTACGGTTTATCATGGGCAATCCTCTGCTGGCCGACACGTTCCATGCCGATCGCTGGGATTACCTGTATAGCCTGCAACCTGGTGGCGGTGAACGCCAGCAGGAACGCATGAGTGTCATTTTCAACTCTAACGACCAGCTCGTCAGCCTGTCCGGTGACTTCATGCCGGGCGTAAGCCGTGACGAAGCGATTCTCGGCAAGGACAGTGGCACCAGCGTGACCGCCCCTGCTGAAAACGCCGAGAAGCCGAAACCGGAAGAACCGGCCAAACCAGGCTCCTTGCTGGATTCGATCCAGAAGGACGTGGACGGTGTTGAAACCGTTCCGGTTCCGACGCCTGAGCCGCTGGACACCTCGCCGCAATAATCTGCGAAGCAATAAAAAACCCGGAAATTCCGGGTTTTTTATTGGCCGCGATTTGCGCAACCTACTGATTTCGCGCTTTGGCCTCGGCTGCCTTGGCCGCGCGCAGGCGACGTACTTCTTTCGGGTCCGCCAGCAATGGCCGGTAGATCTCGATGCGATCCCCCGCCTGAATCAGGCGAATCTGCGGATCCGTCACCACTTTGCCGAAGATGCCCAGCGGGCACTCGTGCAAGTCCAGCTGCGGAAAATCAGTCCCGATACCGGACTTCAGCGCCGCTTCACGCACGGTCGTTCCCTCTGGAACGCTAACAGCGCGCAAGACCTGGCGATCCACGGCGGCATACACCACCTCTATCTCGATCACCGGCTCAACCATGCATCTGCTTGGCGCGCTGGCAGAACGCATCCACCAGCGTATTCGCTGCCTGATTGAACAGGGGACCAAGGGTCGCGCGCACGATCGGGCCGGCGTAGTCGAACGACAGGTCGAGGCTGATCTTGCAGGCTTTCTCGTTCAACGCCTTGAACACCCAGACGCCGTGCAACTGGTTGAACGGGCCTTCTTCCAGATCCATTTCAATCGACTGTCCCGGCACCAACGTATTGCGCGTGACGAAATGCTGGCTCAGACCGCCCTTGGCCACGCCGACACTGGCACGCATGTGCTCAGGCGAGCTTTCCAGCACCTCGGCCGACGAACACCAAGGAAGAAACTCCGGGTACCGCGCCACGTCGTTGACCAGGTCATAGAGAAATTGCGCCGGATACGGCAGCAGCGCTGATCGTTGAATATGTGTCGTCATGTAAGCGTCACTTCCAGAGCTGAGTGGCAAACACTACGAGAATGCCGATGGGCGCCACATAGCGCATCAAGAACAAGGACAGGGTAAACAGTAGCGGATTGCGGATCGACAATTCGTCGCGCACCGCATCACGCCCCATCACCCAGCCGGCAAACAGCACGAAGCACAAGCCACCGAGCGGCAGCATGATCCGCGAGGTGAAGAAGTCGATCACCCCGAAGAAGTCCAGACCGCCTGCCGCACCCCATTGATAGAGATGGAACAGTCCGCCTTCGTTCACGAAAAATTTGGCTTCCTTCCAGATATTGAAGGAGAACACCGTGCCCAGACCGACGAACCAACAGATGAATGCCAGCCAGAACGTTACCCAGCCGCGGCTGATTCTGGTGCGTTCAACCAGGTAGGCCACCATCGGTTCGAGCAGGGAAATCGCCGAACTCCAGGCAGCAATCGCCACTAGCACAAAGAACACCACGCCCATCAATTGGCCGAACACCACGTTGCCGAAGGCAAATGGCAGGCTGACGAACATCAGGCCCGGGCCTTCGCTAGGGTTCAGACCGCCAGCAAATACGATCGGGAACAGCGCCAGACCGGCCACCAGCGAGACAAAGGTATCGAGCAACGCCACACCGACCACGGTGCCGGACAGCGAGGCTTCCTTGGTCATGTAAGCGCCGTAGATCATGATCGAGCCGACGCCGACACTCAGGGAAAAGAACGCGTGGCCCATGGCCGGCAGCAAGCCGTCGAGGACCTTTTCCGGGTGGAAGTCGAACATGAAATGCACGCCTTCCATAAAATGCCCGGTGGTCATGCTGTAACCCAGCAACACCAGGACCATCACGAACAGCAGCGGCATCATGATGCGCAGGCTGCGCTCAAGGCCTGCGACCACGCCTCTGGCGATCACCACCGCTGACAGCAGCATGAAAACTGTATGCCAAAGTGTCAGGCGCCAAGGATCGGCGATGACATTGCCGAAATACGCGCCGACCTGCTCCGCCGAAGCACCCTGGAAGTCGCCGCGCCCCATGTCGATGATGTAATCCAGCGACCAGCCGCCGACCACGCTATAAAAAGACAGGATCAGCAGCGCGGTGATCATCCCGGCAAACGCGCCCCACGACCACTTGCCCGAATGCCCGGCCTCGCGGGCCAGCACCTTCAAGGCGTTCGCCGGACTCTGCCGCGCGCGCCGGCCGATCAGGGTTTCCGCCAGCATCACCGGGATCCCGATCAGGGCGATGCAGGCCAGAAACATCAGCACGAAGGCACCGCCACCGTAGACCCCGACCATGTAGGGGAATTTCCAGATGCTGCCCAGTCCTACGGCCGAACCGGTCGCGGCGAATATGAAAACCCAGCGGCTAGCCCAACTGCCGTGGACAGAAACCTTGTCTGTCGACATTGAATATCACGCCCAAGCGTTAGAAAAAGAGGCCGCATTGTCCGGGATTCACTCAACCTGCTCAAGCACGCAGCATCACCGTAGCCGAGGACCGTTTATCTCCATATAATGCCGCCCCTATGGCTAAACAGAAGAAACACCCAACAGGGACCATCGCGCAGAACAAAAAGGCGCGACACGATTACTTCATCGAACATCGGTTCGAGGCTGGTCTGGTCCTGGCCGGCTGGGAAGTAAAAAGTCTGCGGGCAAGCAAGCTGCAACTGGTCGACAGTTACGTGCTGCTCAAGGACGGTGAAGCCTGGTTGCTCGGCAGTCACATCACACCGTTGATGACCGCCAGCACCCACGTCATCGCCGACCCGACCCGCACCCGCAAACTGCTGCTCAACAAACGCGAGCTGGAAAAACTCGCCGCTGCGGTGCAACAGAAAGGCTACGCCTGCGTCTGCCTGTCCTTCTACTGGAGCAAGCACATGGTCAAGTGCGAGATTGCTCTGGGCAAGGGCAAGAAGGAATATGACAAGCGTGACACCGAGCGCGAACGCGACGCCGGTCGAGAGCTGCAGCGCGCCGTGCGCAACAAGGGCAAGGAAGAATAATTTCTTCCGCCTGAAAAGATCGCAGCCTGCGGCAGCTCCTACAGGGAAATACAAATCCCTGTGTAGGAGCTGCCGAAGGCTGCGATCTTTTTGCTTCTAAAAGCTACATCCCCTTGCGCCGCTCCGCCCGAGCCATGCGCTGAACTTCCTGCCGTACTTCTTCCAGCACTTCCTGCACATACAGAATGTGCCGACTGGAGACCTCCCGCGCCTGCTCCGCACGCCCCTCGATAATCGCCAGATACAGCTCGCGATGCTGAGCAATCAACATGTCACGGGTTTCCGTGCGCTGTTTGTACATGCCGCCGATGTTGGTCACCACGTTGCGCTTGAGCAGATCGAACAGCCCGCGAATGGTGTGCAGCAACACCGCGTTATGACTGGCCTCGGCGATCGCCAGATGAAATTTCGCATCCGCCGCCCCCTCCTCCGCCCGGCTCACTTCGTCGTGCCGGGTATAGCAATCCTGCAACTCATTGAAGGCTGCCGTCAGGCGTTCGCGATCCACATCCGTCGCGCGTAATGCTGCGTAATAGGCGCACGATGCCTCCAGAGTGTGTCGAAACTCCAGCAAGTCGCGCTGCGCGTCAGGATTGCTTTCCAGCAGCGACAGCAATGGATCGCTGAACGTCGACCCGAGGGTTTCCACCACATAGTTGCCGCCGCCCTGACGACTGACCAGCAAACCCTTGGCCGCCAGTTTCTGAATCGCTTCACGCAACGACGGGCGCGATACGCCGAACTGCTCGGCCAGCGCACGTTCAGCAGGAAGCCGCTCCCCGGACTTCAGCGTGCCCTCGAGGATCATCCCCTCGAGGCGCTCGACAATATCGTCAGACAAACGGCGCTGACGTATCTGATCAAACCCCATAACTCAATTCTCCACGATCCCGACCGCGCGCCGGGCTCTCTATTCTGGCCTATCGGCGCCCCGCCGACACCTGTCAGCGCACATTCGCCAAACCGGATCAGATGCCATCTGCACCGCTTATTCGACAAAAGTTTCAGGGCGACAAATTGACACACCGTCATCAAGGCTTTTACCCTAGCCAACAGCGATTGTAAATTGGTATTACCAATTATCCAAGAACGCTGACAGTGCCTGACCAACAACAATTAGGGGCCACCCCATATGCAAACCTGGCAACAGCTCTATACCCCGCTCGGCAGTCTTGGCGTTTCCGCGCTCGCGGCCGTGATTCCCATCGTGTTCTTCTTCCTCGCGCTGGCGGTGTTCCGCCTCAAGGGCCATGTGGCCGGCAGCATCACGCTGGCACTGTCGATTGCCGTGGCGATCTTCGCCTTCCACATGCCGGTCGACATGGCTTTCGCCGCCGCCGGATACGGCTTTGCCTACGGCCTGTGGCCGATTGCCTGGATCATCGTCGCGGCAGTGTTCCTCTACAAACTGACGGTCAAGAGTGGTCAGTTCGAGGTCATTCGCAGTTCGGTACTGTCGATCACTGACGACCAGCGCCTGCAGGTACTGCTGATCGGTTTCTGCTTCGGTGCGTTCCTCGAAGGCGCCGCCGGTTTCGGTGCCCCCGTGGCAATCACCGCCGCGCTGCTGGTCGGCCTCGGCTTCAACCCGCTGTACGCCGCCGGCCTGTGCCTGATCGCCAACACCGCGCCGGTGGCCTTCGGTGCACTGGGGATACCGATCATCGTCGCCGGGCAGGTCACCGGGATCGACGCGTTCAAGATCGGCGCCATGACAGGTCGCCAACTGCCGCTGCTGTCGCTTTTTGTGCCGTTCTGGCTGGTGTTCATGATGGACGGCCTGCGCGGCGTGCGTGAAACCTGGCCGGCAGCACTGGTCGCCGGCCTGAGCTTCGCCGTGACCCAGTACTTCACTTCGAACTTCATCGGCCCGGAACTGCCGGACATCACCTCGGCCCTGGCCAGCCTGATCTGCCTGACCCTGTTCCTCAAAGTCTGGCAGCCAAAACGCGCCGCCGGCCAACACATTGCCGGTGCAGTCTCGGCCTCGGTGGTAACCGCCAGCGTCGGCGGTTTCGGGCAAAAGCGCAGCACTGTGGCTTCGCCTTACAGCTTCGGGGAAATTTTCAAAGCCTGGTCGCCGTTCCTGATCCTCACTGTGCTGGTAACCATCTGGACGCTGAAGCCCTTCAAGGCGATGTTCGCCGCCGGCGGTTCGATGTACGCCTGGGTGTTCAACTTTGCCATCCCACACC
This sequence comes from Pseudomonas sp. Eth.TT006, assembly GCF_054456575.1. Taxonomy (NCBI): domain Bacteria; kingdom Pseudomonadati; phylum Pseudomonadota; class Gammaproteobacteria; order Pseudomonadales; family Pseudomonadaceae; genus Pseudomonas; species Pseudomonas sp. Eth.TT006. Next base: position 69,213 of record NZ_JBTJEN010000002.1, on the reverse strand, counting down.
TTGATCAGCTGGTGATCAAGACCGCGCCGATCGTCGCCACCCCGACCGCCATCCCGGCGGTGTTCAAACTTGATCCGATTTCCGCGACCGGCACCGCGATTTTCTTCTCGGCGCTGATCTCGATGCTGGTGCTGAAGATCAATTTCAAAACTGGTCTGACCACTTTGAAAGAGACCTTCTACGAACTGCGCTGGCCTATTCTGTCAATCGGCATGGTGCTGGCCTTCGCTTTCGTCACCAACTACTCGGGCATGTCTTCGACCATGGCTCTGGTGCTGGCAGCCACTGGCGCAGCGTTCCCGTTCTTCTCGCCGTTTCTTGGCTGGCTGGGTGTGTTTCTTACCGGCTCGGATACCTCGTCCAACGCGCTGTTCAGTTCGCTGCAGGCAACCACTGCACACCAGATCGGCGTCAACGACACCCTGCTGGTGGCGGCCAATACCAGCGGCGGCGTGACCGGCAAGATGATTTCACCACAGTCGATCGCCGTGGCCTGCGCCGCGACCGGTCTGGTAGGCAAGGAATCCGATCTGTTCCGCTTCACCCTCAAGCACAGCCTATTCTTTGCCACCATCGTCGGCCTGATCACCCTGGCTCAGGCCTACTGGTTCACCGGCATGCTGGTGCACTAAACCTACACGCAACACGGAAATAACCGACGCCGGTTCGTGATGCCGGCGTCAGCAATTCACACCCCGGTCTGTAAGGCTGCTGAAAGCAATGCGCTTTATATTCAGCAGCCTCAGCGGACGGACAACCGGGACCACCCGGAGACGCCTGATGAGCGAGCTTTTTTACAACGCTGTGCCCAACGCGACCCGCGTCGCACCGCCACTGCCCGAACCCCGGCAATACCCCAGCGAGAAACCGTCGCGGGTCTATCTGTTCGGGACGTGCGTGGTCGATCTGTTCTACCCGGAGGCCGGGATGGACGCGATCCACTTGCTCGAGCGCGAAGGGATCAAGGTCGAGTACCCGCAAGGGCAGAGTTGCTGTGGGCAACCGGCGTACACCTCGGGTTACACCGAGCAGGCGCGGACGGTGGCGCGCGCGCAACTGGCGCTGTTTGCCGGGGACTATCCGGTGGTGGTGCCGTCGGGTTCCTGCGCGGGCATGCTGCGCGAACATTACGCCGACTTGTTCAAGGACGAGCCGCAGACGTTGCAACAGGTGCAGGCTCTCGCGGCCCGGACCTATGAACTGGCCGAGTTTCTGCTGTTCGTCTGCAAGGTGCAGCTCAAGGACAGCGGCGAGCCGGTCAAGGTCGCGCTGCACACCTCCTGTTCGGCCCGGCGTGAAATGAACACCCACCTGCACGGCCGCGAGTTGTTGGCGCAGTTGAGCAACGTGGAGCGGGTCAACCACGATCACGAAAGCGAATGCTGTGGCTTCGGTGGGACATTCAGCGTCCGTATGCCAGACATTTCCGGCGCGATGGTGGCCGACAAGACCCGGGCGCTGCAGGAATCCGGCGCGCATCAGGTCTTGAGTGCCGACTGCGGCTGTTTGATGAACATCAACGGCGCATTGGAGAAACAACAGGCAGCGCTGCGCGGGCAACATCTCGCCAGCTTCCTGTGGCAACGAACCGGAGGTGCGCAATGAGCACCTCGACGATTATTCCTACGGTTGCCGTGGAAGAAGATTTCCGCACCCGGGCGCACAACGCCCTGGGCGATGCGCAGTTACGGAACAACTTCCGCACTGCCATGGATTCACTGATGACCAAGCGGGCAGCGGCTTTCAGCGATGCCCACGAAAGAGAACATTTGCGTGCCCTGGGCAACTCGATCAGGGCGCGTGCGCTCTCCAGGTTGCCCGAACTGCTCGAGCAACTGGAACAGAACCTGACCCGCAACGGTGTGACCGTGCACTGGGCGGAAACGGTGGACGAGGCCAATGGCATCGTCCTTTCGATCATCCGCGCTCACGAGGCGCGGCAAGTGATCAAGGGCAAATCGATGGTCAGCGAAGAGATGGAGATGAACCATTTCCTCGAGGCTCAAGGTGTTGAATGCCTGGAGTCCGACATGGGGGAATACATCGTCCAGCTCGACCACGAGAAGCCTTCACACATCATTATGCCGGCGATCCACAAGAATGCCGGTCAGGTCGCGTCCTTGTTCCACGACAAACTTGGCGTGGAGTACACCAAGGACGTTGACCAACTCATTCAGATCGGTCGCAGAGTCCTGCGGCAGAAATTCTTCGAAGCGGACATCGGCGTTTCCGGGGTCAACTTCGCCGTCGCCGAAACCGGCACCCTGTTGCTGGTGGAAAACGAAGGCAACGGGCGCATGACCACCACCGTGCCGCCGGTGCACATCGCCGTCACCGGCATCGAAAAGGTTGTGGAAAACCTGCGCGACGTAGTGCCGCTGCTGTCGTTGTTGACCCGCTCGGCGCTGGGCATTCCGATCACCACTTACGTCAACATGATCTCCGGCCCGCGCAAGGCCCACGAACTCGACGGCCCGCAGGAAGTGCATCTGGTGCTGCTCGACAACGGTCGCAGCCAGGCCTTCGCCGACAGCGAATTGCGCCAGACGCTGAACTGCATTCGCTGCGGCGCGTGCATGAATCATTGCCCGGTCTACACCCGCGTCGGCGGCCACACCTACGGCGAGGTTTATCCCGGCCCGATCGGCAAAATCATCACCCCGCACATGGTCGGCCTGGCGAAAGTCCCGGATCACCCGAGCGCTTCGTCGTTGTGCGGCGCCTGCGGTGAAGTGTGCCCGGTAAAAATTCCGATCCCTGCCCTGCTGCGTCGCCTACGCGAAGAGAACGTCAAAGCCCCGGACGCGCCGCATCAGGTGATGCGCGGCCAGGGCAGCAAGTATTCGCGCAAGGAACGTTTTATCTGGAACGCCTGGGCGAAACTCAACAGCTCGCCGACCCTTTATCGACTGTTCGGCTTCTTCGCCACGCGCCTGCGTGCGCTGACGCCAAGCAATATCGGCCCGTGGACGCAGAACCACAGCGCACCGAAACCCGCCGCCCGCTCACTGCACGACATGGCCCGCGAGCATCTGGCCAAACAGGGAGACCGCTGATGAGCGCCAAGCAAAACATCCTCGCCAAGCTACGGAAAAGTCTGACCGGCACCACGCCGATTGCCGACGACTTCGACGTCGATCTGGTGACGCAGCCCTACACCTACAGCGCCGAACAGCGCATCCCGCAACTGCGCAAACTGATGGAAGCGGTGCACACCGAAATCCATCTGACCACCGGCGCAGAATGGCCGGCGCTGCTCGCGCAATTGCTGCGGGATCGCCAACTGCCAAGCCTGCTGATCGCACCGACCACGCCTCACGGACAGCGCATCTCACAGCACTGGGCGAATAATCCTGGTCTGCCGGCTCTGAAGTCCTACGACCGGCCGATGGAGGAGTGGAAGGCCGAGCTGTTCAATGACACCCCGGCCAGCCTCACCGGCACCCTCGGGGCCATCGCCGCGACCGGCAGCCTGATCCTCTGGCCAAGTCGTGAAGAACCACGGCTGATGAGCCTGGTGCCACCGGTGCATTTCGCCCTGCTCAAGGCCAGCGAAATCCGCGACAACTTCTATCAGGTGCAACAGGAATTCGAATGGGCGCAAGGCATGCCGACCAACGCGCTGCTGGTGTCCGGCCCGTCGAAAACCGCCGACATTGAACAAGTGCTGGCCTACGGCGCCCACGGCCCGAAAGACCTGGTGGTGCTGATCCTGGAGGACCAATGACGTTACCGGCGACTTTCCTGCGCGATGCACAGCAACTGATCCCGGCCGAGCGCCGCTTTGACGATCCGTTGTCGACGCTGGCCTTCGGCACCGATGCCAGCTTCTATCGGCTGATTCCCCAACTGGTGATCCGCGTCGAATCCGAAGACGAAGTGGTGGCGCTGCTGCAACTGGCGCAGCGCGATCAGGTTTCGGTGACTTTCCGCGCCGCCGGCACCAGCCTGTCCGGGCAGGCGATCAGCGATTCTGTGCTGATCGTCCTGGGGGATAACTGGAACGCCCGTGAGATTCGTGACCAGGGCAGGCAGATCCGCCTGCAACCGGGCGTAATCGGCGCGCAGGCCAACGCCTGGCTGGCACCGTTCGGGCGCAAGATCGGCCCGGATCCGGCGTCGATCAATGCCTGCAAGATCGGCGGCATCGTCGCCAACAATGCCAGCGGCATGTGCTGCGGCACCGCACAGAACACCTATCACACCCTGGCCGGGATTCGTCTGGTGCTGGCAGACGGCACGCGCCTCGACAGCGAAGACGCTGCCAGCGTCGCCGCGTTTCGCCAATCCCACCGCGCATTGCTGGAGCGTCTGGCGACATTGGGCCGTGAGACTCGCGCCAATGTCGAACTGGCCGCCAGAATTCGCCACAAATACCGTCTGAAAAATACCAGCGGCCTGTCGCTCAATGCGCTGGTGGATTTCGACGAGCCTGTGGATATCTTGAGCCACCTGCTGGTCGGCTCCGAAGGCACCCTCGGATTCATCAGCGCGGTGACCTACGACACGGTGATCGATCATCCGAACAAGGCTTCGGCGCTGATCGTGTTCCCCGATGTGGAAACCTGCTGCAACGCGGTCACCGTACTGAAAAGCCAACCGGTGTCGGCGGTAGAGTTGCTGGATCGACGCAGCCTGCGCTCGGTGCAGGACAAACCCGGCATGCCGGATTTCGTACAGCACCTGTCGAATAATGCCTGCGCCCTGCTGATCGAATCCCGCGCTGCCTCGTCCTCTTTGCTGCAGGAACAACTGGCGCAGATCATGGCGTCGCTCGCGCGCTTCCCGGTGGAAAAACAGGTCGACTTCACCGAGGATCCGCTGGAGAACGCCCGTCTATGGGCGATCCGCAAGGACACCTTCCCCGCCGTCGGCGCGGTGCGCAAAACCGGGACCACGGTGATCATCGAAGACGTGACCTTCCCGGTCGAACAACTGGCCATCGGCGTCAATCGCCTGATCGAGCTGTTCGACAAACATGCCTACGACGAAGCGATCCTTTTCGGACACGCACTGGAAGGCAATCTGCACTTCGTCTTCACCCAAGGCTTCAACAGTCCGGAAGAAGTCGCACGCTATCAGGCGTTCATGGACGACGTGGCGCAACTGGTGGCAGTGGAGTTCGGCGGTTCGCTGAAGGCCGAGCACGGCACCGGACGCAACATGGCGCCATTCGTTGAGCTGGAATGGGGCAGCGACGCCTATCAGTTGATGTGGCAGCTCAAACGCCTGCTCGACCCCAACGGCATTCTCAACCCGGACGTGGTGCTCAGCGAAGATCCGCAAATCCACCTCAAACACCTGAAGCCGCTGCCGGCGGCTGACGAGATTGTCGATAAGTGCATCGAATGCGGCTTCTGCGAACCGGTCTGCCCGTCGAAAGGCCTGACCCTCAGCCCGCGTCAGCGCATCGTGATCTGGCGTGACATTCAGGCGAAAAAACGCGCCGGTGTCGACACGACTGAGCTGGAAAAAGCCTACGAATATCAAGGCATCGAGACCTGCGCGGCGACCGGGTTGTGCGCGCAGCGTTGCCCGGTCGGGATCAACACCGGAGATCTGGTGAAAAAACTGCGCGCCCGTGACGCCACGCATCAGAAAACCGCCAACTGGATCGAAGGAAATTTCGCCAAGACCCTGCAAGGCGCACGCTTCACCCTGCACGTGGCCAACGGCACACGGATGCTGCTGGGTGCACCGCGTCTGGCAAAACTTTCGGCGACCCTGACTCGCCTGTCCAAAGGCCAGGTGCCGCTGTGGACCAACGCGATGCCGCAACCGGAAAAAGCCATTCGCTTCAGCCCGAGCGTCGCCGACGAGCGCCCGCGCGTGGTGTATCTGGCGGCGTGTGTGTCGCGGGTGATGGGCCCGGCAGCCGGCGATTCAGAGCAGACATCGCTCTACGACAAAACCCGTGGACTGCTGGAAAAGGCCGGTTACCAAGTGGTGTTCCCGGACAACCTGGACAACCTCTGCTGCGGGCAGCCCTTCGCGTCCAAAGGCTATGCCGAACAGGCCGAACACAAGCGCCAGGAGTTGATCAGCGCGCTGCTGCACGCCAGTCGCGGCGGGCTCGATCCGATCTATTGCGACACCAGCCCCTGCACTTTGCGTCTGGTTCAGGACGTGGGAGATGTGCGCCTCGACCTGTACGACCCGGTGCGTTTCATTCGTACGCACCTTCTCGATCGCCTGGAGTTCACCCCGCTGGACGCACCGATTGCGGTCCACGTGACCTGCAGCACCCAGCATCTGGGCGAAAGCCAGGCATTGATCGATCTGGCGCGCAAATGCAGCAAAACCGTGGTCATCCCCGAAGGCATTCACTGCTGCGGGTTCGCCGGCGACAAAGGCTTCACCACGCCGGAACTGAACAGCCATTCACTGCGCACCCTCAAGGACGTGGTGCAGCATTGCAGCGAAGGGATTTCCACCAGCCGTACCTGTGAAATCGGCCTGACGCAACACGGCGGCATCGACTATCACGGGCTGGTCTATCTGGTGGATCGAGTGACCCGGCCCAAGGCCTGCTGAAGAAAAATAGAACCCTTGCGCACGACCGTAGTCCACAGAACAGACCCCGAAAATCGGGGCTTTTCCTCCACTCGGTTGCCCGTCCTGACGGCCAGCGAAAGTCTGGATCCCTCAGCTCAAGGAGATACACATGAAACGTTCTGTACTGTTAGGTCTGTTCGTTACTGCCTCGATGATGGCGTCCACCTCGTTCGCCGCCGACAAGCCTGCTGACCTGTGCGATGCGAATATCCAGACCATCAACAATGCCAAAGGCCAGCTCTCGGCGAATCCGGAACTGAGTCAGCGTGCCGAGGCCAGCGTGAGCAAGGCCCAGGCCCTCAAGGCGCAGGGCAAGATCGATGACTGCGTCGCGGAAACCTCGCAAACCATTACCGAGCTGCGTAAATCCACCGGCACCAACAACTGATTCAAGGCCTAGGCCAACCTTCGGGTTGGCCTCGCCGGCCGTTTGGCGTACACTGCACACGCTTGTTGCCTCACCCGATGTACGAGGCAATGAGTTCGGGGCCGATTAGGATTCGACGCCGGTGACGAAACTTTAGGTGCATGCCGACTTGGTAACAGAAGTCGTAAATCCACTGTTGCAACTTCTTATAGTTGCCAATGACGACCAATACGGTGCTGCTCTCGCTGCTTAATTGCAGCTGACATGCACTCCTGGTGCCTTCGGGCCCAGCAATCATCAGGGGATGTCTGTAAACCCGAAATGATTGTCATATAGAACAGAATCGCCGTGCAGTACGTTGTGGACGAAGCGGCTAAAACTTACACAACTCGCCCAAAGCACCCTGCCCGTCGGGTCGCTGAGGGTTAACTTAATAGACACGGCTACGCATGTAGTACCGACAGCGGAGCACTGGCGGACGGGGGTTCAAATCCCCCCGGCTCCACCAACTCTCGACGACAAAGCCCGCCTTGTGCGGGCTTTGTTGCATCTGGCGTTTCATTATTCGCAAAAAGGGCCCCAAGAGGCCCTTTTTGTTGTCTGCGATTTTTTGCACATCTCTAATTTGTGCGTTCTCTCAGCCCATCCAATATTTTCCACAAATCCAAGGTTAGGGACAGGTGGAGGCAATCATGGCCCATGAACATCGTAGGAAAGGCTGTAGTTGCGTGGATTGAGGCAAGAAGAAGCCGCGAGATAATCATTCAACCGGTCAGTCGATTCAGGCGAAAGCGACCTGACATCAGGTCGGAGCAAGGGGGGGACGACTATTTCAGGCTGAACCAGAAACAGATCAGCTTGCCTACTCGGCTAGCTACCCGTTGCAAAACTTAGTGAGAATGGCTTTTTGCCAGCGTTGAGCTAGCATCTATGATCGGCATGCTGGGCGTAACGATAAAACACGTTATTCAAAACATAAAACGCCCAATATATATTGGGGCAGTTGGAGTTTTATTTACCGCCCCCATAGCCCAATTTTCCTCATGGAATGCAAGGAGCGCGACATGCAATACGTAGCATGCTTAAGAGTAGGGCAAAACGATATAAAAGCTCTCACCAATCTGGAGCCTGTGAGGAGAGATGTGTTTACTCCTTTACTAGATATGAGAGGAGATGACGACCGACACTTACAGACATTTCTAGCAACCTGGACTGATCACCCGTTTTTCCTAGATGTATCTAGAGCAAGAAAGGATGTCGCAGAGGATTTTATTGGAAGTAACGATCTCCACAATCCTAACGAGGCCTTCGAAAACAAACAACGTTTTTTTCTAAACACGCAAATAACGAATAACAATATAATCCCAGTAATATCCTGGACTGACGATGACCCGCAGAGAGACGTTATTCAATTGGCGCTTTCTGCAGAGCGGAACTTTAATCAAATCGCAATTCGAGTTTTCTGCCCTGAGAAACCAACTTCTACATCTTGGGCAAGACTTTTATCAGTGCTAGATTCTCTAAACTCCCCAACTTCGCACATGTTATATTGGATTTTGGAGCTACCTCACCAGCAAGTACGGCTGCTGGCTCTGAATTCAACCATTCCTTAAAGCAGCTTAGCGATTACAATTTACAAAGTATTGTGCTGCTTAGCACTTCATTTCCTATCGACAAACCAGCTTCGAATACCTCACGATCTTCTGCTTGTTATGATGTCGCTTGGCAGTCAAACATTGACCGCAACGGTATAAATCCGAGCCCTATATATGGCGACTACGCAGCAACAAATCCTAGCGCGCCTATGGAGTATATTCCAGGTATGCCGGTACTACCATTCGCCTGTTACTACACCCCAACGGAATGGTGGCAAAGACGGAAAGGAGGAAATAAAGAGTTTGTAAACTATATCGAAATAGCACAAGAGGTTAGAAATCTACCAGGCTATCACGGTGATGACTTTTGCTGGGCTACTCGTGAATACTCCCGGATTGTTGCCACTTCTACTGGATATGGTAACAATGGGACATGGAACGGTTACAGAATTAATCAGCATATCTGCGCAATGATCTTATCCATAACCGATGACACAAATGTAGAGTTTGACGATTTAGATTTTGACGATCTCATCTAAGAATATCTTTTCTTCAGAGATTGCAAAACACAAGCTCTAATATCTACCAATGGAAGTGCGTCGCTAATCTTATGGCGCACATCCTTGATTAAATCTTTAGCACGAATATTGACACCGAAGCTCTTAGCCAGAGAGTCAAGCTCCTCCCGCCACAAAAAACCGGTCAAATGAAATTTATCCTGAGACCTATTAGATTTCGCATTTCTTACCATTGCCATTCCAGAATAATCGTCCACTATCAGTATCCCTACAGTGGGAGTGGACAATTCTAGCGCTTTAATCAAATGCTTCGAATGGCAGCAGAGCCATACCTCATCAAAACAAGCTAAATAAGCTTCTTGCTGCCCGCCCCATCTACTCAAAGTATCCGCGTGAGACTTTATCTCAAAGGCGCTCAACTTCCCGTTGGCGTGAACAAGGTCAGCACGCCGCGCTTTATCAATAAAGCAGAGCTCTTCAATGAAGACATCCTGCGCATCATGGGGCATCACTCTCGTGATCCACTGCTTAAGGAGAGGTCGTATTTCGGTTGGATTTAGCATGGAGCGATTATAGCCTTCGGTTTCAAGGTCTTCCCAGTAGATCTGACAGGTGCTCGACGAGAGGATGTCGGCCCCCTTCCAAGCCGATCGGCTACAGTTTCACCAGATCTCAGCTCGCCTCAGCAAAACGCCAAGCACTAGCTTCGAGCAAGGCTAGTCCCGCGATACTCCTCAGCATGTCTTTACGTAAAATAAACGTGTCCGAAGAAACACTCCCCTGATCCGGGGTAGTAGTGAGCATCCCTTTGCTTCGACTACGATTCGAAGAGACAAGCTCACCGCCCGTCGGGCGGATGAACTCAGATATTTTGCACATCATCCGGCGATGAAAAATCCCCCAGCAGAAAGCACTGTGTATCTCAATCTATATCCCTACAAAAACGGGCAGACTAAAAGCCCAGTGTTCACAGCGTAAAATCATTCCAGTTCAAACGCCCCCGGCCCACCAACTTTCGACGGCAAAGCCCGCCTAGCGCGGGCTTTGTTGCATCTGGCCACCCCACTCCCCCACCCCTCATCAATGCCCGTGCCGATGATGCACATCCGGAAAATGCGCATGGCTATGCCGCATCGCCGTATGCACATGCCCATGACTATGCGGCTCCACCCCATCCCACTCAAACCCATGCGTATGTTGGTGATGCTCATCGTGTATATGCCGATGATCATGCTCAAGCGGTTCGTGCTGATGCTCGTGAACATGGTTTTCCATCAGATGAATCCATACCCCCGCCGCCATTAACCCCGCAGCAAGCAGGAACATCAACGATACCGACTCCCCCAGCAGCAGAATTGAAATGCAGGCACCGAGGAACGGGGCGGTGGAGAAGTAGGCGCCGGTGCGTGCACTACCGAGGCCGCGCAGGGCGAGGACGAACATTACCAGGCTGACGCCGTAGCCGAGAAAGCCAACCAGCAGGATGGGCACCAGTGAGGTGGTGGTGGGCAGTTGGGAGCCGATGAGTAAGGCCAGGCTGCAGTTGACCAGGCCGGCCACCAGGCCTTTGCTGCCGGCGATGAACAGGGCATCCGAGGCGGAGACTTTGCGGGTCAGGTTGTTGTCGATGGCCCAGCACAAGCAGGCGAAGGCGACGGCCAGCGGGCCGGTCCAGTCCTGCGCCGATACGGCCTCTTGCGGCCAGGACAGCACGATGCCGCCGGCGACGATGGCGAGCATGCCGATCACGATTCGCCGGTCGGCATTTTCCTTGAACACCAGCCACGCCAGCAGCGCCGTGAGCACTGACTCCAGGTTGAGCATGAGTGACGCGCTGGCGCCGGAGGTTCGGGTCAGACCGAACATCAGCGCCACCGGGGCCAGCACGCCGCCAAAGCCGATGGCGCCGATCAGCCGCGGCCATTCACCCGGCCGGAGTCCGGAGGGCTGCCAGCCTCGATCGCGGGCAAAACGCAGGACGCTAAGGCCCAGACCGCTACCCAGATAAAGCAACCCGGCGAGCAGAACCGGTGAAATCTGCACTCCCAGCAGTTTGGCGAGAGGCGTGCTGGCGCCAAACAGCGCGGCCGCAACCAGCGCGTAGAGAACGCTTACATTCATGACGGAAATCACTCGCTCGGGCCGCTGAAATACTGGCAACGAGCATGGCAAAACTCAGGTGAGAATTCTGTGAAGGGTTAATTGTTTCGTCGTGCATCAACTGCGGATAACTGCTCAAACCCTTCTACACTCACAACCGCCCCCACCGCCCAAACGAGCCCCCATGACCACCCTTCAGGACCGCCTCCAGCAAGGCAAGAATGCCCGCAAACAATGCTCACGCAGCACCCACGCCACCACCGGCAAGATGAACCGCGACCCAATCCCGCTGATCAAGGCTTCCAGCCAGGGCCGGGTCGCCTCGCTGGTTGAATTGCGCTACGGACGAATGCTGGTCTCGCCCTTCACCTTCTTCCGTGGCAACGCATTGTTGCAGGCGCATGATCTGTCGGGCACCGAGAACATGGGGCTGGTCGGGCCGATCTGTGGGGATGCGCATTTGATGAATTTCGGTGGGTTTGCCACGCCGGAGCGCAATCTGCTGTTCAGCGTCAATGATTTCGACGAAGCGCATCCGGGCCCTTGGGAGTGGGATCTGAAGCGGCTGGCGGCAAGTTTTGTGGTGGCGGCGCGGGATTTGCGCCATGGAGAGTCGGTGGAGGAAGACGTTTGTCGGCAGATGGTCGGCGCCTATCAGGCGACGATGCTGGAGTGTGCCGAGCAGAGTGCGTTGGCAACCTGGTACGACTCGATCAAGTACGAAGACTTGCTCGATCAGGCACGCAAGAGTGCGCTGGAACATGTGCAGCGTGCGGTCGACAAAGCCGAGCGGCGTACCCATGCCGAGTTGCTGCCGAAAATCAGCGAGCGCGACGCCAACGGGCGGCTGGTCATTCGCGATGACTTGCCGGAGATCTTTCACCTGCACAACACCACCACGCTGCTCGACGCCGATGATGACTGGTTGCGGCTGGCGGACTGGCGGCCGTTGTTCGACACGTTCATGCGTGACTACCGGACCACGCTGCAAGCGGATCGCCGGGAATTGCTCTCGCGGTTTCAGGTGCAGGATCTGGCGTTCAAGGTGGTCGGCGTCGGCAGCGTTGGCACTCGCTGTCTGGTGGCGCTGCTGACCGACGATCAGGAGTCGCCGCTGTTCCTGCAATTCAAGGAAGCGCGGCGCTCGGTGTTGGCCGATTACGTGAAAGCCAAGTCTCGCATCCGTCATGAAGGTCAGCGCGTGGTCGAGGGTCAGCGCCTGATGCAATCGGCCAGCGATCTGTTCCTGGGCTGGGCCAGCGGTCCCAGCGGTCGGCATTTTTATGTGCGGCAACTGCGCGACATGAAGATCTCCGCCGAGCTGGAAAACTTCGACGCCGAGACCTTCGCCGCCTACGCGCGGGTCTGCGGTCGCGCATTGGCCCGCGCTCACGCCAAGGCCTCGGGCAATGCGGCGGTGATCAGCGGCTATATCGGCAAGGGCGATGCCTTGGCTGACGCCCTGTTCAAATACGCCCGCAGTTACACCGCGCAGAACGAGCGTGACTTCGAGCGTTTTCAGGAGGCCTGCCGCAAGGGTCGCTTGAGAGCACGGTCGGAAGCCGATTTCGCCGCCGACCACCTGCCCTGACGCATTGCAGAGCAGTCGCCGCCGAGATGAATTTTTCTTCACTGCCCCCGTTCGTACAACACGGTACAGTCCGCTCGCTCATTCAAGAAACTACGGTTCGCCCGCGCTCTCCCGCGGGCTTTTTTTTGTCTGGCGTTTGGTGTCGGGGCAACTCACCTGCGTGCGATGAGCCCGGCAACACGGTTTGTTTTTTTCGATCCCGTGGGCAATCCTGTCTTTCGACCCTGCCCATGGAGCGCCCGAATGTCACTGCTGAGCCTGCCCTGCGAACGTCTGACACTCGCGATCCTGACCCCGGAGCAGGCCGAGCTGGAAAGTGATTTCTACCTCCGCAACCAGCGCCATCTCGCGCCGTGGTCGCCGATTCGCACCCGCGAATACTTTTCCACCGAGCAGATTCGTCGCCGTCTGGGGATTCAGGCCAGTGCCTATGAGGCCGGGCTGGCTATGCATTTCGCCCTGCTGACGCCGGACGGCCAGCAGATGATCGGCGCGTGCAATTTCAGCGGGATCATTCGCGGTGCGTTCCAGGCCTGTTATCTGGGTTATCACATTGATCATGCGCATCAGGGCCAAGGGCTGATGCAGGAAGCTCTGGAGGCCGGTATCGGTTACATGTTCGATACGCAGAACCTGCACCGGATCATGGCCAACTACATGCCGGGTAACGAGCGCAGTGCGCGCTTGCTGGAGCGCCTGGGGTTCGAGCGCGAAGGTTACGCCAAGGCTTATCTGAATATCGCCGGGCGCTGGCAGGATCATGTGCTGACGGCGCTGGTCAATCCGCTGTTCGAGACGCCGGACAAGCGTTGGTCGCGACAACTGGCGTGAGTTTCACAATTTGTTAAGCATTGGCGAAGTATGCTCAGGGCTCCTGCCCTTTCCGGTTGCCTGAAAGCCATGCCGCGTGCCGCCACTTCGCTGTTTCTGCTTGCCGCCCTGCTGTTTTTTTTCGCTCTGGGTAATCACCAGTTGCAAGGCTCCACCGAGGCCCGGGTCGCCGGGATCGCCATGGAGATGCATCTGGACGATGACTGGGTGACGCCGCGTCTGTTTGGCGAGCCGTTTCTGGAAAAACCGCCGCTGAGCCTGTGGCTGGACGCCGGCGCCATGCGCGTGTTCGGTGTTTCGCCGTGGGCGGTGCGGCTGGCGTCGGCGGTGGCCGGGTTGCTCAGCGTGATGCTGCTGTATGGCATGTTGCGCCGTTTCGGACGGCCGAAAGCTGTGGCCTGGACGGCGGGGATTCTGCTGGCGACCATGGCCAGTTACTGGAGCAACGTGCGCGGGGTCGGTGAAGATGCGCTGCTGGCGCTTGGCGTGACCACGGCGCTGCTGGCGTTCTTTCAGGCGCAACGCACGCCGAGCACGGGTAACGCGCTGCTGTTTATTGTCGGGATCGCCATCGCCACGTTGAGCAAAGGCGTACTCGGACTGGCGATGCCGGGGGTGGTGATTTTCGCCTATCTGCTGGCGGATAACCTGCTCGACAGACGCCTGAAGCTCGGCGCCTGGCTGCGTCCCGGCCTGCTCACGGCGGTGGGGCTGATTCCGCTGTTGATCTGGCTTGCCGTGCTCTATCAGCGCGGTGGCTCGTCCGCTGTCGCCGAGGTGCTGCTGACCAACAGCGTCGGCCGGTTCAGCGGCTCGTTCGTCGAGGCCGGGCACTACGAGCCGTTCTATTACTATCTGGCCAAACTGCCGGAAGCCTTCCTGCCGTGGAATATTCTGGTGTATCTGGGGCTGTGGCATTTCCGCAAGCAACTGATAGCCAACCGTTACTTGCTGTTTTTCAGTCTGTGGATCGTCGCGCAGTTCATCATGCTGACATTGGCTTCCAGCAAGCGCACGGTGTACCTGATGTCGATGACCCCGGCTGCGGCGGTGATCGCCGCCGAGTATGCGCGGGTGCTGTTCGAACGCTTGCAGGCGCGGGAAACATCCAGTCGCCTGATCGGCAAAGTCGCTCGTCAGCGTCGGGCGCTTGCCGCCGGTCTGCTCACGGTGGTGATCGCCAGCTACCTCGGCGCGGCACAATGGGCTTTGCCCAACGCCGATAAGGAATTGTCGTTCCTGCCGCTGACCGAACACATTCAGACCCTGCAAGCCAACGGGCAGCAGGTCGCGCTGTTCCAGGCCAACGAACGCGTCGGCGGCGCCAGCGTGTTTTACACCCAGCGTGTGCTCAAGGGGCTGGATACCGATGCGCAACTACACGACTTCCTCAGCGCCTCGCCCGCCAACGTCGCGGTGATCTCGGCAGACAGCGAACCGCTCGCGCCGCTCAAAGTGCTGAAGACCATGATGGTTGGGCGGCAGGCGTACTACTTTGTGAGCTACTGAAGCCCTTGGTGCCAGACGAACAAAACCCGCCAGTACTGGTAATGCTGTTCACTTACTCTGTGGCGAGGGGATTTAGCGAACCGTCGCACCGCCCCGATCGGCTGCGAAGCAGTCGCCGCTTTTGACAGCTTTAGGGCCGCTTCGCGACCCATCGGGGATAAATCCCCTCGCCACAAGGTTCTGTAAAACTTAAGTGAACAGCATTAGCCATCACTGGCGGTTTTTGTTTGTGTGCAACTAGCGGGCATCAACTCAGCGGCTGGGCACCGAGCGCCAGTCCGAGGCTTCGATAAAGCCCAGCACCTGCGGGTCCGCCTTGTTCGTCGCTGACACGAACAGCGAAGAGCCATAGCCAGGGTCCGAAACCGGTGCATTCAAGTCCTTCTCCAGCTCCGCCACGCATTCACTGTGGGTCACCAGAATCAGATTGCGCCCCGGCATCTTGTGCGCCAGCGCTTCCTGCAAAATGTGGCCCCTGCAGCTGATCAGCCAGTCTTCACCAGTAGTCGCGCGGCTGAACATGTAACCGGCGGTCTGCACGGTGCGCAGCATTGGGCTGTTGTAGATATCGGCGTTCTTCAGGCCCAGATGCTCGAATTGCGCACCAACACTGACCGCGACACTGCGCGAGCGGTCGGTGATACCGTCATCGCCACTCAGGCACGGCGCCGGCGAGTGGTCGCAGCGCTCGACGTGACGCACCAGCACAATCATGTCGCCCTTGGCCCATCCGGCCGCCAGCGCCCGCGCGCCGGACACATTGCCGTGGGCCAGATCCGGCACCGTCGCCGGCGCAAGCAGCCACAGGGTCAGTGGAACCACCAGCAGCAAGGCGCCGAGCACCACCCAGGTGTTGCGATAGCGGGCCAGTCCGCCCAGAGCAATGGAGCGTTTGACCCCAAACAGACTCAGTCTCAATTCCACATCAGGCCGCCTCGTCGGCATGCATCACAGTCAATTCAATGCGACGAGGGTAAGCAAGCGGGCGTAAGTGGCGGGTGAAACGCATGTGAAAAAAGTCTTGAAGCGGCCCTTGTTACAAATTCCGTCGGACAAAATCCTTTCAGCTCTCGTGTTTGCGGCCGATACAACTCTGCTTACACCCTTGCTGGCTCAAAAGAACAACAATCTTCCAGCCTGACCGACGATCAAGTAGCTCTACGTTCCTGGAGGAATTGTGATGAATAGCTGGTTCGGCAACATCAGCGTGAACATGAAATTGGGCCTGGGCTTCGGCCTGGTCCTGGCCCTGACCTGCGTACTGGCCGTGACCGGCTGGACCAGCCTCGGCGGTCTGATCGACCGCAGCAACTGGATGAGCGACATCACCCAGCTCAACGCCGGCCTGACCAAGCTGCGCGTGGTTCGCCTGCAGTACATGCTGACCAACGGCGACGAAACCGCCGCGCAGAATGTGCAGACCACCCTCGAAAGCTTCGCCGCGCAACAACAGGCGTTGATCAACAAGTTCAAGAGCCCGGAAAACGTCAAACTGCTCAAGGAGCAGGCGGCGACCATCGCTGAATACCAGACCTCGCTGAACAAGATGCGCAACGCTTACCGCACCGGTAACAGCGCCCGCGACGTCATGGCCAGCAACGCCGAAACCGCTTACAACCTGATTCAGGCCATCAGCAAGCGCGTGCAGCAGATGGACATGAGCGAGCAGCGTTTCGAGCAGTTCCAGGCCATCACCGAAGCCAAGGAAGCGTTCATCCTGGCGCGCTACGAAGTGCGCGGCTACACCGCCAGCAGCAATGCCGAAACCGAGCAGAAAGCCGTCGGCCAACTGGACGTGGCGATTGCCAGCCTCAAGCAGTTGAACGTGCATTTCGCCGCGACCCAGCAAGATGCCCTGCGTCAGCTGGAAACCGCCCTGACCAATTACCGCAGCGCGTTGCAGGCGTACAAGAACGCCAACAGCGACGCGGTGCAGGCGCGTAAGGAAATGACCGATCAAGGCACCGCGATCGTCAACACCAGCGAGCAGCTGTACCAGATCCAGCTCGACCGTCGCGACATCGAAAGCGCCCAGGCCCGTACCTTCCAGCTGATCAGCACCCTGCTGGCGCTGTTGGTCGGTGTGATCGCCGCGGTGATCATCACCCGTCAGATCACCCGTCCGTTGCAGGAAACCCTGGCCGTGGTCGAGCGCATCGCCAGCGGCGACCTGACCCAGAACGTCACCGTGACCCGCCGCGACGAACTCGGCGTGCTGCAACAAGGCATCGCACGCATGGGCGTCACCCTGCGCGAGCTGATCAGCGGCATCCGCGACGGCGTCACCCAGATCGCCAGCGCCGCCGAAGAACTCTCGGCGGTGACCGAGCAGACCAGCGCCGGTGTGAACAGCCAGAAGGTCGAGACCGATCAGGTCGCCACCGCCATGCACGAGATGACTGCCACGGTGCAGGAAGTCGCGCGCAACGCCGAACAAGCCTCGCAAGCCGCTGCCGCCGCTGATGGCGAAGCCCGTGAAGGCGACAAGGTGGTCAACGAAGCCATCACCCAGATCGAGCGTCTGGCCAGCGAAGTGGTGCGTTCCACCGAAGCGATGAGCGTGCTGCAGCAGGAAAGCGACAAGATCGGCAGCGTCATGGACGTGATCAAGGCCGTGGCCGAACAGACCAACCTGCTCGCGCTCAACGCCGCAATTGAAGCGGCACGTGCCGGTGAAGCCGGTCGTGGTTTTGCCGTAGTTGCCGACGAAGTTCGTGGCCTGGCTCAGCGCACGCAGAAGTCCACCGAGGAAATCGAAGGCCTGGTCGCCGGTCTACAGAACGGCACCCAGCAAGTGGCGGCGGTGATGAACAACAGCCGCGCCCTGACCGACAGCAGCGTGGCCCTGACCCGCAAGGCTGGCGACTCCCTGGAAAACATCACCCGCACGGTGTCGAACATCCAGTCGATGAACCAGCAAATCGCCGCTGCCGCCGAACAGCAAAGCGCCGTGGCCGAAGAGATCAGCCGCAGCATCATCAACGTGCGCGACGTCTCGGAACAAACCGCCGCCGCCAGCGACGAGACCGCCGCGTCCAGCGTTGAACTGGCGCGCCTGGGTGGTCAGCTGCAGCAGATGGTCAGCCACTTCCGGGTCTGATCTTCGGTCAGCGCCAAAGCGTAAATCCAATCGCGGGCAAGCCCGCTCCCACAGGTAACGAGTCGAACACAACATTGTGAACGGCTCAAAAAACTGTGGGAGCGGGCTTGCCCGCGATGGCGTCAGCCCGAACACCTCGACGCCACTGCCCCCCGCCTCTTGTAGGAGCTGCCGCAGGCTGCGATCTTTTGACGTTGATTTTCAAAAACAGGATCAAAAGATCGCAGCCTGCGGCAGCTCCTACAGGGGATTTGTGGTGTCTGGTCAGGCGGGGTAACCGGTGATTTTGCGGATGCTCTGGTACAGCGGTTTGAGCTGGCGATACATGCGCAGGTACACCTCTTTGTATAAGCGTTCGTAGACTTGCTGCGCCTCGGGTTGTGGGGTGAATACCGTTCCGACGCGGGTCATTGCGGCGATTGCGCTGGGAAAGTCCGCATGCAATCCCAAGCCCACCGCACAGCAAATCGCCGCGCCCAGGCCGGATGCTTCGTACACATGCGGACGCTCCGCCGGCAGACCGAAAATATTCGCCGTGAGCTGCATCGCCGCATCGCTCTGCGAGCCACCGCCGGCCACACGCAGTCGCTTGATCGAAACCTTCGAGCGCTTCTCGATGTTCTCCATGCCCTGGCGCAAGGCATACGCCAGCCCTTCCAGAATCGCCCGGTAAATGTGCGCGCGGGTGTGCACATCGCCGAAGCCGATCATCGCGCCTTTGGCCTCGACGCCCGGCTCGCGAATCCCCGGTGACCAGTACGGTTGCAGCATCAGCCCCATCGACCCCGGCGGCACCGCGTTGACCAGTGCATCGAACAGTTGCTCCGGCTCGATGCCCTGCGCTTGCGCCTGCTGCATCTCACGCAGGCCGAATTCGTTCTTGAACCAGCTGACCATCCAGTAACCGCGATAAATCATCACCTCGCAGTTGTATTGATCCGGCACGGCTGAGGGGTATGGTGGAATCAACGGGACGATTTCCAGATAGCGCGCGCGGGTGCTGGTGATCGTCGCCGTGGTGCCGTAAGACAGGCACACCGTACTCGCATCGACCACGCCAGAACCGATCACCTCGCAGGCCTTGTCAGCCCCGGCAGCAATCAGCGGCAAGCCCTCGGGAATGCCGGTGTGGCGGCTCGCTTCAGCACTGATGTAGCCGAGGGTTTCACCGGGTTTGCGCAAGGTCGGCAATTGCTCGGGACGCACCGCCAGTGCCTGCCATTTCCAGTCACTGGACGCAGCCCATTGCAGTCGTTTGAAATCGAACGGCAGGTAGCCGACGCAGCAGCCGACCGAGTCGACAAAACGCCCGCACAAACGATGGGTGAGAAACCCCGAGAGCAGCAAAAACTTGTCGGTCGCCGCCCACACCTCAGGCTGGTGGCGGGCGATCCAGTTGGCCTCGGCCTGGGCGCGAAAATACGCCACGGTGGGCTGCGCGCCGACCAGTTTGAACAGCCAGCCCCACGGCCCCTTGATGCCGCCTTCGACTTCGCTCTGACGCTGGTCGAGCCACAGAATCGCCGGGCGCAGCGGCTTGCCCTCGGCATCGACGTTGATCACCGTGCCGCGCTGGGTGGTCAGTGAGACGCCCGCAATCTGCGAGCGATCAATCCCGGTTTGCGCCCACAGTTGCTGGCAGGCCTCGCCGAGTTTTGCCCAGTAATATTCCGGATCCTGCTCGGCCCAGCCTGGTTGCGTCGAGAAATAGGCCTGCAACTCGATCTTGCCTTTGCCGAGCAGATTGCCCTGCAGATCAAAGAGCAATGCGCGCACGCTCTGGGTGCCGTTGTCGATTGCCAACAGGTAACGCTTGCTCGATTGGTTATCCATGGCGCGCTCTTCAAGGGGCATCAGATGTGGCCTGCGGCAAACCATGATCGCGTTGCCACAATGCTTGGTAGCGCTGCAATTCTTGCTGCCAGTGGGCATCGTCCCAGCCCAGTCGCGATTGGCAGAGTTGGCGGATCGCGGTGAAATGTTCTTCACCACCGCGCGCCAACAGCAGGCCCACACGAGTGCGACGCAGCAGCAGATCATCGAGGTGCAGAACCATTTCCGCTTCACAGGCGAAAGCCAGTTCTGCCCACAGCGTGTCGGTGTTGCCGACGCTGCCGTGGCCCGACTCGGCGATCAGTTGCGCCAGCCTCGGCAGGTCGCGGCCATGGCGCCCGGCCAGACGTCGCCACTGCTGCGGGCTGAGACCGGGAATGCTCAGCGCCGGTACGCCAGCGAACACCGGCGCGGCGTCATCCTCGAAAGGGCGACCGAGCATGGCGGCACACGCCTTGAGCACTTCGATGGCTTGCGGGCGAAAAGTCGTCAGTTTGCCACCGGCCAGGGTCACGCAACCCGGCTCCTGCCACAGCACATGTTCACGGGTTTCATTCGACGGTTTGCCCTGATGCGCACTGGTGCTGCTCACCACCGGACGCACGCCCGACCAGGTCGACAGCACATCGTTCGCCGTCACGTCGGCAGCGGGAAATTGTTGCCCGCAAGCCGCCAGCAGATAGTCCAATTCTTCGCCGCTGATGCTCGCGCTCTGATCCAGATCCTCGCGATGATCAAGGTCGGTGGTGCCCACCACTGTCGCGCCCTCCCACGGGAAAACGAACACCGGGCGCCGATCCTGTTCATGCAGAAAAGTGAACGCCTGCGCCACCGGCAAACGCCAGCCCGGCAGCAATAAATGACTGCCACGCAGCGGGCGCAATTGCCTTGGTGCTTCTGTCGGTCGCAAGCGCTCCGCCCAGGCACCGGTCGCCACCGCCAGCACGCCGCAGCGCAATTGCAGCGACCCGCCCGCCTCGCAATCTTCCACCTGCACCCCACACACCCTGCCGTTTTCGCGCAGCAGATGCTCGATGCGCACCCCGTTCAGCGCCAGTGCGCCATCGGCCCTCGCTTCGCTTAACACGCGCATCACCAACCGTGCGTCATCGGTCAGTGCATCGACAAAACAGCTGCCGCCGAGCAGGTCCTTTTCCTTCAGCCCCGGCGCCAGAAAGCGCAGTTGCTGCGCGTCATGAAAACCATGACTGCGGCGTCCGGCCAGGGCGTCATAAACCGACAACAACCCACCGAACACGCGCGGTCCGGGAAAGCCGCCGCGATAGTGCGGCATCATGAAACTCATCGGCTCCACCAGCCCCGGCGCTTCGTCGAGCAGCCGCTGGCGCTCGCGCACCGAGTCGCGGGTCAGGCGCCATTGGCCCTTGGCGATGTAACGCAGTCCGCCGTGGACCATTTTCGACGATCGGCTGGAAGTGCCCCAGGCGAAATCCCGTTGCTCCAGCAGCAGGCAACGCCAGCCCCGCCGCGCCGCTTCGCGCAGAATTCCGGCACCACTGATGCCGCCGCCGATGACGATCAGGTCCCATGTTTCACCTGCCAACGTCGGCAGCACTTGCCGGCGCCATTCGGCGTTCCAGTGCGCGCTCATGGTCGTCACTCCGGCAACAACGTGCCGGGGTTGAGGCGCCCGGCCGGATCGAAGTGTTTGCTCAGCGCCTGCAAGGTGTCCATCGCCAGCGCGCCCTTTTCGCGCAACAGGTACGGCGCGTGGTCTTTGCCGACGCCGTGCTGGTGGCTGATGGTGCCGTGGTTGTCGACGATGGTCTGGCTGGCGGCGTGCTTGAGTCGCTGCCAGCGCGCCAGCGTCGCCGGGTAATCCGCCGCCGGACGAAATACGTAGGTGGTGTAGATGCTCGAACCTTCGCCGTAAACGTGGGACAGATGAGTGAACACATGCACCCGCTCGCCCTCCGCCGCCAGGGCATCGCGCAGGCTGGTTTCGATCAGGTTGAGCAGGTGATCGACGTTGCTCCAGTCGGTGGCGGTTTCCAGGGTGTCGACCACATAACCGGCGTTCCACAGGTTCTCGCGCAGGTAAGGGAAACGGAAGCGGTTCTGCGCCCACTTCTTGCCCAGCAGGGTCCCGGTGAACACCCCGCCGAAAGCTTTCAGATGCTGCCGCGCCTGGCTCAATGACAAGGCGTTCTGCCGACGATTGCCGGTCACGCCGAAGGTCAGCAGGCACTTGCCCTCGCCCGCCCCGCGCAGGCTCAGGTATTTTTCCAGCCAGGCGATCTGCTGCGGATGCCCGGCCAGCGCCAATTGCGTTTCGGTCTCCACTGCATTGGATAAGCGCAGCATCGACAGCGGTATCCGCGCCTGCGCCAACTGGCGGATCGCTTGCAGCGCCTTGCTCCAACTGGGCAGGAACACGCCGTAAAAACGCTCGTCGGCCGGTAGCGGACTGACCCGCACCTGGACTTCGGAAATGATCCCGAAACGGCCCTCGCAACCGAGCACCACTTCACGCAAATCCGGCCCCGCCGCCGAGGCTGGGAAAGTCGGAATCGCCAACGGTCCGGCAAAGGTTTCCAGAGTGCCGCCGGCGAACAACTGCTCGATGCGCCCGTAGCGTAACGACTGCTGACCGCTGGAACGACTGGCGACCCAACCGCCCAGCGTCGACAGCTCCCACGACTGCGGAAAATGCCCCAGTGTGTAGCCTCGGGCGCGCAGCTGACTTTCCACCTGCGGGCCACTGGCGCCGGGGCCGAAGGTCGCCAATTGGCTGGCCTCGTCGAGGTCGCTCAGACGATTCATCCGCGCCAGCGACACCGTCAGCACCGGCCGCGCCGAGTCCGGCGGGTTGATGTGCCCGGCCACCGAGGTGCCGCCGCCGTAGGCAATCAGGCACAGCTCCTGTTCATCGGCCAGCGCCAGCAATTGGCGAATCTGCTGCGCGGTTTCGGGAAACGCCACGGCGTCGGGATAGTTGCCCAAGGTGCCTTCGCGCAGCGCCAGCCAGTCCGGCAGGCTCTGGCCCCGCGCGTGCAGCAAACGATCATGCGTGTCGACGCTGTACAACGCGTGCGGCGCCAGTCGCGAGACCGGCACCCGCGCCAATGCCGACTCCAGCGTGGCATCCGGCAGCACGCGCCCGGCGCCCAGCCGTTCATGGAGAAAACTCGCGCCCTGGGCCGGCAGTTCGACCACCGTGCCTGCCTCTCCCCAGCCGTTCCAGCGTCGCATGCGTGTGTCCTTTTTCTGCAGTCTGATCGGTGATGTGCCAAGCCTCCATACTAGCCAGCAACCGAAAAGTGTCACGGTCGCATCCGGCCAGTTCGAGTAGCCAATTGAGTCAAACGTCGCGCAACGGCCAGTCATTTACTTTAGCCGGGGTTTCAAACTACCTTGCAGGCACTCATTCGCCCACGCAGACCTTGATCAAGGGTTCCGGCTCATGCAATCGCTCGGCTTCACCTCCGTTCCGCCGCTGCTCAAATACGTGCGCCATGCCGAGCAACTGGGCATGGCCATCGAGCCGGCGTTGGCGGCGGCCGGGTTGCAGGCGCAGCAATTGAGCGACAACAGCCTGCGCCTGCCGGGTGAGGTGCATGAGCGTCTGCTGGATTACTTTTGCGCACATTCGGGCGATCCGCTGTTCGGCCTCAACGCGGCGAAGTTCGTCCTGCCCAACTCCTGGAGCGTGCTGGGTTACATCACCATGAACTGCGCGACGCTGGGCGAGGCGATGAGCCGGATCATGCCGTTCGAAAAACTGGTGGGCGACATGGGCGTCAGCCGCGCTGAGGTGCAGGACGGCCATGTACATCTGATCTGGAACTGCCGCTACGAGCGCCCACGAATTCGTCGGCATCTGGTGGAAAACGTCCTCGGTTCTTGGCTGCACTACGCGCGCTGGATCGCCGACACGCAGCTGTCACCGGCCGCCGTGTGGCTGGAACATCCGCGCCCGGCGGACACCACGCAAGCGCAGTACGAGCAGTTCTTCGCCTGCCCGGTGTTGTTCGATAAGCCCTATTCAGCGCTGATCGTGCCGCTACCGTATCTGCAATTACCGTTGCGCCAGGCCGACGCGCAACTGCTGCGAACCCTGGAAGAACATGCGCTGGGGCTGATGGCGACGCTGGAGGATGCGACGCTTGCGCAGCAGGTCAAAAGCATCCTGCGCCAGTTGCTCAAGGAAGGTCTGCCGCGCAAGGAACAAGTGGCCGAGCAACTGGCGGTGTCGGTGCGCACGTTGCAGCGTCAATTGCAACAGGCGGGGACGTCGTATCAGCAGATTCTCGATGAGCTGCGCCAGGAGCTGGCCGAGCATTATTTGCTCAACAGCACATTGCCGATTCAGGACATCGCGCAGTACCTGGGGTTTACCGAGCCGCGCTCGTTTCACCGCACGTTCAAGAGCTGGCGCGGGATGCCGCCGGGGGAGTTTCGGCAAATGCATCGGGGGTGATTGGCCGGCCCTCATCGCTGGCAAGCCAGCTCCCACAGGTTTTGCGCAAGTCAGCGATTTTATGCACGACACGGATATTGTGGGAGCTGGCTTGCCAGCGAAGGCGGCAGCGGCAACACCAAAAAACCTACAGACAAATCCTCAATGTCCGCAGCCCGATAAACCCACCGCAACCACCGTGTTTAAAGACACTCAGTGTTACGCCCCGCTGCCTACAAATCCTTGCGCCACTGCCTACGGCTACGCCAGAATCCGCCGGCTTGTGCGCCCTGGAGCCCATCGGTAACTTGATTCCGTCACTGATTTCCAGTGATCGAGCTTAGCGGCTCGGCCACATTCGCTCCCGATTGCACATGCACATCCAGTCAGGCATTTGCCTGCGCTTGATGGTGGCTGTGCGCATGGCACCTTCGGGTGCGCCGGGGTGGGATGCGACCGGTCCGCTAACTTGCGCACAGCTGCCTCCCTTTTGCTTAGCGGCGAAATGGATGCGGCCTTGAAAGGTACGCTCCCATGTTCAAAGTTACGCCAAACCCACCGGACACCGATCCGGCCTCCCCCTACACATCCCCCGAATCAAAGAAATTCCACGAAGCCGCCGAGCGCGCCCTCGACCACTATCTGGGCCCACCGACACCCGCGATCATGGCCGCCCCCTGCCAGGCCAATCGCCTCTACATGGCCCGTCCTGACAGCGGCACCGAACCGTTGCTGGCCGACGCCTGCGAGACGCTGGGCTCGGCCACCGTCATGCTCAACGACTTCGCCGGTCTGCTTGAAGGCTCGCATCGCAAAACCCTGCAAGGCATCGCGCAAGTGGTGATGGTGGCGGAAATCGCCGTCAATCGTGTGCTGGATCAGTTAGTGCCGACCGAATAACGCAAAAGCCCGCGACTCCAACTGTGATGGTTGGGTGGCGGGCTTCTTTTTGCGGTGTGCCATCTCCCCTCACCCCAGCCCTCTCCCGGAGGGAGAGGGGGCCGATCGTGGTGTCTGGCGTCAGACATCGACCTGAAAGACCGAGTCGATTATGGATTCGGCCGAGCAGGCTCAGGTCGGTGATCTCTCAAGCATCCCCGGATCGGTTCCCTCTCCCCGAGGGAGAGAGGCCGACCGAGGTGTCTGGCGCTATACATCGACCTGAATGACCGAGTCGATTATGGATTCGACCGAGCAGGTTCAGGTCGGTGTATCTCTCAAGCATCCCCGGATCGGTCCCCTCTCCCTCCGGGAGAGGGCTAGGGTGAGGGGCTTTTGGTTTTTGGCGTTTCCGCCTCAAACACTGATCGCATTGGTAAACACCAACCGATTGCCAAACGGATCGGCAATCGTCATGTCCTGACTGCCCCACGGCATCGCCTGAATCTGTGGGTGCGAGAACTTGTAATCCTTGGCCAGCAACTGCTGCTGAAACGCCTCCAGCTCATCGGTCTCGATACGCAGCGCAGCACCCGGCGTCGCATCGCCATGGTGTTCGGACAGGTGCAGCACGCACTCGCCACGGGACACCTGCAGATACAACGGGAAGTTGGCCTCGAAACGGTGCTGCCAGTCGATCTTGAAGCCGAGGAAGTTGACGTAGAACTCGATGGCCCTGGCTTCATCGAAAATCCGCAGGATCGGGGTGGTTTTGCCGAAGCTCATGGGCATGCTCTCGCGTGTAGGGTGCGCCCGCGTGTGGCGGGCGAGTAGGACTCAAACCGCTGGCTCAGCGCACGGTCTTGAGCGTGAGGTCATGGTAGTAGAAGCGGTTCTTGTCGGTTCGGGCAAAGAAGAAGTACCCGTAGTCCTGCAAGTAATAATACGTATCGACTCGCTCATACTCGTCATTGTCCCGCCGGCAGGACAGCTCTTTGGCCCCGCCGCTCAACGTGGCATTGAGTTCACTGGCGAAAAGGTCTCGCACGACCGTGCATTCGTTGCTGCGGCTGATCTCGCTGGACTTGCCGATCAGCGAGTTGAACGAGGTTGACCGAGTGGTGTAACCGAGTTTGCCGTTGACCGGCATGTGCCGCCAGTCGCCAGTAAAGGTGAGCGCTTCCAGGCTGGAGCTGTCCTTCATCGACGAAGCCTGGCCCGCACCGTACTGGCTTTGTCGAACCAGATCGAACAGTCCTCGGAAAGTCACGCTATTGCCCTCGTAACTCTTGCCCGTCAGGCGCTGGGAAGACTGACCGCTGGCAGCGTCGACACTCAGGAAACGCTCTTCGCGCATATCCGAGGTGGTGGATTTGAACGTGGATTTGCCCACAACCTCCACGTAGCTCAGGGGTTTGCTGACCGAGGGCATGTTCAGGCTCTTGATGGCAGAGAGTGCCGCCTCGGAGACCTTCGGCAGGGTCACCGGCAGAGTCTTCTTGGCACGCGGTACGAATACCGGTAGTTGTGCGATGGATTGCGGGTTTTCGCACGCCAGTTTGAACAGCATTTCGTAATCGGCATTGCTGCCGGCGATTGCTGTGGATGTCAGGGAAATACGGTCCTGACCATCGGTCACGCTATTGTCGGCATTGAGGTCATACCCGGCGACCTGACGGAAAACCTGCTTCGCGCAATTGACTGCGTAGTGCTCACGCTTCTGTGCGTAAGGTGCGTCGTAGGGCATATCGAAGGCTACAAACGGATTGTCGTAGGCCGCCCAGAACTTTAATTCGCCACCCTCGTTCTTGAAGCTGTTGCGATCAATCAATACCCACTGCTCTTCGCCACTGCCCTTGACCACCCGCCAGTCCGGCTGCGGTGTTTGTGCGCAGGCACGGACAAAGTCCGGGTTGCGCTTGAGCGCTGGATAAGCTGCGGCAGGTATCGGCAGGCCCACACTGTACTGGCGGCCATTGGCACCCAGATAGCGACGAACAGTACTGGTCAGGTAAAGCAGTTTTCCCTGATCCGCCGTGCACGACGCTTCAAGTTGCGCGAGCATCCCCGAACCCGCCTGATTTTCGCCTGATTCACTGACTTGAAAGCTCAGGACATCGCCTTCGCGAACAATCGAATCCGTCACGATCGGGCGCTGAAGCATCCCGGTGGTTTCAGCCCGGGCAGCAGTCCGATTGGCCTGAGGACCGACGCAGCCCGTCAACAGCGTGGCGGCTACAAACAAACAAACGCGGTACATGAAACTCCCTGGGCGACAGACGCCAAATCCACTGAATGTCAGCGATTCGGCTTGGCTGAAGGAATCTTTAATTCCAATGTGCCATCACTGCACCAAAATCCAGATCACGTCGCAAACTCGCAGCTGCAGTTATACAAAACCTTTGCGCAGGTCATCTTCACGGGCGAGGAACCGTCCGGCGTGACGTCCTGAAGCCTGCCCCTCCTGGTAGCTCAACACCCCGTTGATCCACACTCCATCAATGCCTTGGGCAGCCCGCTGCGGGTCATGGAAATCCGCGACATCGCGCACCGTCGCCGGATCGAACAACACCAGATCCGCCCAATAGCCTTCACGAATCTCGCCGCGCTCGTGCAAACCAAACCGTGCCGCCGACAGGCCGGTCATCTTGTGTACCGCGGTGTGCAGCGGAAACAGCCCGACATCGCGACTGAAATGGCCGAGCACCCGTGGGAAAGCGCCCCACAGGCGTGGGTGCGGGAATGGGTCTTCCGGCAGGCCGTCAGAACCGACCATCGACATCGGATGAGCAAGGATTTTTCGTACGTCCGCCTCATCCATCCCGTAGTACACAGCGCCCGCCGGTTGCAGACGCTTGGCCGTGTCGAGCAGCGGCACGTTCCATTCGGCGGCGATGTCGATCAGGTCGCGACCGCTGACTTCAGGATGCGGCGTCGACCAGGTGATGGTGATGCGATGGGCATCGGTCACCTGCTTCAGATCCAGCGTCGAAGAACTCGCCGCGTAGGGATAGCAATCGCAGCCTACGTGCTGGGTTTTCGCCGCGTCTTCCAGCGCCGCGAGCAACTGCGGACTGCGCCCCCAGTTACCGACGCCAGCGCACTTGAGGTGAGAAATGATCACCGGTGATTGCGAGTGACGGCCGATGCCGAACGCTTCCTCCATCGCCTCCAGCACCGGCTCGAATTCGCTGCGCAGGTGCGTGGTGTACACCGCGCCGAAGGCCGTCAGTTCTTCGCTCAGTTGCTGCACTTCATCAGTCGAGGCGTTGAAGGCACTGGCGTAGGCCAGGCCTGTGGATAAGCCCAAAGCGCCATGCTCCAGACTGTCGCGCAGTTGCTCGCGCATGGCGCTGATTTCTGCTGGTGTCGCGCTGCGGAACAGGTCGTCGAGGTGATTGCTGCGCAACGCGGTGTGTCCGACCAGTGCGGCGACGTTCAGCGTGGTGTTCGCCGCTTCGACAGCGGCGCGGTAGTCGCTGAAACGCGGGTAAACGAACGCGGCTGCCGTCCCCAGCAGGTTCATCGGATCGGGTGGATTGCCCTTGAGGCTGACCGGCGCCGCGCTGATCCCGCAGTTGCCGACGATCACCGTGGTCACACCCTGGCTGAGTTTGGGCAGCATGTCCGGTTGGCGAATGACCACGGTGTCGTCGTGGGTGTGCACGTCGATGAAACCCGGTGCGAGCACGCGGCCAGCGGCGTCGATTTGTTCGCTGGCGCGGGCGTCGTGCAGGTCGCCAATGCGTTCGATGCGGCCGTTGAGAATCGCCACATCGGCGCGATAGCCAGGCGTGTTGCTGCCATCGATAACCAAGGCGTTGCGAATCAGCGTGTCGTACTGCATGTCAGTCTCCCAGCGGCAGGTGATCGTCGCCGCCACGGTATTCGTCGAGGGCCAGTTTGATCCGCCGCAGACGTTCTTGATTGTCTTCAGGGCTGGCCAGCGCCAGCTCGGTGGCGAGCACGTCGATGGCCAGCAGCATGCCGTAGCGCGCCGCCGTCGGTTTGTAGATAAATGAAGTTTCCGCGCCTTGCAGCGGCAGGACAACGTCAGCCAGTTCGGCCAGCGCCGAGTCGGCGCGGGTGATGGCGAGGATGCGTGCGCCGTAGTTGCGCGCCAGCTCGACGGTTTCCAGCAACTCCGGGGTGATGCCGGTCAGCGAGCAGACGATCAGCACCTGTTCGGGATTCAGGCTGGCGGCGGTGACGCGCATCATCACCGCGTCATGACACACCGCAATCGGGTAGCCGAGACGCACGAGGCGCACCTGCAATTCATCGCTGCACAGGGTCGAGCAACCGCCCATGCCGAACGCATGAATCATCCGCGCCCGGCCGAGCATGTTCACCGCATCGGCGAAGCGTGATTCATCGAATCCGGCCAGATGCTGGCGCAGGGTGGTTTCGATATCGCCAACGATCTGCCCGTAGAACGCCGACTGTTCAGGCGTGCCTGCCGGGTCGAGAAAACGACTGCCAACGCCGCTGGCCTGAGCCAGTTGCAGGCGCAGATCACGCAGGTCGCGGCAACCCACCGTGCGGGCGAAACGCGACAGCGTCGCGGTGCTGACTTCGGCAAGTTGCGCCAGGTCTTCGAGGCTGGCGCTCGCGGCAAAGCCGACGTCGTCGAGCATCAGCCGGGCGATGCGGCCCTCGCCGGCACTGAAGGAATCCTGACGGGCGCGGATCTGGTAAAGGATGTCCATGACGGCTGGCTCCGGTTACAGCAGGTAGGAAAGGCCGACGGTCAGAGCGAAAGCGACCAGCGAGATCAGGGTCTCGAGCACGGTCCAGGTCTTGAACGTCTGCGCGACCGTCATGTTGAAGTATTCCTTGATCAACCAGAAGCCGCCGTCGTTGACGTGGGAAAAGATCACCGAGCCAGCGCCGGTCGCCAGCACCAACAACTCCGGGTGTGGATAACCCAGGCCGATGGCCACCGGCGCGACCACGCCGGACGCGGTGGTCATGGCCACGGTCGCCGAGCCGGTGGCGACCCTCATCAACGCGGCGAACAGCCAGCCCATGATCAACGGCGACAGATGGAATTCGTGAGCCAGACCGACGATCTGATCGGTGACGCCGGCGTCGACCAGAATCCGGTTCAAGCCGCCGCCAGCGCCGACCAGCAAGGTAATGCTGGCAGTCGGCGCCAGGCACTCGTTGGTGAATCTGAGGATCGATTCACGGTTGAAACCCTGAGCGATGCCCAGCGTCCAGAAACTCAGCAAGGTCGCCAGCAACAACGCGATTACCGAGTTACCGATGAACAACAGGAACTGATTGAAGCTGCTTCCCGGTGTGGAAATCAGGTTGGCCCAGCCACCGATCAGCATCAGCACCACCGGCAACAGAATAGTCGCCATGGTGATGCCGAACCCCGGCAGTTTGTCGCGCGGTTCGCGGTCGAGGAATTGCCGCTCCAGCGGGTTATTCGCCGGCAGTTGAATGCGCGGCACGATGAACTTGGCGTACAGCGGGCCGGCGATGATCGCGGTCGGAATGCCGATGGCAATCGCGTACAGCAAGGTCTGCCCGACCGACGCCTGATACGCCTGTACCGCCAGCATCGCCGCCGGGTGCGGCGGCACCAGGGCATGCACCACCGACAGGCCGGCAACCATCGGCAGACCGACCATCAAAATCGACACACCGACCCGCCGCGCCACGGTGAAGGCGATCGGTACCAGCAAGACAAAACCGACCTCGAAGAACAGCGGCAAACCAACCAGAAACGCGATACAAACCATCGCCCAGTGCGCATTCTTCTCGCCGAACCTTGCGATCAGCGTACGGGCCATCTGCTCCGCACCGCCGGACTCGGCCATCATCTTGCCGAGCATCGTCCCCAGCGCCACCACCAGCGCAATGTGCCCCAGCGTCTTGCCCACCCCGGCCTCATACGCCCCCACCACAGCCGACGGCGGCATCCCCGCCACCAGCGCCAGGCCGATGGAGATCAGGGTGATGACAATGAACGGATTGAGCCGGTAACGCGCGATCAACACGATCAACGCGATGATGGCGACGGCGGCATAGATCAGCAGCCAATAGCCGAAGGAAGGCGTCATGCGGTACTCCTCGAAAGGGTCACGTTCGAATGGGTTGTGAAACTCATAAATCATTTCGAGATCGAGTTTTCAAACCGCATGAAAGTAATTTTCGTGGAGAGGTAAGGGGTGTCGCTGGAAGGTACGTATTGTCGCGATGAATGAAAATTCCGGGGTGGGATTTACATCATCTCCAAAGGAACACAAGGTCCTGTGGGAGCTGGCTTGCCAGCGATGATGGCTGCACATTCAATATAGATGCTGACTGGTCGAGCGCTATCGCTGGCAAGCCAGCTCCCACAGGGTTGGCGGCGTTTACACCACCTCGTGACGAATCCATTCCACCACCGACGTACGCTTCGGCGCCCAGCCCAGCATTTCGCGCGCGTGTTTGCCGCGTACCCGGCTGTTGGAGCCCAGGCCGTAGTTGGCCATTTCGTAACCCCATTCAGCCTCGGCGTCTTTCAGCGGCCAGTCCTGTGGCTCGCCGAGGTTCAGGGCCTGGGCCATGGCAGTGGTCATGTCGCGGAACGAGGCTTCGCCGCTTTCGACGAAGTAGAAGGTGCCCGGTACGTTCTTGGTCAGCGCCAGCAGGTACAGGTCGACGACGTCTTCGATGTGCACGTTGGACCAGATGTTCTGCCCGGTGCCGACATGGCGCACCACACCGCTTTTGCGGGCCTGTTTGAGCAGTCGCGGCAATTGCACGCTGTCGCGTTTGACGCCCAGGCTGTGGCCGTAGATCAGCGTGTTGCAGATTACCGCCGAGTTCACGCCATCGTTGGCTGCCGCGAGGATCAGGTTGTCGATGGCCACACGCGCCGCTTTGTCGACAGTCGGCTCCGGCAGGTTGTCTTCGTAGTAGATAACGTCGCTGGATTTGCCGCCCGAAGCATCGCCGACGATGCTCGAACCGCTGGTGTGCAGGAACACTTTGTTCGACCCGCGCAAAGCATCGAGCAAGGCTTCGACGGCGCCGCGATGGTCGCTGCTGGCGGCGTTGATCACCGCATCGGCGGCGCGGGCCTGTTCGGCGAGCAACGCGCTGTCTTCGAGGGTGCCGATCACCGGGGTGATGCCCAGTGCTTTCAGTTCATCGGCCTGCTCGGCGCTGCGCACCAGACCGGTGACTTGATGCCCGGCCTGGACCAGACCGGTAGCGATGGAGCCGCCGATAAAACCGGCGGCGCCGGTGATGAATACGTTCATGGAGAAACTCCCTGCGTGAATAAGTGATGCAGCGAGTATCGACCGGTCTACCTGATGGAAAAACCCGCCCTCGGCCAAATCACTGTTGCGCAGAGGTCACGAATCAGCCTTGAAGTCGGCGCTGGCGTACGCAGCAAGTTTGCTCTGGATAAAGTCGAGGAAGCACTGAATGCGCAGCGCCAGTTGCGAGTTGCGGTAGTACACCGCGTTGATTGGCTGGCGATAACCGCTGTTGAACTCACCGAGCAAGACTTTCAAGCGCCCGGCGCGGATGTCGTCGATGGTCATGAAGTGCGACAGGCAGGCGATGCCCTGCCCTTCCAGCGCCAGCTGGCGCACGGTCTCGCCGCTGGAGGCGCTGATCGCCGGGGTGATTGGCCAGCGGTCGCCGTGCACGTAGCGCAGCGGCCACTGGTTGAGGCCTTCGTTGTGGGTGAAGCCGAGCAGGCTGTGCTCGCTCAAGTCGGCGACTTGCAGCGGCGCGCCGTGCTGCTCCAGGTACGCCGGACTGGCAACGATCAACAGCGGACTGCAGCCCAGCGAACGCGCATGCAAGGTGGAATCGGCCAAGGTGCCGATGCGGATGGCGACGTCGGTGCTTTGTTCCAGCAGGTCAATGATCAGGTCATTGCTGTTGAGTTCGAGCTGGATGTCCGGGTACAGCCGGCGGAACTCGTCGATGTACGGCACGATGGCGTGCAGCATGAACGGCGATGCGGCATTGATCCGCAGGCGTCCGGACGGGGTTTGCTGGCGGGACGACAGGCGCTCTTCGAGGGCGTCCATCTGGTCGAGAATCAGCTTGGCCTGTTCGAAGAAATACTTGCCCTCTTCGGTCAGATCCATGCGCCGCGTGGTGCGGTTGATCAGCGTGGTGTCGAGTTTGGCTTCCAGCCGCGACAAGGTGCGGCTGACCGCCGACGGCGTCTGCCCGACCTGCTCGGCAGCGGCGGAAATCGAACCGCACTCGATCACGCAGACGAAAATCTGCAACTCATCGGATCTGGCTTTCACGGGGGTCCCTTTGAATAGTCCTCACCTTCGTATTGTGGTGAAGGTCACCGATTGTGGCGAGGGGATTTATCCCCGATGGGCGCGTAGCGCCCACGCTTTTCTAGAAAGGCGGGGCTGCTGCGCAGCCCATCGGGGATAAATCCCCTCGCCACAGATAAATCCCCTCACCACAGATAAATCCCCCAACACAGATACCCCCCCCCGAACACAGACAATCTCCTCACCACAGTTGAAGTCGCTTTCGCCGCAAAGCACTTCAAGCCTTGAGACCAAACACTTCCTTCAAATGCTGCTCATAACGCGCCACATCATTCTCGATGTTCGGCCGCTTCATCACGTCCACACAAAGGAACGTCGGCAAAGCTGTCATGCCGAGGAACTGGTTAGCCTTGTGGAACGGGAAATACACCGCGTCGACACCCTTGGCTTCGAAGAAATCAGTCGGGTCATCGAACGCCTGTTGCGGTGCATTCCAGGTCAGCGACAACATGTATTGCTTGCCCTGGATCAGGCCGCCGCTGCCGTACTTCTGCGAGGCATCGGAACGGGTGCGACCGTCACTGGCATACAGGCTGCCGTGGCCTTCGGTGAAGACTTCATCGAGGTACTTTTTCACGGTCCACGGCGCGCCCATCCACCAGCCCGGCATCTGATAAATGATCACGTCGGCCCAGAGGAATTTGGCCACTTCTTCGGCGATGTCGTAGCCCTCGTCGATGAACGTGGTTTTGACATCCAGACCGCCGCGATCCAGCACGCTGATCGCGGTTTCGTGCAGGGTGGCGTTGTAACGACCGTCGGAGTGGGCGAATTTCTTGCCGCCATTGAGCAACAACACTTTTTTCATCAGAACGCCTCGCGCAGCCCATGGGCTGGAGAAAGATGGGAAAACCAATGGCGGCAGGTTAACCATCCCTCTCGCGCGGAATAAGCCGCGTTGGCGCAAAATACATTTGATCAAAAAGCACGAATCGAGCGCCGATTGTTGCAATAGCATTTGCAGCCATCAGCCTTTGAGGAGTTGTTTCGATGAGTGAACACCACGGTTTCATCCTGCATGCCAAGACCCGCCCGGAAAAAGCCGAGGCCTTCGAAGCGCTGTTTCGCGCCTATGTCGAACCGAGCCGCGCCGAGCCCGGTTGCATCGAATACCACATGCTGCGCGACCAGCAGGACCCGACGCTGTTCATCTTCTACGAGATTTGGGAGAGCCAGGCGCACCTCGACGTGCACTCGAACCTGCCGCACATGCGCGAGTTTTTCGACAATCGCATGCAGTACCTGGAGCGCGACTTCGAGATCCGCCGGATCGACATGCTCAGCGCCTCGTCGGCTAAGCGCTGATCAGCAGATGGGCGCCGAGCGCGCCCATCCCGAGAAAAAATACCCGCTTGAACACCGCAGCGCTGATCCGCTGGCGCAGCCATTGGCCGAGCCACATGCCCAGCAGCGCCGGAATCAGCGCCAGCAGCGAGGCGCTCAACTCGCCTGCGCCCAGCGCGCCGCGCCAGAACAATCCGGCGGCTAGTGCCAGGGTCGACACGGTAAACGACAGGCCCAGCGCCTGCACCAGTTGATCGCGGTTCAAGCCCAGCGCCTGCAGATACGGCACCGCCGGGATCACGAACACCCCGGTGGCCGCAGTGATGACGCCGGTGATCAGCCCGCAGACTGGGCCGAGCCAGCACTCATGCCGGCGATGGACCTGCAGCGTCGGTAGCAGCAACCCGCTCAACGCATACAGCAACAACGCCGCGCCCAGCCCGCGCACCACCCAATGCCCACCCGCCATGCCGATCCACAATGTGCCGATAGCGGTGCCGAGAACGATCATCAGCAGCATCGGCCACAGGCGTTTGATCAGCGCTTGCAAGTGCCCGCCGAATGCCAGTTGCCAGACATTGGTCAGCGTCGCCGGAATGATCAGCAATGCGGCAGCCTGCGCTGGTACCATAGCCAGACCGAGCAGGCCCATGGCGACCGTGGGCAGGCCGAGGCCGATCACGCCTTTGACCAGACCGGCGAGGATGAAAGTGGCGAGGACCAGCAAAGACAAGGCCGGGCCGAGGTTTTGGTAGAAGTCTGTGAGTGTGATCATGGCGCTACTGTGCGCCTCGGGTGAAGGGTTGAAAATCTGCCATATACTGAGGGTGCCTCTGGCCATGCAAGAGGCTGAGAATTTGTTTTGCGGCTGATGGCCTCTTCGCTGGCAAGCCAGCTCCCACAGGTTTCAGCGTGGATCACAGAATTTGTGCACAACACAAATCCTGTGGGAGCTGGCTTGCCAGCGATAGGGCCAGTCCAGACACCACAAAAACCACAGGCTACCCATGCACTTCGACCTCACCGACCTGCGCCTCTACCTGCACACCCTCGACAGCGGCAACATCACCGCCGGCGCCGCCCGCAGCCATCTGTCGCTCGCCGCCGCCAGCGCGCGGATCCGCGCCATGGAAGCCTCGCTGGGCATTGAGCTGCTGCAACGCGGGCGACGTGGCATCACCCCGACGCCTGCCGGCAAGGCGCTGGCCCGGCATGCGCGGATCCTTCTGCAACAGGCCGAACGCCTGCAGCAGGATCTGGCCGACTACGCCAACGGCGCCAAAGGTCAGGTACGGCTGTTGTGCAACACCACGGCGATCAGCGAATACCTGCCGGAAGTGCTCGCCGACTTTTTGCGCGATCACCCCAACCTCGACATCGATCTGCAGGAATTGCCCAGCGCCCGCATCACCCACGCCCTGCGCCAAGGCACGGCCGACTTGGGGATCGTCTCCGACGCGGTCGATACCCACGACTTGCAGACCCTGGCGTTTCGCGCCGATCCGCTGCTGCTGATCATGCCCCATGGTCATCCGCTGGCAAACAAAGCCTCGCTGAGCTTCGCCGAAACCCTGGCCCATGACTACGTGGCCCTGGGCAGCACCAGTGCGCTGGCGATTCATCTGGAAGAACAGGCGCTGCATGTCGGCCAGCGCATGGCCATTCGGATTCGCGCCGACGGCTTCGACGGCCTCACGCGCATGGTCGCGCGCGGGGCGGGACTGGCGATCGTGCCCAAGATCGCCGTCGAGCGCTGGCCCTCGGCGGACTCGTTTGCCTGTGTACCGCTGGAAGACGCCTGGGCCAATCGCACCTTGCATCTGTGCGCACGCAATTTTGCGCAACTGCCGGCCTATGCCCAGGCCCTTTTGCAGGCGTTGACGCCTTGACTCTACCGCTAGGGGCAGACTCTATGCTGTGAGCTTCTTTTCAGGAGTACACACGATGAGCAAACGAATGCTCGTGATTCTCGGTCACCCCTCCAACGACAGTTTTTGCGGAGCATTGAGCGATACCTACGTCCAGGCGGCCAAGGACGCCGGGCATGAAGTGCGCCTGATGCGTCTGGATGCGCTGGAGTTCGATCCGGTCCTGCACGAGGGCTACAACAAGATCCAGCCGCTGGAGCCGGATCTGCTGCAGGCGCAGGCCGACATCACTTGGGCCGAGCACCTGACTTTCGTTTATCCGATCTGGTGGGGCGGGATTCCGGCGCTGATGAAGGGCTTTCTCGACCGCATCTTCCTGCCCGGCTTCGCCTTCAAGTACCGCGAGGGCAAAGCCTTCCCGGACAAGCTGCTCAAGGGCCGCACCGCGCATTTGCTGGTGACCATGGACACGCCGTTCTGGTATTACAAATGGGTCTACGGCATGCCGGGACTGCATCAGGTGCGCAAGACCACCCTGGAGTTCTGCGGGGTCAAGCCGATCAAGACCCTGACCTTCGGCCCGATGCTCGGCTCCAAGCCGAACCAGCGCGACACCTGGCTGCAACAGGCCCGGGCCTGCGCCGCGTTCTGAGCCTGTATCCGCTGCTCAACTGACGGCGCAGTCGCCGCCGTCAGTCCCCCTTTCCCGGGCCCCTGCCGAGTCCGTCCGTCAGCTGCGCGCGTCATTTGCGCACAGTTGCAACCTGCCGATGGTATTCCCCCTATAATCGCCCGCCGATCAGGCCCCAACCTGGTCGCGCTACGCCTTTGTTTTGCTCATCGAGACGGATCTTTATGTATATCGGCAAAGCCGCCCAGCTGTCGGGCACCACAGTCAAAAGCATTCGCCATTACGAGGAAATCGGCCTGCTGCCGCAGCCCAAGCGTGAAGGCAAATACCGGATCTACAGCCAGGAAAGCGTCGAAGTACTGACGTTTATCAAGTGCGCCCAGCAACTGGGTTTCAAGCTCAAAGAGCTGCAGGTCATCCTCAACAACTACCGCGGCGAAGAATTCCCTTGGGACATGGCCGAGCATGCCATCGCCCGGAAAAAAGCCGAGCTGGTGGCCCAGATCGGCGATTTGCAGCAGTTGTACGATGGTCTGGAAGCGTTCGAAAAAAATCTTCACGAAGCGCGGCTGGAATGTCAGTTCGAGCGCAACGCCCGGCAGGGGGAAAAAACCCCAGGCGCTACGCTGAACTGAAAACCCTGTTGCGACGCCTGACCCGCTTTGCCTGGCGTATCAGGGCAAGCGAACCCGGCGGATCGACACTCAGCCCGCCACAGCCTCGCCGACTACAGGTTGCCCCGGAGCAGGTCGGGCAACCGGCGCAATCGCCGCAAAGAACCACGGCGACACCAGCGTCACCAGAACAATGGTCATGACGCCGCTGGAGAACAGGGCCATGGCCACCAGCGCGCCGAGGTCGACAATCGGCTTGAAGTCGGAAAACAGCAGCGCCATGAAACCGACGGAAAAGATCACCACGTTGATCACCGTAGAGCGACCGACGCTGTGCATGGCTTGCAGGATTGCCGCATCGATCTCGATGCCCTGCTGCACCAGCAGCTTGATCCGCGACAGCAGGTGCACCGCGTAATCGACCACGCCGACCACCAGGAACGTCACCAGCGTGGTGCCGATGTTCAGCTCGATGTTGAACAGGAACATGAAGCCGTAGACCGTCACCGAAGTGGTCAGCAGGGTCAACATGCCGAGGATGCCGAGGCGCACCGACTTGAGCCAGTACATCATCATCAGCGTGACGACCAGCAGCGCCAGGGAAAAGCTCAGCACCTGGCCCTGAGTGATTTCCTGCAACACGCCGGTCCAGATCAACGGCGTGCCGGCGTGGGTCACTTCGAGGTTGGCCGGTTTGTTCACCAGCAGCCAGGCATCGAGGCGATCGAGCATGCCCTGATAGTCGCTGGCGACCGACGAGGTCATGGTGTACAGGGTCAAGGCCTTGGAGAAGTCGGCGTTGAGTACGTTGTTCAGGTCTGAACCGCCGCCGTTTTCGAACAGCATCACATGCTGCTCGATCAACGAATTGCCCGGCACTTCAAAGCGCTCGACCTGACCCTCGTCATTGACTGAGGTGACCTGTTCCATGGCGTTGGGCACGCGCAGGTAATCAGGGTTCATGTCGTTAAGCACCAGGTTCATGCGCTTGACGTAGGTCGCCAGCGAGTAGCCGTAACTGACGTTCGGCTGCTGCTTGATGAAGTGGTCGAGCTTGTCGATGAACTGCACCACTTCGGTGGTCAGCACCCCGCGCGGTTCCTTGCTGTCGATGGCGATCCAGCCCGGCGCCGTGCCCGCGACTTTGGCGTGGTTGATGAACTGGTCCGACACGCGGATATGGCTTTCCGGTTTGAAGTAGGCGATGCCCGAATCTTCGATATCGACGCGGAAGGTGAACACCGTGGCCAGCGCCAGCAACGGCAGCACGACCAGCAGAATCGGTTTGCGAAAGCGGATCATCCACGCGCAGAACGCCACCAGATAACGCGAGATGATCGATTCCTTGTGCGCCTCGACCTTGGCCTGCGGCGCCTGATCCTTGCCCCAGATGGAGATCCACGCCGGAATCAGCAGCAGCGAAATGATCAGCGCCGCCGTCAGGCCGATGGACATGAACACGCCGAAATTGCGGATGCTGACGATGTTGTTGGTAGTGGAAATCATGAACGTGGCAATGGTCGTCACCGTGGTCAGCACCACCGGCACCACCATCAGACGCTGGGTTTCGCGGTTGGCTTCGCGGTTGCTCTTGCCGGCGTTTTTCTGCTCGTAATATTCGGCCATCACATGGATCGCGTCCGAACAGCAGATGGTGAACAGGAACACCGGCAACACGCTGGTCAACAGGTCGAACGGCACCCGCAACAGCGCCATCAGACCCAGGGTCCAAATGGTGCAGAACAGGATGTTGAACAGCGGCAACAGCACGCCCAGCGGTTTGCGGAAGAAGAACATCAGCAACAGCGTGATCAGCGCAAACACGATCGGAAACAGCACCGCCAGGTCATGGTCGATGATTTCCTGCTGGGCGGCGATGAAGATCGGCATGCCGGCAATGAAGATCTCGTCCTTGTACTCCGGATGCTCGGCCTGATACTGCGCGACGATGCCGCGCACGATCTGATAGGCACGCAATTGCGCCTGCGCGTCGTCCTGTTTGGTGCCGAGTTCGGCCACCAGCATCGCGACTTTCTTGTCCTTCGACACCACGCCGTCGACCATCAACTCGTTGCCCATGATCTGTGACTCGACCACGGCCGGGTCCATGTCGTAGGCGTTGAGAGTCTTGTGGATCAACAGTTCGCCGTCGTCGGTGAGGACGATGTTTTCCAGGTCGCCCATCGAGGCCATTTCGCGGATCGGGTTGATCCGCTCGGCGAGGAAGGTCAGGAACAGTTGATCGTGCGAATCCCAGTTCTGACTCTGCGCATGGTCACGCAGGGCCTTGGCCTGGGCGTAGTCGTTCTGGGAAAAACCGTCTTGCAGAATGTCGCGGGTCAACAGTTGCGCGCGACTGTCATTCGGGTACTTGGCGACGATTTGCGCCAGTTGCTCCTTGTCGGCGTCGTTGGCCAGAATCATCTTGCGCACCGACTGCGACATCGAAAACAGCGCATTCAGCGTCTGCTTGTTGAACACCGTCTGCGGGTTGTTCAGCGCCACCATCACCGAGTCGAAGGTGCCGGTGAATTCACCCTGCAGATCGATGATGGTCTTGCGCGCCGGGTGGCTTTCCTTGAGCAGATAAGGGTTGGTGTCCGAGACCAGCGCGCCCAGCGTATAGGTGAAATACGCGGTAATCGCCACCAGCAGGAAAACAATCGCCCGCGCATGGCGCTCGACGAAATTCAGATATCTTTCCATGATCATGTGTTCCAGGGTCGTCGGGGGCGGCGCTTAGCGGGCAGACACGGAAAATTCCGGCAGGTCGCCGGTTTTCAGGCCGCGCTTGATCGCGGTCTGGGTAAACAGGCGGTCTTCCAGCGCAACGTTGTACTGCAACTGGTTGAAACGCATTTCCGAGCGGGTGCCGTCGATGAAGTGCTCGGTTTCACTGAGCACGATGCTGTCGATCGAATCGATGGTCTCGACCTTCTGCGTGCGCATCTGCTTGATCAGCACACCTTTGACGTCGAAGAAGTCCTGACGCATGACCAGGAAATTCTGCTTGTCGATCCACACCTTGAGTTTGTTGTAGCCGGTCTTGGCCAGCACTTCCGGAGACGCCGGTTCACGCTCGATCACGTAGCAGTCGCGGCCCTTGATCTGCTCTTCGCCCACCAGCTTCTGCGAGTAATCCTTGACCCGGATCTTGTCCAGATCGGCATAGGAATATTCACTGCCCATGAACGAGCCGCGCTTGTCGGTGGTGGAGATGCGGCGGGTCTGGCGGCTGACCGGCAGGTACATCCACTGGCTGTCTTCCAGACCGAGGGTTTCGTGGGGGTTTTCGATGTGGAACGCAACATCGCGCACGTCGGTCGGCGCGGAGAAATACATGCTGAATTTGTCGCTGTCCGGGTAATCCTTTTGCAGGTAGGTGAATTCACGAACACGGGTATTGCCCTTCTTGTCGTGAAGAATCAGCGAGACCTGGGACATGAAGCTTTTCCCGTCATTGCGATCGCGCACCTGACGGATGATTTCATCGGCGTTGCTGCCGTCGGCAGCATGGGCGCTGACGCCACTGAGGATCAACGCGGTGACGGTCAGACTTTTCAAAAGCGGCAACATCGCAATTCCCTTTTCGTTGGATAAATACTTGGATTGGCGCCCGCGCCACCGGCGGCAGGCAGGCGTCACGGGTTAAAACAGATAGCCGGCGGACAGCCGCACTTGATCGCGTTTGCTGTACTCGCCGAAGGCCCGGTCGGGTTTGCCGAAGAACACGTCCACTTCCAGCCCCAGCTTGATGTAGTCCACCGGTTTGTAGGTGAAGATGCCCTGCAACAAGGCGTTGTCCTTGAGCGGCGGCGAAGCGGCCGCCACCAGTCGGCTCTTGAGTCGATCCTGCAAATGGGTGCCCTCGGCCGACAGGGTGAACAGCGGCTCGCGCTTGTCCTGCAGCATCCCTTCCTGCCAGTCGAGCAACACTTGCTCCTGCCATTGCGCGGAGATCAGCCAGTCACGCCACAGGTAATCGACGCCCAGCAACGACTTGACCATCGAGGTGCTGTCGGCGCCGTAGGCGCGGGTCGGGTTGGTCACGCGCCAGTTGTCGAACCAGGCCACCTCGCTGCGCACCACGATGCTGTGTCCGGCATCGATCGCCAGCCCGGCACCGCCCATGGTGTAGCGCGGAAACTGCCTTTCGAGGCGCGTGCGACCGTCATCGGCCAGGCCTTCGACGGCGTACACCGGGTCCTGCTGACGCGCACTCAGCGCGACGAAACTGGTGTCCACCGCGCCGATCCGGCCATTGGCACTCAAGCCGTAGCCATAGCCGTCGTCGCCGTCGTAACCGGGTTTCGAGTCGAGCAGGAAATACTCCGGATCCGGTGCCGCAAACAGCGGCGCGGCAAACTCGCTGCCCGCCACCGGAGGCTGGTTCTTGACGAAATCGGTGATCCACAGCGCTTCCAGTTCCCACTCGCCCACCGGCTGCGCCACGCGCACCATCGGCACGGCGATGCGGCTGTCTTCGAGCAGCGGGGTCAGGCCGTCGCGGTAGTCCAGCGGGTTGATCTGGTCGAGCACGCGCAACTCGTCGGCACGGCCCCAGACCACTTGTTGCCAGCCGACCGTCACTTCACCGTCGCCCAACGAATGGCCGACATACAGATGCCGCCAATCGGCGTCGAAGCGGTACTTTTCCCGGGCGCGCTCGCTGTACGGATTGTTGCCGTCGTAGCGCGCGTCGTAACGCACCCGGCCCTTGGCCTTGTAATAGCCGCCGTCCCAGTTGTCCTCCAGATTGGCCTTGAAATACATGGCCTGCTGCGTGACCTGATCGTCACCGTGCAGGCGCAGGGCGGTGGCCACGCCGATTTCGGCGTCGGCGTAATCGGGCTTGAGGTCGTCGATTTCCAGTGCCGCGAGGGCCGCCGGCGCGGCCATGCAGGCCCACACCGTGCAGGCGATGCGCTTGAGAGATCCTGGCATCGCTACATTCCCAACCCGACGCCGCCATCGATCACCAGGCTCTGGGCCGTGACCCCTCCTGCTTCAGGACTGGCCAGATAACGCACCATCGCCGCCACCTCTTCGCTCTGGATGAAGCGGCGCATCGGCAGTTTTTTCTTCGCGTTGCGCACGATCTGTTCCTGGGTCAGCCCGGCTATCGCCGCCTGCGTCGCCAGTTCGCCCTGAAGCATCGGCGTGTCGATCCACGCCGGCAGAATCGCGTTGACCGTGATCTGCCGCGGCGCCAGGTCCAGCGCCAGCGCCTTGGTCATGCCGACGATGCCGTGCTTGGAGGCACAATACGCGGTATTGCGCACCTTGCCGGCCCGCCCGAGGATCGAGGACATGTTGATGATCCGTCCGCGATCCGGCATCAGCGCCAGACACAACGAGGTGACATAGAACGTGCCGTGGAGGTTGACCGAAATCACCTTGTGCCAGTTCTGCAGATCCTCGGGCTCGTTTTCGTTGCAGATGCCAGCGCTGTTGACCAGCACATCGACCTGCCGAACCTGGGTGCTGAGCTGCTTGAAGAACGCCTGCATGGCCGGCAGGTCTGCGATGTTCGCCGCGTGGGTCTCGACCCGTGCCTTGATCCGCTCCTGCTGCTCATCGACCCAGGCCTGCAATTGCGGCAAGTCGAGGTCGAGCAGGATCAGGTGATTGTCGCCATTGGCCGCGAAGTCCTCAGCCACAGCACGCCCGATGCCCTTGGCCGCACCGGTAATCAGAATGGTGCGGCTCATGGCATTTTCAACCCGCCGTTCACCGGCAGGACCTCCCCGGTCAGGTACAGGCCACGGTCAGCGAGGTACAACACCGCTTCGGCGATTTCCTCAGGTTCGGCGTAACGCTTGATCAGCAGCCGCGACTGAATCTGCTCCTCCTGACTGCCGATCAGCGCGGTACTCATCTCGGTCTTGACGATGCCCGGGGCCACCGCATTGACGCGGATGTTGCGCGGTGCCAGTTCGACCGCCAGCGCGCGGGTCATGGCCTCGACCCCGCCCTTGGCAGCGGCATAGTTGCTCTGGCCCTTGCCGGGCTTTTGCGCCGCCACCGAGCTGATGTTGACGATGCAGCCACTGCGCTGGCGCAACATGCCCGGCAGCACCTGCTGACAGCAGAGCAAGGTGCCGATCAGGTTGGTCTGGATCACCTCGACGATGTCACGGGCCGGCATCGTCGCCAGCAAACCGTCACGGGTAATGCCGGCGTTGTTGACCAGCAGGTCGATACGCTGGAAATGCGCCTCGGCCCGGCCGAAGAACGACTGGATGCTGTCGCCGCTGCTGATGTCGCATTGCAGCGCCAGGCAATCCACACCCGACGCCTGCACCTCATCACGCAAGGCCATCGCCGCCACTTCATCGCGCACATAACTGAACGCGAGGTGATAACCCGCCCCCGCCAACGCCAGGACAATTGCCCGGCCGATGCCACGGCTGCCGCCGGTGACTACTGCTACTTTGTTCGGCATGAGCGTTCCTTACAGCGAGTTGGCGGTTTTGAACTGAGCGAGGCTGAAGCCATGGGTCGCGGCCAGCGCACGGATCTGCTGCACCTGCTCGCGGCTGATGTCGCCGAACGAGTAGTGCTGCTTCATCCCGGACAGGCCCATCAACACCGACTCCGCCATGCAG
Organism: Pseudomonas sp. Eth.TT006; assembly: GCF_054456575.1. Lineage (NCBI taxonomy): Bacteria > Pseudomonadati > Pseudomonadota > Gammaproteobacteria > Pseudomonadales > Pseudomonadaceae > Pseudomonas > Pseudomonas sp. Eth.TT006. The sequence goes on along the minus strand of NZ_JBTJEN010000002.1, from coordinate 24,595 downwards.
GCATACAACTGCCCTTGTTTGAGGTAGGCGCGCACGTTGGTCGCCAGACCGTCGCCCAGCGGCGTCTGGACAATCCCGCCGTGCATGTACAGCACGTCGGAACGCTGACTCGCGAGGTTCTGGTCGACGTTCAGCGGTACCGCGATGTCGCAGATCACGCTGTTTTCGGCGAAGTGTTCGGCGCCCAGAAACGCCTGCGGCGCATTCGCTGCGCAGAGCACGATGCGCGCCTGTTTCAGCACATCGAGATCATTGCTGACGGTGATGAATGCGTTTGCGCCCAGGCGTTCTTCAACCAGTTTCGCCACGCGCTGACCGAGATCGGCACTGCTGCCATGGCTCTGCAACAGCGCATCGATGCCGTCGATCTGCTGCAGGCGACGGGCGAGACGATCGTGTTCGGCGACACCCTTGAGAATCGCGCGGGCGGCTTCGGCGTAGATCTGCTGCGCGGTTTTCTCCAGGCGGCGCAGCGAGCCGTCGCGGCCACTGCCGATCAGGATCAGATGCGCGACGCTGGTCGACAGCAATGAGGCGTAGGTCGAGGCAATGTTGCCGGCAGCGCCGACCACGGCGGCGGTCTGCTCGCTCAACTCCAGGCCCTGCTGTTTGCAGCCCTGCTCGATGGCTTCCAGGCCCATGCCGATGGTCAGGGCGTTGCCCGAGGTCAGCGCCATGTCCGGAATTTTCAGCGCCTGGCAGTTGTTGGTGACGATCGAGGTGTACATGCCCAGGCCGGCCACGCTGTAGCCATCGGCGCGGGCGTCCTTGATGCGATTGCCGACTTCCTCGCGGATGGTGTCCAGATCGCCGCTGGCGATATAGGCCGCCATCGCATCGGAATCCATGCACAGCGGATACAGGGTGAACTCCACGGCAGTGCCCAGTTTCGAGCGGATCTGCACCGGGCCGATTGGCGCGGCGCGGCGCTCCGGGGCCATGCGCTTGATGAACTCGCGCTTCTGCTCGGCGCTGAGGCTCGACAGCGAAGGATCGACGTCGCTGAGCATGTCTGCGTCAATCAGGTGGTTGATGAACGCCACGCGGGCCACCACGCGCACGTTCTCGTCAGACTTTGGGAGGCTTTCGCTCCCCTTGAAGCTGACCTCGCGCGCCGGCACTTGGGGGATGCTGTCGGCACACACACCGGCGGCCAGCGGGAACGCATCGCGACGGCGCAGCATGTCGCAGACCTTTTGCAGCGACGCGATCAGGCCATCGATTTCCGCAAAGGTGATGCACACCGGTGGCTCCAGACGAATCACATTGGCGTTGCTGCCCGACGGCGCGACGCGCAGCGATTCGAACTGCAACAGGTAGCCGGCGATGATGTAGCCCAGCGCATCGTTGTACTGCGCCGACGCCTGCACCAGCGAACTGCTGCCGGTCAGATCGTGCAGTTCGAAACCCAGCAGCAGACCGCGCCCGCGCACATCGGCGATCACGTCCGGATACGCCGCCTTGAGTTCCAGCAGCGAGGCCTTGAGGTATTCGCCCTTCTTGTTTACGTCCTTGAGCATCGCGCTGTCGTTTTCGAACAGCCGGCGCAGGGCCGCCAGGGCGATATGGCAGGAGGCATCGTCTTCGGCGAAGGTCGAGCTGTGGATGTAGCTGAAATCGTTTTCGTAATGGCTGGCGCGAATCACCGTGGCGGCGATTTTCATCAGGCCGCCGCCCAGCGCTTTCGACAGGCAGTAGTAGTCGCCCTGCAGATTGAAATGGCTGGCGCCGAGCAAGGTGCCGGTGCGGCCGAAACCCGATTGCACTTCGTCGATGACCAACGGGCATTGCTGCTCGTTGCACAGGCGACGCAGGCCCAGGTAGAACTCCTTGGCAAACTCGTTGATCCCGCCTTCGCCCTGGATCGGCTCCAGCAGCACGGCGGTGATGGCGCTGAACGCTTCACGACGCACCTGCAGGGTTTCACCGCTCCATTCCAGGCTCAGCCAATGATGCTGATGACGGGCCGGCAGGTCTTGCAGCTGTTGCGGTTGCTGCGGGTCGATGAACTCGACATTCAGCCCGAACCGGGCAAACGGCTTGCGGTATTGCTTGCCGTAAGTCAGCTGCACGGTGTTCACCAACTTGCCGTGAAAGCTGCCGCGCACGGCGAGGAACACCGGCTCGACATGCAGCAGCGCCAGGTTGTGCTGACGCACGGCTTCGACCAGTTGGCGCACGGTTACGCAGGACAGGTTCGGCGGTAGCAGCCCGGCCGGCAGGTCGAGATCATCGATCTCCAGTTCGACATACGCCTTGTCGCTGGCGACCAGATTGGCCAGCTCGAAATCACGCTCGTCGAACTGCTTCTGCAGGTTTTTCTGACGACGGTATTCGGCGTGCTTGACGGCGACTTCCACCGACTCGGCGCCGCTATTGGAGAAGGTGGAAATGTAGCGCTCGGTGTTGTTCAGCTCGCGGTTGAACGCTTCACTCAGCTCGCGCCCCAGCTGCCCCGCCGCGCCGCGCACCGACATCTGCGCGTTGAACGGCACGTCGGCACGCAACAGGCCGCAGAGCTGATCGACAAATTGCGGATCGTTGTGACCGTACAGCGCGGCACCGTAGCCACCGAGAAAATCGGTCACGGTAACTTCATCACCCTGCTGGTCGCGGTAAAACAGTTTGCTGCCCTGCGCCCGGTGGAACTGGCACTCGAGGCCGAGGGCCTGCATCAGCTCAACGAATTTCGGCCGAACGTAATCGCGGTAATCCATGACAGTCATATCCTTGAGAAAAAAATCAGAAGCGATGGGGTGCTTTCAGGCGGTCAGTCGGCCGCCTGAAAGTCGAGTTGGTAACAGGCGCTGAAGCCGTTGTCGTCGCGGTTGATCACCAGGCAATCGTGCAGCACAGCATCCCGTGGCTCGCCCAGGACAAACGGCAGGTGCGTATCCACCGGCTGCGCCAGTCCGGCGATCGGCGGGATGCTTTGCGCCTGCAAGGTTTGCCGGGCCAGAATTAGATCGACCAGGCTTGGCGCGCCGCTGAGGATCCCGGTCAGTGCGGTGCTGCTGGTGATGTGCGCGGCGCCGGTGCGGGCCAGCGTGCGCGCCAGATCGGCGTCCTTGTGCGGATCGCCGCTGGCGCTGCCGATCAGCAGATCGGTCTGTTGATCCGGCAGGCTCAGCGAGTCCAGCCGCGGGTGGGCGAACAGCGCCGATAGACAAGTCTGCGGTCCTGACGGCAGGTCATCGGCACGCCGCAGCACCAGCGCGGCGGCGCCTTCGCCGGCAATCCCGCCGGTGCCCTGACGATCGAAGGCGCGCATCTGCTGCGAACCATCGCTGCTGATCACCCCCGCTTCAGCCAGGGTGGCCAACGCCAGCGGATCGAGTTCACTGCCGGCGCCGACCACAATCGCCACATCGATGCGCCCGCTCTGCAGCGCGCTGTGCGCCTGACGCAATGCCGCCAGATTGCCGGCCACGCCTTGCATGTAGGCGTTGCACTCACACTCCAGTTTCAGCGCCAGACTGACCACGCCGAGCAACCCGTTGCTCAGGCTTTTGAGCACCAGAAACGGGTCGAGCGCCCGCTCCTGCAGCACCCGCTGGGCGAGGCGACGCATGTCGGCGCCGTTGTCGGTCTGGCACTCATGCAGCAGTTCGCCATAAGACGCCACCGACGGATGGGTGTACCCGCCCTGGCAGCAATAGAGGCCATAACGCAAGCCGTCCTGACCCGGGGTCACCCCGGCTTCTGCCAGTGCCTGCCGCGCCGCACTCACACCCCAGATCACCGCCGGCGGGCAGTAACGCTGCAGGTTTTGCGCAACGTCCTGACGGCTGCGCTGATGCGTGGCGTCATCGATCTGGCCGAACGCGGCGATGCGTTCACTGCGAAACAGCTGCGATTGCAGAGGCGCAATCGCGCTGCGACCTTCACGGGCCGCCGACCAGAAACGCTCGACGCCCCAACCGCTGGGCAACACACAACCACTGCCAACAATGGCTATCCGCACGTTGGCATTGGTCATTGTCCGTGCTCCCGATATTTGCCAAGGGCCAGCGAGGTGTTCAAGCCACCGAAGCCGAAAGAGTTGCTGAGGGCGTAATCCACACGCCGGCTGACCGCCTGACCGGGGCAATAATTCAGGTCGCAGCGCTCATCGGCTTCGTGCAGATTCACCGTCGGCGTGACCAGATCATTCAGGCAGGCCAGCGCCGTGACGATGCACTCCGGTGCGCCGGCGGCGGCAATCAGATGGCCGAATTGCGATTTGTTGGCACTGACCGCCAGCGCCTGACAATGCTTGTGCTGCGCGAACACCTGCTTGATCGCCAGGGTCTCCGCCACATCATTGAGCGGGGTCGAGGTGCCGTGGGCATTGATCAGGTCGATCTGCTGCGGTTGCAGGCCGGCATCGTCGAGCGCCGCTTGCATGGCGAGCGCGGCGCCTCGGCCTTCAGGCTGCGGCGCGGTGACCTTGTAGGCATCCAGACTGCTGCCATAGCCGAGCACTTCGGCATACGGCGTCGCGCCGCGCGCCAAGGCGTGTTCAAGACTTTCCAGGACTACGAAACCACCGCCCTCGCCGGCGATCAGACCGCTGCGATCGCGATCGAACGGGCGGCACAGATCGGCGCCCCAACGCTGCTCGCCGGAAGCGGCACCCAGCAGATACAACGCGGCCATGGTGTCGAGGTTGAGCACCGAGTCGGCGCCACCGGCCACGGCGACACTGACTTCGCCGCGACGGATCATCTGGAACGCATTGCCGATCGCCTGCGAGGCGCCGGCACAGGCGCTGCTGATATTGATCACCGGCCCCTCACAACCGAGGTCATCGGCAATCACCCGCGCCAGCCGATCATTACCCTGACGCAGCGAACCTTCGGCGCTGACCTGCGCAGCACGCGCCATCAGGTGCTGCCAGTCCGGTGCGCCGCCGTCAGGTGCCTGAGTCAGCAGCATGTCGGCGAGCATGTGTTGCGGTGCCCCGGAGGCACACAGCACGGCGGCATCACGCAGTTGCTCAGGCGCCAGACCACTGTCGGCGACGGCCTGAGTGGCCGCCACCCAGCCGAAACGACTGCGCTTTTCCAGCGGCACAGTCCAGGCCGGATGGCCCTGCAACTGCGCGGGCAACAGCGCCATGTCCACCGGCGCCGCGTAGCGCACCGGGAACGCTGCGTCCTGCAGGTCTTCCGGTTGCCACGGGCGCACGCAATGTTCGCCGCCAAGCATCTTTTCCCAGAGGGTCTGCCATTCGAAACCGAAGCCGGTGACCGCGCCCATGCCGGTGATTACAATCCGTGTCGCACTCATGCGTACTTCTCCTGGGTTTCACTGGCCAACAGCAAGGCGCCCCAGTGACCGGCGCGGGCGTGGCTGACGAGCAGCGTGTAACCGGGCAGCGCGTCCACTTCACGAATGTGGTGCAAGCTCAGCGCGACCTCGGTCAGCAAGGCGCTGGCGCCCAGTTCGCCGGTCAGCGCGCGGACGCTGCGCAGGCTGTGCGACGTCGATGCAAACAGGCTGGTCAGTTGCGGGTCGGCGGGATTACCCAGCACTTGCGCGACATCACCCACCTGCAGTTTTTCCTGGCTCAGCGCCTGGTCAATCACGCGTTGGCCGACGGCCAGCGAGCGCTGCGGATCGGCGCTGTAACCGCGGGCAAACCCGGCGATACGCAACACCTGCGCAGCGTCCGGAGCCGCTGTAGAGCTGAGCAACAACGCGGCGGCGCCTTCACCGTAGACCGGCTCGTCGGCCAGCTCAGGTTCACGCAGGTACAGGGCCGGCGTCAGGTTCGGACTGCTGCTGACCACCAGCGCCGCGTCGGCGTGCTGTTCAGCGATTTGCTGACAGGCTTCGATCAGCGCGTCGAGCCCGGCGTTGTCCTGAGAGCAGAAGCCGCCCATCGGTCCGTGGCAGTTCAGCGCTTCGGCCACGTAAGCCATGACGCTGCTGTTGAGCAACGTCAGCGCGTGCAGCGGCGGCGTGTTGGCCAGCAGTTGCGCGAGCTGTTTTTGCGGCTGTTCGAGGATCGCCTGCACCGCATCCCAACACGGGCTGGGGGCGTCGACTTCCGGAATCGCCGCAGTCAAAGCGATGCGTGCGGCGGGTAATTGCAGTGCCGCCAAGGCAGGCGCCAGACGCGCAGCGCAGTGCAGCAGACGCAACCCCTGCGGTTCGACGCTGCGCTGGATCTTGCGATCGAACAGATCGCTGGTCAGGCGCGGCGTTGGCAGTGCGAAGGCCTTACGGGTCGGGTCGAATGCCAACGCAGAAGGCGACGATGGCGTACCGAGCAGGTCGGCACATTCACTGCCGGCGGCGTTCAGCACGGCAGCGGCATTGATGTAGATGGCTCTGTTCATCTCATGCCCTCCCCAGAACCAGCGAGCTGTTGACGCCGCCAAAGCCGAAGGAGTTGGACATCACCACATTGACCGACTGCCGCAAGGGTTCGCTGAGGAATTTCAGCGACGGGTATTCGGCGCGCTCGGGGTCATAATTCAAGGTCGGCAACAGTACGCCGTCGCGCAAGGTCATCAACGACAACACCGCTTCAATCGCGCCGCTGCCCGCCAGCGAATGGCCGATGGCCGACTTGTTGGCGGTGAAGGTCATGAAGTCCTGGCATTCGCCGAACAGCCGTTGCAGGGCCAGGGCCTCGCAACTGTCATTGGCTTGGGTGGAAGTCCCGTGGGTGTTCACATGTTGCACGGCACTGCGCAGCAGTCCGGCATCTTCGATGGCAGCGTCCATGCATTCCTCATACTTGCTGCCATCCCGGCTGCTGGAGGTCATCTTCTGCGCTTCGCAGACATTGGCGTAACCGAGCACGCGTCCCAACGGTTTGGCTTTGCGCCGCTGGGCATGTTCGGCGGATTCGAGAATCACCAGCGCCGCGCCTTCGCTCAGGACAAAGCCACTGCGGTCCGGCATGAACGGGCGACTCTGCTCGTCTGCCGGCAGGTCGGCCTGGCACAACGCGCCCAGGCTGTTGAACATGAAATACGGCAACTCGTTGGCCATCAGCTCGACCGCACCGCAAATCGCCAGATCCACTTCGCCGCGCTCGATCGCCCGGTAAGCGCTGCCGATCGCCATGGTGCCGGCGGCGCAGGCATCGGAGTGGGTCGAAATGCAGTCGCGAATACCGAGCCAGTCCGCCAGGTGTTGCGTCTGTTGATCGACCCGCCGCGAGAAGGCCGTACCCGTCGGCGCCGGATGCTCCAGCAGGCGATCCAGATCGACGCGCCCTTCTGCATCCATGCAACGACTGACCCGCTGTAGATCGTGACTGTCGGCACAGTATTTATTGGCCCCCAGAAACAGGCCGCTGCGGCTGTGGGCAAAGTCGGCCGGCGTCAGCCCGGCGTGGTGCAATGCCTGGCGCGCGACGTATTCGGCCAGCACGCTTTGCCGCGGATGCAGCGCCGCATTGCCGCCGAAACCGGCAGCGATCTGCTGCCACTGCGCCTCGTCGATAAACCCGGCCGCACTGTTGCGAAACCCCAACGCCTGGAACCTTGGATGTTCGCGGACACAGGACTGCTTCCGGCAGATGCGCTCGAACAACGTGGCAGCGTCCAGCGCTATCGGCGCGACCAGGCCGAACCCGCTCACATAGACTTCTCGTGCCCGCATGGGAGCTCCTACACCGTCTCTTTGACGTGAGTGGCGACAAACTGCTCGACCAGTTGACGGGACACTTCGTCACCATCGGCCGGCACCAGGCGTGCGCTGCAGGCACCGCACACCACTTGCTGACGCTCGTTGAGCACCGCTTGCTGGGCGTTGCAGTCCGGGCAGCTCGACGGCAGGTAATTGAACAAGTTGCGGCACTGCTGTGCCCAGTTGAGCACCGTGGTGGCGGCGAACACCTGCGCCGGTTGCATGCCGGCCTTGAGCTGATCCGGCGCATAGGCGCTCAGGCTTTGTTCAAGCAGAGCCTTGCCGTTCTCGGTAATGCGGCCATTGGCGAGAAATTCGCTGGCGTCGCCGCAGACAGCAACGGCGTGATCGAGCACGCTGGTCTTGGGCAGGGTGCAGCCGTATTGGCGGCCCAACTGGAAGCTGAGGTCGACGATATCCAGCGAATCCGCCCCAAGGTCTTCAACGATGCTGCTGTGTTGATCAATGTCATCAGCACCCATCACCAATAATTGCGCGAGGATCGCGCGGGTGCTGGCAACGACTTGTTCCAAGTCCAGTGGATTGTTCATCTTTTATCTCCCTATAAGTCGTGACTGAGTCATATTTTCCGTATGCGAGAAGTAACTTTTCCCACAGCAACTTCTCAGGCGGCGGGAATCTAAACTCTGCCCTTAAGGGGAGAGTCAACGAACTATTTGCGCTTTTCGATTATTTGAGACGAACGTGCACGAGCCCCGTAAACACTGCACTCGATTGGTGCGAACGAATTGTCGCGGAGACATATTTATTTAACAAAGACTGCGTAGGGTGAGGCGCGCGGTGGCGTGTCGCTGATAAATACCCAGAACAACTTGGCAAGGGTTATCCGGGCCAAGTTAATCCAAGTAATTTTGTTATAAGTTCATAACCGTTGTTCCAGATCAGTACAAACCTTTAAATATGTTGCGGTGCTAAACGTTAAACATCTTGGGCAACGGTCGCTGCGTTTATGAGCAAATGAATGTCGAGTCCAGACATCCGGCACAATGCCCGGCGCTATACGGTGCAGCTTCCGTTTGAAGGCCTGCCTGGAGCTCAGCCATGACTGCACCCATCACCGTTTTGCGCGACACCCAACCGCTGCCGGTACTCGATGCCTGCAAATGGGAAAAACTCGAAGGCGACCCGCACACCGTCAACCTCAACGCCTACACCAGCGAAGACGGCAGCAAGATCATGGGCACCTGGATCTGCACCCCGGGCAAGTGGCGGGTCGATTATGTGAAGTGGGAGTACTGCCACTTCCAGGAAGGCTATTGCATCATCACCCCGGACGGCATGGTGCCGATTCACCTGCGCGCCGGCGATATCTTCGTGGTTGAACCGGGGATGAAAGGCACCTGGGAAGTGGTCGAGACCGTGCGTAAATATTTCGTCTTTGCCTGACAAGCAAAAGATCGCAACCTGCGGCAGCTCCTACAGAGGTACACCCTTGTAGGAGCTGCCGCAGGCTGCGATCTTTTTTTGCCACATATAAAAAAGCCGGGCAATCACCTGTGGCGAGGGGATTTATCGAAACGTCGCACCGCCCCGATCGGCTGCGTAGCAGTCGCCGCTTTTGACGTTTATAGGGCCGCTTCGCGCCCCATCGGGGATAAATCCCCTCACCACAAATTGCCGCCTATTGCAGACTGAAGTTACTGCGGCTTGCGATAGCTGTTGATGATCGCCGAAAAATCCTTGCCGCCATCCCCGCGTTGGCTCATCGCCTGATACAACTGCTGCGCCACCGCGCCGAGTACCACCGGTTGGTGCGCCTGCCGCGCCGCTTCGGTGGCCAGGCCCAGATCCTTGAGCATCAGTTCAGCACCGAAACCGCCGGTGTAGCCGCGTGAGGCCGGCGCCGTTTCGACGATGCCCGGCCACGGGTTGTACATTTCCGAACTCCAGCAGCGCCCGGTCGAGCTGTTGATGATCCCGGCCAGCACCGAGGTGTCGATGCCCAGTGCATCGCCCAGCGCCATGGCTTCACTGACACCAACCATCGAGATTGCCAGCAGCAGGTTGTTGCAGATCTTGGCGATCTGCCCGGTGCCGACTTCACCGCAATGCACGATGTTGCGGCCCATCTGCGCCAGCACCGGTTGCAGGATGGCGAACAGTTCTGGCGTCGCGCCGACCATAAAGGTCAGGGTGCCCGCCGTCGCGCCGCCAGTGCCGCCGGAAACCGGTGCATCGGCCATGGCCACGCCTTGTTTGGCCGCTGCCGCCGCGACATCACGCGCAGTCTGTGGATCGATGGTGCTGCAATCCACCGCCGGCACGCCTTTGCCGATGCCCGCCAGCACGCCGTCCTCACCGAGCCAGACGCTGCGCACATGCACCGCCGCCGGGAGCATTGTGATCACCAGTTCGGCGTCTTCGGCCGCTTCACGGGCCGAGGCGCGAATAGTGCCGCCCAGTTGCTCCAGCTCGGCCAGCACGGTTTTGTTCAGGTCCACCAGATTCAGCGAGTGGCCGGCCTTGATCAGGTTGCGCGCCATCGGCGCGCCCATGTTGCCCAGACCGATAAATGCGATTTTCATGGCCATTCCTCAGCGCAGGTTGATGGTGGTGTTCACGCCGTCGTTGACGCTGTCGTCATCGAACCAGCGCGCCGTGACCGTTTTGGTCTGGGTGTAGAACTGCACCACTTGCTTGCCGTACGGGCCGAGGTCGCCGAGTTTTGAACCACGCGAACCGGTGAAGCTGAAGAACGGCACCGGCACCGGAATCGGGATGTTGATGCCGACCTGACCGACGTCGATTTCGCTCTGGAATTTGCGCGCCGCTGCACCGCTCTGGGTGAACAGGCCGGTGCCGTTGCCGAATGGGTTGGCGTTGACCAGTGCGATGGCCTGGTCGAGGGTGTCGACTTCCAGCACCACCAGCACCGGGCCGAATATTTCCTGGGTGTAGATCTGCATGTCGGTCGTCACGCCCGAGAACAGGGTCGGACCGACGAAGTTGCCTTGCTCGTAGCCCGGCACCTTGATGTCGCGGCCATCGAGTTCCAGCTTGGCGCCTTCCTTGATGCCGCTTTCGATCAGATCGAGAATCCGCGCCTTGGCTTCCTTCGAAATAACCGGGCCGACATCGGTGCCCGGCTCGCTGCCGGCATTGACCTTGAGTTTCTGCGCCAGCGCTTTCAGATCCGGCAGCCATTGTTTCGCCGCCCCGACCAGCACCACCACCGAAGTGGCCATGCAGCGTTGCCCGGCCGCACCGAAACCAGCGCCGACCAGCGCATTCAGCGCCTGCTCGCGATTGGCGTCCGGCAGCACCACGGCGTGGTTCTTCGCGCCCATCATCGATTGCACGCGTTTGCCGTGCTTGCCGGCCAGGTCATAGACGTGGGTGCCGACCGCTGTCGAACCGACGAACGACACGGCTTTGATGTCCTTGTGGATGCACAGGCCGTCCACCACTTCTTTGCCGCCATGCACCACGTTAAGCACACCTGCCGGAACGCCAGCCTCGATCGCCAGCTCAACCAGGAGCATGGTTGACAGCGGGTCTTGCTCCGACGGTTTCAAGACGAAGGTGTTGCCGCAGGCGATGGCCATCGGGAACATCCACAGCGGGATCATCGCTGGGAAGTTGAACGGGGTGATGCCGGCGCAGACGCCGATCGGCTGGCGCAGGGTGTAGGTATCGACACCGCCGGCAACGTTTTCGGCGAATTCGCCCATTTGCAGGGTGCCGATGGAGCAGGCGTGCTCGACCACTTCCAGACCACGGAAAATATCGCCCTCGGCGTCGGCAATGGTCTTGCCCTGTTCCGCGCTCAGGACCACGGCGATGCGTTTGGAGTGCTCGCGGATCAGCGCCTGCAACTTGAGCATGATGCGCATGCGTGCGCCGATCGGGGTCAGTTTCCAGGTCTGGAAAGCACGATGGGCGGCAGCGATGGCAGCGTCGACTTCAGCGGCGGTGGCGAATGGCACCTTGGCCAGCACTTGCTGGGTCGCCGGGTTGACGATGTCGTGCCACTCGGTGGTCTGCGATTCGACCCACTCGCCGTCGATCAGCAGCTTGACCTTCTGGACCGTGGTTTCGTTGGGCGTAAGCGATGCGTTCATGCTGGTCTCCGAAACTTGTTTTTATCGTAGGAGCCAAGGCGAAGGGGTTCGCCTTGAGATGAGGCGTGTGTCACGAATTGGTTGTCGGACTGTTTTTGGAGTATAGATGTGCAAACTTCTAATAAGAACGCACATATAAGCCCGTCCATCATGCAAAAAAACATCACCTCACTCGGTTCGCTGAACTGGGACGACCTCAAGTTTTTCCTCGAAGTCGCCCGCACCCGCAAGGCCAGCACCGCAGCCAAACGACTCGCCGTCGACTACACCACGGTGTCGCGGCGCATCAGTTCACTGGAGGCGGCATTGGGGACGCTGCTGTTCGAGAAGTCGCGCACCAGCGGCTTCGTCCTGACCAGCGAAGGCCAGCGCCTGCTGGGTTATGCCGAGTCGATCGAAAGCACGCTGCACATGGCCTGCGAGCAAGTCTCGGGGTCTGGCGTAGCCCTCTCCGGCCATGTACGCATGGGCTGCACCGAAGGCTTCGGCAGTTTTTTCATCACCCCGCAACTGAGCCATTTCGTCGACGCCTACCCGGCCATCTCGGTGGACATCCTGCCGCTGCCGCATTTCATCAGCCTGTCGAAACGCGAAGCCGATATCGTCATCGCCCTTGAGCGTCCGGAACACGGTCCGTACGTGTGCTGCAAACTCTGCGACTACCGCCTGCAGCTGTACGCGACCCAGGACTATCTGGACCAACACCCAGCGATCCGCCGCCCGGCAGATTTGAGCAAGCATCAATTCATCAGTTATGTGGATGACCTGGCGTTCAGTTCGGAGCTGCTGTACCTGGCAAACGTGCTGCCCGGCGCCAACGCCCATCTGCGCAGCACCAGCGTGATCGCGCAATTCGTCGCGGCGCAGCAAGGGCGTTCACTGGCGATTCTGCCGTGCTTCCTCGCCGCGCAGGATCCGCGTCTGCTGCCGGTGCTGCCGAAGGAAATCGACATCACCCGGCAGTTCTGGATGTACTGCCGGGAGGATCTCAGGAAGTTGAAGCGGATCACCCTGTTGTGGGATTACATCAGGGAAGTGACCGAGCGTAATCAGGGGCTTTTGATGGGGCAGACGCGGGAGATGCGCTTCGCCGATTAATCGGCGCTGACCACAATCGACACCCGACGATTTTCGGTGCGTCCAGCAGGGGTGCTGTTGGACGCCACCGGCTCGCTGCTGCCCAAGCCACGCAGCTGAATGTTTTCTTCTTTCATGCCGACGGTGGTCAGGACCTTAGCCACACTCTTGGCCCGGCGCAATGACAGTTGCTGGTTGTACGCCTCTTTGCCCGAGCCGTCGGTGTGACCGTCGACCCGCACCCGCTCGATGCCGATCCTCACCAGCGCCTTGCCGATCCGTTCAACGATTTCCGTGCTCTGGCTGTTCAGGCTTTCGATATCGCTGCCAAACAGCACTTTGCCGGACAGGCCAAATTCCCAGCCTTCGTCGGTCGCCTCGAAGCCCTGCTGTTTGAGTACGGCAATCTGCGCCGGGGTCAGGCCTTTTGGCGGAGCGGTCTGGCAACCGGTCAACGCCAGGACGGCGATCATCAGCAAGGCAGAAAACAATCGAGCGGGAAATGTGAACACGGAATCAGCTCCTGGTTTGAAGATTGACGACCGGGCTCTCCGACCCGGCAGTGAATTGCGCGCCACGCGACAGGCGCTTGGCCTGATACATCGCGGCGTCGGCGGCATCGAGCAAGGCACCCGGGGTGACGCCATGATCGGGGAAAACCGCAATGCCGATACTGAGCGACGTCACCACGCGGGTGTCGCCCGGCAGCGCGATGGGCATGTCCATGCTGGCGAGAATCTTGTCGGCAATGCGCTCGGCGTCGTCGACTTTGTGCAGTGGCGTAAGCAGCACGGCGAACTCATCGCCGCCGAGACGCGCCACCAGATCTTCCTCGCGCAGTTGCGCCCGCACCCGTTCGGCGACCGCCACCAGCACTGCATCGCCAGCGGCGTGACCGAAGTTGTCATTGATGCCTTTGAAGCGATCGCTGTCGAGAAACAGCACCGCCACTCGCTCGTTGAGCTTGCCGGCATTACGCAAGGCACGAATCAGGCGGCCCTCGAAAAAGGCCCGGTTCGGCAAACCGGTCAGGCTGTCGTGGCTGGCCTGATGGGCGAGGCTTTCGTTCTCGTTTTGCAAATGGTTTTGCCAGGACTCGAGTTCGTCGAGCAAGGCGTTGAAGTCGCTGCCGAGGCTATCCAGTTCGGCAATCCGCGCCGGCGGCACCCGTCGATCCAGTGCGCGTTCACTGCGGGCGGCGTGGGCCACTGCGGCAAGACTGCGAAGCGGGCCGGTAATCCCACGCAACTGGCGGCGCGCCAGATACAGCGCGACCCACGCACTGACCGCGGTACAGAGGATGATTCCCGCCAGACCACTGAGCAAAAAGCGCATCAGGCTGCCGCCGTGGCCGACCAGCAGAACGTGGCCGACTTCGCGGTCCTGATGCACGATCGGCAAGCTGACCGGCTTTTCCAGAATGCTGCGCGCGATCTGCATTTCCAGCTCGGAGAACAACCCGTTCTCCGGTCGCTGCCAACGCGCCAGCAACTGGCCCTGGGCGTCGAGCACCTGAGCGTCCGCCACTTCTTCGGTGGACGCGATCAAGGCCAGCGTTTCGGTAGCGACGGCTTTGTCGTTGAACACCACCGCCGCTTCCACGGTGTAGCTGATCGAGCGCGCAATCAGCTGCAGGTTGTGATCGGCGTAGACCCGCAGCGCGAGAACCCCGAGCAGGGTCAGTGACACGCTGGCCATTGCCACGGCCACCAGCGCGACAATCAAATGTCCGCGGCCGATGACCGAGCCCAGTGTCGGGCGGTTTCTGGAGCGAAACAGGTTCATGGCGCCGCCTGTTTGCGGCGCGACAACTGCAGCACACTCGGATGGATACGCACCCCGCTGCGGGCGACGGAATCGAGATTGACCTCGAAGGAGACTTGCTCATCGCCGACCCGCAGGCAGAACAGGCTGCCAACGGTGCATTGATCGCCCCCTTCGCTGATGCTCAGCACCGGATGACCGATCAAGGATGCGAACAGTCGGCTGCGCTCATCCGCCGTGAGCTTGCCGATGTACACCGCATCGCAGTCGCTGACGATCGCCGGGTTGTCCGCCAGCAACCGACGGACGGCGACGGGCCGACCAGTGGCTTGCGTGGTGCCCTTGACCAGATCATCGGTGTATTCGGTAGGGCCAACAATGCACAGTCGCAGTTGTGCAGGTTCCACTGGCCAGCGGGCGTAACTGAGAATACCAAGGACAACTTGCGTCACCGCTTTGGCCCGCTGCTCGGCCAGGCCAGGCGATATTGAGGATTGGGCGACAGCCACACCCGCCAGCAACCAGAGCAGTCCGACCAGCAACGCCTGCTTGCAGCCAACTACGCGCTCTGTCGCCCAGACAGCCACCTTCATGCAGGGATTCTCTTCGATCGTAGCCAAATGATGCCGCAACGATAGCACAGCGCAATAAGGCTCGCGAAACTGCAGCCCCTGACCGGTTGGTCAGTAATGGGCGTTAATCGCCCGTCTTCTCACCCTTGAACCAAGCTCCCCTCCTCCAGTTCCAGCATCAGTCCGCTCAAGCGCTTGACCTTG
The DNA here is from genome assembly GCF_054456575.1 of Pseudomonas sp. Eth.TT006. NCBI lineage: Bacteria > Pseudomonadati > Pseudomonadota > Gammaproteobacteria > Pseudomonadales > Pseudomonadaceae > Pseudomonas > Pseudomonas sp. Eth.TT006. The sequence continues at coordinate 9,267 of NZ_JBTJEN010000002.1, read as the reverse complement.
CGTTGCACCGCCTCTTCAAACACGCCGGCTCGAGGTTCAATCAAGGTGAACCAGTGCTTGGCCCGGGTAATACCGGTATAGATCAATTCCTTGGTCAACACCGGATTCAGCGCATCCGGCAGGATCAGTGCGGTATGGGCAAACTCCGAGCCCTGGGACTTGTGCACGGTCATCGCGTACACCGTTTCCACATCGTTGAGTCGGCTCGGCAGCACAAAACGCACACCGCCTTGACCATCGTTACGCGGAAAGGCGACGCGCAGCACCGGTTTCCCAGCGTCGGGCCCTTCGCGTTCGGGCAAGCTGAGGGCGATGCCTATATCGCCGTTCATGAGACCCAGACCGTAATCATTGCGGGTCATCAGTACCGGCCGGCCTTCATACCATTGCTGGTTATGTTCGATCAGGCGCGCCTTGAGCAAGGCTTCGGTGATCCGCAGGTTAAGCCCTTCAACGCCCCACGGCCCCTTGCGCACGGCACACAGCAACTGGAAGGTGTCGAACGCCTGCAGCACCTCCCGCGCCCAGTTGACCCAGTCCGGATGCTCCAGCGGTCTGCCAGCCGGCGGGCGCTGTTGACGCAGTACGGTCAGATAGTGGCGATAACCTTGCGGCCCGTCGCCATGGCCTTCGAGGAACAGGCGCTCGAGCTTGTGGTCATGTTCACCCTTGAGCGGCAGCGAGAACACGTCGTCGTAATGACCAGCCGTCAGCAACTGGCGCGCCTCTTCCGGCAACTGTTGATTGACCCGACGCGCAAGCTGGCCGATGCCGCTGCCTTCACCGAAACGGCGGGAATGACGCAACATCACCAGTTGCTGGGCCAGCGGATGCGAACCATCGTGGTCCTCGTGCAGGCCACTGTCCTGCAACGACTCTCCGCTCACCGACTCCAGCCACTGGCGGGTCTGCGGGTTGTACCAGCCAGCCTCGGCATCGCGGCACAGATCGCCCAGCACCGCTCCGGCTTCCACTGACGCGAGCTGATCCTTGTCGCCGAGCAACACCAGACGCGCATGCGCCGGCAATGCGTCGAGTAGATTGGCCATCATCTCCAGGTCGATCATCGAGGCCTCATCGACTACCAGCACGTCCAGCGGCAAGCGGTTGCCGGCATGGTGGCGGAAGTGCCGGGTGCCGGGACGGCTACCGAGCAGACGATGCACGGTGGTCACATCGCAAGGGATTTTCTCGCGCACGGCCTCGGCGACTTTCAGCGACTGCACTTGCTGGCTGATGGACTCGGTCAAGCGCGCCGCTGCCTTGCCCGTCGGTGCCGCCAGACGAATGCGCAACGGCTGACCGGCCTCCACCGCCGGGGCCTGCAGCAGCGCGAGCAGGCGCACCACCGTGGTGGTCTTGCCGGTGCCCGGGCCACCCGTGATGATGCTGAAGGCACCGCGAGTGGCAAGAGCGCAGGCGAGTTTCTGCCAGTCGATCGCGGCATCCGGCCGGGCCGGGCCAAACAACTCGTCGAGGCGTTGGGGCAAGTCATCGGGTGGGATTTCAGCCTGATCCAGACGTGCTCGCAAAGCCGAATCGATACGCCGCTCATACGCCCAGTAGCGGCGTAGATACAAGCGTTTGCCGGACAACACCAACGGACGCTGTTGCGCCGCGGCGCTGGCATCCGCTGCCAGCGCGACCAGCGCACTGCTTGCCAACGCCTTGCACCAATGGGCACCGTCCAGGGTTTCCAGCAACTGCGACGGCAGCAGCAACGCACCGCCCAACACATCGCCTTCGGGTGGCAGAGACAGGGCGAAATCCGGGGCCTTGAGGGTTTCGTACAGGTCCAGACAGACATGCCCGTGACCCAGTTGATGACTGGTCAGTGCCGCAGCGAGCAGCACCAGCGGATCGGACTCGGGCGCGAGCTCATGCAGAAAGCTGACAAACGCCTTGTCCAGCGCGCGCAGCCAGTTGCGTTCGACCCAATGACCGAGCAACAGCAGCAGATCGGCGGCACTCGTCAGCGGCGAAAGGCTCGACGGGTTGTCGATCACTGCTGACAGATCGGCAAAAGTACGGTTCATAGCAGCACTCCCTGTTCCCAGGCAGGTTCGGCCTTGGGTTCCGGCTTGCCTTGAAACAGGCGATCCAGTCGTTCGATCAGCTCACGCGGCGGACGCGCGAAATATACACCGCGACTATCAGCGCGGGTCCCGCGCAGGAACACATACAACGCACCACCGACATGCCGATCGTAATCGTAGTCAGGCAGGCGCGCCTTCAACTGTCGATGCAACGCCAACAGGTACAGCACGTATTGCAGGTCGTAACGGTTGTCGAGGATCGAACGTTCCATGGCCTGCTCGGTATAGGCCGCATCATCGACGCCTAGCCAGTTGGATTTGTAGTCAGCCACGTAATAACGACCCTCGTGCTCGAAGGTCAGGTCGATGAAGCCTTTGAACATGCCGTTGAGTTGCACCGGCTCGGCGGCCACTCGCGCCACGCCATTGTGGGTGTACTGGCGCACCCATTCATCGAGTTTGAGCACGTCGACTTTGTGACTGGCGAACCAGAACTCCATCTCGACGCGGTACTGCTTCAGTTGCTCAAGTACCACCGGAGGTCGTCCGGCACCTGTCGGCAATGGAGACTTGAGCAGGTGATGCAGCCAGTCACTCAAGGTGCTGATCCAGCCCTCCCAGCCACGCAGGTTACAGCGCCGACCAATCGCATCCTTGAGCGTCTCAAAGGGAACCGCAAAACCTTCGTCTCCCGCCCATTCCAGCAAACCATGGAGAAAGGTCCCAGGGTTAGGCCCACGGGGGAATCGATGGATATCGGCACCACCGACGGCGACCTCTCGCGGCGCGTCCGGGTCGAGACGTTCATCATCAAACAGTTTCTGCGCTTGCGGACTGTCCGGCGCCTCATCGCTAGCGACACTCAACACGTCACTGATGCGCAAGGCGCTGTAGGAGGCAATCCACCAGTTCTCACTGGCTTTGCGCTTGGGCACCAAGGTCGCACTGAGCACCGCTTCATTGCGCTCGGGGCGATAAAGTTCGTGAGTGGCTTGCGGCATTTCACCAATGCAAATGGCCGAGCAGTCCTGCTGCAGATCCAGCAGCCAACGGCTCAGATCGGTCGATTCAGTCAGTCTTTCACCGCCACCCAGCAGATAACCGAGCGCCGAAAGATGGAGCACCGAGCCGTTGTTACTACCGCGTTTGAGATCGGTGACACCCAGCCAGCAGGCATGTTGCGCGCGAGTCAGGGCGACGTAGAGCAGACGCAGATCTTCGGCCAGACGCTCGTCGTCGGCGAGGGCGATCAACTCGGGTGTCGGCTTCAACGTCACCTGAGCCTTGCCGTTTGCATCGTGGTAATGCAGCGGCAGGCGGCTGCCGTCCACCGGTTTTGCAGAGCAGATGAAAGGCAGGAACACCAGCGGATACTCGAGCCCTTTCGACTTGTGAATGGTCACCACCTTGACCAACTGCTCGTCACTTTCCAGACGTAGTATCTGTTCTTCACCGGCCTGCCCGGACAACGCCAGCAACTCGGCCAGATGGCGAATCAGCGCTTGTTCGCCATCAAGCTCCGCTGCAGCCTGTTGCATCAATTCTGACAGATGCAACAGATTGGTCAGCACCCGCTCGCCATCACTGCGGGCGATCAGGGTCTGCGGTAAATGGAAGTCGTGCAGCAAACGCCGCAACATCGGCAGCACACCTTGTTTGCGCCACAGCTCACGATAACCGCGGAACTGCATGACCCGCGCTTCCCAGACCAACTCATCCTGATTCAGCCGCTCCAGCTCGGTCAACGGTAGATTGAGCGTGATGCAGGCCAGTGCCGCCTTCAGCGAACGATCGACATCCGGCTCGGCACAGGCCTTGAGCCAGGACAGCAGATCGTGCGCTTCCTGGGCGGCGAACACCGAATCCTTGTCCGACAGATAAACGCTGCGCACCCCACGGGCGGCGAGCTCTGTGCGTACGGTTTGAGCCTCTTTGCCGTCGCGCACCAGAATGGCGATATCGGAAGGCCGCAAGCCTCTGAAGTCTTTTCCGTCCTCGACGAATCCCACTGCAGCGGTTTGCCCGCCATTGAGCAGCGCAGTGATTTCGCTGGCGCAGGCCGCCGCCAACTGCTGGCGATAGACTGCGCCTGACAGCGGCTGATCCGTCGACAGCTGCCAGATATTGAGTGCCGCGACATCCTGGCCGGCGATCTGCAGCCGCTCTTTGCGTCCCTGCGAATCAACCGGCTGGAACGGCACCGGGTTATCGCCGTTCTGTTCCCGAAACAAAAACGCGCCGCGTCCCTGTTCACGGGACTCGGCGCGTTCGAATACATGGTTTACCGCGTTGACCATGCCGTGGCTGGAGCGGAAGTTGGTGCCCAATGTATGCAGGCGGCCGGTGGTGGCCTGACGTGCACGCAGGTAGGTGTAGATATCGGCGCCACGGAACGCATAGATCGCCTGTTTGGGGTCGCCAATCAGAAACAGGCCGGTGTCCGGACTGTTGTCTTCAATGCGATAGATGCTCTCGAAGATCCGGTATTGCACCGGGTCGGTGTCCTGAAACTCGTCGATCAACGCCACCGGGAACTGCTCGCGGATCACTGCCGCCAGGCGCTCGCCTGTGTCGGATTGCAACGCCGCATCGAGGCGCAACAACATGTCGTCGAAACCCATTTCCGCGCGACGGCGCTTCTCTTCTTCGAAACGCGCGCCTACCCATCTGGCCGCGTGCTGCAATACAGCGGCGTCGGGAGTTGGCAATGCGTCGAGGCTCGACTTGAGCCCCAGCATGGCGTCCAGACCTGGATGATTCGGCGCTTGCCCTTTCCAGGCTTCGGCCATCCCGTCAGGGGTCAATCGGGTGAAACCGGTGCCGATATCCAGTTGCGCAATGGCCTCGTCTTCGGCCCAGGCCTTGAGCTTTTCGAACCAAGGCTCGAAGTAGCGTGCCTGCATCTTGCGACCGTCGACAGCTTTACTCGCAACGCCTTCATGACAGATCAGCAGCAGTTCATCGGCCCACTGACGCCATGGCATTTTCAGTTCGAGCAACGCGGCGCGTCGTTCCTGCAGGCACTCGTCGATCAACTCGGCGGGCACCTTGCCTTCTTCGCTGTCGCGTTCACTGCCAAACAGACCGCGCACCCGTGGCAACAAGGCGGCAGGCCCGCCCCAGTTATTCCTCACCCAGTTCAGTGCATCGCCCTGCATCGGATAACAGAACAATCGCCAGTAATCACGCAGCACTTCGCCGAGCAGATCGCTGTGATCGGTCTCCAGGGATTGGGTAAACAGGCTGCCACTGTCGAACGCATGCTCGCGCAGCATGCGCTGACACCAACTGTGGATCGTGGATACTGCCGCTTCGTCCATCCACTGCGCGGCGATGTCCAGTCGATTCGCGCAGCCGGGCCATTGTGTCGGATTAAACTGCTCGCGCAATTCGGCAATCAATCCATCCGGGGCCGGGGTTTCCTCGCGAAAAAAACGCGCGGCCTCAGCCAATCGCGTACGAATTCGTTCACGCAGCTCTTTGGTGGCGGCATCGGTAAAGGTCACCACGAGAATCTGCGGAGGCAACAGCTCACGGCCGAAGCCTCTCGATTCGCCGCCGTGTCCGAGGATCAGCCGCAGATATAGCGCAGAAATGGTAAAGGTCTTGCCGGTACCGGCACTGGCCTCGATCAGCTGACTGCCGTGCAGCGGGAACGCCAGGGCCAGAGGAGTTTTGGTACTCATGCGTGCGCGCCCTCATTGGTCCATGAACGCCAGGGCGCTTCGTACAGAGGGCGATACAACGCGTCGCACCAACCGGAGAATGTTTCGTCCGCCATCAAGGCGTCAAAGTCAGCGAACTGACGAGACAGCGCAGGGCTTTCACGGCGTTCGCCTTCGCTGTTCTGGCCGTCGCCTTCGTAGGCCTTTCTGGCCGCAGCCTCAGCCTTGAGCGGGTCAGTCTGAGTGAGCCAGGCGAAGGCTGTCTTGACTGCAATCGGCAATGGCTGACGCATGCCAGCCTGCCAGGCGAGCAGCAGATCACCGAGGAAACGCACGGCTCTATCTTGCTCCATCGGCTCCAGCAACAGCGTATCGTCACTGGCCACCAACGCCGTGGTCAGCGTGAGACCGCTGGCACAAGCCACAAGATGGTTGACCCAGGGTTTGGTCAATCGATGCCATTTCCGGCTTTTGATCGAGCCGATACTGTTGGGAATGGTCGTGGCCGACAGCACTCCGCCGTCGGCGCGCTGGTGCAACCCGGCGAGCCAGCCTTCCACCCGCACGCCCTGCAAATCAAGATTGATCGGAATCGCACTGGTCACCGGTGTCGGCCACAACGCCAGTAGCTGTTGATAACGGTGCAGCAGGCCTGGCAAAGGCTCGATCAGCTCTCTCTGCAGGCACTCACCGAAACCGGCCATGGGCAACAAGCCGCTGTTTTGCAAGCGCCGGGCCTGATCCTCAAGTGCCCGATCAACATTGTCCGGCTGCCTGAGCGCGGCTTCGAGCAGACTGTCGCTCAGCGTGTAGCGCTGCAACGCGTCCAGTACGAAAGGTTCTTCGTCCGCCAGGGGCGCCTCGGCTGCCTCGAAATAAACCTTGAGCCGCTGAGTGAAAAAGTGCCGGACCGGATTCCGCAGGAAGTCCTGCAGCAAGGCCAGGCTCAATGGCTCTTCCTGGACATGAGGTGTCAGTAATTCTGCTTCGTGTTGCGGCACATGGCTTTGGTGCAAAACCTGCCATTCACGGGCGTAGCTGAAGAGCTGATCGCCTTCATGGAAGTAGCGTGAGCTGAACGGTTGCAGCGGATGCTCCTCGGTCATGGCGCTCAACAAATCCTGCTGCTCATCGACCAGCCGCCAGCCGCTGGCGAGGTGGTCGCGCAACTGGCCGATCAGTACCGATGCAGGTCGCTCACTGTTGTCGCGAATGCTGCGCCCGACCCAACTGATGTACAGCTGCTCGCGTGCAGACAGCAGCGCTTCAAGCAACAGATAGCGATCATCCTCTCGGCGCGAGCGGTCTCCTGGTCGGTAATCGCTACCCATGAGGTCGAAGTCCAGGGGCGGTTGCGCTCGCGGGTAATCGCCATCATTCATTCCCAGCAGACACACAAGCTTGAACGGGATCGCGCGCATGGGCATCAGCGTGCAGAAATTTACCGCGCCGGCGAGAAAGCGCTGAGACAGACGGCCCTGATCCAGTCCTGCGAGCCAGGCTTCGCGAACCACCGTCAACGGCAACTCATCGAGCAATCCTACGGACTCGCAAGTCTGTAGCCAGGTCTCGCGCAGCTCTTCAAGTTGCGTCAGCAGGTAATCGTCATGCTCGTTACTGGCCTTGAAAAACAATTGCATCAGGACCTGCAAACGCTGGCCCCATATCTTGGGCTGAGCAGCCTGAGTGAGCTCATGATGGGCCAGTTCGAGTGCGTCGAGCAAAGCCACCAATGGCCCGATCAACGCTGCGTCGAGACCGCCGATCTCATCGTAAGGCTCGATACCTGCGCAGGCGTTGGAACTGCCGACGGCGTATCCCAACAACATCCGCCGCAGACCGAAATGCCAGCTGTTCTGCTCAAGTTCTTCAGGTAAGCCCAGGCCGGCACGTTGCTCGGCATTCATTCCCCAACGCACGCCCGCTCCTTCAATCCAGCGATGCAGGGTTGGCAGATCACGCTCTTGCACGCCAAACCGGGCGCGCAGAGCAGGAACATCAAGCAGGTCGAGAATTTCACTGACCGGGAAACGACTGTCCGGCAGTTTGAGCAGGTGCTCGACGGCAATCAGCAACGGGTCCCGGCCGCGCTGGCCCTGGTCGGCCAAGGTGAATGGAATGAAACGTGGATCATGCCGATCCAGTTGCCCAAATACCGCGCGGATATGCGGTGCATAGCTGTCGATGTCCGGCACCATCACGATCACATCGCGTGGACGCAGATGTGGATTGGCGCTGAAACGCGCGAGTAACTGATCGTGGAGAATTTCCACTTCGCGCTGAGCGCTATGGGCGATGTGAAAGCGGATGGAGTTGTCGTGTTCAAGATCGATGGCGGGCCAGTGCTCACGGGTTTCGCTGAGCGGTCGCAACTCGAGGATATCGTCCTGAAGTTGATTGAGCAGGTTCTGCGGCTGGTTATCGCTGAACAGGTCGATGCGCCCATCGCGAAAGGCAGCTCGATAGCTGTTGGGATCGTCATAGCTGTCGAGCAGGTTGATGTAATCGCGACCTTGCTTGCCCCACGCGGCAAGCAGCGGGTGAGCATGTTGATGCAATGCCTCGGGGTCGAGTACGACAGGCATTCCAGTCTTGCGGCTCTGGCGCTTGTATTGATGTCGCAGCAAGTCCTTGTCGGCAACGATATCGGTCCAGTGATGCCGGCAAGGGTTGTGTACACACAGCAACACCTGGCTGAAACGCGCGAGTCCGGCCAACGCTTCCAGCACTTGGGCCGGCAGCGAAGATATGCCGAATACGATTACTCGCGAGGGTAGTCCAGCAGGCGCCTCCTCAAGAGAATTGATGCGCTCGATAAAACGCTGGTGAACACCGGCCCGACTTTGGGCCATGCCTTGCTCACCGACGTCTTCCAGCAGCGCACGCCACAGTTCAGCCTGCCAGCAACTGACAGGAGGCAGTGGCTTGACCTCACCTCTGACATTACGTAATTGGTGTCGGCCTTCGGCCCAATCCTCAAGCCAATCGGCCCGATATACCTGGTATTGGTCAAAGAGATCTGCAAGGCGTTCGGACAACTGGTAGCGCTTGCGCAAATCGGTGTCATGGATAAGGAAGCGTTGCAGCGGCTCGAAATGCGGACGATCGATAACCTGCGGTAACAGGCGCATCAGTCGCCAGGTCAAGGGAGCCTTGTCGAGCAGGGATGTTGCCGGGATCTCGTCTCGCCCCAGCACCATACGGTAGAGCTGCCACATGAAACTGCCGGGGAGCTGGACATCAATGGCAGCGGCTATTCCGCAGCCTCCGAGGTCATCCTCTGCAGGATCTTCCGCCAAGGCCAGTTTGAGCCATTGGGCGATACCGTTGCTCTGCACCAGAGCGATTTCATTTTCCAGGGGCGCCAAAGGGTAACGTCGCATGATGCCGACCACCAGGCTGCGCAGCTCGTCCAGGCTATTGCTCTGAACCACCATGAATGCAGCGTTGAGGGACGAGGCGTCCGGCATAAAAGCTTCCTTGGAAAATTACAAAAGCCAAGGCAGAACCTTAGCACTGTCAGCAAGTTGTGACAGCCGGAAGGGGTCGTTGCATGCCGTAGGAAT